>NZ_JBEZDL010000003.1:0-570591 GCF_040648295.1 Amycolatopsis sp. NPDC049159
GGTCCGTCCGCGGGGGCCCGGGGGTTTGTGCCTTTTTGGTCCCGGCTCCCCGCTCGGCCTTCCCCGCACTTTCACGTGAAAGTGACGCCCCCAGGTCGGCACTTTCACGTGAAAGTGCGGCCTCGGGTCAGCCGGCGGGGGCGGTGGCGAAGTCTCCCGGGAGCTTGCGAGCCACGTCCGTGCGAGAGCGCGCGCCGAGTTTGCGCAGCACCTTCGCCACGTGCTGTTCCACCGTGCGCGGCGAAAGGAACAGCCCGTCCGCGATCTCGCGGTTCGTCCGCCCCTCCGCGAGCATCCGCGCGACTTCGCGTTCCCGCGGCGACAGCTCGCTCCCGTACCCCCGCCGCCCGCGTTGCGATGGCGCCCAAGCGCCGTGCTCGCGCAGCTGGTGACGGCAGCGGCCGGCGTCGCGGGTCGCGCCCAGCTGCTCGTACGCCTCCGCGGCCGCCGTCAGCTCCTCGACGGCGTCCCGGTTGCCCGCCGCCAGGCGGCACAGCGCGGCCCGCTCCCGCATCCCCGTCGCCGGGTAGGGCATCGGCAGGGCCGTGTAGCCAGCCGCGGCTTCGTCGAACAGCGCCGCCGCGGCCAGGTGCTTGCCCCGCGCCTCCAGCAGCACCGCGCGTCCGGCCACCAGGGCGGCCGCGGCCACCGGGGCGTCGCGGTCCTCGATGCCGCGCGCGAACGCCTCGACCACGCTGTCCGCCTCGGGCCAGCGCCCGGCCCGCGCGTACGCCTGCGCCGCCGCCGGGACCAGCGCCGCCGCCCAGATCCAGACGCCCTTGCGCCCGGCCGCGGCCACCGCCGTGTCGGCCGCCGCGCAGGCGCCGTCGACGTCGTCGGTCGCCAGCAGGACCGAGATCAGCACGCCGGCGGCGGAGAGCACCACCGGGATCGGCCCGCGGTCGGGTGCGTGCACGCTCGCCGCGGCCAGGTGCCGTTGCGCCGCGGCGAACTCCCCGCGCACGGCCGCGAGCCCGCCGAGCACCAGGGACGACTCCATGACGATCGGGCCGAGTTCCGGGTAGCTGTCCCGCAGCTGCTCGGCGGCTTCGGCGAGCCCGTTCCAGCGCCCGCGCACCCAGTCGAGCCGGACGCGGGTGCCCTGGATCAGGCCGATCGCGTACAGCGCGCCGGCGTCGGTCGCGCGCCGGACGCCCTCGGTGACCAGCCGGTCCGCGCGCTCGAGGTGCCCGGCCCACGACTGGCCGTCGGCGAGGTTGCACCACAGCCGGGCCAGCTGGACGCGCTCGGCGACCGTGCCGACGGTGTCCGACAGCGCTTCGAACTCCGCCCACGCCGAGCCGTCGCCGACGTGCGACGCGGCCGCGATGCGGTCGGCGGTCAGGGCGAGCCGCAGCTCGGGGTCGTCGAGCCGCTCGTACACCTCGCCCGCGCGGGCGCGCCAGGATTCGTGCCACGACAACGGCGTCAGCCCGTCGATCGGCTGGGCCAGCAGCGTGATCCCGCGCGCGGCGAGGTCGGGCCGGTCGGTCAGCTCGCCGATCGCGCGCTCGACTTCGAGGCGGCCGCGGCCGAGCCCGCCGATGGTCCGGACCAGCAGCATGCCCAGGCTCAGCCGGATCGAGCCGCGGACCGACGGCGGCAGCGCCACCTCTTCCAGGACGCGCTCGAGCGTGCCGATCACGTCGGGGCGGAAACCCCGCAGCGCGACCTGGCTCAGCTTGCCGGCCACGCGCCCGGCGTCCGCCTGCGCCGGGCCGGGTTCGGCGAGCACCGACTGCAGCAGGTCGATCGCCCGGGACGTCTCACCGCGGGCGATGGCCTCGTCCGCGGCCGCTTCCGCGTAGTGCCGCCACTGGTCGACGCGGCCGGCCGCGCGGGAGTGCCGGGCCAGCAGCGTGAGCGGCGGGGACGGCTGCGCGGCGAGCACGCGGATCGCCTGCGCGTGCAGCAAAGCGCGTTCGGGTCCGCTGACCGTGTCGTAGACGGCCTTGCGCGCCAGCGGGTGCCGGAAGCCGTACTTGCCGTCGCCGACTTCGCCGAGCACGCCGCCCGACAACGCGGCGAGCAGCGCGGTCCGGAGCAGGTCGTCGGCGAGCCCGGCCAGCTCGCCCAGCACGGCGGCTTCGGCGCCGACGCCGAGCACCGCGGCCGCGCCGGCCAGCCGGACGGCCGGGTCGGGCAGCGCGGCGAGCCGTTCGGTGACGGCCTCCCGCAGCAGCACCGGCACCTCGAGGTTCTCCAGCAACCGGTCGGAAAGCACTTCGCCGACGGGCAGCCGCTCGGCCGCTTCCTTGAGCGCCCGCAAGGTTTCTTCGACCACGAACGGGATTCCGGCGGTGCACTCGTGCAGCTTCGCGGCGAACTCGTCGGTGACGCGCGGCAGTTCGAGGATTTCGACGGCCAGCGCGCGCACGGCGGCGACGTCGAGCGCGCCCAGCGCCACCCGGGCGGAGTACACGGCGGGGTCGGTCCGGAACGGCGCACCCAGTGGGCCGGGCCGGACGTCGGTGGCGGACCGGTAGGTGGCGACGACCGCCAGCTCCGGCGGCATCGCGCCGGCGAGGAACCGCATGAGGTCGCGGGTGTCCTCGTCGGCCCACTGGAGGTCGTCGATCAGCACGAGTGCCGGCCCGCAGGCGGCCAGGAGTTCCCGCACCGCCCGGAAGACGCGGTGCCGCTCGGCGACGGGGTCGTCGAGCGGCTCGGGGCGCGGGGGAAGCGCTTCCGCGAGCTCCGGCAGCAACGGCCGCAGCACGCCGGCGACCGGGCTCAGCGGGCCGAGCTGCGTGTCGCCGACCGCGCGAAGCGCTTCCAGGACGGGCCCGTAGGGAAAGGGTTCCCGCAGCGGCTGGCAGGCGCCGGTGAGCACGCGGCCGCCGTCGAACTCCTTGCGCCGCCCGATCTCCGCGAGCAGCCGGGTCCGGCCCATGCCGGGTTCACCCTCGATCAGCACCGCCGCGGGACGGTGCCGGAGCACGTCGACGATGGCGTCCAGTTCGGGGTCGCGGCCGGTCAGCCGGGCGGGTCCGGACCGGACGGAAACCGAGGTGGGGCGGGGAGCGGTCAACCACATATGACCTCCTCGGCGCTCCGGCACTGTGCGCGGGAGCCTAAGCAGAGCTGATCGTCCCGTAAACCATTAACCGAATAGGTGGTCGGTACCGGCGCCACTCGTCCGCCTACCCGCTGTCACCGGTTTGCCGTGGGATCCCCCGGTTCCGGGTCACTGCGCGTGCGAAACGTCGGCGTTTCCCCCGCTCCGGGGGTGCTTAACGCGTTCCGGGAAGTGTCCCGGCTACCGAAAGTAGTTCACGGAAACCCTACTTAAGGACCTGTCCGACCGGGTGACATCGCGGGTGCAGGACCGCTTGGAGCAGGGGATTCGTCCGGGGTGAATGCGTATACCCATTCGCCGGGCGCCCGGATTGCACCGTAACGCCCACTGCGGGGACGCTCAGCCGGGGGAGTACCGCTGCGTGGCCGGTGCGGAGCCGCGCGTAACCAACTAGGGAGAAGCATGAAGATCGCCAGACTCTTCGGTGCCGCTGCCGCCGTGGTGATGACGACGGGCGCGCTCGCCGCGATCGCCGTCCCCGCGTCGGGCCAGGACCTGCTGAACCCGGACATCGTGCCCGCCATGCAGCGCGACCTCGGCCTGAGCCACGACCAGGTGCTGTCGCGGCTGAAGAGCGAGGACGTCGCGAACAAGGTCACCGAAGCGGTCAGCGCGACGCTTGGCGACGCGTTCGGCGGCGCGACCTACAACGCCGCCACCGGCAAGGCGCACATCCAGACGACGAACGCCGCTTCGGTCGCCAAGATCCGCGAAGCCGGGGCCGAGGCGGAGGTCGTGAAGTTCAGCGCCCGCCAGCTCGACTCCACTGTGGACAAGTTCACCGCACTCGACAAGTCGGCGCCGTACGCGATCACCGGCTGGGGCGTCGACTCCACCACCAACCGCGTCACGCTCTCCGTGCTGCAAGGCCAGCGGGCCGCGGCCGACGCCTTCCTCACCCAGTCCGGTGTGGACAAGTCGTCGGTCACGATCCTCGACGCCGCGGCGAAACCGACGCTGCACGCCAACATCCGCGGCGGTGACGCCTACTACATCGGCGGTTCGTCGCGCTGCTCGGTCGGTTTCGCGACCACGACCGGCTTCGTCACCGCCGGCCACTGCGGTGCGCTCACCGGCGGCGGCTCGCTGACCGGGTCGAACGGCGCGGCGCTCGGCAGCTGGATCACCTACCGGTTCCCGGGTGTCGACTACGCGGCGGTCCGGACCAACAGCAGCTGGACCCCGGTCGCGCAGATGAACAACGGCACCGCGGTGCGTGGGCAGTCGAACGCCGCGACCGGCACGTCGGTCTGCAAGGCCGGCTCGACCACCGGCTGGACCTGCGGCACGATCGGCGCCAAGAACCAGAGCGTCCGCTACTCCGAGGGCACGGTCAACGGCATGACGGCGACCAACGTCCGCTCGGCCGCGGGTGACTCGGGCGGCGGCTTCATCAGCGGCAACTCCGCGCAGGGCGTGCTGTCCGGCGGCAACACCACCGTGACGTACTTCTACCCGATCGCCGGCGCGCTGTCCGGCACCGGCACCACCCTCAAGACCAGCTGATCGGCGGATACGCGAAAGGGCGGGGTTTCGAGTGCCTGGAGGGGGCACCGGGCGCCCAGCGCCTCCGTTGAGGGAGGCGGTGGGGGCATCGGTGGAGCACTCGAAACCCCGCCCTTCGTTCCTCGCCGCGGGATTGGGAGGTTCGGGGGTCAGACGTTGCTGATCTCCTCGATCAGCCCGTCGACGTCGAAGTGCGCGCTCTCTTCGCCGTGCGGCACCAGTTCGAAGGACGCCTCGAGGAACGTCCGGATGTCTTCGCGCTCCAGCTCGAACGACGCATAGCCGTCCGGTGACTCGATTTCCAGGGTCAGGAAGTCTTCGTCTTCCGACAGATCCGGGCGGATCCGGACGTCGCCGAGACCGGTGGGCTCGTCGAGCCCGGACACGAGGAGGTCACGCGCGAAGGTCCACTCGATCCACCGGCCGCGCTCGGTCCGGAAGGCCACGGTCACCGCGAACGGCTCGGTGGAGTGGTAGGACAGGCGCGACAGGACGGGTGTGGTGCTCTCGTTCAGCAGCACGAACTGGCTCTGGTGTACGGCGTCGGTGTGCACGGCCCCTCCTGGAGTCTCGCGGTCGGTTCGCGCGGCGCGAACTGTTCGGCAAGGAGATGACCAGGGCCTGCGGTCATGACGGAGAAAGCTTCACGTTCACTTGATCGGTTGCATCGGTCCATTGTGGTGTAACGCCGGGCACATACCCCTTGCGCTCAGGCGGCCACGGGTGGTGACGGCTCCCGCAAGGCGCCGGGCAGCCGTTTCCGCAGCGCGAGCAGGGCCGGGACGGCGGAAGCGCAGGTCAGCGCCAGCACCGACCAGGTCAGGGCGTTGCCCGCGGTGAGCAGCAGGGCCAGCAGCCCGGGCGCGAGCGCCACCGGGAGCCCCCAGGAGAGCTGGAAGATCGAGCTGGCCCGCCCTTCGGCCCCGGGCGGCGCGGCTTCGGCGGCCGCCGCGGTGGCGGTCGGGCCGAACATCGCTTCCGCGACCGAGAAGCCCACGCTGGCCACGAGGATCAGCCCGGCGGCGACGTCCAGCGGAACGGCTTCCAGCGGGATCAGCAGCGCGAAGCAAACCGCGAACAGCACCGCGGACCCGAGCAGCCCGGCCGTCCGGCTCCGGCGGGCCAGCACGGCGATGATCGGCCGCTGGGTGGTGACGACGACCACGGTCCCCACCGCGATCGCGGTCCCGGCGATCCACTGTGGACCGTGCAGCAGATCCCGCACGACGATCGGCAGCACGGCGAACTTGCTCGCGCTGGCGAGCGTGAAAGCCAGGTGGGTGAGGCAAAACCCGGTGAACGGCCGATCCCCGAGCACGGCCCGCCAGCTCCCGGCCGGCCGGTCCGTGCGGGCTTCGGCACGGGGGAGCAGGCGGATCAGCACCGCCGCCACGGCGAAGCTCGCCGCGTTGACGTAGGCGAGCAGGTGGAAGGCCCACGGACTGGTGAGGGTCGGCAGCACCGCCATCGCGGCGGCGCCGACCCCCGCCCCGGCGAACCGCCCCACCGTCTGCGTCGCGAGCACGCGATCGGTGTCCCGCCCACCGGCGAGCCGAGCGGCCATCGGCGCGTTGCAGGTCCAGAACAGCCGATCCCCGAACCCGGCCACGGCCGAGACGACGACCACCTGCCAGCTGCTGTGCACGAACGGGTAGGCGCAGAAGGCCCCGACCCGCACGAGGTTCCCGCCGACGAGCAACGCCCGCGGCCCGAACCGATCCATCGCGGCCCCGGTGGCCGGCCCGCTGACGAGCGCGAGCACCGCACCGGTGCTCAGCGACGTCCCGGCGTCGACCAGGCCCAGGCCCTGGCCGTGCACGAGGAAGAGCAGGGCGAACGGCACCCAGAGCCCGCTCCCGAGCGCGTCGATCACCGTGGCGGCCAGGAAGAGCCGTCGATCCCGAACCATGGCGCGGAGTCCTTCCCCCAGGTGGACAGCGGGCCAGGATATCGACGGGTGGCCCGCGGTCCCACCTATTTGCCCGCGACAGCGCACCACCCGACCGCCGGCCGCGGCGAGGGGATGTCATGGAGCCGGGGAGCCGGTTGGTGACGATGTGCGTCACGGCCTGTGCGGGGCGGGCCGACGGGCCAGCCGCTTCGGCTACCGCGGGGGCCGCGCCGGATCTCCTCTCGCTCCCGCTCGACCCGGCCGGGTTCCCGCCGGCACGCGGTTCGCGCTCGAGGCCTACACCTTCGAGAACCAGGCCCACGTGATCGGGCCGGACCGGGCGATCGCGGTCGGGGCGGCCGTCGCGCGCGGGAGCGTCGGCGTCTGGGCCGTCCAGGTGCAGACCGACCGCCCCGCCCAGGTGCTCGCGATCAAGACGACGACCGGCGGCGACCTGGTCAAGCTGACTTACGTCGCCCAGGTCGGTACCTACGTCGTCACGGCCTTCGCGCTCTGCGGGAAGCAGCCCATCTGCGAGGCCGCGCTCAACCCGGTCCTGGCCGACGGCGCCGCCAGGGCCCGCGCCGCCTAGGGGCCGAGCGGGAGGTCGAGGCCCACCTTCACCCGGTCCATCGCCACGCTCGTCGTGAAGTGGCGGACGTTCGGGTTCTCGAAGAACATCCGCCGGGTGAAGGCCTCGAAGCCCGCCATGTCCGGGCACGTCACGATCAGCACGAAGTCCGCGTTGCCGGTCACGTAGTAACACTGCTGGACGCAGTCGTCGGTGAGCACCTGGCGGCGGAACGCGTCGAGGACCGCGAGGTTCTCGCGCTCCATCTCGACCATCACCACGAACGTCATGGCCAGCCCGAGCGCCTCCGGCGAAAGCACCGCCACCTCGCGCTCGATGACGCCCGCCTCGCGCAGCCGCTTGATCCGCCGCTGGACCGCCGCGGCCGACAGGCCGACCTTCGCGCCGATCGTCTCGGCGATGGTGCGGGCGTCCGCCTGGAGGCAGGCGAGGATGGCGGTGTCCAGCTGGTCGAGGTCGGGTGTCTGCACTCCAGCAGGCTAACCGGCACCCCCGACAATCCGCCTGGAGTTACTTCGGGGCTCACTCCTCCGTGACGTCGCTCACTACTCCGGACGAGGCGAAGATGAAACAACTTTTTGAGTGACCTGGAACACAACTCACCGGTCTACCAGGGGGTAGCCCATACAAGTGGAGAGAACCAGCCGGTCGTTCGCCTACCCACCGGCGTGGGGAGGCTCTCCCGTGCCCGCACCTGCCGCCGTGCTGACCGGCCTCGGCTCGTGGTTGCCGACGAAAGTCCTGGACAACCACGAGATCGCCACCCGGCTGGACACCTCGGACGAGTGGATCCGGACCCGCACCGGGATCCGCGAGCGCCGCGTCGCCGGACCGGACGAGTCCACTGTGGACCTCGCGGTCGGGGCGGGCCGCGAAGCGCTGGGCGGCGGGAGCGCCGACGTCGTCGTGCTCGCCACCTCGACGCCCGACCAGCCGTGCCCGGCGAGCGCGCCGCAGGTCGCCGCCCGGCTCGGGCTCGGCACGGCCGCGGCGTTCGACGTCAACGCCGTCTGCAGCGGCTTCGTCTACGCGCTGGCCACCGCGGCCGGGTTCATCGCCGGCGGGATCGCCGAGCGCGTGCTCGTGATCGGTGCCGACACCTTCACCACGCTCATCGACCCGGCCGACCGCACGACCGTGCCGATCTTCGGCGACGGTGCCGGCGCGGTCCTGCTCCGGGCGGGCGACGCCGGCGAGCCCGGCGCGTTCGGGCCGTTCGACCTGCACAGCGAGGGCGAGCTCGCCGACCTGCTCTGGGTCGAAGCGGGCGGCGCCCGGAAGCGGCTGTCCGACACCCCGGCCGACCGGTTCCTCGCCATGCAGGGCACCGCGGTCTTCCGCCACGCCTGCGCGCGGATGGCGGAGTCGTCCCGGACGGTGCTGAACGCCGCCGGCTGGATGGTCGGCGACGTCGACCGCTTCGTCGGGCACCAGGCCAACATCCGGATCCTCCAGGCGACGGCGAAGCAGCTGGGCATGCCGGCGGACGCCGTCGTCGCCAACATCGACCGCGTCGGCAACACCAGCGCCGCGTCCATCCCGCTCGCGCTGGCCGACGCCCGCGCCGACGGCACCCTCGCGCCCGGCCACCGCGTCCTGCTCAGCGCGTTCGGCGCGGGCCTGACCTGGGGCTCGACCGTGCTGCGCTGGCCGGATCTGGGTCAGCTGTCCTGAGGCTCCGGGACGGCTGTCCAAGTCGGCGTCGCTTCCAGGCGGCCGCGTAGCTCCAGCTCGCCGTGCTTCGCCCAGTACGCGGCTTCGCTCGGCAACGCCGCGGAGACGACGGCGTCGCTGGCCAGGATGCGTGACGGCGTCGCCTTCGCCAGCTCGGTCAGCCGCGCGGCCTCGTTGACCGCGTCGCCGATCACGGTGTACTCGAGCCGGCTGCTGCTGCCGAGCTGCCCGGCGAACACCGGGCCGCTCGAGACGCCGATGCCGAGGTCGAGCTCACCCGTCTCGCGGACCGCGTCCCGGATCGCGCGGGCCGCGGCCAGCGCGGCGGTGGGCGCGTCCGCGAGCCGTGTCGGGGCGCCGAAGATGCACAGCGCGGCGTCGCCCTGGAACTTGTTGACCAGCCCGCCGCGGGCGCCGACCGCGGAGACGACGGCCGCGAACAGCCGGTTCAGCTTCCCGACCAGCTCCTCCGGCGGCGTCCGGTAGGCGAGCGCGGTCGAGTCGACGACGTCGACGAACAACGCCGTCACCTCGCGGACGTCCCCGGACAGCGATGCGCCGTACTCCAGCGCGTGCCGGGCGACGTCGGCGCCGACGTGCCTGCCGAAGAGGTCCCGCATCCGCGCCTGCTCGCGCAGGCCGGCGGCGAGCTGGTTCACCGACGTCTGGAGCAGGCCGATCTCGCTGGAGTCGTCGACGTCGACCACCACGTCGGTGTCGCCGCGCGCGATCTCGTCGAGCGCCACGCGCAGCCGGTGCAGCGGCGCCGCGACCGCCCTGGCCAGCAGCGCGGTGCCGATCGCGCCGACGCTCAACCCGATCACCGACAGCATGACCAGGCTGGCGGTGGGGTTGCCCGAGCCGAGGTCCGGCGGCGTGGCGACGAGCAGCACGCCCACGAACGGGACGCCGCTGGCCAGCGCCCAGGTGACGACCAGCCGGGTGAGCACGGTGACGGGCAGCGAGCCGCGCGGCGGCAGGACGCCGAGCGCGATCGTCATCACCGGCCGCGCCACCCACTCGGCCGCGAGGTAGGTGAGCCCGACGGTGGTCAGCCCGCCGAGGCCGATCACCGTCGCCATGCCGACGGCGTCGTCGGACGAGCCGAGCGCGCCCGCGAGCGCGGTGAGCACGGCGGTGCCGATCAGCCAGAGCGTGCCGCTGACCACGGCCATGTCGACGGGCAGCCGTAACGCCCGCCTGGCCTCGCTCTCCGACGGCGGCCGGCCGAGCACGAACCAGATCGCGGTGCGCCGCTGCAGCCACGCCGTCCACGCCGTGCCGGCGAGCAGCGACGCCGCGACGATGAGGGCGGCGGTCAGGCCGAGCACCCACCCGTGGTCGCCGACGTCGCTGGGCAGGCCCTGCAGCACCAGCAGCAGGGCGACCACCCCGGACCCGGCGACGCTGGAGCCGATGCCCAGCCCGGCGAAGCCCAGGCTGGTGCGCAACACCACGCGGAAGTTCTTGACGGCGATCTTGCGCACGGCGTTGATCGTACGGCCGAAAATGCGTGGCCACCCGCGGTGCCCGCTGGTTACCGTGCCGAGCATGGACCCACTCGGCCAGGACGAGATCCGGGCCTCGTTCGTCAACTGCACCCGCGGCGAAGCCAAGGGCGTGACGCTGCCCGCCCGGCCCGAAGACATCCCGTGGGAAAAGCGGGAATTCCTCGGCTGGCGCGACCCCAAGGCACCGGGGCGCGCCTACCTCGTGCTGCCCTACGGCGGTGAGGTGGTCGGCCTCGCCCTGCGAGCGGCGCCCGCGCCGAAAACCCGCCTGCGCAGCAACATCTGCGGCTTCTGCACCACGACCCACGGGCTCGCGGACATCACGCTGTTCTCCGGCAAGCGCGCCGGGAAGGCCGGGCGCGACGGCAACACGCTGGGCATCTACGCCTGCGGCAACCTCGCCTGCTGCCAGTACGTCCGCGGTGAGCTGAAGTCCGACGTGCCCCAGCCGTTCGAGACGCTCACGGAGGCGGACCGCACCGCGCGGCTCGAGGAGAAGCTGCACAAGTTCGTGGCGCGGGTGCTGGAGTCCCGTTAGAAGCGGTACCGCACGAGGTGCGCCATCCGCGCGAGCGGCGGGAAGTACTTGAGGGTCCGCAGCTGGAACCGCGTCAACGGCCGCAGCCGGGCCAGGACGTCCGGGGTGGACCAGTGCGCGGCGTCCAAAGAGGACACCAGCGTCAGGCCGCAGCGCTCCAGCTCGTGCGGGTCGTCGACGCCCCAGCGCAGCGTCGCTTTCGCGCGCCGGACCGGGGTGTTGAGCTTCTGCGCCTTGATGCCGAGCTTGCTGAAGACGTCGCAGACGAGCTCGCCGGACGGGAACTTCGCGACCAGCCGCCGGATCAGCTCGGTGCCGTCCTCGGGGGTCAGGTACATGGTCAGGCCCTCGGCGACGATCAGCGCGGGCCGGTCGGACGGCACCTGGTCGAGCCAGCCGAAGTCGGTCACCGACGTGCCGATGTTCGTGTGGTTCGGCGCCGGCGCGTAGAGCTTCTCGCGCAGCTCGACGACCTCGGGGTAGTCGACGTCGTACCAGTGGACGGTTTCCGGCGGGGCGAGGCGCTGGAACCGGGTGTCCATGCCGCAGCCGAGGTGCAGCACGACGGCGTCCGGGTGCTGCGCGAGGTACTCGGCGGCCCAGCCGTCGATCGGCTTCGCGCGCAGGACGATGCTCACGGCGCTGTCGCGGGTGATGCCGAGCTGGGCGAAGTCGTAGTCGATCTGCCGGACGGCCTCGTCGGCGGCGTGGTCGCCGAGCACCGGGTCCGCTTCGCGGCTGTCGAGCGCGCGGCCGTAGAGGGTGGCCAGCATGGTGGCCTTTTCCTCGGTGAAGTGCACCTTTTCCATCAGGGCTCCTCCGCGGCGAAGTCGTGGGCGTAGGTCTTGGCGTCGAGCAGGTGCTTGAGGGTCAGCTCGCGGGCCGCGGCCGGGTCGGAGCGGCGGACGGCGTCGAGGATGGCGCGGTGGTCGTCGACGGCCTTGCGGATCTGGCCGGGCAGCCGCAACGCCGCCCGCCGCTCCTCGCCGACCAGCGCGAGGACCGAGCGCAGCAGCCCGGCGACGTCGTCGTTGCCCGCGTTCTGCGCGATCACCCGGTGGAACTCGGCGTCGGTGGCGATGACGCGCAGCATGTCCCCGTCCTCGGCGGCTTTCGCCATCTCGGCGACGTTGTCCTCGAGGCGGCTCAGGGTCTTCGCGGTGGCGTGCCGAGCGAGGCGCTCGGCGAGCGTCGGCTCGACGGTCGCGCGCAGGTCGAAGAGCTTTTCGACGAGCTGGTCGTGCTCGGTGAACCAGGTCCGCAGGGGCTGCTCCCGCTGCTCGGCCACGTAGGTACCGGAGCCGGCGCGGATCTGCACGTACCCGATGGAGGCGAGCACGCGCAGTGCCTGCCGCAGCGACCCGCGGCTGATGCCGAGCTCCTCGCACAGCACGCGCTCGGCGGGCAGCCGCGACCCCGGCGGCAGGTCGCCGGCGTCGATCCGCGACCGCAGCCGGTCGACGGTCGCGCTCCAGACCTGCTCGGTGTCCACGCCGCCCATCCTGTCAGCTCCGGGAATTGTCGGGGGTGCCTGTCATGATCGGCGACGTGGAGATCTTGGGGGCGTGGGCCGCGGGCTGGGCGGTGTCTCGGGCGGTGCCGGAGCCGGTCGAGGAGCCGGACGGGCACCGCTTGGACGTCGGCTTGCCCGGCCACCGGGTGCGGTACTTGCTGCGCTCGCCGTCGACGGTGGCGGCGCGGGCCCGGACGGTGGCTTCGCCGGGTACGTGGCTGAAGACGTGCGGATCGCGGCCTGCGGTTTTGGCGGGGCTGACGGCGGAGTGGAAGGCGGGGGAGACGGAGTACTTGATGACGTTCGAGGGAGCGGTGCCTGCCGCGGTCGCACCACCGGGCTACGCGGTGGCGGTGACGGGTTCAGCTCCGGCCTGGGACGTGGCGGTGTCTTTCGACGGTGCTCCGGCGGCGCGCGGCCGGGTCGCGGTGGCCTCCGGAGTGGCGGTGTTCGACAAGATCGAAACGGAGCCGGACCACCGCCGCCGCGGCCTGGGCCGGGTGGTGATGCACCAGCTGAGTGCGGTGGCCGGGGCCGAGACGAGCGCGTTGCTGGCCACGGAGGCCGGCCGCGGGCTGTACGTCTCGCTCGGCTGGCGGGTCGCGGCCGAAGTGGTGCCGGCGCACGTACCCGAAGGAGCGGCATGACGGCGAAGTTCAAGGACCTCGCGCTGGACGCGATTGACCACCAGGCCCTGGCGGACTGGCGGTGCCGATCGTCGACCCGGCCGGGGAAGGCTGCTGGCACTGGGCGCGACCCTGATCCGCGAGCGGGGAGGTGATGTCGACTGGGACCAGCTGGCCGATCCGGAGGGCAACGAGTTCTGCGTGTTCGCCCCGAGTGTCTGACCAGACACATCTGACCCCGTGCGCGTCGCGGCACCGGCCCACCATGCTTAGGCTCCGCACGTGAATGCTTCATGACGTGGTGGCACGCGGCGATCATCGTGGTCGCCGGGATCTGGGCGGGCACCATCAACGCCGTCGTCGGGTCGGGGACGCTCGTGACGTTCCCCGTGCTCGTCGCGCTCGGGTACCCGCCGGTGACGGCGACGACGTCGAACGCCATCGGGCTCGCGCCCGGGACGCTCAGCGGGGCCTGGGGTTACCGCCACGAGCTCAAGGGCTACTGGCGGCAGACCGCGAAGTTCGCCGTCGCGTCGTTCCTCGGGGCCATCGGCGGCACGATCCTGCTGCTCTCGCTGCCGAAGGACGCCTTCGAAGCCGTCGTGCCCGTGCTGGTCGGCCTCGCCGTGATCCTCGTGATCGTGCAGCCGAAGGTCTCGAAGTGGGTCGCGAAGCGCCGCGAAGGCAACGGCGAAGAGCACAAAGCCGGGCCGCTGCTGATGTTCTTCATCTTCCTCATCGGCATCTACGGCGGGTACTTCACCGCCGCGCAGGGCGTGATGCTGATGGCCGTCATGGGGATGCTGCTGTCCGAGCCGCTGCAGAAGCTCAACGGCGTCAAGAACGTGCTCGCCGCCGTCGTCAACGTCGTCGCCGGGGTGATCTACGCGTTCGTCGCGCCGATCAGCTGGCCCGTCGTGCTGTGGCTGGCGGTCGGCTCGACCGCCGGCGGCTTCCTCGGCGCGAAGATCGGCCGGAAGCTGCCGCCGGCGGTGCTGCGCGGCGTGATCGTGGTGATCGGCGTCGCCGCCGTCATCCAGCTGGTGGTCAAGCAGTTCGCGAGCTGAATTCCCGAGCGGCAGCCAGGAACAGGTCGTTCTCGTCGCGGGTCCCGATGGTCACGCGCACGCCGTCGCCGGCGAACGGGCGCACCACCAGCTTGCGGTCCAGCGCGTGCTCCGCGAACGGCACCGCCTGGTCACCGAGCGGCAGCCAGACGAAGTTCGCCTGCGTCTCGGGCACCTGGTAGCCGGCTTCGAGCAGCGCGTTCCGGACCCGCCCGCGTTCGACGACGATCTCCTGGCAGCGCGCCAGCAGTTCGTCGGCCGCGTCCAGCGATGCCAGCGCCGCGACCTGGGCGAGCATGTTCACCGAGAAGGCGACGTACACCTGGCGAAGCGCGTCCGCGATCGGCTCCGGCGCGACCGCGTAGCCCACGCGCAGGCCCGCGAGGCCGTACGCCTTCGAGAACGTGCGCAGCACCATGACGTTCGAGCGCGTCCGCGTGTACTCGACGCCGTCCGGCACCTCCGGGTCGGTCACGAACTCCTTGTACGCCTCGTCGAGCACGACCAGCACGCGCTCCGGGACGGCGTCCAGGAACCGCTCGAGCTCCGCGCGGCGGATCGCCGTGCCGGTCGGGTTGTTCGGGTTGCAGACGAAGACGATCCGCGTCTTCTCGGTGATCGCCGCGAGCATCGCGTCGAGGTCGAGCTCCTGGCTCTCGGTGATCGGCACCTTCACCGAGACGGCGTTCGCGACCTGCGTGACGATCGGGTACGCCTCGAAGGAGCGCCAAGCGAAGATGACCTCTTCACCGGGCGCGCACACGGCCTGGATCGTCTGCTGGCACAGCGACACCGAGCCGCAGCCGATCGCCACCTGCGCCACCGGGACGTCCAGCTCGCGGGCCAGCCGCTCGCGCAGCGCCTGCGAGCCGGTGTCGGGGTAGCGGTTGATCCCGGCCGCGGCCTCGGCGATCGCCTGGGCGACGCTCGGCAGCGCGCCGCCGGGCACCTCGTTGCTCGCCAGCTTGATCGCGCCTTCGATCGTCCGGCCGGGGACGTATTTCGGCAACGATTCGAGATCGGCACGCGGGGACACGGACGGCATCTTCGGCGCTCCTGGAATTCGACGGGACGACCCGGCCACCGTATCTTTTCCGGCCGCCGCCCCGCGAGTCCCTTCAGACGGTCGGTGCCGTGCTCTCCTGCCACACTGGGTTCCTCCCGTTCACCTCGAAGTGATTGAGTGACGCAATGACGTCGACCAGCACCGTGGACTACCAGCGCACCGACGGCCCCACCCTGCGCCTGACCTTCTCGGAACCCGAGGGGGCGCTACGCGGTGGCTTGGTGGTGCTGCACGAAGCGGACGGCGTCACCGACGGCGTGAAGCTGCTGCTCGCGAGCCTGGCCACGGAGGGATGGCTGACCGTCACCCCGCACCTGGAGAACGACCGCCTCACCCAGCAGGACCTGCTCGACGCGACCGACCTGACCCTCGCCTGGCTCGTCGAGCGCGGCGTCCAGGGCGACCTCCTCGGCGTGATGGGCTTCGACCTCGGCGGCACCGCGGCCCTCGTCGTGGCCTCGCACCGCAAGCTGGGCGCGGCCGTCAGCGTCGGCGGGCAGCAGTCCGCCGAACTGCCCGCGCTGGTCGAGATCGCCGGGAAGCTCACCAGCCCGTGGCTCGGCATGTACGGCGACGCCGGCGACGAGGCGGGCGGCGCCGAGGTCGAGCGGCTGCGCGACGCCGCCGCGTCGGCGAAGGTCGCCACGAACGTCGTCCACTACCCGGGCGCGAACCACCGCTTCGACGCCGACCCGGGCGCGGCGGCGGAAGCCTGGCAGCGCACGCTCAACTGGTTCGACGCGCACCTGCGGTAGGTGTGGGCGGCCGACACCCTCACAGCACGCCGAGTGTCGGTTTCGACCACAGTGACTTCCCGATCCGAGGGATTAGGCTCGGGTCGTGACGCACACCGCCGACGCCCCCGAGGTCCTCTGGCGCCCCGAGCCGGGCCACGTTGCCGACACCAAGATCGAAGCCTTCCGCCAGTGGCTGCGCGCCAAGCGCGCGGTCGAGGTGGACGACTACCGCTCGCTGCACGAGTACTCCGTGGAGCGCGGTCCGGACTTCTGGGCGGCGGTCGCGGACTTCCTCGGCGTGCGCTGGCACGACCAGCCGGGTGACGTGCTCTCGGGCGGGATGCCGGACGCCGTCTGGTTCGAGGGCGGCACGCTGAACTACGCCGAACACGCGCTGACCCCCGGGGTCGCGGGCGCGGCCAAGGGCGACGCCGAGACGGCGGTGATCTTCCACCGCGAGGACGGCTTCGCGAGCCAGCTGACCTACGGCGAGCTCCGCGCGCAGGTCGCGGCGGCCCGTGCGGCGTTCCTCGAGCTCGGCGTCGGCAAGGGCGACCGGGTCGTCGCGCTGGCGCCGAACTGCCCGCAGACGCTGGTCGCGTTCCTCGCCGCGGCGAGCATCGGCGCGATCTGGTCGTCGTGCTCGCCGGACTTCGGCGTCCGCGCGGTCGCGGACCGGTTCGTGCAGATCGAGCCCAAGCTGTTCTTCGCCGTCAACGCCTACGCGTACAACGGCCGCCAGTTCGACATCCGCACGACGGTCGACGAGCTGCGGGCGAAGCTGCCGTCGCTGGCCGCGACCGTGCTCGTCGAGTACGTCGGCGAAGGGCGGCTGGACGGCACCCGCGACTGGGCGGAGCTGCTCGCGAAGCACGAGGGCGCACCCCTGCTGTTCGAGCCGGTCGAGTTCGCGCACCCGCTGTGGGTGCTCTACTCCTCGGGCACCACGGGCCTGCCGAAGGGGATCGTGCACGGCCACGGCGGCATCACCCTCGAGCACCTCAAGGCCCTCGCGCTGCAGACGGACCTCGGGCCGGGCGACCGGTTCTTCTGGTTCAGCACCACCGGCTGGATGATGTGGAACTTCCTCGTCTCCGGCCTGCTGGTCGGCACGACGATCGTGCTCTACGACGGCAACCCGGGCTACCCGGACCTGAACGCGCTCTGGCACCTGGCCGAGCAGCACCGCGTCACCTACTTCGGCACGTCGGCGCCGTACATCCAGAGCTGCCTCAAGAAGGGCGTCAAGCCGGCCGAGCGCTACGACCTGACGGCGTTGCGCGCGCTGGGCTCCACCGGCGCGCCGCTGAGCGTCGAGGGCTTCCGGTGGATCGTGGACGAGGTCGGGAAGAAGGTTCAGATCTGCTCGGTCTCCGGCGGCACCGACCTGTGCGCGGCGTTCGTCGCGTCCGCCCCCGACGTCCCGGTCTGGCTCGGCGAGCTGTCCTGCCCGGCGCTGGGGGCCGCGGTCAACGCGTTCGACGAGGCGGGCAACGCCGTCGTCGAGGAGGTCGGCGAGCTGGTCATCACCAAGCCGATGCCGTCGATGCCGGTGTTCTTCTGGAACGACCCGGACGGCTCGCGCCTGCGTGAGGCGTACTTCGAGATGTACCCGGGGTTGTGGCGCCACGGCGACTGGATCCGGATGACGGATCGCGGCTCGGCGGTCATCTACGGCCGCAGCGACTCGACGCTCAACCGCGGCGGCGTCCGGATGGGCACGGCGGAGTTCTACCGGGTCGTCGAGGGCTACGACGAGATCGCGGATTCCCTGGTCGTGGACACCTCGGCGGCCGGCAACGAGGACGGGCAGCTGATCTGCTTCGTCGTCCTCGCCGACGGTGTCGAACTCGAAGCGATCGAGCCGCGGCTCAAGAAGGAGCTCCGCAGCGCACTGTCACCACGCCATGTACCCGATCGGTTCGTGGTGGTTTCCGAGATACCTCGTACCTTGAACGGTAAGAAGTGCGAGGTACCGGTGAAGAAGATCCTCGCCGGTGTGGCTCCCGACCGGGCCGTCAGCCGCGACGCGCTGGCCAACCCGGCGGCGCTGACGCCGTTCGTGGAGCTCGCCGGGGGGTAGATGGGGGAAGCATGATCGGCCGCAACGGGTTGCACAGGTGGTGACGGGGACACGCGCGCAGACCACCTGGCGGGTGGCGGGGGCCACCACCGTGGGGGTGATCACCTGGGTGACCCGGCTGGCCGGACTGATGACGCTCGTGTCGGTCCTGGTCCCGGCCGGGCGCCGGAACCTGCGCGGGCGGCTGTCGGAATGGCTGGAGCTGCCGCAGGAGGCGACGGTCGCGGCGGCGACCGTGGCGTTGGTCACGGGCGTGCTGCTGGTGCTGCTGGCCGCCGGGCTGCGGCGCCGCAAGCGCCGGGCCTGGCAGCTCGCGGTCGGCGCGACGGTGCTGCTCACGGTGTCGCACCTCGGGCTGCGGCACGTCTTCGGCGCCGGCCTGGTGTCGGTCGTGCTGCTGGTGGGCCTGATCGCGAGCCGGCGCTACTTCGTCGCGAAGCCGGACCCGGTGGTCGGGCGCTGGCGCGCGGTGCGCGTGTTCCTGCAGCTGGTGCTGGCCGGGTTCGTGATCAACGTCATCCTGCTGTCGGTGGCCTCGCACGCGGTGCTGGAGCCGATGAGCTTCCCGGACCGGCTGGCGGAGGCCGCGCTCGCGCTCGTCGGCGCCAGCGGGCCCGCGGTGTTCCACCAGATGTGGCTGGAGGACCTGACCGCCGCCGTCGGCCTGCTGTTCGGCCTGGCCGCGGTCCTGGTCTCGGCGTACTTCCTGCTGCGCTCGGCCGAGCCCGCGCCGAGGCTGAGCGACGAGGAGGTCGCCCGCCTGCGCAAGCTGCTGGACGAGCACGGCGAGCGGGACTCCCTCGGCTACTTCGCGTTGCGGCGGGACAAGTTCGCGGTGTTCTCGCGCACGGGCAAGGCGGCGGTCACCTACCGCGTGATCGCCGGGGTCGCGCTGTGTTCGGCGGACCCGCTGGGCGACCACGAGGCCTGGCCGGGCGCGATCGAGGAGTACCTGGAGGTGTGCCGCACGGGCGGCTGGGTTCCGGCGGCGATGGGCGTTTCGGAGCTGGGCGCGACGGTCTGGGCCCGCTTCGGCCTGGAGGTGCTGGAGATCGGCGACGAAGCCGTCGTCGACGTCGACGGCTTCACCCTGGAGGGCCGCACCATGCGCGGCGTCCGCCAGGCGGCGGCCCGCACGAAGCGCGCGGGCTACAAGGTGCTGGTGCGGCGAGCCGAAGACCTGCGCTTCGGCGAACTGGACGAGCTGGCCGCCCTGGCCGCGAACTGGCGCGGCACGGACACCGAGCGCGGCTTCTCGATGGCCTTGGGCCGCATGGGCGACCCGACGTCGGTCCTGGTGACGGCCGAGCAGGGCGGCCGGGTCCGCGGCGTCCTCCAGTTCGTCCCGTGGGGCGCGACGGGCTTGTCGCTCGACGTGATGCGCCGCGACCGCACGGCCGACAACGGCGTCAACGAGCTGATGATCTCGGAACTCCTCCTGGCCGCCGGTCGCCACGGCGTCACACAGGTGTCCCTGAACTTCGCGGCGTTCCGCGCCCTGATGGAACAGGGCCAGCGCATCGGCGCGGGCCCGGTCGCGAAGACGGCGGCGAGGGTCCTGCACTTCTTCTCGCGCTGGATCCAGATCGAAACGCTGTACCGCTTCAACGCGAAGTTCCAGCCGCGCTGGGTCCCGCGGTACCTGGTCTACCCGGGCGTCCGCGAACTGCCGCGCGTCGGCATCGCGACGTTCGAGGCGGAAGGCCTCGGCGGACGCTCTCCGCGCCTGCTCAGGCTGCTGCGTCGCGCCTGAGGGGGGTGCCTTTCCGGGGTGATCGGGGGGTGTGTAACCTATCTGAGCAGTGGTCGTTGGGCCCAGGAGGCTTCGCCTAGTCTGGTCTATGGCGCCGCACTGCTAATGCGGTTGGGGGTAACCCCCCCTCCCGGGTTCAAATCCCGGAGCCTCCGCTGGTACCCGGTTCGCCGGGTGCTAGGTTAGAGAACAACTGAACACGCGCCCGTAGCTCAGCTGGATAGAGCATCTGACTACGGATCAGAAGGTCAGGGGTTCGAATCCCTTCGGGCGCACGTCTGGTTGAGACAGCGAAAAGGCCCCCTCGCAAGAGGGGGTCTTTTTTCTATTTCCGCGAACTTGCTTGACCTTCACACTGTGACAACCTCTTCACTGCGGGGAGGAGGTGGTCACCATGGACCCGAAACAGCTGAGCGCGGCGAACTCGTCGGCGCGGCTGCAGGCCGCGCTCGCCGCAGGCACGCAGGCGGACCCGGCGCTGGCCGGCGCGCTCGTCCACCGGTGCGCCGTCGAGCCGGACTTCTTCGTGCGGGACATGCTCACCTGGGCGCTCACCCGCCTCCCGGTCGGCGTCACCGTGCCGAAGCTGCTCGGGGAGCTGCGGTCCGGTGTGCCGCAGGCCCGGAGCCAGGCGCTGCACACGCTTTCCAAGATCGGCGACCGCTCGGCGTGGCCGTCGATCACGCGGGCGTTGCTGCACGACGCCGACGAAGAGGTCGCGCGGAGTGCGTGGCGGGCCGCCGTCGTGCTCGTGCCCGCCGATGAGCGGGAGGAACTCGCGGTGGACCTGGCCGCGCAGCTCGGCCGCGGGGACCGGGCCATGCGGCTGAGCCTCAGCCGGGCGCTCGTCGAGCTCGGGGACGAGGCGGCGCTGGGGCCCGGGCTGGCGAGCCCGGACCCGGCGGTGCGGGCGCACGCCCGGGCCACGCGGCGGCTGCTGCGCGACCCGGACGCCGGGTTCGACCTCGGTGTCGACGAGGCGAAGCGGATCGTCGCGCTCGGGCCGGAACGCGCCGGGGGAACGGCGTGCTGATCGGTGAGGTGGCCCGCCGGTCCGGGGTGAGTTCGCGGATGCTGCGGCACTACGACTCCCTCGGGCTGGTGCGGCCGACCGGGCGCACGGTCGGCGGCTACCGCGAATACTCCGAAGCGGACATCCGCCGGATCTTCCACGTGGAAGGCCTGCGCTCGCTGGGGTTGTCGCTGCGGCAGGTCGGCCGCGCGCTCGCGGACCCCGCCTTCACACCGTCCACTTTGGTCGGTGACCTGGTCCGGCGGACCGAAGAACGGCTGAAGCGGGACCAGGAGCTCCTCGACCGGCTCCGGGCGATCGACGCGTCGGCGCCCTTCGGCTGGGAGGGCGTCCTGCGCGTCGTCGAACTCCTGCACGGCCTGGATTCGCCCAGTCCCGCGAGCCGGCAGCAGGCCGTCCTGGCGCCGGCCGACGACGTGCCGCTGCCCGCCGAGCTGCTGGTGAAGGCCGTCCTCGCCGAACGCGACCCGAACGTCGCCGGCGCCCTGCGGTGGGCGCTGGCGCGGGCGGGCGGTGACGGCTTGGCGGGCGTGGCGGCCGGGGCCCGTTCGCCCGACGCCGACGTCCGGCGCCGCGCGGTGCTGGCGGTCGCTTCGCTGCCCGGCGACGAAGCGACCGCGGTGCTCACCGGCGCGCTCGACGACCCGGACCCGGACGTGCGCCGGCGCGCGGCCCTGGCCGCCGGGCGGCGCGGCGTGACGGCCGCCGTGCCGGTGCTCGTCGGGATGGTGGCCGAGGGCACGAACGACGTCGAGGCGTCCGAGGTGCTCGGGACGCTTTCGCTGGACCCCGCCTGCGGCGAACGGATCCTGGCCGCGCTGGCCGTCGAGCTCGCCGCCGCGCCCGCCGTCCGGATCCGCCTGGCGCAGGCCCTCGCCGAGCTGCCGGGCGCCGGCGCGCGGGACCTCCTCGGGCGGCTGGCCGGCGACGAGGACCCGACGGTCGCCCTCGTTGCCTCGGCCCTCCTCGATGCGCGGCCCGCTGACTGAGCCGCGTCAGCGCGGTGGCCACGCGGTGTCAGCGCCACCGTCGATCGTGGTTCTCACACCGAAGAGAACACGATCGCTCAGGAGACCACCGCCATGACCACGTTCCCCACCCCCGCCCCGATTTCCGCCGTCCTGACCGTCCCCGCCGGGCGCATCCGGTTCGTCGCCGCCGACCGGGCCGACACCACGGTCGAGATCCGCCCCGCGGACGCGGCCAAGAGCCGCGACGCGAAGGCCGCGGAGCAGACCACCGTCGACTACGGCGACGGCGTCCTGCGGATCGCGGCCCCGGCGAAGAACCAGTACTTCGGCCCGTCCGGCGCGATCGACGTGACGGTCGGCCTCCCCGCGGGTTCCCGCGTCGAGCTGACGGCCGCCGGCACCGAGTTCCTGGCGGTCGGCCGTCTCGGCGACGTCGTCGTCAAGACCGAGCAGGGCTCGATCGACCTCGACGAAGCCACCACGGCGCACCTCACCACCCGCGACGGTGACATCTCGCTCGGCCGCCTGACCGGCGACGCGCGGCTCCGCACGAGCAAGGGCGACATCCGCGTCATCGAAGCCACCAGCGGCACGGTGGTCCTGCGCACCGAGGCGGGCGACGTCGAGATCGGCGCCGCGGCGGGGGTGCCGGCCGTGTTGGACGCGGGCACGTCCCAGGGCCGCATCCACAACTCCCTGAAGAACGGCGATGGGGCACCCCGGCTGACGATCCACGCGACCACCGCGGTCGGCGACATCACCGCGCGCGGCCTTTGAACCGTTCACTGATCGCCGATGCTGTCCTCCCACGTGACGTCGACCGCGCAGTCGTTCCCGGCGTCGACGCGGGTGAGCTTGACGGCGACCATGGTGACCGCGGGGTCGAGCTGGATGCCGAACGTCGTGCTGTCGGCCGTCGAGCCCAGGTAGCCGCGGGTGACGACGGTGCCGGCGGCCACGACGGACCAGGACACGATCGCGCCGGGGCAGCCCGGACCGCGGGTCAGTTTCTTGCCGAGCACGCGGCCGCCCAGCGCGTCGCCGGTGAACGTCGTGGTGACGTCGGCGGTGCGGCCCAGCTTGCTCCACGTCCACCCGGAGTGCTGGCCCGCGCCGCACACCGGCGTGATCGTGCAGTTTTCGGTCACCGGGGTGCCGGTCACCGGCTTCAGCGACTGCCCGGTCCACCCGGTGCCCGAGTTCAGGAGCAGGATCGCGGCGACCGCGACGCAAACGGCCACGACGAGTCCGACGGGGACGAAGAGCCACCGGGGACGCCGGCGGGCGGGTCCGGCCCGCTCCGGCTCGGCGCGGGTGCCGGCTTCGAGCTCCTCCGTGTAGTCGCTCCGCTGGTCCGGGAACCCGGGCGCGGCTTCGAACTCGTCGATCCAGGACGCGGTCCGGAAGACGCCGTCGGCGTCGATGACGGTCGGCGTGTCGTCGCCCGGGGACCGGACCGGGCCGAACCCCTTCAGGAGCTCCGGCACCGCGTCGCCGCGCACGCGTGCCGGGGGACCGGTGAGCGGCTGGTCGTCTTCATCGGCGGAGACGGGCGGTTCGACGGCCCGCTGCTTCCGTTTCCGCTCCTCGGCGCGCTGCTGTTCCCGTTGCTGCAGGAGCCGGACCCCCGGCTCGTGGTAGAGCGTCACCGTGCGCTGCACCGCGCTGGGCCGCGTTTCGTAGGCGCTGACGATGACGGTCAGCAGCTCCTTGAGCTGGTTGACCTTCGGCAGTTTCTCCCCGCGCAGCAACTGGTAGGCGCGGGTGCGGGAAACGGCGGTCCGTGGGTAGCGCTTGGCCCAGTTCTGCGCCGTCTGGTTGTGGTTGAGGGCGGCGTGGATCTGCAGTTTCCGCAGGACCCGCATGTAGTCGGCTTCGGTTCTCGCAGTGCTGAATTCCTCTTCGTCGGGGAAATCGGTCGTGGAGGTGAGTTCGTCCATCGGTCCGCCTCACTTGGCGAGGCGGGCGGCGGTCGTGCCGAGCGCGACCGCGTAACCCACGCTCGCGCCACCGGGGTTGCCCAGCATCGTCATCACGACGCTGAACACCATCAGCAGCACCAGGAACAGGGCACCCGGCCAGATTCTCCCCGGGGCCGGCCCGCCTTTGCGTGACAGCAAGTCGAACGTGGAGGGGTGGGTGAAGTGCATCAGCTTCCTTTCGGCGTGGCCTAGGCGAGCAATGACAACCGCTTCGGCCGAAGTGCCCAACGCGTGGTTGCAGCCACTGGGAAAAGCCGGCCGAAGCGGGATTGCGGTCACTCTATGACGCCGTGCGCTCCGATGGGAGCCACTCAGCGTGCCACATTGTGCACCGGCTTGATCCACGCCGTTTCCGGCCGCGCGGGCCGCGGCCGCCGGCGTGCACGAATGTGCAGTTTCCACCGCCGGGAACGGGGTGCACAGGGCGCCGTCCACCCCCGGCGGCCGCGGGTGCACAAGGAGCCGCGGCGACGATCCCCGGATCCCCCGGCCTGCGGTTCTGCCGCCGGGAGCTGGTGCACCGTTGTGCGAGTGAGATGCACAACGCGTGCACAAACTTGCCCTGAGCTGGGGTTTTGACTGATAGTGGTGCTTGACCCGGTAGGCGGCGAAGATCGTCCCGCGAGGACGGCCGCGCCGCGGGTCACCCCGGGACGGCGTCTGGCCTAGGCGAGCGACCGGATCCAGGCGGTGCGCGTGGCTGTTGCAGCGGCGGCGCGTACCGCCTACGGCCTGGAAGGCCCCTCTCACTCTTCGTGTCCTGCGTGCTGACGGACCGCGTTCGTGTCGCGTGCACGTCGACTATCCGTAACTGGACTGGACCACTGAACACGCCGATGACTCGACTGGTCACCCTCCGTCGAGCACGGTACGTAGTTGTTCTTCCATAATTGGTCTGGACCACGTACCGTCTTCGCAAACGGCGCAAAACACCGGCCTGGTCCCCGCCGTCGGTGTTGGTGTCCGCCGCCGAAGCACCTGGCTCAAGGGAGAGCAATGTCCAGAAAGAGATGGCACCTCCTCGGTCTGTTCACCGCGGTCGGCGCGATCGCGGTCGGTCTCGTCACCGTGCCGGCGAGCGCCGCCGGTGGCGTGGGCGCGAGCTTCACCAAGGGGTCCGACTGGGGCTCCGGGTACGAAGGCAAGTACACGATCAGCAACGGCTCCGGCGCGACGCTGCCCAGCTGGACGGTCGAGTTCGACCTCCCGTCCGGTGCGAAGATCGCCTCCCTCTGGGACGGCAGCTACACCGCGTCCGGCCAGCACGTCACCGTCAAGAACGGCTGGAACGGCAACGTCGGCAACGGCTCGACCGCCAGCTTCGGCTTCAACGTCAGCTACTCCGGCACCTACTCGGCGCCCACCGGCTGCAAGCTCAACGGCGGTTCCTGCGACGCCGGCGGTGGCAACCCGACCACCACGCCGACGACCCCGACGCAGCCGACCACCAACCCCACCACCCCGACCACGCCCACCACCCCGCCGACGACGACCACGCCGCCGCAGCCGGGCGGGCTGAAGAACGTCGGCTACTTCGTGCAGTGGGGCGTCTACGGGCGCAACTACCACGTCAAGAACATCGAGACTTCGGGTTCGGCGAACAAGCTGACCCACATCAACTACGCGTTCGGCAACGTCAAGAACGGGCAGTGCACCGCCAACGACGACCCGTACGCCGACTACCAGAAGACCTACGACGCCGCGGGCAGCGTGGACGGCGTCGCCGACACCTGGGACCAGCCGGTCGCGGGCAACTTCAACCAGCTGCGCAAGCTGAAGAAGCTGCACCCGGGCCTCAAGATCATCTGGTCGTTCGGCGGCTGGACCTACTCCGGCGGCTTCGGCCAGGCCTCGCAGAACGCGGCCGCGTTCGCGCAGTCCTGCTACAACCTGCTCAAGGACCCGCGCTGGGCGGACATCTGGGACGGCATCGACATCGACTGGGAGTACCCCAACGCGTGCGGCCTCTCCTGTGACACCAGCGGTGCCGCGGCCTACAAGAACCTGATGGGCGCGCTGCGGACGAAGTTCGGCTCGTCGTTCCTCATCACCTCGGCGATCACCGCCGACGGCAGCAACGGCGGCAAGCTCGACGTCGCCGACTACGGTGGCGCCGCGCAGTACGTCGACTGGTACAACGTGATGACCTACGACTACTTCGGCGCGTGGGCGGCGCAGGGCCCGACGGCCCCGCACTCGCCGCTGACCAACTTCAACGGCATCCCGACGCAGGGCTTCTACTCCGACGCGGCGATCCAGAAGCTGAAGAGCAAGGGCGTCCCGTCGAGCAAGCTGCTGCTGGGCATCGGCTTCTACGGCCGTGGCTGGACCGGCGTCACGCAGGACGCCCCGGGTGGCACCGCGACCGGCGCCGCGCCAGGGACGTACGAAGCGGGCATCGAGGACTACAAGGTCCTGAAGAACACCTGCCCGTCGACCGGCACCTTCGCCGGCACCGCGTACGCGAAGTGCGGCAGCAACTGGTGGAGCTACGACACCCCCGCGACCATCGGCGGGAAGATGTCCTACGCCAAGCAGCAGGGTCTCGGCGGCGCCTTCTTCTGGGAGCTGACCGGGGACACCACGGGCGGCGAGCTCATCACCGCGATGAAGAACGGCCTGTCGTGACCCGCCGGTGGTTGCCCGCGCTCGGGCTGGCGGCCGCGGCCGCCACGATCGGCGCGATGTTCGTGATCGCCCCGGCGAACGCGGCGGGCGGGGTGTCCGCGACCTTCACCAAGGGCTCCGACTGGGGCACCGGGTACGAAGGCAAGTACACGATCGCCAACGGCTCGGGCTCGGCGTTGCCGAGCTGGACCGTCGAGTTCGACCTCCCGAGCGGCGCGAAGATCTCGTCGCTGTGGGACGGCAGCTACACCGCGTCCGGCCAGCACGTCACGGTGAAGAACTCGTGGAACGGCAACGTCGGCAACGGCGGTAGCGCGAGCTTCGGCTTCAACGTGACGTACTCGGGTTCGTACACGGCGCCGTCGAACTGCAAGCTGAACGGCGGTTCGTGCTCCGCCGGGGGTACACCCCCGACCACGACCCCGCCGACAACGCCGCCTGTGACGACGCCCCCGCCCACGACCACGCCGCCGCCGGGCACCGGTGGCAAGGGCGCGCCCTACCTGTACATGGGCTGGGGCAACCCGCCGAACCCGCAGACGGTGATGAACGCGACCGGGGTCAAGTGGTTCACCATGGCGTTCATCAACGCCTCCGGTGGCTGCAACCCGGCGTGGGACAGCAGCCGTCCGCTTTCGGGCAGCGCGGACGCGAACGCGATCGCGCAGATCAAGGCGGCGGGCGGCCAGGTCGTCCCGTCGTTCGGCGGCTGGAGCGGCAACAAGCTGGGCCCGAACTGCTCGACGCCGGCCGCGCTGGCGGGTGCGTACCAGCAGGTGATCAACGCGTACGGGCTGAAGGCGATCGACATCGACATCGAGAACTCCGACGAGTTCGAGAACGAGGCCGTGCAGGACCGGATCCTGGGCGCGCTGAAGATCGTCAAGCAGAACAACCCGGGCGTGCAGACCATCCTGACGTTCGGCACGTCGACGACCGGCCCCAACTTCTACGGGAACCGGCTCATCGACCAGTCGAAGGCCCTCGGCGCGAACGTGGACGTCTACACGATCATGCCGTTCGACTTCGGCGGCGGCTCGAACATGTACCAGAGCACGGTGAACGCGGCGAACGGCTTGCGCGACAAGCTGAAGTCGACGTTCGGGTGGAGCGACGCCACGGCGTACGGCCACCTCGGCATCTCGGGCATGAACGGCCTGTCGGACCAGCAGGAGCTCACCGATCTCTCGACTTGGACCCAGATCACGAACTGGGCCAAGACGAACAAGATCGGGCGCCTGGCGTTCTGGTCGGTCAACCGCGACCGCGGCTGCCCGGGCGGCGGCGTCCAGGCGGCGTGCAGCGGCATCGCCCAGAACGACTGGGACTTCACGAAGGTGACGGCGGGCTTCTGACGCCGTCGTGAACGAGGCCTCCTTGCCGGCTCCCCGGGCCGGCAAGGAGGCCTTCGCCGTTCAGAGGGTCTTGACGGCGTCCCCGATCGCCTGGTCGAGGATCGACACCCCCAGGGAAATCTCCTCTTCGGACGCCGTCAGCGGCGGGGCGATCCGGAACACCCCGCCCATCCCCGGCAGCTGCACGATGTTCATGTGCAGCCCGAGTTCGAGGCACCGGCTCGTGACGCGGGCGCCCAGCTCGTCCGAACTCCGCTTGGTTTCCCGGTCCACCACCAGTTCCAGCCCGGCCAGCAGGCCGCGGCCGCGGATGTCGCCGATCACCTCGTGGCGGGACGCGAGCTCCTCGAGTCCCCGGCGCAGCACCCCGCCCAGCTCGAGCGCCCGTGCGTCGAGGCGGTCGCGGGCCAGCACGTCCAAGACCGTGTTGCCGACCGCCGCCGGGAGCGGGTCCGAGACGTGCGTGGTGAAGAAGAGGAAGCCGCGGTCGTGCGCCTCCCGCTCGATCTCCGCGCTCGTCAGCACCGCGGCCAGCGGCAGGCCCGCGCCGAGGGTCTTGGAAAGCGTCAGGATGTCGGGGACGACGCCGTCGCGCTCGAACGCGTACCAGTCGCCGGTGCGGCAGAGGCCCGTCTGGGCTTCGTCGAGGATCAGCAGCATGCCGCGTTCACGGCACTTCCCGGCCAGCGCGGCGAAGTAGCCGGGCGGCGGCTCGATGATGCCGCCGGAGCTCAGGATCGGCTCGGCCAGGAACGCGGCCAGGCTGCCGACCGACTGCGCGTCGATCAGCTCGAAGCCGAAGTCCAGCTGCCGCCGCCAGTCCAGGTTGCCGTCGGCGTCGGTGAAGTCCGGGCGGTAGGAGTCGGGCGCGGGGATGGCGAAGTTGCCGGGGGCGGCGGGGCCGTACCCGCGACGGCCGGCGCTGTACGTCGCGCTCGCCGCGGCCTGGGTCATGCCGTGCCACGAACGCGCGAACGAGACGATCTCGTGCTTGCCGGTGACGAGCTTCGCCATCCGGACGGCGGCCTCGTTCGACTCGGCGCCGGTGGTCAGCAGCAACGCCTTCTCCAGCGGCGCCGGCAACGTCTCGGCGAGGCGCCGCGCGAGGTCGACGACCGGGCGGCTCAGCATGCCGCTGAACAGGTGGTCCAGCTTCGCGACCTGCCGCCGGACGGTCTCGACGATCTCCGGGTGCGAGTGCCCGAGGATCGCGCTCATCTGGCCGGACGTGAAGTCGAGGAGGCGGCGGCCGTCTTCGGTGAAGACGAAGCTGCCCTCGGCGTGGTCGATGATTTCGCGGGTGAACGTGCCGCCGTACCGCACGAGGTGCCGGTCGGCGTCGTCCCAGAAGGGTGCGGCCATGGCTTCGACGGTAGGTCCGCGCCGAGCGTCACGTCCATCTCACGATTCCGGCTTGGGTGTTCGGTTTTCCCGCACAACAATGGCGGCATGCTGAACCCGTGGCGCCTGAAGCTGCTGAGCAGGCTCGACACCCTGGGCACGGTCCGCGCGGTGGCGCAGGACGCCAACCTGAGCGCGTCGAGCGTGTCGCAGCAGCTCGCCGTGCTCGAAGCGGAAACCCGCACCCAGCTGCTGGAACGCACCGGCCGCCGGGTCCGGCTCACGCCCGCCGGGCTGGTGCTGGCCCGCCGCGCGCGGGCGATCCTCGACCACATGGACACAGTCGAAGCGGAGCTGCGCAGCCTCGGCGGCGAACCCGCGGGCCTGGTCCGGCTCGGCGCGTTCCAGAGCGCGATCCACACCCTCGCCGTGCCGGCGGTGACCCGGCTGGCGCACCCGCACCTCGAGGTCCAGCTGCTGGAGCTGGAGCCGCACGAGAGCATCCCGGCCCTGCGCGGCGGCGACGCCGACGTCATCATCACCACGACCGACTTCGTCGAGCAGCCGCTGGGCCCGGACCTCGACATCGTGCCGCTGGCGACGGACCCGATCGTGCTGGTCACGCCGCCGGAAGCACCCCGCGGCCCGGCGGTGCTGTCGGCCTACGCGGACGCGGCGTGGGCGCTGGACGTGCCGCAGTCGTACATGGCGAACCTGACCCTGCGCCTGTGCCGCGAATCGGGTTTCGAGCCGCGGGTGGTGTGCCGCTTCAGCAACTACCTGATGACGCTGCAGCACGTCGAGGCCGGGCTGTCGATCGCGCTCCTGCCGGGCCTGGCGGTGGACCGCCGCTACCGGGTGGCGACCCGCGAGCTCTCGACCCCGGTCACCCGCACGATCGCGGCGGTGGTCCGGCGCGGAACACCGTTGCGCGCGGGGGTGAACGTCGTCCTCGACGCGCTCCGGCAGCCGCCGGACCTGCCGGACCTGGCGGAATGGGCCGGGAAGTGATCAGACCTCGGTCCGCACCGGCAGCTCCGGGCTCGCGCCCCACGCCAGCTCGGTCACCGCGCGCACCGCGGCCGGGACCGCGGCTTCGACCGCCGGGGACAGGCCGAGGCCGCCGTCGACGCACGCCGGTTCGCAGCCCAGCACCAGGACGCGGCCCGCGTCGCCGCCCAGGAGGCGGAGCAGCTGGACGATCGCGTCGCCACGGAGGGCGTGGGCGTCGATGTCCTCGGTGAGGGACAGCGTGCCCGGTGGGCGGCCGTGCGGGGTGGCGTCCAGGAGGATCGTCGTGTCGTAGCCGCCGGTCAGGTCGTAGGCCAGGTGGACGGTCGCGATGTCGTAGTCCGCGATCTGCACCCACGGTGGCAGGCCCGCCCGGTCGAGCTCCTTCAGCACTTCGACGCCGAAGCCGTCATCACTCAGGAAGATGTTGCCGATGCTCGCGACCAGGACTCGTGGCCTCATCGCTCCAGGCTAGAACTGTGAATTGGCTCACACAATAGTCAGACGCGGTGCTCCCGGTCGTCCTGGACGTTCTCCGCGCGGGCGAGCCACTGCTCGGCCTCGTTGGCGGCGCCGCGCGAGCGCAGCATCCGGGCCAGGCTCAGCATGCCCTGGACGTCGCCGGTCTGGGCCGCGCGGCGGAACCACTGCTCGGCGTCGGCGAAGTCTTCGCGGTGCTCGGCGAGGTGGCCGAGGTTGGTGAGCGCCGGGACGCTGCCGTGCTCGGCCGCCTTGCGGTACCAGGCCGCGGCTTCGCCCTCGTCGCCGCGGTTGCGGGCCAGCACGCCGAGGTTCGTCATCGCCGCCGGGTCGCCGCGCTCGGCGGCGTCGAGGTACCAGCTCTCCGCCTCCTCGAGGTCGCCGCGGCGGTGCAGGAGCAGGCCGAGCCGGACGATCGCTTCGCCGTTGCCGCCGGTCGCGCCCTGGCGGTACCACGCTTCGGCGTCGCCGGGCCGGCCGAGCCGTTCGGCCTGCCTGCCGAGCTGGCAGGTGGCCGCGAGGTCGCCGGCCAGCACGGCCGAGCGCCACCAGCGGGCGGCCTCCGCGGCCTGGCCGCGGTCGCGCAGCACGATGCCCAGGTCGATCATCGCGCTGGTGGCGCCGGCGTCGGCGGCCTGCCGCAGCCACGACTCGGCCTCCTCGCCCCGGCCCTGCTCACGGAGCAGGTGGCCGAGCGCGGTGATCGAGGGCAGGTCGCCGGTGCGGGCGGCCTCGCCGTACCAGTGCTGGGCCTCGGCACGCTTGCCCGCCCGCTCGTAGGAGCGGGCGAGGTTCAGCATCCCGTGGGGATCGCCGGCCAGCGCCGCTTCGTGGTACCAGCGTTCGGCCTCTTCCTGGGCGCCGCGCTCGGCCAGCAGGTGGGCCAGCGACGTCATGGAGACGCGGTCGCCGCCCATGGCCGCCTTGCGGAACCAGGTCTCGGCCTCGGCGAGCTCCCCGCGTTCGCGCAGGGCCGAGCCCATCCTGGCCATGGCGACGACGTTGCCGCCTTCAGCGGCTTTGCGCTGGAAGAACTCGTCGAACTTCTTGAGCCGACCGGGCATCGGCTGCTCCCTCCGGATGGGTCCTGCTCCGGTAGTCGCAGTTCAGGGGCCCGGTGTGACATACCCCGCCATGGGTGGGCGAGATCACATTCGCGCCAGGTCGTCGTGTCGACGCGGTTGTCCCACGTCGGCACGGGTGAGACTACGCCGCGCGCACCCGCAGGTGAGAGGAGAAAATCTTGGCGGCCCGCAGCTTTCGGCTCAGCGTGACGCAACGGATCCTGCTGGTAGTCGCGATCCTCGCGGTCGCGCTCTTCGGCTACTGGGCCACGAGCAGGGGCGCGGGCGCGACCCCGCCGCCGTCGGCCGGCCCCGTGCCGGTCAGCGCCGCGGACGCGCAGAAGCAGCTCGACGAGCTCGGCATCGCCGCGCGGACGTCCATGGACGGCTATTCGCGCGAGAAGTTCAAGCACTGGGACAGCCAGGGCGCCGGCTGCGACACCCGCGAGATCGTCCTCAAGCGCGACGGCAAGGACGTGCAGACGGACAAGGACTGCCGGGCCACCGCCGGGACGTGGACCAGCATCTACGACGGCGAGACGTGGACGAAGCCGACCGACGTCGACATCGACCACATGGTCCCGCTCGGCCAGGCGTGGGCCAGTGGCGCGAAGGCGTGGACGGCCGAGAAGCGCGAGCAGTTCGCCAACGACCTGACCCGGCCGCAGCTGTTCGCCGTCACCGACAACGTCAACCAGCAGAAGAGCGACAAGGCGCCCGACCAGTGGAAGCCGCCGCTCGTGTCCTTCTGGTGCACCTACGCGACCGACTGGATCGTGGTGAAGCACCACTACGGCCTGACGATCACGCAGGGGGAGAAGACCGCCTTGACGGACATGCTGCGCCGCTGCTGAGCTGGCCGGCATGACGACTTTCGCGCTGGTCCACGGGGGCGGCGGCAGCGGCTGGGACTTCCACCTGCTCGGGCCGGAGCTGGTCGCCCGCGGCCACGACTTCGTCGCGCCGGACCTGCCGATCACCGATCCCGCGGCCGGGCTGGCGGAGTTCACCGGCGCGGTGCTGGACGCGCTGGGCGACCGCGCGGACGTCGCGGTGGTCGGCCACTCCTACGGCGGGTTCACGGCGCCGCTGGTCGCTTCGAAGGTGCGCGCGCGGCTGCTCGTCTACCTGGCCGGGATGATCCCGGCGCCGGCCGAGCCGCCGGGGCAGTGGTGGGGCAACACCGGTTTCGCCTCGCCGGCCGGGCTCTCCGAGGAGGAGCAGTTCTTCAACGGCGTCCCGGCCGAGCTGGCGAAGGAGTGCCAGGCGCACGGGCGCGAGCAGGCGAGCAAGGAGTGGGACGAGCCGTGGCCGCTGCCGGCCCACCCGGACGTCCCGACGCGGGTGCTGCTCTGCCGCGACGACCGGTTCTTCGTGCCGGACTTCCAGCGCCGGGTCGCCCGGGAACGCCTGGGCGTGACACCGGACGAGATCGACGGCCCGCACTGCGTGACCCTCAGCCACCCGGCCCAGCTGGCCGACCGCCTGGTGTCCTACCTGTAGCCGCTGCGCCGATCGGGTACCGGGAAACTTAAAGGTCTAGACCTATTGACTGTGTGGTCCAGGCCACTTAACGTCGTTTTCCAGCGGTGAACCCGCTTGCGTCACCTCCACCCCGGTCCCCACCATGGAGGTTTCCCGTCATGCGCTCAGCCAGGGTCCTCGCGCTGGCGGCGGTCGCCGCCGGCGGTCTGCTCGTCGCTCCCGCCGCACCCGCGTCGGCCGCGGTTCTGCCCGCCTGCCGGCACTTCTACCCGGGCACCATCCCCGACCGCCCGGTCACCGGCGGGCACGGGCCCGGCACGCTCGTCGGCGCCGTCGACGTCGCGAACCGCCTGCCCGCGCCCGGTTCCGTCAGCGGCGGGCTCGGCGCCGACGGCAAGGTCACCTTCACCTTCGCCCGCGTCCCCGGCGCGAAGGCGTACCGCGCGTTCCGCAACGGCCAGGCCCTGCAGTGGATCAGCGACTGGGGCCAGCCGACGCTCACCGTCACCGACACGAGCCCGTGCCAGGACGCGAACTACCAGCTCTACGCGATGACGGCGGAGGACAACTCGCCCGGCTCGCTCGGCCAGATCTCCACCGCCTACCGCCTCGACACGGCGAACCGGCTCGCGACCTACCGGATCCCGGCCGGCACCACGCTCAACTACCGCGTCACGTCCTACAACGACGTCGCCCAGACGGCGCTGGGCTACAGCGCCGGCCCGGGCTTCTGCGCGGTCGACGCCCGGATCATCCCGTGGGGCACCCGGTTCTCCGTCCCCGGCTACGGCGAGTGCTACGCGGCCGACATCGGCAGCTGGATCAAAGACGACATCGTCGACGTCTGGCTGCCCGGCTCCCAGGCCGACGCGTGGGGCATCCAACGGCTCACCCTGACCGTCCACTGAGGAGGGACGATGAAAGCCGAGCTCGCGCTCGCCGCGACGATCCTCTCGGCGGCGACGGTGCTCGTCGTCTCGCTGGCGACGGCCGCCACCGCACCGTCGGCGGCGTTCTCGACCGACTCGAACTGGGGCTCCGGCTACCAGGCCAAGTACACGATCAGCGCGGGCACGTCGGCGCTGACGAGCTGGAAGCTGGAGTTCGACCTGCCGGCGGGTTCGACGCTCGGCTCCTATTGGGACGCGCTCGACACCCCTTCCGGTGCGCACCACTCGTTCGCCAACCGCGAGTACAACGGCAGCGTCGCGGCGGGGGCGTCGACGAGCTTCGGCTTCCTGGTCAGCGGGGGCGGTCTGCCCGCCAACTGCAAGCTGAACGGCCAGCCGTGCGCCGGGACGACGATTCCCACCACTCCGCCGACGACGCCCCCGCCGACCACCACCACGCCCCCGCCGACCGGGGGCAGCGCGCGCGTCTCGCCGTACATCGACATCACGATGGCGACGCCGTCGCTGGTCTCGGTGGCGAACGCGACCGGCCAGAAGAACTTCACGCTCGCCTTCGCGCTCGGCAGCAGCCTCGGCTGCGACCCGCAGTGGGGCGGCACGGTCCCGCTGCTGGATGCGCGGATCATCAACGACGTCAACGCGTTGCGCGGCCTGGGCGGCGGCGTCACGGTGGCTTCGGGCGGCGCGCTCGGGCCGTACCTGGAGAACGTCTGCGGTTCGGTGGACGCGCTCTACAACGCGTACGTGAAGACGCTGGACGCGGTGGGCAGCAACAGCCTCGACGTCGACGTGGAGGCGTCCATCCCGACGGCGACGGTGAACCAGGCGTTGCTGCGGCTGCAGCAGCAGCGTGGCACGCACATCAGCTACACCATGCGGATCCAGGGCCAGGACTACGGGATGGACCCGTTCTCGGTGCAGATCCTGCAGGACGCGGCGTCGCGCGGGCTGAACGTCGTGGTCAACCCGATGCTGATGGACTTCGGCTACAGCGGCTCGTGGGGCGACGCGCTGATCTCGGCGGCCAACGCGACCTTGGGGCAGCTGAAGACGATCTGGCCGGCCAAGTCCGACGCGGAGCTCAAGGGCCTGCTCGGCCTGACCCCGATGATCGGCCGCAACGACACGGGCTCGATCACCGACCAGGCGGCGGCCCGCCAGCTGCTGTCCTACGCGCAGGCCAACCACGTGGCGAGCATCGGCTTCTGGTCGGCGGGCCGCGACAACGGCGGCTGCCCCGGCGGCGGCGCGGTGGCGACCTGCTCGGGGATTTCCCAGTCGCTGTACGAGTTCACGAACATCTTCAAGGCCTACACCGGCTGAGCCTCCCGCCCGCCGAAAGGCCTTCACGGGTGCTCACCGCAGCCGGATCGCCGTCGACGGGGCAACAGAACTCGACGAACCCGTCGTCGTTGAAGTCGGGTTCGCCGTGGTAGCGCAGGAACGGCCGGCGGTGAGGTGCTCCGCCGCCGCGTCGGAAGGCAGCTCGAGGAGCGTCCGGATCCGGGGCGGCTCACCCCGGGCAGCCGCCCGGGTCACCACTCACCGTGCGGCCGTCCCCGGGGTGGAGGTCAAGCTCACCAGCGGTCGAGGTGCAGCACCTCTTCCAACGGCTGCCGCGCCGCCGGCTTGAACGTCTCGCCCGTGTAGAACGCCGTCGGGATCAACGCCGCCTGGTGGACGTTGTCCGGCAGCTCCAGCACCTTCGCCGCCTCCTGCTCGTACTTCAGGTGCAGCGTCGTCCACGCCGTGCCCAGCGTCACCGAACGGGCCGCGAGCATGAAGCTCCACACCGCAGGCAGCAGCGACGCCCACAGGCCCGCCTGGTTGCCGGGCGGCAGCTCGGCCGACGGTGTCTCCAGGCACGGGATCACCAGCACCGGGACGTCGCCCATCCGGTCGGCCAGGTACGCCACGCTGTCGCCGACGCGCTGCTGCACCGCGGCACGCGCGGGGTCGTCCGCGAACAGCTTGCCCGCCGCCCGGTCGGAGTCGAGGTACTCCAGGCACGCCTTGCGGTAGATCCGGCCGAGCGCCGCCCGCTGGTCCTCGTCGGTGACCACCAGCCACTGCCACCGCTGCGTGTTCGAGCCGCTCGGCGCCTGCAGCGCCACCTGCACGCAGTGCTTCACCAGGTCGAGCGGCACGGGGCGATCCAGGTCCAGCCGCTTGCGCACGGTCCTGGTGGTCGTCAGGAGCTCTTCGGGCGTCATCATCGGCCCATCATGCCGGGCTCACCAGCGATCGTGCACCAGCGGCCGGATCAGCTCGTCGTACGTTTCGCGGACGCCCGCCAGCGCCTCGGCGGACAACGCGGGCAGGGCCGCCGCCGCGGTGTTCGCCGTGGCCTGCGCCGCGTTGCGCGCGCCCGGGATCACCGTGCTCACGCCCGGCTGGTCGATGATCCAGCGCAGCGCGAACTGCGCCAGCGCCTGACCCTCGGGCACGAGCCCGCGCAGCCGCTCGACGGCCGCCAGCCCGGCCTCGTACGGCACGCCGGAGAACGTCTCGCCGACGTCGAACGCCTCGCCGTGGCGGTTGAAGTTGCGGTGGTCGTTCTCGGCGAACGTCGTCGACGCCGTGTACCGCCCCGACAGCAGGCCCGACGCCAGCGGCACCCGCGCGATGATCCCCGCGCCCGCCTCGGCCGCCGCCGGCAGCACGCGCTCCAGCGGCTTGAGCCGCAGGCAGTTCAGGATGATCTGCACCGACGCCACGTTCGGGCGCGCCAACGCCGTCAGCGCCTCTTCGCACGTCTCGACGCTCACGCCGTACGCCTTGATCCGGCCTTCGGCGACCATCTCGTCGAGGGCGTCGTACACCGCGCCGGAGGAGTACACCGGCGTCGGCGGGCAGTGCAGCTGCACCAGGTCGAGCGTGTCGACGCCGAGGTTGCGGCGCGACCGGTCGTTCCACTCGCGGAAGTTCGCGGCGACGTAGTTCTCCGGCACCTGCTCGACCCGGCGGCCCATCTTGGTCGCCACGAAGACGTCGCCGCGCTCGGCGAGGAACCGGCCGACCAGCCGCTCGCTGCGGCCGTCGCCGTAGACGTCGGCGGTGTCGAAGAACGTGACCCCGGCGTCCGCGGCGGCGTGCAGCACGGCCAGCGCGTCGTTCTCGTCGACCTCGCCCCAGTCGGCGCCGAGCTGCCAGCAGCCGAGCCCCACGACGGACACCTCACGGCCCAGCCGGGCGATCTTCCGGTTCTCCATGCCGCGATCCAAGCACACGGCCGCCGCCTATGATCGCCGGTCATGGCCATGACATCGGGTCCGGACGGGCTGGGGACCCGGCTGCGGCACGTCCTCGAGGTGCTCGACGGCGACGTCGCGCGGTTCCTCGCCGACATCGGCCTCGACGGCTACCGGCCGCGCTACTCCCCGGTGGTGCGGGCGCTGCTGGCGCGCGGCCCGCTGGCCATCCGCGACCTCGCCGCGGAGATGCGCGTGACGCACTCGGCGGCCAGCCAGACCGTCGCGCAGATGAACCGGGACGGCCTCGTCGCGCTCGAACCGGGCGCCGACGCCCGGCAGCGGATCGTGTCGCTCACCGCGAAGGCGCGCGACCTGCTCCCGCTGATCGAAGCGGAGTGGGCGGCGACGACGGAGGCGTCGGAAGCGCTGGAGGCCGAACTGCCGTACTCCCTGCGCGCGCTGCTGGACGCGATCGTCGAAGCCCTCGACCGGAAGCCGTTCCGGGAGCGGATCGGGGAGACCGAAGCCGCGCGCGAGCTGCGCTGATCAGGCGTCCGCGACCCGGAAGACCGCCCAGACGTACTTGCCGCCGGGGCAGCGCTCGAAGCCCCAGTCCACCGACAGCGCCTGGACCAGCACCAGCCCGCGGCTGCGCGCCTCGGCCGGGGACGGCGCCCGCAGCTCGGGCAGCAGCGGGCCGGTGTCGTAGACGCGCAGCGTCAGGTGCCCGCCGGAGTACTCCAGCTCCATCCGCTGCGGCCGCTCGCCGTGCTCGAAGGCGTTCGTGACCAGCTCCGACGCGGCCAGCAGGACGTCGTCCAGCCGGCGCTCGCACACGCCCCGCGCGAGCAGCGCCGTCCGGATTTCGTGCCTGGCCAGCGCCGGAGCGGTGACATCGGCCGGGAGGAAGACCCTCAGGGGGGCCGCGGCAGCAAAGGTGTGCTGCGGCATCTTCGACGTCGTCATCCGGTCCCCCTCCCAGTGAGTTCGGTACCGCCCGCGAAGTACCCAAGCGGGTGAGCGGCTAATCAGGTGCCTTCGGCCAGCTCGGATTCGTCCAGGCCCGAACGCAGTTTCTTGAGCGTCGCAGCCAGCAACCGCGACACCTGCATCTGGGACACCCCGACACGGCGGGCGATGTCCGACTGGCTCATCCCGGAGCCGAACCGCAGCGCGACGATCTTGCGCTCCCGCTCCGGCAGGCTCTCCAGCATCGGGCGCAGCGCCTCCCGCAGCTCGGCCTGGCCCAGCTCGGCGTCCGGCGCCCCGAACCGGGTGTGCGCCGCGTTCTCCAGCAGGTGGTCCAGCGAAGCGCCGTAGCGGCCCTGACCGGCCCGAAGGCCTTCGTAGACGTCTTCGATGGGCACGCCCAGGCGGCCGGCGATCTCACTCGGCTTGGGCGCGCGGGAGAGCTGCACGGTGAGCTCTTCGCGGGCGGCCGAGATGTTCGCGTTCAGCTCCTTGAGCCGCCGCGGCACCCGCACCGACCAGCTGTTGTCCCGGAAGTGGTGCCGCAGCTCGCCGGAGATGGTCGGCACCGCGAACGCCAGGAAGTCCGTCCCCTGGTCGGGGTCGAACCGGTCGACGGCGTGGATGAGCCCGACCGTGGCGATCTGGACCAGGTCCTCCATCGCCTCGTCGCGGTTGCGGAACTTCCGGGCCAGGTTGCGCGCCAGTTCGAGGTGCGCGCGCACGAGGGTGTCGCGGACACGGTCGCGTTCCGGCGAGTCGGGCGGCAGCGCGGCGAGCTGCGCGAACAGCGCGCCGACGTCCGGTCCGTCCCCGCTGCCCTGGGCGGGACCGCTCACGAGTCCGCCACCTGGCTTTCCCGGACCAGGTCGACCCGGGACAGGTAGCGGCCGTCCTTCGGCGTGATGGTGCGCTCGGCCGTCGTCGCGAGCGCGGTCAGCAGCTGCCAGGAAAGCCCGGTGTCGTCCTCGTGGTCCGGGCTGTCCGAAAAGACCGAGACGGAAACTTCGATGCGCGGCCCGTTCCACGAGAAGACGCACGTGAGCTTGCCGTCCGAGCTGGCGGGGAGCAGCAGCGAGCAAGCTTCGTCCACCGCCATCCGGAGGTCCTCGACGGCGTCGAGGTCGAAGTCCTGGCGCATCGCGATGTCGGCCACGATGGTTCGCAGCGTGGGCACGACGTGCGGGATCGCGGCCGTCCGCACCTCGATGACCTGCGCGCCTTCCGGCACGAGCGGGGCGTTGTCCTCCACGTTTGTTCCTTTCTCCGGCTCGCGCTGCGGGGGGTCGGCGGTGTCCTCTCACGCCCGGTCAGCGAGATGCCCGTGGGGTGAGCAAACCAAACCCGCGTTTGATCCGCTCCACCGGCGGGCATGTAGCCGTCGACATGCTGATCCTGGGAAAGGCGGGGACGACGTGGCTGACGTGAGCCGGCTGCCCAACGTGGTTGCTGAAGAGTGGGAATGGCAGCTGAACGGCTCGTGCCGCGGTGCCGACAGCAGTCTGTTCTTCCACACCGACAACGAGCGCGGTTCCGCGCGCGAGCGGCGCGAGTCGCGCGCCAAGGCCATCTGCCAGACCTGCCCGGTCCTGGCGCAGTGCCGCCAGCACGCGATGACCGTGCAGGAGCCGTACGGCATCTGGGGCGGCCTCGGCGAGATCGAACGGCGGCAGCTGTTCCTCCGCCAGCGGCGAGCGGCCCGGAAGGCCGTCGGCGCCCACTGACCAGGCAGGATTCGAACGCACGTGAACAGCTCACGCGAAAGGGCGGCGGCCGTGGCGGGCTCGGTCGCTCCCTGGGTTAGGGTTGGCCCCGGAGTTGCCTTGACCGTGCCCGGCGCGGGGTTATGCCCCGGGCTGTGGAAGGCACGGTGACACGGTTGCCGCTTGAGACAGCAGGCGCGTACCCGGCGCAGGAGCAGCGCCTGACGAGGAGAAACTGCATGCCCGCAGCCGACCAGAACGCCACCCCGCCCGGGTTCGGCATCACGCTGGACACCGACGCGACGGAGCCCCGGGTGGTGGTCACCGGCGAGCTCGATCTGCTCACCAGCCCGCAGCTGCAGGAGGCCCTGGCGGGGCTGATCGCGGACAAGCGCGCGCAGCGGGTCGTGGCCGATCTGACCGGGGTGACCTTCTTCGATTCCTCCGCGCTGAACGTGGTGCTCCGCGCACAACGCCAGGCCGGCGAGCAGGATGTCGAGCTCGAGGTCGTCCCGAGCCCCGCGGTGAGCCGCGTGATCGAGCTCACCGGCGTGGCCGAACACCTGAGCGTGTCGGAGGACCCCCAAGCCTGACCGCCCGCTACGGTTCCGCGGACTGATTTTTGTGCGTGGACCTTGGGGGCGGCACGATGATGGGGCGGACGCATGCCCTGACCGGCTGGTGCGCGGGCTTGGCCCTGGCGCCCGCGGTCGGGGCGGGGTCGGTGCACCAGGCGGTGGTCTTCGCGGCCACCACGGCGGGTTTCGCCCTGCTGCCCGACCTCGACCACCCCGGAGCGAGCGCTTCGCGCCTCCTCGGCTGGTTGACCGGCGCCCTTTCGTGGCTGCTGAGGCGTGTTTCGGCGGCGTTCTACGCGCTGACGAAGGGCCCGCGCGACGAGAAGGTCACCGGCCAGCACCGCCACCTTTCGCACACGGTCCTCTTCGCCGCCGGCCTCGGCGCGCTGACTTCGTGGGGTACCACCACCGGCGGCCCCTGGGCGGTCGTCGGTGTGGTGATCTTCGGGCTTATGCTGGCCGAAGGCGCACTGGGCGACTGGCTGCTCCCGGTGAGCGGATCCGCCGTGGCGTGGTGGTTCTTCACCGCCCCACCGGATCGCGCGGGCGAACTGGCGTCGATCTCGGGCTGGCTCGGCATCGCGGTCGCGGCCGGGTGCCTGACCCATTGCCTGGGCGACGCGCTCACCGAGTCCGGGTGCCCGTTCCTCTTCCCGATCCCGATCGCCGGCGAGACCTGGTACGAGCTGGGTCCCCCGAAGGCGCTCCGGTTCAAGACCGGCAAGAAGGTCGAGAAGCGGCTGATCTTCCCGGTGTTCGTGGTGCTCGGCGTGCTGCTGGTGCCGGGGGTGTGGGACTGGTCGGTCAGCACGTTCGAGCGCCTGTTCATCCCGCCGACTTCCCAGCAGGCGACCACGCCTTGAGCCGTTCCGCCGCCGCGGCGGTGTCGGTGTAGTCGCGGGTGTGCTTGATCAGCCCGTCCTCGACGGTGACGACCATGACGTAGGAGACGGCGAAGGCTTCGCCGCGCATTTCCTGGTGCAGATCGAATTCGGCGACGAGCACGGCCGGGTTCGCCGTTTCGTGGACGACCACGTTGTCCGCCTTGGTGATCCGCCGGGCACCGGCGGCCGCGTGGAAGCGGCGCCGGAGTTCCTCGCGGCCCTGGGTCACGCGGGGCACGCCGGGGAGGGTGAAGGGCATTTCGAGGATGACGTCTTCGGCGTAGAGATCGGCGAGGTCGTCCCACCGGTTCTCGACCGAGGCGGCGAGGAAGCGGTCGAAGACGTCACGCGCGCCGGGCACGGTACGAGTCATCGGAATTCTCCTGGAAGACTGGGCGTTGAATCGGAACGGTGCACCCGCTTACGACGATACGGAGCCAACGCTCCGGTTGTCAACGAGGAGAGCTTGATGGAGAAGATGCGCGCGGACGCGCGGCGCAACCGGGCCAAGGTCCTGGCCGCCGCCGAGGAGGCGTTCGCCGTCGATGGGCTGGCCGTGCCGCTCGACGACATCGCGCGGCTGGCCGGGGTCGGGGCCGGCACCGTCTACCGGCACTTCCCCAGCAAGGAAGCGCTCTTCCAGGCCGTCGTGCTCGAGCGCATCCAGCAGTTCGCCGAAGAAGCCCGCGCGCTCGCCGACGCGGACGAGCCCGGTGCGGTCTTCTTCGACTACTTCGTCCGCGTCATCGGCCAGGCGTCCCTCAACCGGGCCATCTGCGACGCGCTCGCCGAGTCCGGCGGGCACGCCTTCAAAGCCGGTGCGGGCGAAGACTTCCGCGCGGGCTTCGCTCGGCTGCTCGAACGGGCGCAGCAGGCCGGCGCCGTCCGGCGGGACATCGACGGGGACGACCTGCGCGCGCTCATCGTCGGCTGCCTCGCCGTCGAGCGGTACGCGCCGGGCAGCGCGCACCTCGTCCGCGTCGTCGTCGACGGGCTGCGGGCCTAGGGGCGGCCCGCCGGGGCGTCGTTCAGGTCACGCAGTTTCCGCAGCGGCGAGCACACCAGGATCGCCGCCGCCGCGAGCACGCCGGCGGCCGCGATCCGCATCGTCGCCCGCGTGCCGAACGCGGTCGCGAGGGCGCCGCCCAGCAGGCTGCCCAGCGGGACCATCCCGAGGACCAGCGTGTGGGTGATCGAGTTGACCCGGCCCAGCAGCTCCGGCGGCGCGACCGCCTGCTGGAAGCTCATCCCGAACACGTTCAGCACGATGACGCCGTAGCTCGCGAAGAACCCGGCGGCGACGTAGCAGGTGAGTCCCCAGCCGGGCCCGGTGAGCGGGTAGAGCTGGTAGGCCAGGCCGAACAGCACCCCGGCACCCCAGAGGGCCCGCGCCTGGCCGATCCGCGCGCCGAGCCGCCGCGCGGTGAGCCCGGCGGTCAGCGCGCCGGTCAGCGACGCCGTGCCGAGCAGCCCGATCGCCCACGCGGAGAGCCCGACGTCGCGGGACAGGAAGACGATCACGATCGCCAGGTGCGCCGACTGGAAGAGGCTCGACACCGCGCCGTGCGCGCTGATCGCCAGCAGGACGCGGTTGCCGCGCACCACGCGCAGTCCTTCGCCGATCTCGCGCAGCAGCCGCCGCGGCCGAGGGGCCGGGCGCACGTCCGGCGTTTCGATGCGGCGCAGCCACAGCGCCGACCACAGGTAGCTCACGGCGTCGGCGGCGAGCGCGGCCGCGGCGCCGAGCGCCTGGACGATCAGCCCGGCCAGGCCGGGGCCCGCGACCGCCGCCATCGACAGGTTCGTCTGGAGCCGCGCGTTCGCCTCCGGCAGCTGCTCGCGCGGCACCAGCCGGGGGACGTACGTCTGGTGCGCGATGTCGAAGAACACGCCGAGCAGCCCGGCCCCGAGGACCACGAGCAGCAGCTGGGGCAGGCCGAGCACGCCGAACAGGGCGGCGACCGGGATCGTCGCGATCAGCGCCGCGCGCCCCACGTCGGCGGCGATCAGCAGCGGCCGCTGGCGGATCCGGTCGCACCAGGCGCCGACCTGGAGGCCGAGCACCAGGTAGGGGAGCGTCTCCGCGGTGCGCAGCAGCGAGACCTCGAAGACCGACGCGCCGAGGGCGGAGACGGCCAGCAGCGGCACCGCCAGCACGTCGATCCGGCTGCCGAACTGGCTGGCGAGATCGGCGATCCACAGCCGTCGGAAGTCGCGGTTCCCCAGTGCCCCCACCATTCCAACCTGGCACATCCGGTAACACGAAGTAAGATCGACGCGAGTTAGTCCTCGTACCTGCGCTGCGCGTGGCGAGGGGGTGCCCGGATGAGTGGCCGACCTACCTGGAGCTCCGCCGCGGTCACCGGACTGGCGGGATTCGCCTCCGGACTGCTCGTCGCCGCGCTGCTCATCGCCGGACGCGCGACTCCCCGGCCGGTCGAAGTCACGACACCGCCGCCGACCAGCACCGTGCCCGCCGTGCCCGTCACGGTGACCGCGTCGGTGCCCCCGTCCATCGTCACCTCGGTCGACACACCGCCGCCGACGACCACGACGAGCCGCGTCGAGGTCACCGTGACTTCGACGCCGACCTCGGTCACGCCGAGCTCGACGTCGCCGGTGCTGCCGCTGACCAGCGGCCGGCGCGACTGACGGTGCAACCGACCGGCCGCCGATCCCGTCTGGCCGTCATGCGAAGGATTCCGTGGATCGCCGTGGTCCTGCTCGCCGCGGCCGGGTGCGGGGCGGATTCGGCGGTCCCCTGCACGATGATCGGCACCCCGGTCGGCATCGGCCTGTCGATCCCGCAGCCGGCGGGCATCACCCGCGCGACGCTCGACGCCTGCTGGGGCGGCCGGTGCGTCACGCGCCAGGTCGGCCTCTTCCCCGAGTCCGCGGCGGGGGCGACGACGTGCTCGGGCGGCGTGTGCGGCGCGTCGGCGGTCCCGACCGGCGGCCTCCGCGGCTTCGCCGACGTCCCGGGCCTGCCCGCCGGGCCGGTGCGGGTCACCGTCCGGTTCGACGACGGCAAGCCGCACGGCGTCGAGGTGACGCCGTCGTTCAGCGAGCCGAACGGCCCCGCCTGCGGGAAGGCAGGGCCGCAAGCCCAGCTCCTGGTGGGCGCGGGCGGCGAACTGCGGGCGCGTTAACCGACGTCCCGGCGCCGCCAGCCGACCAGGCCGGCGGCCAGCGCGACGGCCGCGACCCCCAGCAGCCAGACGATCGGTGTCGCGGCGAACTCCTGGCCCGGGAGCTTCGGCGGGTGCTGGAACGGCGAGACGTCCAGCACCGCCTGCGGCAGGTTCACCACCGGGCCGAACAGGCTGAGCAGCAACGCCAGCGCGCCCACCGCCCACGCCGCGGCCGAGTACGCCGGCAGCAGGCCGAAGATCGCCACGGCGACCGCGACCACCACCCAGGCCGCGGGCAGCTGGACGAGCATCCCGGCGAGGGTGTCGCCGATCGAGCCGCCGACGTCGCCGGTGCGCAAGCCGTTGGCCAGGCCCATGAAGAGGCCGCCGACCAGCAGCAGCGCCGCCGTGCCGAAGAAGGCGAACACCAGGTGGCCGCCCGCCCAGCGCAGCTTGCCGACGCTGGTGGCCAGCACCGGTTCGAGCCGGATCGCGGTCTCCTCGCCGCGCATCCGCAGCGCCGCCTGGACGCCGTAGAGCGACGCGACCATGGCGAACATCCCGGCCATCGCGGCGAGGAACGCCTGCGTCAGCGCGTGGCTGCCGCCGAGCCGCTCGAAGATCTGCTGCGCCTGCGGGCTCGACCCGACGAGGTCGCCGATGCCGCTGGCGATCGACCCGAAGACCGCGCCGACGACGGCCACCCCGATCAGCCAGCCGAGCAGCGGGCCGCGGTGCAGCCGCCAGGCGAGCGCGAGCGGCGAGCGCAGGCCCGCTGCCGCCCGCGCGGGACCGGGTCGCGGCGGCAGGATGCCGACGCCGACGTCACGGCGGGGGAGCAGCCAGTACCCGATCCCGCCGACGACGAGCGCGAAGGCCGCCGGCAGCAGGAGCACCCACCAGCGTTCGACGGCGAACGCCCGGACCTGCTGCACCCAGCCGATCGGCGACAGCCACGACAGCCAGCGGGCGTCCACAGTGGAGTCCCCGGCGCCGCGCAGCAGGAAGGCGCCGCCGACCACGGCGGTGCCGATCCCGTTGGCCGTGCGCGAGTACTCGGCGAGCTGGACGGCGACCGCGGCGACGGCCGTGAACCCCAGTCCCGCCAACGCTTCCGACGCGCCGAAGGCGACCGAGCCGGCCGCGGGCAGCCCGGCGCCGATCAGGCTGACCGCCTGGATCAGTCCGATCAGCACGCTCGCCCCGCCGGCCACCAGCAGCGCCGACGTCAGCGCCGCGTACCGGCCGACGACCGCGGACGCGAGCAGCTCCGCGCGCCCGGTGTCCTCCTCGGCGCGGGTGTGCCGGGTCACGGTGAAGACCGCCATCAGCCCGGTGAGCAGCGCCAGGAACCCGCACATGCGCCAGGCGATGAACCCGCCGGCCGTGGTCAGGTCGAACGGCGGCCCGTAGAGCAGCGCGTACGACGGGTTGGCGTTGGCGCCGGCCTGGAGGGCGAGCCGGTCGGCCACCGTCGGGTAGAACTGCGTGAACGTGTTGACCGTGCTGGCCGGGACAACGCTGAGCAGCACGATCCAGATCGGCAGGACCACGCGGTCGCGGCGCAGCGCGAGCCGGGTGAGGTGCCAGGTGCCGGCGAGCTCGTGGGCCGGGGCGACGCCGGCTTCGGCGCGCGAAAGGGTCGCGGTCATTTCGCGCTCGCTTCGGTGGTGTAGTGCCGCAGGAACAGCTCTTCGAGGGTCGGTGGCTGGCTGACCAGGCTGCGCACGCCGACCTCGGTGAGCCGGCGCAGGGCTTCGTCGAGCGAGCGCGTCTCGACGTCGAACCGGACGCGGTTGCCCTCGACCTTGAGGTCGTGGATGTTCGCCAGCTTCGTGAGCCCGTTCGGCGGGCCGGCCAGCTCGGCGGTGATCGACGTCCGGGTCAGGTGGCGCAGTTCGGCGAGCGTGCCGGACTCGACCGTCCGGCCGTTGCGGATGATGCTGACCTTGTCGCACAGCGCCTCGACCTCGGCGAGGATGTGGCTGGAGAGCAGCACGGTCCGGCCCTGCTCGCGCTCCTCCTGGATGGCGTACTGGAACGTCGCCTCCATCAGCGGATCGAGCCCGGACGTCGGTTCGTCGAGGATCAGCAGGTCGACCCGCGAGGCGAGGGCGGCGACGATGGCGACCTTCTGCCGGTTGCCCTTCGAGTACGTCCGCCCCTTCTTCTTCGGGTCGAGGTCGAACCGCTCGACGAGGTCGGCGCGCCGCTTCTCGTCGAGCCCGCCGCGCAGGCGGCCGAGCAGGTCGATCACCTCGCCGCCGGAGAGGTTGGGCCAGAGGTTGACGTCGCCGGGCACGTAGGCCAGGCGGCGGTGCAGGCTCGCGGCGTCCTTCCACGGGTCGCCGCCGAGCAGCCGGACGTCCCCCGAGTCCGCGTGGAGCAGGCCGAGCAGCACCCGGACGGTGGTCGACTTCCCGGCGCCGTTCGGGCCGAGGAAACCGTGTACTTCCCCAGTAGGTACCTGCAGATCGAGGCCGTCGAGGGCCTTCGCCCGGCCGAACGACTTGTGGAGGCCGGAGATCGCGATGGCGTTTTCCATGCTTCGGAAGCTACACTGGTTTCACAAAGTTGTGAAGTTAAGAAAATGTCTGGATGGAGTGATCTTGCTGGGGCTGTACGGGAGGATGGGCCGATGACGACGCCTGACACCAAGCGAGATGAGGACGCCGTCCGCCGGTACGTCGAGAGCCTCGGGCTGGTGCTTTCGCAGATCGGCATGCAACGCATGCCCGCGCGGGTGTTCGCCGCACTGATGACCACCGACGACGCCCGTCTGACCGCCGCCGACCTGGCGTCGCAGCTCTCGGTCAGCCCGGCCGCGGTCTCGGGCGCGGTGCGCTACCTCGAGCAGATCGGCCTGGTCGCCAAGGAACGCGAGCCCGGCGAGCGCCGCGACCACTACCGCCTCTACGACGACCTCTGGTACGCCACCTTCCTCAAGCGCGACCGCATGATCATCATGTGGCGCGACGCGGCCGAGAACGGCATCGGCGCCCTCGGCGAGGACTCCCCGGCGGGGAAGCGGCTCGCGGAGATGCGGGACTTCCTGTCCTTCATGCTGGTCGAGCTCAACGCCATGTACGAGCGCTGGCACAAGCTGCGCGAGGAGAAGAACGCCTAGAGCGCGGCGAGCAGCGTGTCCGCGAGCCGCCCGGCGAGGTCGGCCGGCTCGCGCTCCTCGAACGTCGCCAGGAACGCCTGCTGGAAACACGCGCCGAGCAGCAGGGACGCGGCCGCCTCGACGTCGGTGCCCTCCTGGACCCGGCCCAGCGCCACCTCGGCCCGCAGGTAGTCCGCCACGCCGCGGAGCAGCACGTGCGGGCCGTGCGCGCCCAGGCGTTCGCGGTGTGACCGCAGCAGCTCGCGCGAGGAAAACACCGACACCGCGATCGGGAAGCCCTCGACGTAGAACGCCAGCCCGAGCCGGGCGATCCGGGTCAGGTTGTCCCGCAGCGGTGCCCGTCCCGGGTTCGCGGTCAGCTCGCCCAGCGTCGCGCCCAGTGCCGGCAGCTGCTCGCCCAGGACGCTGAGGAAGAGGTCGGTCTTGTCGCGGAAGTGCTTGTAGAGCATCGCCTCCGAGTAGCCCGCGGTCTGCGCGATGACCTTGGTCGTCGCACGGGCGTAGCCCTGCTCGCGCATCACCTTCGCGGCCGCGGCGACGATCTCTTCGCGGCTTCCCATGGCGGCTCCTGAGTGCGTTCTCAGCGGGGTTAGTGAACACTCACCCTACCTGGTGAGTGTTCACTAACCGAGGAGGAGGCACCATGCGGATCACCGTTCTGGGCGCGACTGGCGGCGTCGGCGGCGAGGTCGTCAAGCAGGCGCTGGAACGCGGCTGGCACGTCACGGCCGTCGTGCGCGACGCCGCCAAGCTGACGCTGCCGGCCGAGGTCGTCGTCGCCGGGCTGCACGAGCACGAGAAGCTGGCGGCCGCCGTCGAAGGCCGTGACGCGGTGCTCTCCGCGGTGGGTTCGCGCGACCGCGGGCCGACGACGGTCTGCGTGGACGGGGCTCGCGCGGCGCTCGCGGCCGGGGCGAAGCGGCTGCTGGTGGTCAGCGCCAGCGGCATGCACACCGAGGGGGACGGCTTCTTCGCCCGCAAGCTCGTGAAGCCGCTGCTGAACACCTTCCTCAAGCACGGCTGGGCGGACATGCTCGCGATGGAGGCCGTGGTCACGGCGTCCGACGTGGACTGGACCGTGGTCCGCCCGCCGATGCTGCTGAACGGCCCGCGCACGGGGAAGGTCGCGAGCAGGCTCGACGGGAACGTCCGCACCTTCACCATCCGGCGCGCCGACGTCGCCGCGTACCTGCTCGACGCCGTGGCGGACCCCACGCTGATCAGGGCGAAGGTTTCCATCGCCCACGGCTAGCCTCCGCCTTCCTCCCCGCCGCCGCCCTCAACGGAGGCGCTTCGCGCCGCTGGTCTAATTCGGCCATGGTCCTCATCGCTCAAGCCGTCTACGTCAAGCGGACGACCCCGCGGCTCCCCGGCGCCGCGGGCCCCACCGAAGGGCTCGTCCCCGGCGACGGCGAGCCGTTCCGCCTGGCCGTCCTGGGCGAGTCCACAGTGGACGGCGTCGGCGCGGCGCACCACGGGGAAGCGCTCACCGGCTGCCTCGCCCGCGAGCTCGCCCGCGACGGCCGGGCCGTCCGCTGGCAGGCGGTCGGCCGGACCGGCGCCAACGCCCGGACCGTCCGCGCCGAACTGGTCCCGCTCGTGGCCCCGGCCGACCTGGTCGTGGTCGCCCTCGGCGTCAACGACACCATCGAGCTCCGGTCCGCCCCGGCCTACCGGCGCGACCTCCTGGCCCTCGTCGTCGAGCTCCGCCGGCGGCTCGGCCCGGTCGAAGTCGTCCTGGCCGGGGTGCCGCCGATGGCCCGCTTCCCGGCGCTGCCGCGGCCCCTGCGTGACGTCCTCTCGGCGCGGTCGACGGCGCTCGACGCCGCCGCGGCGGCCCTCGCCCGCGTCCCCGGCGTCACCCACCTCCCGATGGACCCCGCGCTGCTCGACCCCGCGGCCTTCGCCTCGGACCGCTTCCACCCCGGGCCGGCGGGCTACGCGCGGTGGGCGCAAACGCTTGCCGCGCACATTCGGTGAGCGCCTGACGGCATTCCGTCGATCTTCAAAAAACTTCGCCGGTTCGTGTATCTGGCCCTCCCGCCACTGCGTCCTGTGGAGCAGCCGAGGACGAAGAACGCGACAGGGGGTGTCGAGTTCGACGGAAACGCGGTGGCCGGGAGCCGAGGGGGCTGCCGGACACCGTCGGCCGGGTGCCCTTCGGGGGAGGGGACACCTGGCGGGACCCGTTGGGGAGCGGGTCCCAGAGGGAGGGGAGCACCGGCCGGTGCGGGCGCATCCGCGCCGGCCGGTGCCTCCCGCAGCGACCATTGACCGCCAGCGCACGAAGTAAGTGACTTGATGTATCCGAGATCCACCTGCACGCTCCTTCCCCCCGAAGGACCCGCGATACTGCCAAAGCCGACTCGAAGACTCTTCCGAAGAGGGGCAGATACCGTGACCGACGTGCAAACCACAGAGGTGGACCCACCTTGGGAGGGCCTCACCGGCGCCGAGCTGCACGCCGCGTGCATGCAGGCCGCCCGTGACGGTGACCGCCGGGCGATGGACCGCCTCGTCGCCGAGCTCACCCCGCTCGTGTGGCACGTCGCCCGCGCCAACGGCCTCGACCGCTCGGTCGCCGAAGACGTCGTCCAGACCGTGTGGCTCGCCCTCTTCAGCCAGCTCGGCAAGCTCCGTGATCCCAAGGCCCTCGCCGCCTGGTTGATCACCACCACCCGCCGCGAGGCCACCCACCCGTTCGGCCGCCGCATCCAGCCCGTGCCGTTGAGCGACGAAGTCGCCGACGCGATGCCGAGCACCCAACCGGCCCCCGAAGACGAAGCCGTCCGCGCCGACCGCGATCGCCGGGTCTGGCGCGCCTTCGTCCGGCTGCCCCAACGCTGTCAGGAACTGCTCCGGCTGACCGTGCTCGCGGGTCGGGCGGAGTACCAGCTCGTCGCCGAGGCGCTGCGCATGCCACGCGGCAGTGTCGGACCGACCAGGGGGCGCTGCCTCGACCAGATGCGCGATCTCCTCGCCAGTGAAGGGGGAAGCCGATGAACGACCTCGGGGCGCCGGGTGAGGCCTTTTCCGATGAGCTGATCCTGGCCGGGATCAGCAGCTTCCTCGACGAGTTCGACCCGCCACCGGGTGATCTGGTGCAGCGGGTCCAGTTCGCGCTCGCGCTCGGGGACCTCGACGTCGAGGTCGCCCGCTGGGAGCGGCTCGACGACCTCGCGGGCGTGCGCGGTGGCGGCACGGGCACGATCACGTTCACCGTCAGCGACCTGACGGTGATGATCAACCTGACGAAGATGGGCAAGCTGCACCGGATCGACGGCTGGCTGGTGCCGGCCGGGCAGTACGGGGTCGAGGTGCGCGTCGCCGAGCACGGCACGTCGTCGACGACCGCCGACGAAGGCGGCCGGTTCGTGCTCGACAACGTGCCGCGCGGGACGACGCAGATCCTCGTGCACCTCGGGGACGTCACGTGCCGCCGGACGGTCGTGACGCCGACCGTGGTGCTCTAACCGAGGAAGTCGGCCAAGGGGACGGGGGTGAGCCCGTCCTTCTTCGCCTGCTCGACGAACGCCGTGTAGTCCTCTTTGAACGTCTTGCGGAAGTGCATCAGCACGACGTCACCGGGCTTGAGCTTGTCGCCGGCCTGGAACTGGACGTGCCCGTCGTTGACCGCGGCCGTCCACAGCACCGCGGCGCGCATCCCGCACGCGGCCGCCGCGCGCAGCGTGTTCTGGTCGTAGTTGCCGAACGGCGGCCGGAACAGCGACGGCCGGACGCCGAGCGACGCCTGGAAGTCGTCGGCGTCGTCGCAGATCTCCTTGCGCTGGAACTCGTAGGGCTTGCCCTTGAGGTTCGGGTGGTCGACCGTGTGGTCGCCGAGCGTCGCGCCGGTGGCGTCGAGGATCTGCTTGAAGTAGGCCTCGTGGCCTTTCACGTACTTCTGGTTCAGGAACAGCACCGGGTGGGTGCCGTTCTGCTGCATCAGCTTGACCGCGTCCGGGTCCTTCACCGCGCCGTCGTCCATGGTGAGGAAGACGTACGGCTTGTCGGTGGTGATCCGCCGGACGACCGGGACCTGGCCGTTCTCGACCGCGGGTGCCTTCTGCTGGACCGTGCCGAACGGGTACGGACCCGGTGTCGTCGCGCCCGGGCCCCCGCCCGGTGCCGGGTTGGGCTGGCTGGTGCCGAACTCCCGCCGGTCCGGCTCCGCCGCCGAGCAGGCCGTCAGCGCCAGTGCCGCCACGACGACGATCGCCGCCAGTCGTTTCATCTCGCGTCCCCCTTCCGAGGTGGCCATAAAAGACCACCCGAAAGAGTGACGTGGGACGGTGCGGAAAAGTTGCGCCGGGCGATCTTGGTGTGGCCCGGCGCACCCAGGTCAGCGCCCGGTTTCGGCCGCCTTGACGAGCTTGCCCGAGAACAGCCGGATCACCGCGCGCAGTCCGGCGGCCAGCGCCGGGCCGCTGCCCTTGACCGGCTCGGTGAACGACCCTGTCCACCGCAGGTGCGTGCCACCGTCGGCGGTGGGGGTGAGGAGCACCTCGGCCCGGTAGTCCTTGATCGGGTTGGCGCCGAAGAACGTGTAGACGTGCTTGCGGCCGGGCTCGTATTCGACGGTCTCTTCGCGGATCAGCACCGGCCACAGCCCGACCTCGCGGACGGCGCCGACGCCGGGGCCGGGCCGCTTCCAGCGGGCCTGCACGATGAGTGGCTTTCCCCACTCCGCCCAGCGCGGGCCCTCGGCTTCGCGCGCGAACAGCGCCTCCGGCGGCGCGCTGCTCGTGCGGTTGACCTCGAAGGAGTACTTGCGGCCCACCGGAACCTCCCACGTTGTTGACAGGTTGATAATTAATCGTCTCGGGCAGCGTAGGTCAAGATGGGGGCGTGAGCACGCCGCGTCCCGACCTCGCCGCGCCGCACTGGCTGACCCAGCTCCTGCGCAGCAAGCCGGTCCCGGTGCCGTGGAACATGGTGGCCCGGGCGGTCCTCGCGCTGGCCGTCCCGCTCGCGGTGGGGTACGCGGCGGGCGACATCGCCGTCGGCGCGCTGATCTCGACCGGCGCGCTGCCCGCCGTGCTGTCCGAGTCGGCCGGGCCCTACCGCTACCGGGCTCGACGTCTGGGCGGGGCGACGCTCGCGGCGACCGCCGGCTACCTCGTCGGGCTGCTCACCGGCGGTGTCCCGGCGCTGTCCGTGCCCGCGGTGATCCTGGTCGCCGCGGTGTCCGCGCTGATCAGCGCGGCCGGCAGCAACGCCTCCGTCGCCGGGCTGCAGCTGTTCGTGTTCTGCGTGCTCGGCACCGGGCAGCACGCGACCGGCGTGCGCGTCGAAGTCCTCTTCGGCTTCTTCTGCATCGGCGCCGCCTGGAGCTTCCTGGTCGCGCTGGTCAGCTGGACCTTCCGGGCGACCAGCCCGGAACGCACCGCCGTCGCGCACGTCTACGTCGAGCTGGCCGCGATGCTGTCCGCGACCGACGAAGCCGTCTCGCGCGTGGCCCGGCACCGGCTGACCACGGCCATGAACACCGCCTACGACCAGCTGCTCACCGCGCGCTCGTGGCTGTCGGGCCGCGACGCCGCCTACCGCCAGCTGCTCAACCTGCTGTCGGCCACGACCCCCGCGGTCGAGGCGTCGGTGGCGCTGGTCCACGCCGGCCGCCGCCCGCCGAAGGACGTCGTCGACCACTTCGTCGCGCTCTCGGCGTCGGTGCTGGCCAGCCAGCCGCTGCCGGAACCGCCGCCGGTGCCCGTGGACGAAAGCGATCCGCGGCTCGCCGCGCTGTACGCGGGCCTGGTCCGGATCGGCAAGGGCGACGACCGCAAGCGCCGCGAGCCGACGCCCTGGTACCGGCGCTTGCGGACGTGGGCGGGCTCGCTCGCCTCCGGCCCGCTGACCTGGATCGCCGCGCTGCGGCTGACCCTCTGCGTCGCGATCGCCGAGGTCGTCGGCCTGCTGGTGCCGTTCGAGCGGTCCTACTGGATCACGCTGACCGTCGGGATCGTGCTCAAACCGGACTTCGGCTCGGTGTTCGGCCGCGCGGTGCTGCGCGGGATCGGCACGCTCGCGGGCGTCGGGATCGGGGCGCTCGTACTCGCCGCCGGCGGCCGCGGCTGGGTCCTCGTCACGCTGATCGCGATCTTCGCCGGCGGCGTCGCGGTCGGGAAGGTGCGCAACTACGGCATCCTCAGCGCGTTCGTGACGCCGTTGATCATCCTGCAGATGGACCTGGCCAACACCGGCAGCTGGAACGTCGTCGTGGCGCGGCTGATCGACACCGCGCTCGGCTGCGTGATCGTGCTGGTCTTCGGCTACCTGCTGTGGCCGGGCAGCCGCCGTCCCCAGGTCGGCGGCCGGCTGGCCGATGGGCTGGACGCGGTCGCGAAGTACGTCTCGTGCGCGCTGGTCGAGGCGTCTTCGGGGGAGGCGCGGCTGGCGCGGTCACGGGCCCGGCGGGGCGCCTACCGGGCGCTGGCGGACCTGCGGACGGCGTTCCAGCAGGTCGTCGTCGAGCCGTCGGCGAACGGCCGCCAAGCGGTGGCGTGGTGGCCGGTGATCGCGGCGCAGGAACGCGTCGCGGACGCGGTCACCGAGGTCGGCGTGACGATCGGGCGCGGGGTCGCGCCGCCGGACGCGGCCGACGTCGAGCTGCTCACGGCCGCGCTGGACGAGCTGGCGTCCTCGATCCGCGAGCAGCGCGAGCCGCGGTCGGTGCCGCTGCCGGACCGCGAGCAGCTCTCCGGCGTGGTCGACCAGCTCGAGTCGGCGTTCGACGCCGTCCGCGGTCCCGACCTGGTGGAACGCACCCCGCCGCGGCTCGTCCGGCGGTTCCTGCCCTACCACCGGCGCACGTGAGGTCCGTGCTGTTCAATTGCCCCATGGGAATCGACTTCGACGCGTTGAAGGGCAAGGCCGAAGAGGCCCTGCGCGAGCACAACGACAAGATCGAGGAGGGCCTGGACAAGGCGGCGGACTTCGCGAAGTCCAAGTTCTCCGGCCACGACTCGCAGATCGACGGCGGCGTCGAGAAGGCCAAGGACTTCCTCAACAAGTTCGACGACACGCCGGACACCCCGCCCGCGCGGTAGCGGCCGGCTACTGCACCTCGCCGGTGGCGATGCCGTCGGACAGCCCGGTGATCCGGCCGCCGCGCTCGCCGAGCGCGATCAGGCCCTGCCGGGCGTCCGGCGCCGCCAGGCTGATCCGGACGCCCGCGCGTTCGGCGTCCAGGTTGGCGGCCAGTGCCTGCGCGCCTTCGTAACCCGCGTTGATCGTGGCCGCCAGCCCGCCGGTCGACGCGAGCGAGCCGCGCGCGGCGCCGAGCCGGCCGAGGGCTTCGTCGACGATCGGCAGCAGCGCGTCCCGGTTGCCTTCGGTCATCGCGCGCACGAGGTGCGGGTTCGAGCCCGCGACCCGCGTCCCGTCCCGGTAGGACCCGGCGGCCAGCGACATCGCGAGCGGGCCGCCCTCACCGCCAACCGTGGCGAGGATGGCCGCGAACAGGTGCGGCAGGTGCGAAATCCGGGCGACGGCCTCGTCGTGCGACTCCGCCGGCAGCGGGACGACGTGCGCGCCGATGTCGAGCACGAGCGCCGTCACTTCGGCCCAGGCGTCGAGGTCGGTGTCCTCTTCGACGGCGACGACCCAGGCCGCGCCCTGGAACAGCGTCGCGTCCCCGGCCAGCCAGCCCGAGTTCGACGTCCCCGCCATCGGGTGCCCGCCGACGTACCTCGTGTAGGGCACCCGGCGGCGGACCGCGTCCAGGACCGGCGCTTTCACGCTGGTCACGTCGGTGAGCAGGCAGTGCGACGCGTGCTGGTTGACCAGCCGCAGCAGGTCTTCGACGGCCGGGAGCGGCACCGCGAGCACGACCAGCGCGTCGTCGGCGGCGGCCCGGTGCAGCGCGGCTTCGACGTCGGTCGTGACGTCGTAACCCGCTCTGCTGGCCGCGTCGGCGTCCCCTTCGGAAACCGCGGCGCCGAACGCCGTGCGGCCGCTGGCGGCGGCCGCACGCAACAGCGACCCGCCGATCAGCCCGAGCCCGATCACGCATACGTCTCGCACGGGGCCCATCCTGCCAGTGCCGGACGCATTCAGGGCTACAGCGATGCGGCGAGCCTCGTTCCCTGGTCGATCGCGCGTTTCGCGTCGAGTTCCGCGGCGACGTCGGCCCCGCCGATCAGGTGCACCGGCAGGCCCGCGGCGCGCAGCTCGTCCGCGAGGTCGCGCACGGGCTCCTGACCGGCGCAGACGACGACCGTGTCCACTTCCAGCAGCCGCGGGGTGCCGTCGACGGTGATGTGCAGGCCCTCGTCGTCGACCCGCTCGTAGCTGACGCCGGGGAGCTGTTCGACCTTCTTCGCCTTGAGCGCGGCCCGGTGCACCCAGCCCGAGGTCTTGCCGAGCCCGGAACCGATCCCGGACTTCTTGCGCTGCAGCAGGTAAACCTGCCGCGGCGACGGCTCGGGCTTCCGTTCGGTGAGCCCGCCCGGCGCGGTCTCCGGATCGGTGACACCCCACTCGGCCATCCACGCGTCGAGGTCTAGCGCGGGCGAGTCCGTGTGCGTGAGGAATTCGCTGACGTCGACGCCGATGCCGCCGGCCCCGATCACCGCGACCCGCGCGCCGACCGGCTTGCCGTGCTTCACGACGTCGACGTAGGACAGCACCTTCGGGTGGTCGATCCCGGGCAGCGACGGCACACGCGGGGCGACGCCGGTGGCCAGCACGACCTCGTCGAAGCCGGCGAGGTCGGCGGCTTTCGCGCGCGTCCCGAGGTGCAGCTTCACGCCGGTGACTTCGAGGCGCCGCTGGTAGTAGCGGATGGTCTCGGCGAACTCCTCCTTGCCGGGGATCTTCCGCGCGATGCCGAACTGGCCGCCGATCTCGTCGTCGGCTTCGAACAGCTCGACGCGGTGCCCGCGGTCGGCGAGCGCGGTCGCGGCGGACAGCCCCGCGGGCCCGGCCCCGACGACGGCGACGTGCTTCTGCCGCCGCGTCGGCGACAAGGTCAGCGTGGTTTCGTGGCCGGCCCGCGGGTTGACCATGCAGGACACGAGCTTGCGCTTGAAGGCGTGGTCGAGGCAGGCCTGGTTGCAGGCGATGCACGTGTTGATCTCGTCCTCGCGGCCGGTCTCGGCCTTCCGGATCCACTCGGGGTCGGCGAGGAACGGCCGGGCCATCGACACGAGATCGGCGTCGCCGCTGCTCAAGGCTTCTTCGGCGACCTGCGGCATGTTGATCCGGTTCGACGTCACGACCGGGATCCCGACGTGCGGCTTGAGCTTCCCGGTCACCCAGGTGAACGCGGCGCGCGGCACCGACGTGACGATCGTCGGCACCCGGGCCTCGTGCCAGCCGATGCCGGTGTTGATGATCGTCGCCCCGGCGGCCTCGACCTCCTGGGCGAGCGCGACGACGTCTTCCCAGCGCTGGCCGCCCGCGACGAGGTCGAGCATCGACAGCCGGTAGACGATGATGAAGTCGGCGCCGGCCTTTTCCCTGGTGCGCTTGACGATCTCGACGGCGAACCGGCGGCGCTTCTCCGGCGTGCCGCCCCAGGCGTCGGTGCGCTTGTTGGTGCGCTCGGCCAGGAACTGGTTGATCAGGTAGCCCTCGGAGCCCATGATCTCGACGCCGTCGTAACCCGCTTCGCGGGCGAGAGCGGCGCATTCGGCGAAGGCGTCGATCTGCTTGCGGACGCCGTGGCCGGTCAGCGCGCGCGGCCGGAACGGGTTGATCGGCGCCTTGATGCTCGACGCGGACACGCTCAGCGGGTGGTAGGCGTACCGGCCCGCGTGCAGCACCTGCAGCGCGATCTTGCCGCCGGCCTCGTGCACGGGAGCCGTGAGCTGCCGGTGCTGCTTCGCTTCGGCGGACGTCGTCAGCTTGGACGCGAGCGGCAGCAGCCAGCCGGTCCTGTTCGGCGCGAACCCGCCGGTGACGATCAGCCCGACGCCGCCGCGGGCGCGTTCGGCGTAGTACTCGGCCAGCTCGGGGAAGTGCGCGGCCTTGTCCTCGAGACCGGTGTGCATCGACCCCATCAGGACGCGGTTGCGCAGCGTCGTGAAGCCGAGGTCGAGCGGCGACAGCAAGTTCGGGTACGGGGTCATCAGGCGTCCTTGGGGTGGTGGAGGGCGGCGAGGACTTCGTCGAACCACTCGACCTGGCCCTCTTCGACGCGGATGCCGCCGCGCAGGACCAGGTACTGGTGCAGGTGCTGGCCCTGGAGGCCCGCGGGCGAGGGGAAGTCGCGCTTTTCGATCTGGCGGTAGACGTCGAGGCGTTCGGCGTGGGCTGACCGGTGCCGGACGATCTCTTCGGCCACCTTCGCCGGATCGCCGAAGGTGGCGCCGCGGATCTTCACGGCGAGTTCCACGGGCCCGGCCGTCGGGTCGGGCTCGGCCAGCCAGCGGACGAGTTCGGCGCGCCCGCCGTCGCCGACCGTGTAGACCTTCTTGTCCGGCCGCCCCGACTGCGCGACGACGTCGACGGCCACCCAGCCGGCCTCTTCCATCCGCTTCAGCACGCGGTAGATCTGCTGGTGGGTGGCGCTCCAGAAGAGCCCGATCGACTTCTCGAAGCGGCGCGTGAGCTCGTAGCCCGAGCCGGCGCGCTCGGACAGCGAGACGAGGATCGCGTGCTCCAGTGCCATGGCCCGAGGGTCCTATGCAACGAGTTGCAGTGCAACGAGGCGCGCATCACTTCACCCCCCTGGGTGGGATAAATCGGGTCGACTCTCCGCGCGAAACGACCAGGATGGGAGGAGTGCACCCGGTACTCGAACTGATCTCCGAACGGCTGGCGACGGGCAGCGTCCCGGGCGCACGCACCGACGGCAGGCGCCTCGCCCTCGCCATCGAAGGCGGCAGCAGCCGCGGCACGTACTCCAGCGGCATGGCCCTCGCGCTCGACGAACTCGGCGCCGTCCCGGTCTTCGACGCCGTCTACGGCTCGTCGGCCGGCGCGCTGAACGGCGCCTGGCTGCTCAGCGGCTGCTCGTCGACGGGCGTGCGGACCTGGTGGAACCCGGTCGTCATGCGCCGGATCATCAACCCGCTGCACACCCTGCGCGGCCGCGCGGTGATCGACCTCGAATACCTCGTCCACCAGGTCTATTCGGTGCTGGAGCCGATGGACTTCCCGGCGATCCTGGCCAACCCGGTGACGTTCCACCCGCTCGCCACCGACGCCGACACGGGGGAGTCGACCGACCTGCACCCCTTCCTCGACGACGTCGACGCGATCAAGGTCTCGCTCGCGGCGTCGTCGTGCATGCCGGTGCTGGCCGGGCCGCCGATCCCGATGGCCGGCCGCCGGTTCGTCGACGCGGGTGTCGCCGAGCCGATCCCGTACCGGACGGCGCTGGCCCAGGACGCGACCGACGTCCTCGTGCTGCGCACCCGCCGTGCCGACGAACTGCCGCTGCCGCCGCCCCGCGCGTACGACGTCGTGGTGCCGCGGTTCCTGCGCCGCCAGGCCCCGGGCGCGATCCCGGCGTGGCGCGACACCTACCGCCGGGACGTCGAGGACGAAGAAGTCCTGGCGTCCGATCCGCGCATCCTGAGCATCCGGCCGCCGGTGGGGGCCCCGGACGTGGCCACGCTGGAGCGGGACCCCGAGGTGCTGCGCAAGGCCGTCGAGCTGGGCAAGAGCGCGGTCCTCGACGTGCTGGAAAGCCTGCGCGAAGCTTCTTAAGGCTTGCGGGCGACGCCACCGATCACGCGGGATTCCGACGGCGAGGCGGCGAACACGGTCCGCTCGTCGGGGTGCCACGCCGGCGCGTAGACGAGCCCCGGTTCGAGCATCGGCCAGCCGCCGAAGAAGCGTTCGAACTCGGCCATCGGCCGCAGGAAACCGGGGTTCGTCGTGGTCTCGTAGTACTCGAGCAGGTCGATCAGCGCCTGCCGCTCGTCGTCGTTGACCGGGTTTTCGTTGGTCATCTGCGACAGCACCAGCAGCGAACCGGAAGGCAGCCGGTCGCGGTAGAAGTCCAGCAGGTAGTCCGGGTTCTGCTCGTCCTTGACGAAGTGCATGACGGCGTTGATCACCAGCGCCATCGGCTCCCGCACGTCGATGACGTCGGACGCGGTCACCCGGTCCCAGAGGTCTTCCGGCTGCAGGAAGTCCGCGGCGATGGCGTGGTGGCGCTCGGGGTCGGCGGTGTCGGCGAGCAGCAGCGTCGAGTGCGCGAGCGCGATCGGCTCGTTGTCGATGTAGAGCACGCGCGTGTCGAGTTCTTCGCGCTCTTCATCGGCCACTTCGTGGACGTTGCCCGCGGTCGGCAGGCCCGAGCCGATGTCGACGAACTGGCGGATGCCCTCGCGGACGCACTGGCGGACCGCGCGGCCGAGGAACTGCCGGCTCGTCAGGCAGTACTCGCCCATGAGCGGCAGCCGGGCGCGGACCTTCTCCGCGAAGTCGCGGTCGATCGCGTAGTGCGTGTGCCCGCCGATGAAGTAGTCGTAGATCCGGGCCGCCGAGGGGCGGTCCAGGCTGCTCTCGACGGCCTTCAGCGCGTCATCGTGGTTGATCATGCCGGTGCCCGAGCCTCCCGATAGGCGTTCACCGACTCTGTCAGGCGGTCCAGCTCGGCACGCAGCCGGGCCACCCCGGCGTCGTCCAGGCTCATCGCCGTGCCGATCACGTCGGGGATGCCCTGCGCCTTCTCGCGCAGCGCCTTCCCGGTTTCGCTCAGGCTGACGCGGACCGACCGCTCGTCGTCGGCCTGCCGGTTCCGGCTCACCAGCCCCGCGGTCTGCAGCCGCTTGAGCAGCGGCGAGAGCGTGCCCGAGTCGAGGTTCAGCTCGGCGCCGAGTTCCTTCACCAGGCGGTGGTCGGTCTCCCAGAGCGCCAGCATGACCAGGTACTGGGGGTAGGTCAGGTCGAGGTCGTCCAGGACGACCCGGTACAGCGACGTCACCGCGCGCGACGCCGAGTACAGCCCGAAGCAGAGCTGGTCGTCCAGCCGCAGCGATGCCATGGCGTCCTCCTCTCTCGTAACTCTCCATGCTCCCCGAGATCGAACTGCGCGGCAACTTAAGTGCCCTGCATCTCATTGGACGTAATTAAGTTGTGCGCAACTCAGTTGAGAGCTACCTTGATGGCATCAGCTTGCTTCACCCCGAGGAGGACGACATGACCGCCAACCCGCACAACCTGGCGCTCGAACCGGCCGCGCAGGCGTTCGCCGAGGCCACCGACCAGCCGCCGTACCTGTTCCAGCTGCCCCCGGCGGAGGGGCGCAAGGCCGTCGACGGCGTCCAGGACGGCGACGTCGCCATGGCACCCGCGTCGATCGAGGTCCTGCAGGTGCCGGGTGGCCCGACCGGCGAGGTCGAGACCCGGATCGTCCGCCCGGCGGGGGTCGAGGGACCGCTGCCGGTGATCGTCTACATCCACGGCGCCGGCTGGGTGTTCGGCGACTTCCACACCCACGAGCGCCTGGTGCGCGAGCTCGCGGCCGGCGTCGGTGCCGCCGTCGTCTTCCCCGAGTACGACCGCTCGCCGGAGGCGCGCTACCCGGTCGCCATCGAGCAGAGCTACGCCGTGGCGAAGTGGGTCGCCGAGCACGGTGCTTCGCAGGGTCTGGACACCTCGCGCATCGCGATCGCGGGCGACTCCGTCGGCGGCAACATGACGGCGGCGCTGACGATCCTGGCCAAGCAGCGCGGCGACGTGACCTTCAAGCAGCAGGTGCTCTTCTACCCGGTCACCGACGCGAACTTCGACACCGGGTCGTACCTGGAGTTCGCCGAGGGCTACTTCCTCGGCCGTGAAGGCATGAAGTGGTTCTGGGACCAGTACACGACCGACCCCGCCCAGCGCGCGGAGATCACCGCGTCCCCGCTGCGCGCGTCGCTCGACGAGCTCGCCGGCCTGCCCCCGGCCCTCGTGATCACCGGCGAGGCCGACGTCCTGCGCGACGAAGGCGAGGCGTACGCGGCGAAGCTGCGTCAGGCGGGCGTGCCCGTCACGGCCGTCCGGTACCAGGGGATCATCCACGACTTCGTGATGGTCAACGCGCTGCGTGAGACCCACGCCGCCGAGGCGGCGATCACCCAGGCCATCACCGTCCTGACCCGGGCTTTGGGGAAATAACTGAGAAAACGCTGAGTTCGGCGTGCGTTGCGGCCCTGTGACAGAAGCCACAGGGCCGCAACTTGTCCGGGGGCTGAAACGTGATATATACGCGAGTCCCGGGGGGTTCCGGGTGCGCGTTCACTGCCCGCCCCGGAAGGACCGACCCATGAGCTTCAGCAGCATCCGGCTGGATTCGCCGGTCAACATGATCGTGGTGGTCGTGCTGACGCTGCTCGCGATCATCGCGGTCCCGTGGTTCTGGGACCGCTGGAAGCGCAAGCGCCTGTGGCGCAGCGCCACGATCCTGCTCGCCGTCGTCCTGCTGGTCGTGACCACCGGCATGGCGGGCAACATGATCGGCGGCTTCTTCCCGACGGTCGGCTCCCTGATCGGCACCGGCGTGTACTCGGGCCAGGGCACCGACGCCGAGGCGGCGCAGAACGGCGAGGACCTCGAGAAGCTACGCGACACGGGGGTGGCGCACGCGCGCGAGGGCAAGGGCACGGTCGTCCACATGAAGGTGACCGGCCGCCGCACCAAGCTGACCCGCGACGTCACCGTGTACCTGCCCCCGCAGTACTTCGACGCGGCGTACAAGGAACTCCGCTTCCCGGCGATCGAGTGGATCCCGAACTACCCGTCCGGTCCCGAGGTCTTCGCCGTCTACGGCATGCCCCAGCAACTCGACGCGGCGATCGCGCGCAAGGCCCTGCCGCCCACCGTGGTGATCGTCCCCGACCCGACGGGCGTCCCGAAGGTCGGCCACGACACCGAATGCGTCGACGAGGTCAACGGAACGGCCAACGACACGTACCTGACGGCCGACCTGCGCGACTGGGCCCTGCAGAAGCTGGGCGTCTCCCCGAACCGCCAGGGCTGGACGATCGCGGGCTGGTCGTCGGGCGGCTACTGCGCGATGAACCTGGTGACCCGCCACCCGCAGTGGTACGGCCAGGCGGTCAGCGTCAGCGGCTACGACAAGGCCCAGATCGACGCCGAGACCGAAGACCTGTTCCACGGCCGCCAGGACATCAACGACGCCAACAACGTCCGGGTCAACGTCCGCCTCCACCCGTCGCCGGTCCAGATCCTGGCGATCTCGGGTGAGAAGGAGAGCTACGAGAGCTACGCGATCGACCAGATCCGCGCCGCGGCCCGGCCGCCGCTGCAGTTCACGTCGTGGCGCATCCGGGACGCGGGCCACAACATGAACACCTTCAAGTCCCAGATCCCCGACGTCCTGGCGTGGATCGGTTCGCACACAACGAGTCCGGCCCCGGCCGGCCGCGTTGCGGACACGACAGGGGGCGTCCTCCCGTGGCCGCTGCCGAAGTCCGGCGCGCACGGGGCGCTGGCGGACACCGACCAGTAGTCCTCAGCCGAGCAGCGCGGAGACGATCGCCGTCACCCGCTTCGAACCGGTCGCGTAGTCGACCGAGGCGGGGTGCTCGCTCAGCACCACCACGATGTACCGGTCCCCGTCGCCGACGACGCCCGAGGTGTGCAGCATCCGCGTCGGCCCGCAGCACGACCAGCCCTGTTTGACGGCCCACGGCCGCCCGTCGGCCGCGTCCGGGATGCCGAAGTACTGCCGGAACCCGTCGGACCCGCGCTCGGTCGCACCCCGCAACGCGGCCATGATCGCGCCCGGCGCGTGCTCCAGCACGTACTGGTAGATCCGGACGACGTCCCGCGCCGTGATCCGCGTGTCGCCCCAGCGCCCGGGATCCGCCGGCGCCCGCGTCCCGGTGAGCCCGAGCTTCGTGGCCCAGCGCGTGACGATCGCCGGCCCGCCGTAGGCCGACCAGAACTGGCTCGCGAGCTCGTCGTCGCTGCGGGACAACATCCGCTGCACGGACGCCGTCGGCCCGCCCCGGTCGAGCACGGTGAGCGCGATCAGCAGCTTCACCAGCGACGCCGACGTGTACCCGCGGTCCGCCCGCACGGAGACGGTCGTGGCTCCGCTCTGCCGGTCGAACACCACGGCGCTGGCGGTCCCGCTCGGCATCAGCCGGTCCACGTCGGCACCCTCCACCTTCGGCGCGCTCTTCGGCGTCGGCGTAGCGCTCTTGCTCGGCGACGGCGTCGGAGTGGGGGACGGCGTGCTCACCGGCGTTTCCGACATCGTTGTCAGCGGTTCCGCGACCGCGACCGCTTCGGCGGCCGGGGGGCCGCTGTGACTCGCGGTGAGCACCACCGCGCCGATCGCCCCCAGGCACAGCCCCACCAGGAAGATCCCGCTCAGCTTGCGCATGCCCTGGATTGCCGGGAACGCCGCGCGCTGTTCGCTGAAACGGGTGGTTTTGTGGGATAGCTCTCGCGAGGCACCGAAACCGCGAACGCGCAGGTGGCCCGCGGGCAAGCACAGTCGTTTCGCTCACCGTGTTCGCGGGGTACCTGAGGGCGGTGACGGTCGTCACCACCCGCTGGGAAGGACTGGAGTCATGACTCACGCGAAAGGCGCACGCATCCGGGTTCGCGGCCTGCAGCCGGCGCAGGTGCTGGCCGGACTGGCCGGGATCGCGTTCCTCGTCGTCGGCATCATCGGATTGACCAGGACGGGCTTCGGCAACTTCGCCGGCCACCACGACGCGGGGTTCTGGCGGTTCTCCGCCAACCCGCTCATGAGCCTGGTCCGCATCGGGACCGGCGTGGTCGGCCTGCTGCTGGCGTTCGGTTCGGGCCGCGCCCGCACGTTCGGCTGGCTGCTGTTCATCGGTTACGGCCTGCTGTTCGTCTGGGGCCTGATGATCGACGGCCTCATCTCGAACAACCCCTTCGCCACCGCCGGCAACCCGATGGACATGGGTCCCGCCGACACGTGGCTGCACCTCGGCGTCGCGGCGCTCGGTCTGCTGATCGCCGTCCTCCCGGCCCGCCGCACCATCCTCCTGCCCGAGGACGAAACGGCCGACGAGCCGGCGATCGCCGAGCAGCACACCGAGGTCATCGACCGCGACCGCATCGACCACGACCGCACGGACCGCACCGACGACGTCGCCGCCCAGCCGCGTCGCCGCTCGTTCCTGCGCCGCCACCACGACGAGCGAGGCCCGGAGGTCGCTCGCGAAGAGCGTCCGCCGGGCCTCGCCCACTAAAGGAAGTTCTAGGTGGCTCAGTAGGTGGTGCCACCAGCGCCGGAGTTGCTGCTCCCAGCGCCACTGTCAGCCGGAGCCTGGTTGGCGGTGGCGCTGGGGGTGGTGCCGACCTTGCAGCCGTTGGGCTCGATGACGAACCAGGTGCCGTTGACGCCCATGCCGTTCGCGTCGCCCGGCTTCAGGTCCTTCGAGAAGGTGTAGACGGGCCAGCCGCCGATGGTGACCTGCTCGGTGCCGTCCGCGCGCTTGATGCTGCCGAGCAGCTTCGAGTCGATGCCCTGCAGTTCGACCTTGCCGTTGTTCGAGAGGACCGCGGGCCACGTCTTGGCGCAGTCGCCGTTGCAGGCGGACGTCTTGGCCTTCTTGGTGTCCTTCGTGAACAGGTAGAGCGTCATCCCGTTCTGGTCGACGATCGCGTCCCCGAGCCCGTCGATCTTGCTCGCGCTGAGCTTGACGACGCCGGCTTCGGCCGCGGCCTGCCCGGCCTTCCCGCCCTTGGCGTTCGAGGCGTACCAGGCGCCACCGACACCCTGCCCGGTCGCGTCACCGGCCTTGGTGTCCTTGGCGTAGCGGTAGAGCGCCCACCCGCCGACGGTGATCTGCTCGGTCCCGTCGGACCGCGTCACCTTCCCGACGAGGTTCTTGTCGACCCCCTGCACCTGAACGTCCCCGGTCGCCAGCATCGGCGGCCAAGCCTTGGCGCAGTCACCGTCGCAATTGGACTTCGGCGGCTTCGCCGTGTCCTTGTCGAACCGGTAGAGCGTCATGCCGTTCTGGTCGGTGAGCACCTGCCCGACGCTCGCGACGTCCGCGACGACGAGTTTCGATTCGTTCGACGCCGGAGCTGCGTTGCCCACCTGGCCGTTGGCGATCTGGCCGCCACCGGTGCCGCCCGCCGCCGCGGGGGCGATGACCGGCTGAGCAGTTTCGGCACCCGAGCAAGCGGTGAGCACTGCCAGCCCGGCTGCCGCAGCGGCGACGGAGACGGCGATGCGCGTGCGAAGCATGGAAGTTCTCCTTGTGTCCGTGGGGTTTCCCGCCGCTCGGTGCGGCTGCCTGATACCCACTACACGGACACCCGGCGAAGGCGGTTCAAAGTTTTTTTTCCGCCGCCGCCGAGCTGCTCCTACGCGTCCACGCCCGCCTCGAGCGCGCGGTCGACCAGCACACCCGCAGCCCCGGTGTACCCGGCGGGATCGAGCAGCTCGTCCAGCGCGGCCGGGGTCAGCACCCCGGTGACGGCGGGCAGCTCGTCCAGCACATCCCGCAGCGGCCGGTCCTGCTCCACTGCTTGTCGTGACGCCGCACCCAGCAGTTCCTTGGCCTTCGCCTTCCCGAGCAGCGGCGCGAGCACAGCGGACAGCCGTTCGGAGACGATCAGCCCGTGCGTCGACGCCAGGTTCGCCCGCATCCGCTCGGGCTGAGCCGCGAGCCCCCGCGCCAGCTCGACGGCGGTGTGCGCGGCCCCACCGGTCAGCCGCAGGCACTCCCGGACGAGCTGCCACTCGGCGTGCCACACCCCAGCCGACCGTTCGTCTTCGGCCAGCATCGACTGCGTGACCCCGGCGGCCAGCACCGGCACCTGCAGCGCGGCCGAGCGGATCAGCGTCGCGAGCACGGGGTTCCGCTTGTGCGGCATCGCCGACGACCCACCCCGCCCACCGGCGGCCGGTTCGACGACTTCACCCAGCTCGGTCCGCGTCAGCGTCGCGACGTCGACGGCCAGCTTCCCCAGCGCACCCGCGGTGAACGCGAGCGCGGCGGCCAGGTCGGCAACGGGCGTCCGCAGCGAGTGCCACGGCAGCACGGGCGCGGCCAGCCCGGTCTCCTCGGCGAAGGCGGCGACGAGCCGCTCGGCGTAACCCTCGTCGACCCGCGCCGGGTCGCGCGGGTTGTCGCCGGCCGCGCTGGTGTTGGCCGCGCTGGTGTTGGCCGCGTCGTCGCTAGCCGCGCTGGGGTGCGTCGTGTCGTCGACGGCCGCGCTGTCGACGGCCGCGCTGTCGCCGTCGTGGGTCCTGGTGTCGGCCGCGCCTTCGCCGCCCGCACCTTCGCTGGCCGTACCGTCGTTACCCGCGCCCGCGCCCGCGCCCGCGCCCGCGCCCGCGCCCGCGCCCGCGCCCGCGCTGACCGCGCCGCCGTCGGCTTCCGGGCCCCCGCCCCCGCCCCCCGCCCCACCCCGTCCCGCTTGCCCCTTCCCCGTGCCCTCGGCCAGGCGGGCGTACTCCACGTACGCCGCCAGCGTCCCCGCTGCCCCGCCGAGTGAGACCGGCAGTCCGCCGTCGAGCAGGCGGCGGATCCGGGTGGCCGCGTCCAGCACCAGCTGCCGCCAGCCCGCGGCCTTGAGGCCGAACGTCGTCGGCACCGCGTGCGCCGTCAGCGTGCGCCCGGCCATGGTCGTGTCCCGGTGCGTGCGCGCCAGCTCGGCCAGTGCCTCGGCGGTGGCGTCGAGATCGGCCGCGAGCGGCCGCAGCGTCCGGTCGGCGACCAGCATCATCGCGGTGTCGAAGATGTCCTGGCTCGTCGAGCCGCGGTGCACGTACTCGGCCGCGCTCCCACCGACCGCCGACGTCAGCGCCTTCACCAGGCCGACGACCGGGTTCGCGGTCGCCCGCGACTCCCGCGCCAGCTCGACGACGTCGATCCGCGCGCTGCCGGCGGCCGCCGTGATCGCGTCCGCGGCTTCGGGCGGTACCGTCCCGAGCCGCGCCTGCGCTCTCGCCAGCGCTGCCTCCGCGTCGAGCATCGCGCGCAGCCAAGCCTCGTCACCGGTCGACGCTTCGGCCGGCGTACCGGCCCGTACCGGGGACAGCAGTCCGGAATCGGGGTCGACGCTCATGGCCTCAGCATCGCACGCGCCCGGCCTCGCCGAAGGCCACGCTGCCGCGTCTGGCACGCTCATCGGCCATGAGCAGCGTTCCGTCCACGGAGGACACCGCCGACGTCGAACCCCGGGGTTTCGCCGCCGAGCGGCTGACCTTCTTCTCGGACGCCGTCGTAGCCATCGCGATCACGCTGCTCGCGCTCGAGCTGCCGCTGCCGGAAGGCGCCACCAGCGCCGAACTGCTGCGTTCACTCGGCCATCACCAGTCCGAATACATCTCCTTCCTGATCAGTTTCGTCGTGATCGGCGGCCACTGGCGCGCCCACCACCGGCTGTTCGACCACGTCACCACCCTCGACGGCGGCCTCATCCGGCTCAGCTTCGGCTGGCTGCTGACGCAGGTGATCATGCCGTTCGCCACGAAGGTGATCGCCGAAGACGGCGGGTTCGAATTCCGCTTCGTCTTCTACGCGCTCGTGCAGGTCGTCGCGCTGACGCTGTTCCTCCTCATGGCCCGGCGCATCCAGGGCAGCCACCACTACCGCGCCGACACCCCGCCTGAGCTCTTCGGCAAGGTCTACCGCGGGATCGGCACGATGGCCGCCGCCTTCGTCGTCTCGATCCCGGTCGCCTTCTTCACGCACTGGGCCTACGCCTGCTGGATCGTCGTCCCGTTCGTGGTCAACCTCCTCTTCCGCCTGCGCCACCGCGCCGGCTGAGCCGCTACTCGCCCGTAACGCCGTCGATCCGCTCGCGGACCAGGTCGGCCTGGCCGCAGTGCCGCGCGTACTCGCCGATCATCCGCAGCATCAACCAGCGCAGGGCGAACGGCTCGCCCGTGCTGCGCCGGACGCCGGTCTGCTCCAGCGAGCTCGCCGCGACGATCTCCCGGGAGCGCGCGCATTCCGCGTGCCACAACGAAAAGGCCTCGTCCACGTCCCCGTCGAGCGAGGTGAAGTCCTGCTCCGGGTCGTCGTCGGAGTAGTACAGGTTCGGCAGGTCCTCTCTGGCGAACTGGATCCGGAACCACCAGCGTTCGACACCCGTGAGGTGCCGCAACAGCCCGTGCAGGGTCAGGGTCGACGGCGACACCGAGCGCTCGGCCAGGCGGCCGGGGTCCAGACCGGCGCACTTGAGTTCGAATGTGCGCCGGTAGTAGTCGAGGCTCTCGGTGAGCGCCTGCCGCTCGTCGGCGATCGGTGTCGGATCTTCGCGGGGCCCGGTCAAGCGGGCCGGGGCCGCGACCGGAGTGCTGTGTTCGGTCATGTGCGGAGCGTGCCACGGGGGTCCGACAATTTTCGGGGCGCCGGGCTGTCCGGTGACCGGGCAACGGGCTGAAAACCCCAGTTCAGACACGGTTTCGAGAACCAGGTAACGAATTTCGGGGACCGCCGATCTGATCTTCGTCACCCCTGCTGCGCACGCCGGTCCCCACGGTCGAAGCGGCACCCCTCGGTTCGGAACCAGGAGATCAAGACGATGCAGCGAACCGGACGAAGAACCGCAGTTCTGGCCGCGCTCACGACCGCCGCCCTGATCGCGGCCCCCACCGTCGCGTCCGCGGCCCCCGCCCCCAGCTCGATCGACGTCAGCGAAACCACCGTGCACGCGGGCGACACGTTCACGGTCACGGAGCAGCTCTACAACCCGACGGACTTCACGGTCACCGGCGCGAAGGCGGCGCTCTACGCCAAGGAGAAGCCGGTCGTCGACCTGGTGGACCTGGTCTCCTGCAGCGGCGCGATCGCGTGCTCGCCGTACCTCAGCAGCTTCCGCGGCGGCGTCGGCGACCTGGGTGCCGGCGAGAGCAAGACGGTGACGTTCACCTTCCGCGTGAAGGAGGACGTCCAGCCCGGGCAGTTCACGCTGCAGCACCAGTTCGCCGGCGACAACTACGCGTTCGGCGTCGAGGACGGCCCGGCCGTCACGATCGCCGCACCGAACGAGGCCGACGTCAAGGTCGCGCTGGCCGGGACCGCACGCGCCGGCCTGGCCGCCCGCGTCGACTACGTGATCACGGTCTCGAACACCGGCCCCGCCACCGCGACCGGCGTCCGCGTGACGGCCAACGCGGGATCGGGCCGCACGGTCACCTCCCTGACCGGCTGCACCCGCTCGGGCACGGCCCTGACCTGCGCGGTCGGTAACCTCGCGCCGGGCGCCTCGGCGACGGCGAAGTTCAGCTCCGAGGGCGGCTTCTTCGCCTGGGGCGCGTTCACGGCCACGGCCCAGCGCGCGGCGAGCGCCCCGGCCGACCCGGAAGCGGCCAACGACAAGGCGTCGAAGAAGTGCACGGCCTACACCGGCCTGTTCGTGCAGTGCTGACGGCGTGACGCGCGGGGTCCGGCCGGGCCCCGCGCGTCAGTCCACTGAGGAGCATCACAACCGGAAGGCCGCCGAGCGGGCGCGTTGCCGCACCGCCTCGGCGGTTTCCTCGATGGTCTGGTCGGTCGTGTCCAGGACGTTCCGTTCGAGCTCACCCAGCGCGGCGAACGCCCGGTGCATGCCGGTGAGCGGCTCGACGTCGGTGAGTTCCGGCGCACTCCGAGCGGTCCCGCGCGCGAGGGTGGCCTCGAGGTCCGGCCGCAAGACGACGTAGAAGAGGTCCAGACCGCCCCGCTTCGCGGCGTCGCGGAACGGCTCCAGCGCCCACGGCCCGACGATGCCGTCCAGAACGACGTCGTAGCCACCGCGCGCGTACCCGCAGGCGGCCTCGGCGATCACCCCGAGCACGACCTCGTTCTGCCGCGCGGCCTCGGGCAGGTACGGCGCCACGAACCCGGTCCGGATCCACACGTAGAAGCTGTCGGTGTGCAGGTGCACGGTGGCCCGCGGCGCGTCCACGGTGACGAGCCGGGCAACGGTCGACTTCCCGGCACCGGGCCGGCCCGGTGAGGATCAGCAGCGAACCAAGCATCCCCGCATCATGGGCGGCCGACCGGCCGAGAACCAGTCTTGACCTTCCACCCGGCCTCAGCCGCACCCCGGTGTGGAGGTACCGGAGCGGGGCCTGGCTAAACTGGGGGCGCGGGCCGTTAGCTCAATTGGTAGAGCTGCGGACTTTTAATCCGTAGGTTCTGGGTTCGAGCCCCAGGCGGCCCACCAGACACCACCCCGTCACGGCCAGCTCCACCGCATCCCCCGGATCCCCGGCGGTCCACCGGAGCTGAACACGTGCGCGGGTGAACCCGGCGAAACCGCGGTCACGTCCCGCTCCGGACCACCCGGCGAATCCAGCCGGTAAGAATGGCAGGACGCCGGTAGCGCACCGGGGGCGAAGTGGACCTCGAGCAGGTGCTCGGTCCCCCGGTGGCGGAAGCGGCGGTCGTAGCTGGTGTCCGGCACGCCGTCGCAGTACTCGAATTCGTACTCCAGGATCGCCGTCTCGCCGACGGCCAGCGACCGGTGCGGGACCAGTTCGCTGACCACGAAACCCGGCTCGGACAGCACTTCCGTGCGCACCGGCCGGCAATACCGCGTCGACACCAGGCGGGGAGGGTGGCCCGGGGTGCAGCCGCGCAGGACCACCACCTTGGACTGGACCGGTTCGGTGACCGCGCGGACGACTTCGCGCACGTGCAGGCGGGTCAACGCGCGGGTCGCGTCGACGTGCAGCACTTCGTGGAGGCTGAGCACGACCAGCGACGTCTCGTCCGCCGCTTCGAAGGAGTGCAGGACCGCCACCACGCGGGCGCGGGGTTCCCACAGCCGCTCCCAGCACACCGGGCCCGGCGTCGCGGGGCCCTCGCCGGGCAGCGCGAGCAGGTCGATCAACGCGCGAGTGGGCAGGCCGAGGACGCCTTCGAGCACCGCGACCGCGCGTAGCGACTCCGGGCGTTCGGGGCGGGTGCGGCCGGTGCGCCAATAGCTCAACGTCGTCGTGCTGACGGGGACGCCGGCGGCGGCGAGGCGGCCCTTGAGGCGGGCCAGGCCGAGCCCGCTGTGGTCGATGGCCAGCGTCAGCGCCCGGCTGAACGGGCCGGTGGCGAGCGCGTGCGCCAGCTCCCGCCCGGCGGGCTCGGGTGCGGGTACCGCGAACAACGGCATCCAGGTTCCTCAAGCGTCGGTCGAGCCGGAGAGTCCACCCGGCGGGTCACGGCGGATCGCGCCGAGCCGGCGACGGGCGTCCCCCGGGTTTAACAGCCGCGGCCGTCCCTGTCACCCGACGAACGTCGGCCTTGTCGATCAAGCGGATTCCGCGGGAAAGCGCAACCCGCCGAAGGAACCGTCCTTTTCCGTTGATCGGCTCGGGACTTCCAGCGGATTACCGGAAACGCACCGCCCGCTTACGTTCGGTGAGTCCCCACCGGTTCCCCAAGGAGTCCCGAAATGCGTGAAAACCCCGGCCGCTTCGTCCGCGCCGCCGCTGTGCTCGCCGGTTCCTGCGCCGTGTTCGCGACGCTCGCCGCCGCCCCCGCGTCGGCCGCCCCGGTCGCGCCGCTCTCGCCCGACGCGCAGCCGTCGATCATCGGCGGCAGCACCGCGCAGAACCCCGGCTACATCACCCGGTTCAACGGCCACGCCAACGGTTACACGTTCTTCTGCACCAGCACGCTGATCGGCGCGCGCTGGGTCCTGACCGCCAAGCACTGCATGTACGACAACAACGGGCAGCGCCTGTCCGACATCGACCTCTACGTCGGATCGAACAGCGCTTCCGGTGGCGTGCACGCGAAAGCGTCTTCGACTTACCTGTACTCGGGCGGCGACCTGGCCCTGATCAAGCTGAACACCAACGGGGGCAGCACTTTCGCGAGGCTCGCGTCGAGCTCTTCGGACGCGAGCGAGGGTGACGCCGCCCGTGTCTACGGCTGGGGCGCGACCCAGTCCACCGACGAGGGCAGCCACCAGTCGAGCGTGCTGAAGCAGGCGTCGGTGGAGATCTCCGACACCGGTGCCAGCGACTACTTCGGCGGGCCGGCGATCGAAGCGGCCACCCCGAACGGCGCGGTCGCCGGCGGCGACTCGGGCGGCCCGATGCTCGACGGCGGTGTCCAGGTCGGCGTGTGCTCGACCAGCGACCGGTCCAGCACCACCACCTACGGCAGCGTCGCGGCGGGTCGCAGCTGGATCCGCCAGGTCAGCGGGGTCTGACCCATGCGAAAAATGCTTTCGGCCGCATTCGCGGTTCTCGCGATGGCCGTACCCGGAATCGCGCAGGCACAGCAGAGCCCGGAAATCATCGGCGGCACCACGGCGACGGAGACTTACAGTTTCATGGTCTCGCTGAGCAACGGGTGCGGCGGCAGTCTCGTCGCGCCCCAGTGGATCGTGACCGCGGACCACTGCGGCAGCGCGTCGCAGGGCCGCATCGGCTCGACCAGCAAGAACTCCGGTGGCGAGGTGGGCCGCATCGACCGCCGGATCACCAGGCCCGGCACCGATCTCACGCTGATGCACCTGTCCGCGGCGGCGCGCGCCACCCCGGTGCCGATGGCGACGAGCAACCCGGCCGCGAACACCACCGCCCGGCTGCTGGGCTGGGGCTGCACGAGCTGGCCGGGCTGCAGCACCCCGACCACGCTGCGGCAGATCGACCTGCGGGTACTGCCCAGCAGTTCCTGCTACGCCGGCGGTGGCGGCTCGGGTGACGTCTGCGTTTCCGGCGACCGCACGCATTCCGCGTGCCACGGCGACTCCGGCGGCCCGGCGGTCATCGGCACGACCGGCAACTGGACGCTGGTCGGCGAAACGCACGGCCCCGGCGACGACAACGGAGAGTGCGCGACGAGCACCCTCTACACCGGGATCGCCCAGCACCTCACCTGGATCCGGCAGCAGACCGGGTCCTGACCCCGCGAGCCCGTGGTCCTCGCGACCACGGGCTCGCTAGGCTCGGCCGATGGACGCGACCCGGCGGCTCATCGTCGTCCGCCACGCCAAGTCGGATTGGTCGGGCGAGCTCCCCGACCACGAACGCCCGCTGGCGCCGCGCGGGCTCGAAGCCGCGCCCAGGCTCGGCCGCTGGCTCACCGAGCAGGGGTACGTCCCCGAGCTCGTCTTCTGCTCCACCGCCCGCCGCACCCGGGAGACCTGGCAGCACCTCGCCGGGGAGTTGCCCGCCGCGCCGCCGGTGACGTACGACGAAGACCTCTACGGCGCCGACGTCCCCGAACTGCTGCGCGCGGCGAGCCGGGCGCCGGCCGACGTCACCACGATCGCGCTGGTCGCGCACGAGCCCGGCGTCAGCGATCTGACGCTGCACCTCGCCGGGCGCGGCGAAGACACCCGCGCCGTCCAGGTCAAGTTCCCGACCGGCGCCGCCGCCGTGCTCACGACGTCCGACCCCTGGGACGCACTCGCCACCGCGAAGCTCGTCGCCTTCTTCCGGCCCCGCGACTGACTTCGGGGCATTGCCCACGCCGCTTTCACATGCGTACCCTCCATTCACTCACAGGTTTAGTGTTCATATTTGTGAATGGAGCGGACATGGTTTTCCGCCACACCGTCGTGGCCGCGCTCGCCGCGCTCGGCCTCGTCGCCACGTCCTTCGCCGCCCCGGCGGCCGAGGCCACGCCACGGAGCTGCAGCATCCCGGTGATCGGGCCGGTCTGCGCTCCCGACACCGCCGTCCTCGACGGCGGCCGGCTGCTCCGGACGAAGTTCGCGGCGCTCGCCGGCGAGAAGACGTCCCGCACGGCGTTGAGCAACCTCCTCGCCGCGGCGAAGACCGACCTCACAGCCGGGCCGTGGAGCGTCACCTCGAAGAAGCAGGCCCCACCCAGCGGGGACAAGCACGACTACCTGAGCCTCGCGCCCTACTGGTGGCCGACCACCGAGCCGACCGCGGAAAACCCGTGGGGCTGCCCGTTCGTGCAGAAGGACGGCCAGCGCAACCCCATCGTCGACGAGATCACCGACCACGCCTATCGCGGCGACGCGTTCGCCGCGATCTACCGGCTCGCGCTGGCCTGGTACTACACCGGGGACGCGCGGTACGCCCGGCGCGCGGCGCTCGACCTGCGCACGTGGTTCCTCGACGCGGCCACGAAGATGAACCCGAACATGAACTACGCGCAGGGCATCCCGTGCAAGGTCGACGGGCGCGGCATCGGCATCATCGAGTTCTCCTACACGCTGACGCAGGTCGTCGACGCCACCGCGATCCTGGCCACCGGCGCGCCGGGCTGGACGAAGACCGACCAGTCCGGCATGACCGGCTGGTACACGCAGTTCCTCGACTGGCTGCGCACCAGCAAGAACGGCGCCGACGAAGCCAAGGCCCAGAACAACCACGGCAGCTTCTACGACATGCTCGCCGCCGCGCTCGCCCTCGGCACCGGGCAGCGCGACCTGGCCAAGACCATCGCGCAGAACGCCGGCCCGGGGCGGATCGCGCCGCAGATCCAGGCGGACGGCTACCAGCCGCAGGAGGCGAGCCGGACCCGGAGCTGGCACTACTCGAACTTCAACCTCGTCGCGCTGACGCGGCTCGCCCAGATCGGCGAGCACGTCGGCGTCGACCTGTGGCACTACACCGCACCCAGCGGTGCGACGCTGTTCAATGCGGTCGACTTCCTGATCCCGGGCGCCACGCAAGGGCCGGCCACGTGGCCGTACCCCGAGCTGGACTTCCGGCCGTACGCGGCGCTCGACGTCCTGCACGCGGCGGCCGACGCGGGTGATCGCGCGGCGCGCACGGCGGTGCCGAAGGTGCCGGTCCAGCCGGGCGGCGACCTCTACCCGGTCCGGCCCGCCGCCGAACAGCTCGACGACATTTCCACTTCCTGACGGCGAAAGGGGCCCGGTCGCGTGACCGGGCCCCTTTCCCCGGGAATCAGACCCCGGCCACCTGGGAAATCCAGCTGCGATAACGCGTGATGTTCGTGTACGCGGTGTTGTTCGACCGGTCGCTGGTCGAGGCGACCCCGACCTGGCGGCCGGAAGCGAACATCGGGCCGCCCGAGTCGCCGCCGGCGGTGATGCCGTTGACGCGGTTCGCGCAGACCGCGACGCCGCCGGTGTAGTCGCTGCAGCCGATCGAGTTGACCCGGACCGTCGCGACCTTCAGGTACCGCGACTGGCAGTTGATCTCGGAGCCGCACTGGCTGGTCGCGCCCCAGCCGTAGACCGAGACGTTCTGCCCGACCGCGACGTCACCGACGTTGCCGAGCGGCGAGTACGTCGCGCTGACCGAGGTCGTGAGCTTGACGATCGCCAGGTCGGCGCTGCCGTTGTAGCGGGTGATCGTCGAACCGGTGGCCATCGTGCCGCCGCTGGACTGGTCGAGGCTGCCGATCCGGAACGTGTAGGTGCCGGAGCTGCTGACGCAGTGCTTGGCGGTGAGGATGTACTGCGGCGCGATGATCGTCGCGGTGCAGTTCTGCTGGCCGTTCACGAACAGCCGGGCCGCCCAGGGGCCGCTCGTGGCGGTGCTGCCGCCGATGATCGACGGCTGGGCCTGCGGGGTGGTCTGGGCGGACGCGGGACCGCCGAGGCCGACGACGGCCAGTGCGGTGCTCGCGGCCAGCAGGACGAACTTGCCGAATTTCACGCTGACTCCTTTTCACGCGGGGGAGAGCCGCGTGGGGGGAAAGCCGGTGGGGACCGAACGACAAGAGTGTCCGAGTTGAAGGGGAATGTCCGGAACCGACGAAAGTCGCCGGTGGAATCCGTATTTATTTCCCCGCGGGGGCTACGTGCAGTTACCCGTACTGTTACGCCGCGACCTCGGCGGGCGCGGACTTGCGCAGCCAGTAGAGGCCGATGACCGGCAGGACGAGCGGGATGAACAGGTAGCCCTCGCCGTAGACCGACCAGACGGTCGGGTGCCGGAAGGCGGCCGCGTCGACCAGGCTCAGCGTGCCGATGGTCAGCACGCCCAGCAGCTCGATCGAGCAGGCCACGAGGGCCACGCGCCACCAGCCGTCGCCGCGGCGGGCCAGCGCGATCGTCGCGACGATGTAGACGACCGCGGCGAACGCCGAGAGCAGGTACGCGAGCGGGGCTTCGTGGAACTTGGTGCCGATCTGGACGCCGGCCCGCGACGTCGCGGCCAGCGCGAAGATCGCGTACACGGCGACGAGCACGCGTCCGGGGCCGGTGGCCGTCCTACGCCGTTGCTCCACTCCACACCTCGTTCAGTCGCAGCACCATCACCGGGATGGCCAGGCAGGCGATGCCCAGCACCGCCGTGCTCGAGCGGCTCCGCTCGGCCAGCGCCCAGGCGGCGCCGACCGGCAGCACGACCAGGCTGCCGATCAGGTAGGCCAGGTAGGTCGCCAGGCTGCCGGGGCGGTCACCGCCCGCGAGCAGCACGATGCCGACCACCAGCTGGGCGACCAGCAGCAGCTCGAGGACCGCGAGCGCGATCAGGAGCGGGTTGTCCGGCAGCCGGTTGCGCGCGGACTGGAGGAAGCTCCAGAGCGCGACGAGCGCGGCCGCCACGGCGACCGTCACGGCGAATCCGAAGATCACCCGTTCCTCCTTCCGCTCCGCCGGGCGCCAACTTACTCCGTGGTGCCGGCCGGCCCGCCCGCCGAGGTGCCGCGGCGTGGCGCGGGCCACGTCGTGCTCCACTGTGGACGATCCGGTGATCACGCGAATCGCGGCCATCGGGTTATTTGATCACCGCGGCGCCTTGATGGCATTCTGCCAATTCGGCTGCGCATTCCGCCCGGTACTGAGGTAGACCTGGGTGAATGTCGCAAAAAGCTTCGTGTTACGCCACTACGGAGTGGTGGGTTGCCTCGCGAAAATCACCCTCAGTTCCGATACCGGCTGGTAAGCGACCTTTTTGCCTACCTCGGATAGCCCAGTTGAACCCCCGTGTTGGCGGATTGGCCCAGGGCCGTTCGGCATGGGGGAATATTCCTCGTCCCGGGGCCGCGGCGCCCCGGGGGATCGCACGGAGGGGTATCCCGGATGGACCTGCGCTACGAAGCTTATTGCTTCGCCGACCCGTTGTTCTACGACGAACAACCGGAAATCGGCGCGCCGGTCGACGATTTCGCTTCGGCGCTGCCGGCGCCGGCCGGCTGGGTGAGCGCCGAGCGCGGCGTCTGGCGCGCGCTGCACCCCCGGGGGCAGGTTCTTCCCGCTCAGGGCTGGAAAATACACGTCTCCGCGGGTCTGGACAACGCCCGCCGGGTCCTCGAGCAGGTGCACGAGTACTGCCTCGAGCACCGCGTCTCGTACAAGCACCTCCGCTCGATGCTGACCCTGCTCGCCCGGAATTCGAAATACGCGCCGCGGGACGGCAGCGCCAAGCTGGTGACGATTTACCCGGCGGACGACAGGCAGCTCGAACGGGTTCTCGAAGACCTCTCGGCGCGGCTCGAGGGCGAGCACGGTGCCTATGTCCTGAGCGACCTGCGATACGGCGACGGGCCGCTCTACGTGCGTTACGGCGGATTCGCCGAACAGTGGGTCGAACACGACGGCAACCGCGTCCTGGCGATCCGCAAGCCGGACGGCCGGCTCGTCCCCGACAAGCGGGAGCCGACGTTCTCCGTCCCCGATTGGGTGAAAATTCCGGCGTGTTTGCGGAGCAGTATGGCCGCACGCAAGGCCGGCGACCCGGCTCAATTCCACTACCGGGTGACGAGGTCCCTGCACTTCTCGAACGGCGGCGGCGTCTACCTCGCCGAGCCCAAGGCGGGCGGCGAGCAGGTCGTCCTCAAGGAAGCCCGCCCGCACGCCGGCCTCGACAAGGCGGGGACCGACGCCGTCGAACGCCTCCGCCGCGAGCACGACGTCCTCGACCGGCTGGCCGGCGTGCCCGGGGTGCCGCGGGCCGTCGAGCGGTTCACCGTCTGGGAGCACCACTACCTGGCCATGGAGTACATGCCGGGCACCTCGCTGGGCAACTGGCTCGCTCGCAACTACCCGCTGACCAGGCGAGACATCACCGACGCCGACCTCGCCGACTACGCCCGGCGCGCGCTCGACATCGTCGACGGCGTCGAGAAGGCGATCGAGGCCATCCACGCCCGCGGCGTCGTCTTCGGCGACCTGCACCCGCTGAACATCCTGGTCGACGACGACGGCCGGATCTCCCTGATCGACTTCGAACTGGCCTTCGACGTCGAGTCCGGCGACCGCCCGGCACTGGGCGCACCCGGCTTCCGCGCCCCGGCCGACCGCACCGGCTTCGAGATCGACGAGCACGCGATCGCCGCGTTGCGGCTGTGGCTGTTCCTGCCGCTCTCCCAGCTGACGGAACTCGCCCCGCCGAAGCTGCCCGGGATCGCGGAGTTCGTCGAACGCCGGTTCGGCCTCGCCGAGGGGTACGCCGACGCCGCGGTCGCGGTGCTGGCCCCGCGCACCGCCCCCGCGGCGCCGTCGCCGGTCCACACCGAGCTCGACCAGCGGAAACCGGACTGGCCGCTGGTCCGCAAGCAGATCGCCGAGGCGATCCTGGCCAGCGCGACCCCGGCCCGCAAGGACCGGCTCTTTCCCGGCGACATCGAGCAGTTCCGCGTCGGCGGCGCCTGCTTCGGCGTCGGCGCCGCGGGCGTGCTGCACGCCCTCGACGTCATCGGCGCCGGCCGGTTCCCCGAGCACGAGCGCTGGCTGATCGATGCGGTCCGCCGGGACCCGCCGACCCGGCCCGGCTTCTACGACGGCAGCTACGGCATCGCGTACGTGCTGGAGAACTTCGGTCACCGCGAGGAGGCGACCAGGCTCCTGGCGTCGTCCGCGCGGCTGGTCGAGCAGACGACCGACCACGCCCTCGAAAGCGGCCTCGCCGGCATCGGGCTCGCGATGCTGCACTTTGCGGCGGTCCGCCAGGACAACGAGTTCGGCCGCCAGGCGCTGACCACGGCCGTCCGGCTGGCCGAGGCGCTGGAGACGGCGGCGGCGCCGGGGAACTTCGCGCGCGCCGGCCTGCTGTCCGGCTGGTCCGGGCCCGCGCTGCTGTTCATCCGCCTCTTCGAGCGCACCGGCGAGCCGGCCTGGCTGTCCTTCGCCGACCAGGCGCTGACGCGCGACCTCGAGGAGTGCGTCGAGACCGACGACGGCTCACTGCAGGTCCGCGACGGCGCGGCCCGCACACTGCCGTACGCGGGCATCGGCAGCGCCGGCATCCTCCTGGTCGCCGAACAGCTGGCCCGGCACCGCCCGGACGCCGAAGCCTGCGAGAGCCTCCCCTCCCTGCGCGAATCGTGCCGCGGCGAGTTCGTCATCCACCCGGGCCTGCTCTACGGCCGGTGCGGGCTGGCGGTCGCGCTGGGCATGGACCCGGACCCGTCGATGGCGATCCGCGCGGCGATCGACCTGCACCTGGCGCGCCTGGCCTGGTACGCGGTCCCGTTCAAGGGCGGCCTCGCGTTCCCCGGCAACCAGCTGCTGCGCCTGTCGATGGACGTCAAGACCGGCGGCGCGGGAATCCTCCTCGCGCTCGCCGCCCTCCTGGACGGCAAGGAGGTGCTGCCCCTCCTGGGCGGCACGCCGTCCCCCCAGACCTCCGGTCGCTGACCGGCGGACCCCGAAGGAACACCGAAGGAAGGAACATCGATGGAACTCGTTCTGGAGCTGCAGGCCATGGAGACCCCCGAGGTGCTCGACGGCGGCCACGGCGGTCACGGCGGCGGCACGTCGAACCTGAGCCTGCTCGCGGCGTGCGCCCACAGCACGCTCAGCCTGCTGACCTGCTACTGATCTCGGCTGACCTCCTGCTGATCGGGCGGTTCGCCGGCGAGTAGTGCCGAGGTGAACGGTGCGGGAGCGGCACAGGCCAAGTGCGCCGCTCCCGCACGTTCATTGTGGCTCCGGTTCCGCCACGGCGGTACCTGTCCGAAGGAGTGAGATGCGCGGCCCCGCCGATCGGCTGCTGCTCAAGGTGGCCGGCCTCGACCGCCTCCGCCTGGCGGCCGTCGTGGTCACCGCGCTGGTCGCGACCGCGGCGGGCCTGCTTTTGCCCGGCGCACTCGCGGCGGCGGTGGACGCCGTGCTCGCCGGCCGCCCTTCCGGCCCCGAGGTCTTCTGGCTGTTGGTGGTCGGCGGAGCGGAGATCGCCGCCGACGTCGTGGGCGGAATCCTGACGACCCGCCTGACCGCGACGGCCTCCGCCTGGCTGCGCCGCACCCTCTCCGACAAGCTGTTCGCACTGGGCGCCCGAACCCGCTTCGCGGAGGGCGACGCGATCAGCCGCCTCACGGGAGATTGCACGGGAGCGGGCGGCATCGTCACGATCGTCGTCCAGTGCGGCTCGATGCTGGTCATCTCGTCGGGCGCCGTCGTTCTGCTCGCCCTGCTGGACTGGCGGCTGGCGCTGGTCTTCCTCGGCAGCATCCCGTTCGCGCTGGTGCTCGCCCGCAGCCACCTCCGCCGCACGGCCGACGACGTCTTGACGTATCAGCAGGTTTCCGGCGAGCTCGCGGCCCGGATGGTCGACGCGGTCGCCGGCCTCAGAACGATCGCCGCGTCCGGCACGGCCGATCGTGAGGCCTCGCGAGTCCTGCGCCCGCTGCCGAAGCTGACGCTCGCCGGCCAGGGCCTGTGGCGCACCCAGGCCCGGATGGTCTGGCGCGCCGGCCTGCTGACCCCGGCGGTCGAGCTTTCGGTGCTGGCCGCCGCCGGCTTCGGGGTGCTGGAAGGCCGGTTGAGCGTCGGCGACGTCGTGGCCACGCTCGGCTACGTCGCCCTAGCCCTCGGCCTGGTCACCCAGATCCCCCTGCTCACGATGCTGTCCCGGGCGCGCGGCTGCGCCGAACGGCTCGTCGAGGTCCTCGAGGAGCCCGAACCCGCACCCGGCAAGCTCCCCCTCCTCCCCGGCGACGGCACGGTGCAGCTCCGCCACGTCGGGGTCACGGGCGCCCTGGCGGAGATCGACCTGCACATCGACGGCGGCACGTACCTCGCAGTCGTCGGCCGCTCGGGCTCGGGCAAGTCGGTGCTGGCCGAGGTGCTCGGCGGCCTGATCACGCCGGACGAGGGCCAAGTCGTCCTCGACGGCCGCCCGCTCGAGCGCATCCGCCCGGAGGAGCTGCGCGCCGTCATCGGCTACGCCTTCGAACGCCCCACCCTGCTCGGCACGACGGTCGCGGACGCGGTCGGCTACGGCTCGTGGGCCGGCGAGTCCGCGATCCGCAGCGCCTGCCGGACAGCGCAGGTCGACGAGGTGGTCGTCCGGCTCCCCGAGGGCTACCGGACACCCCTGACCGAGACACCCCTGTCCGGCGGCGAGGCCCAGCGGCTCGGGCTCGCGCGGGCGATCGTCCATCACCCGCGCGTCCTGATCTTCGACGACGCCACCGCCAGCCTCGACACGGTCACGGAGGCAGCGGTCGAGCGCGCCTTGGCCGACGCGCTGCCGGGACGCACGCGCGTCGTCGTGACCCATCGAGCCGGCACAGCTGCCCGCGCCGACCTGGTGGTCTGGCTGGAGGAGGGCCGCATCCGCGCGGTCGCCCCGCACGCCGCCCTGTGGCGAGAGCCGGGTTATCGCGGCGTCTTCACGGAGGACGACGAGTGAGCCTGCGCCGGTTGTACTGGTCCGCCCTCGCCGCGCAATGGCGCGGCGGTGTGGTGCTGCTGGTGTGTTCGCTGCTGGAAGGCATCCCGGCGTTCTTTTCGGGCCGGCTGGTCGAGCTGTCCGTGGACCGCGGTTTCGCAGCCGGCGCCCCGGCCGCCGGCCTCGGCTGGCTGGCGTTGTTCGGCGTGGCCGCCGTGCTCGGCGCGTTCGGCGCCCGGATGGTCTGGCACCAGCTCGGCACGGTCATCGAACCCCTCCGCGACGCTCTCGTGACGGCGGTCGTCCGCGGCGTTCTGCACGACGACTCCCCACCGCGCAACCGACCTGACTCCAGCGGCGTCGCGCGGATCACCCAACACGTCGAGGTCGTCCGCGACGCAACCGCCGGCCTGCTCGTCCAGGCCCGCGGCATGCTGGTGACGACGGCGTCCGCCCTCGCCGGCCTCGCGACCGTCGCCGGGGCGCTCGTGCTGCCGGTCGCGGTCCCGGCGGTGTGCGCGCTGGTCGTCTTCGCCTGCCTCCTGCCATCGCTGGCTCGCCGCCAGCGCGCGCTGGCACTGGCCGACGAGCACACGGCAGCAACGGCCGGCGCCTCGCTGTCCGGCATGCGCGACATCGTGGCTTGCGGCGCGCAGCCGATCGCCGCGCTGGCGATGTACGACGCGGTCGACGCCCAAGCCCGAGCCGCAATCCGCGTGGCGCGCTCGAGCGCCCTCCGAGCTCTGGTGATCTCGCTCGGCGGCTTTGTTCCGCTGCTCCTCGCGCTCGCCCTGGCCCCGGGCCTGGTCGTCAGCGGCGAGCTGACCGCGGGCGCGGCTTTGGGCGCGCTCGTCTACCTGGCCACGACGATGCAACCGGCCCTGCGCGGCCTGGCGGCCACGGCCGGCACCGTAGTCCTGCGCCTGCTCGTGGCCCTTCGCCGGTTGGCGGAGACTGCCGAATTGCCCGACGTCGTCGACGGCACGGCGACCCCGCGCGGAACCGACGTCCAGGTGCGCGGCCTGACGTTCAGCTGGGGTGCGTCGGCCGAACCCGTGGTCCGTGACCTGGGCCTGGGGCTGCGGCCGGGGGAGCACCTCGCCGTCGTCGGGCCGAGTGGCATCGGCAAGTCGACATTGGCCGGCTTGCTCACCGGGATGCTCGCGCCGCAGGAAGGCCGGGTGCTGCTGGGTGGCGTCCCGGTCCGGGACGTGCCCACGGCCGTGCGGCACGAACTGGTGGCGCTGATCCCGCAGGAGGCGTACGTCTTCGCGGGAACGGTGCGGGACAACGTGAGCCTGTTTGCCCCATCGGCTTCGGACGACGAGCTGTCGTCCGCCGCGGACGCGGTGGGCGCGGGCGCGCTACTGCGGCGCTTGGGCGGCCTCGACGCCGAGATCGGTCACGGCGGCGAAGGCGTCTCCGCGGGCGAAGCGCAGCTGCTCGCGTTGGCCAGGGTGTACGCCAGTGCGGCGCAGTTGGTGATCCTCGATGAAGCCACCTCCCATCTCGACCCGGTGGCGGAAGCCCGCGCGGAGCGGGCCTTCGCCGCGCGGGGTGGTGTTCTGGTGGTGATCGCGCACCGGCTTTCTTCGGCTCTGCGCGCGGATCGCGTGCTCGTCGTGGACGGGCGCGAGACCGCGGTGGGCAGCCACGCCGAGCTGGTGGCCACGTCGGCCAGGTACGCGGAGCTCATGCAGGCCTGGGCGACACCGGTGCCCGACCATGCGGCCACCGGTGCCCGCCCGCCTGCTGGTGCAGGTGGCGAACCGGTGGATGCCTCGACCGGTTCGCCTGGGGGCGGTGGTGTGACCGTTGGCGGGGCGCCTACCGGCAACGGTCACACCACACTGAGTCCCATCGTGGACGGTGGATCCGATCCCGCCGGCGGGGCGCCTGCCGGCGGCGGTTCCGCGGCCACCGTGGGCCGTCAGCCGGACACGATTCCCGGTGCCACCGGATCGACGCCTAGGTCGCCATCCGTGTCGCGAGCCGCACGTGTCAACTGAGGGCTTGTCCACTGTGGACTGATCTCATGTGCTTTCTCAGATTATCGCCGTCGGGAGGCTGGGCAAGCCCCTGTGGGAAATCTGTGGACAACTCGCCGATGCTCGAGCTGCCTGTGGACAACTCGGGCTGATTCGCCGGTTCTGTCGGTGCCGTCGGGCATGATCGGAAATGCCAAGAGAACACAGCCCGGAGCGGCACCGACAGAGAACCGGCAGAGAGAGGAGTGGCCAGCGTGCGGTGCGTGTCAGCCGGGTTGCAGTGCTTCCAGCGCCTCACGCAGCTTGCCCGCGAGCGGTGTCGGCCGGCGCGACTCGCGGTCCACGAAGACGTGCACGAAATGGCCTTCCGCGACCAGGGTCTCGTCGGCGGCGTACATGCCGATCTCGTAGCGGACGCTGGACTTCCCGAGGTGCGCCACCCGCAAACCCACCCGCAGCGAACCAGGAAAGGAAACCGATGAGTGATAGCCGCAGTGCGACTCGACGCACAGGCCGATCACCTTCCCGGTCTCGATGTCGAGGCCGCCCTGCTCGATCAGCCAGGTGTTGATCACGGTGTCCATCAGGGAGTAGTGGACGACGTTGTTGACGTGTCCGTAGACGTCGTTGTCCTTCCAGCGCAGCGGAACCGTCTGCCAGTGGGGGTACCCGTTCACCACAGGGACACCGACTCGCGCAGGATGTTCGACAGGTCTTCCGCTGAGGCCTCGCGGGGTGCGGTGGCCAGCAGCCGTTGCTGCTTCAGCGTTCCCTCTACCAGCGAGTCCACATCGGACTCCTCGTAGCCGACCGCGCCGATGCCGTCCGGGATGCCGATCTGGCGCATCAGATCGATCAGCACTGCGGGCAGGTGGTCGGCGAAGTCGCCGGGCCACTCGAAGTCGGGTGCCAGCAGGCGCGCGACGCGCAGGTGGCGGTCCGGGGCCGCGTCGAAGGTGAAGCGGAACGCCGCGGGCGCTGTGAGGGACACGGCCATGCCGTGGGGCACCATGGGTTCTTCGCCTGGATAGCCGTCCGGGTGGAAGTTCCTGACCTGGCCGGCGATCGGGTACGCGTTGGCGTGGGGGATGTGCACGCCGGCGTTGCCGAAGCCGAGTCCGGCGAATGTTGCGGCCAGGGCCATGGCTTCGCGGGCCTTGAGGTCGGAACCGTCGCGGACCGCAGCCGGGAGGGCCCAGGACAGCAGCCGGAGGGACTGCTCGGCGAACATGTCGGCCAGCGGGTTCGCCCCGCAGTACGGCACCCGCTGTTCCGGGCGCTTGCGCTCGAACTCGGTGTACGGCTTCGCGGTGTAGCTCTCCGCGGCGTGGCAGAGGATGTCCATGCCGCTGGCAGCGGTCACTCCCGCGGGCTGGCTGACCGTCAGGCGCGGGTCGACGACGGCGAGGGTGGGGCGCAGCCGCAGGTGGCTGATCCCGCTCTTGACGCGCAGGGACAGCACGTCGAGGACGCAGACCGTGGTGCTCTCGGAGCCCGTGCCGGTCGTGGTCGGTACCGCGACCAGGGGCTTCAGCGGGCGTTCCGGTTCGCGGCCGCCGCCGACGGGGGCGTTGACGTAGTCCATCAGGTCGCCGTCGTTGCTGGTGAGCAGGTTCGCCGCTTTGGCGGTGTCGATCGCGGATCCGCCACCTACGGCGACGAAGGCGTCGTACGGGCCGGTTCCGCGGGCGAAGTCAACCGCCTTCTGCATGCTGACATCGGTGGGCTCGACGTGTACGCCGTCGAAGATCTCGGTCTCGATGCCGTAGCCGGCGATGCCGTCGGCGATGCGGCGGGGCCAGCCGGTCGCGGCGACTTGCGGGTCGGTCAGGACGAGCACGCGGTGGGCGCCGTACTGCGTCAGGTCGTAGCCGATCTCGTCGCTGGCGCCGGTTCCGTACTTCAACGCCGGTGCGCCATAGGTAAAAACGGTTTCATGTTCGGTTGCGGCCAAGACTGCGGTCCTCGCTCCCTTGATCGGCTGACAGTCGGTCAAAGCGGACATTCGGCCTATCCTTGCCGGGTTTCGGCGAAGATCACTTGACTGCACTGAACGGTGCCCGCCTAAGCTCTCCTCATTAGATACCAACTGGGAGCGACCGTCGCCCAGACGGCCGTGCGGATCCTGACCGAGGCGCGTGTCCGCCGCGTTTACGCGGTGGTCGGTGAGTCCTTCCTGGAACTGCTCGACGCGCTGCAACGCGAGCGGGAGATCACGCTGGTCTCGGCCCGCCACGACGCGGGTGCGGCGTTCATGGCGGAGGCCGAAGGCAAGCTCACCGAGCGTCCCGCCGTGCTGCTCGCCAGCCGGGGGCCGAGTGCGGCGAGCCTGGCGATCGGCGTCCAAACGGCGTACCAGGACGAGACCCCGATGGTCGTGCTGCTGGAGACGCCGTCGACCGAACCGGTGCCGTCGTCGTCGGGGGAACTCCCGACGTCCGACCTGACGGCGATGTTCGAGTCGATCGCCAAGTCGACGTTGCGGGTCACCGACCCGGACAGCCTGCCTAGCCTGCTCGCGCACGCGCTGACGACGTCGCAGGAGGGACGGCCGGGGCCGGTCGTGCTAGGTGTGCCCTGTGACGTCTGGGGGATGCCCTACGACGCGGCGAAGCCGATGGCGCGGGTGCGGCCGCCGGCGTCCGGGACGCTGGGCCGTTCGGCGGATGCCGTCGCGCAACTGGTGGACGAGGCCAAGTACCCCGTCGTCATCGTCGGCGGGCGGGCGCGGTCGGCGCGGGACGAGCTGATCGCCGTGGCCGACGAGCTCGCGCTGCCCGTCTACAACGCCTTCCGGCGGCAGGACGCCTTCCCCGAAAACCACGCCCGCTACGCCGGACACCTCGGGCTCGGCATCCCGGCCCGGCAGCTGGACGCGCTCGAGCGGGCCGACCTCGTGGTCGCGCTCGGCACCCAGCTCGACGAGGTGACCACGCAGGCGTACCGCTACCCGACGCCGCAGCAGACGCTGGTCATGGTCGGGACCGGCATCGATGTCAGCCCGAAGCGGCGAGGGCTCACGTTCCGCGTCGACTCGGAGGTCGAGCCGTTCCTGCGGGAGCTGCGGGCGGTGGCGTCGCCGCGGACGCGGCGGGCTTCGGCGGCGAACGCGGCCGTGCACACGTTCATGACCCCGCCCGACACCAGCGGGAACACGCGGGTGCACCCGGTGGACGTCGTCCGGGCGTTGCGGAAGCTGGCGCCCGAGGACACCATCGTGACCAGCGATGCCGGCAACTTCGCGCAGTTCATGCACCGCTACTGGTGCTTCACCGCGCCGCGCAGCCAGCTCGGGCCGAGCAACGCCGCGATGGGCTACGCCGTGCCGGCCGCCGTGGCGGCGAAGCTCACCGAGCCGCGGCGGACCGTCGTGGCCATGGTGGGGGACGCCGGGACGCTGATGACCGGGCAGGAGATCGAAACCGCCGTGCGGTACCGGGCGCCGGTAATGGTCGTCGTCTTCCAGAACGGCGTTCACGGCGCGCTCGCCATGCACCAGGCGCGGATGCACGGGCGGCTGTCCGGGGTGTCGATCCCGCTGACCGACTTCGCCTCTTGGGCGCGTGGACTGGGCGCGGCGGGGTACACCGTGGACGATCGGGAAGAGCTCGAACCGATCATCGCCAGCGCGCTGGTGCGGCAGCGGCCGTGTGTCATCGACGTGCGGACGGACCCCGATGTGGTGACTCCGGACGTGCGGCTTTCGTCGTTGCTGGGGCAGGCTCGTCCGCAACCTCCCGCCCAGTAACGGTTTCACTCGGTTTCATTACGGGAAACGCCGGGAAAGTTGTGTGGTAGCACGACGAAGGCTCAGGTAGCCTGACGGTGTTCCGGTGGTGGTTCGCCGCTGAACCTTCCCGGCCGGGTCCCGGCGGGAGACAACCGGTTTCTGTCGGTGCCGCACGGCACCATCACGGTCATGACCCGCGCCGAAGCGGGCAGGGAACGAGGGGAGTTTCGACGTGACCGATCACCAGCACGCATCCGAAGCAGCGCGGAAGTCCTCGGGCGTCGTACCGGTGCTGTTCAGCGCCTCCGCCGAGGCCCACGACGACGCCGTGGTCGCGGGTGAGCACGACACGGCCTGGCGTTCGCCATTCACCACGGAGGGGCTGCGCCCGGCGAGTGGCGAATAGCTCACCTCTCCCGGGTGAAGACCGCTTGTCCGCCCACGTCGAGGTGTGCTTTACTGCTGAAGGTCTCGATTTTTGTGTTCGTGTTGAGTCACGCTCGCAGAACTCAGCGGGCGTAGTGTCTCCTCGCCGAGGAAGCAAACCGTCCGGGTGATGACCCGGGGCGCCGAAGTGGCTTCCTGTTTTTTGGTGTTACACATGGAGATTTTTGATGACTCAGGGCACTGTGAAGTGGTTCAACTCCGAGAAGGGGTTCGGCTTCATCACCCCCGACAACGGTGGCGGCGACGTCTTCGTTCACTACAGCGAGATCCAGGGTAACGGCTTCAAGAGCCTGGAAGAGAACGCTCGCGTCGAGTTCGAGATCGGCCAGGGCCAGAAGGGCCCGCAGGCCACGTCGGTCACCGTGATCTGACTTTGATCTTGGGGAAGGGCCGTCACCCGTTCGGGGTGGCGGCCCTTTTCGTAAGCTGCGCACCATGATCGAGCACGGCTACACCGTCTCCGGCATGAGCTGCGGCCACTGCGCGCAGTCGGTCACCGAAGAACTCACCGGCCTGCCCGGAGTGACCGAAGTGGACGTAGACGTCTCCAGCGGCCGCGTCATCGTGCGCGCTGAAGCCGCGCTGGCCGAAGCCGACGTCCGGGGTGCGGTCGACGAGGCCGGCTACACCTACCAGGGCGTCGTCAGCCTCGTCGGGTAGCGCCCCGCGCACGGTGGGATTTCTCCAGGGTGGACTGTCCACTGGAGATCATCGAGGCGCCCGGGTGTCGTTCGACGCCTCCAGGCCACCGCTCGGCACTGCAACGCCCTGCAACCCTTCCTTCCGCGCCGTCCGCGGAGTCTGCTGTTCTCCGGTGAAGTGTCTGGAGGTCAGGTGGGCGAAACGGTGGCGGGGATCGTCGCGAATCCGGCTTCGGGGCGGGACATCCGCCGGCTGGTCGCGCAAGCTTCGGTGTTCCCCACCGCGGAGAAGGCGAACATGGTCCAGCGGCTGCTGGCGGCGTTCGCCGCGACCGGGCTCGACCGCGCCCTCGTCTCGACCGATCTCGGCGGGATCTCCGCCGCGGTCCTGCGGGCGCTCGGCCGGGGCGGGAACAGGGGCGGGACCCGGAACGGGGCCTGGCCCGAGGTCGACTTTTGCGAAGACGACCCGCTCACCGGCACCGCGGCCGACACGACCAACGCCGTGCGGCGGATGGTCGAAGCCGGGGCCGGGGTCATCGTCGTCCTCGGCGGGGACGGGACCGCCCGGGTTGCCGCCGCGGCCTGCGAAGACGTGCCGATCCTCGCGCTCTCGACCGGGACCAACAACGCGTTCCCGCAGATGCGGGAAGCGACCGTCGCCGGCCTGGCCGCCGGGCTGATCGCAACCGGGCAGATCGATCCCGACCTCGTCACGCACCGGGTCAGCGTGCTGGAGGTCGTCACGAAGGCACGGCGCGAGATCGCGCTCGTCGACGTCTGCGTGTCGCTGAGCAAGCACATCGGAGCGCGGGCGCTGTGGGACCCGTCGACGCTCACCGAGCTGTACTGCACCTTCGCCGAGCCGGACGGCATCGGCCTCTCGAGCATTGCCGGGCAGCTCTGTCCCAGCCCGCGGTCCAGCCCGGACGGCGTCGCGCTGCAGCTCGGGCCGGTCGGGGAGACGCCGTACATCGTGCAGGCGCCGATCGCGCCCGGGCTCGTACGGCCCGTCGGGGTGCGCGGGTGGGGCGTCCTGCGGCCCGGCGTGCGCGTGGAACTGGCCGCGGCCGGCGGTGTCATCGCGCTCGACGGCGAGCGTGAACTCGAACTGAAGAACGGCGAGAGCGCGTTCGTCGAGCTCAAGCCGGACGGGCCGTGGTGCGTCGACGTCCGGGCGGCGATGGCGGAAGCGGCGCGGAAAGGGTTGTTGCGCGCGGAGACCGAGCCGGGGAAGGAGCGTCGAAGATGACGGACACCCTGCGGGAGGCCTACCGCGTGATGCGCACCATCCGGACCTTCGAGGAGCGGGTGCACGAGGAGTTCGCGACCGGCGAAATCCCCGGCCTCGTGCCCGGTTGCGCCGGTGACGAGGCCTCGGCCGCCGGGGTCTGCCTCCACCTCGACGACCGGGACGCGGTCACCGGCACCCACCGCGGGTACGGCCACTGCATCGCCAAGGGCGTCGACGTCCACGCCATGATGGCCGAGATCTACGGCCGCACGACCGGGACCTGCCACGGCAAGGGCGGCTCGAGGCACATCGCCGACCTGGCCAAGGGCCTGCTCGGCGCGAACGGCGTCGTCGGCGGTGGCCCGCAGCTCATCTGCGGCACCGCGCTCGCCGCGAAACAGCAGAACACCGGCGGCGTCGGCGTCGCGTTCTTCGGCGACGGTGCCGGCAACCGGGGGACGACGCTGGAGGCGCTGAACCTCGCGTCCGCCTGGAACCTCCCCGCGATCTTCGTCGCGGAGCACGACGGTTACGCCGAAGCGACGTCGAGCGCCTGGTCCGTCGCGTCGGACAACATCGCCGACCGGGCCGCCGGGTTCGGCGTGCCGGGGGTGATCGTCGACGGGCTCGACTTCTTCGCCGTCCACGAAGCCGCGGGTGAGGCCGTCGAGCGCGCCCGCGAGGGCGGCGGCCCGACGCTGATCGAGGTCAAGTTCACCGGGCCGAACCCGGGCGCGGGCCTCGACTGCCTCGAGCGGTTCCGCGCCGCCGTCACCGACCGCGGTGAGCTGGGCGAACCGGTCCTCGACGCCATCGACGCCGCGGTCGCGAAGCTCATCGAGGACGCCGTCGCCGCGGCCAGGTCCGCACCGAAACCCACCCGGGAAGACCTCGAAACCGACGTCTACGTCTCGTACTGAAGGAGCCCTCGTGCGCACGATCAGCTACCGCGAGGCGATCGACGAGGCGCTCGCGCAGGAGATGGCCCGGGACGAGTCGGTGATCGTGCTGGGCCAAGGCGGCGCGGACGACGCCTGGGGCGGGGCCCGCGGCGGCACGGCCGACCTGGCCCGCAGGTTCCCCGGCCGGGTGCTCGACACGCCGAGCTCCGAGTCGGCGTTCGTGGGCGCGGCGATCGGCGCCGCGACGCGCGGGCAGCGGCCGGTCGCGGAACTCGTGTTCATCGACTTCACCGGCGTCTGCTTCGACCAGATCTCCAACCAGGCCGCCAAGTTCCGCTACATGTTCGGCGGCGCCGCCCGCACGCCGGTCGTCATCCGCACGGTGTACGGCGCCGGACTGCGGGCCGGCGCGCAGCATTCGCAGTGCCTGTACCCGATCTTCACGCACATCCCCGGGCTGAAGGTCGTCGTGCCGTCGAGCCCGTACGAGGCGAAGGGCCTGCTGGTCCAGTCGATCCGGGACGACGACCCGGTGGTCTTCTGCGAGCACAAGGCGCTCCACGACACCAGCGGCGACGTCCCGGAGGCGAGCTACACGATCCCGTTCGGCGAGGCGAACGTCGTCCGCGACGGCGGCGACGTCACGATCGTCGCGATCGGCCGCATGGTCGCCATGGCCGAAGGGGCGGCGAAGGAGCTCGCAGCCTCCGGGATCGAAGCCGAGGTCATCGACCCGCGCACGACCAGCCCGCTCGACACCCGGACGATCCTGACGAGCGTCGAGAAGACCGGACGGCTGGTCGTCGTCGACGAGGCGTCGCCGCGGTGCAACCTCGCCACGGACATCTCGGCGCTCGTCGCGAAGGAGGCGTTCGGCTCGCTGCGGGCGCCGATCGAGATGGTGACGCCGCCGCACACGCCCGTGCCGTTCTCCGACGCGCTCGAGGACCTCTACATCCCGGACGCGCAGAAGGTCCTCAACGCGGCGAAGGCCGTCGTCGGGTACCGGCGCTGAGCCGGGCGCGCTGGGAGCTCCGGGCCCGAAAAGGCGAGATTGTCGCCACCTTCCGATCACCGGATCGAAAAGGCAGACTGAGGAGGCAGAGCGCAAGGAGTGGCGGTTGGGTCAGCGAGACCTCGAGGCAGCGTTGCCGGCCGGGGCGGACCCCCGGCGGCACGCGCGTGTCCTCTCGCAGGTGCACGAGGCGGCCCTGGCCGGAAAAGCCCTGCCCAGCCGCCCGCGCGCGGTCATCGGCGCGTCCTGGCAGCGGATGCGCCGGCTCGGCGTCGACCCGGACGGCCGCGCTCCCGCGCCCGTCCTGACCGCCGGACAGCTCGAAACCCGGCGCCGCGCGAGCGGGCTGGCCGAAGCGCTGCCGACCCTGCGCGGCGGCCTGCTCACCCTCGCCGAACAGGCCGCGCACATCATGGTGATCGTCGACGCGGTCGGCACGGTGCTCTGGCGTGACGGCAGCGCCGCGGTCCGCCGCCACGCCGACGCGCTCGGGTTCGTCGAAGGCGCCGACTGGCAGGAAGAATCCGTCGGCACCAACGCCATCGGCACCGCGCTGGTCGCGCGCCGCCCGGTGCAGGTCTACTCCGCCGAGCACTACGTCCGCGCCCAGCACTCCTGGACGTGCGCCGCCGCGCCGCTGCACGACCCGCGCGACGGCAAGCTGCTCGGCATCGTCGACCTCTCCGGCCCGGCCTCGACCGTCCACGCCACGACGTTGGCGCTGGTGGACGCCGTGACGCGGCTCGCGCAGGCGCAGCTGCGCACCACCCACCTCACCGAGCTGGAACGGCTTCGCGGCTTCGCCGTCCCGGTGCTCGGCAAGGTCGGCGGCCCGGCCGTCGTGGCCGACGAGCACGGCTGGGTCGCCGCGGCCGCCGGCCTCGCACCGGTCGACCGGATCGCGTTGCCCGCCGGCCTCAAGCCCGGCCGCGTCTGGCTGCCCGCGTACGGCAACTGCGTCGTCGAGCCGGTGCCCGGCGGCTGGCTGATCCGCCCGGCCGACGACGAGGCCGCGCCGCCCACGCGGGTCGTGCTCGACGTCCGGTCGCCGCGCGAGCCCGAGCTGACCGTGGCCGGCGCGGCCGGCACCTGGACGCACCGGCTCAGCCCGCGCCACGCCGAGATGCTGTACGTGCTGGCCAGCCACCGCGACGGCCGGTCGGCCTCCGAGCTGTCGGCCGACCTCTTCGGCGACGCCGGCCGCACGGTCACCGTCCGCGCCGAGATGTCCCGGCTGCGACGCCACTTCGGCGGCATCCTCGGTGCGAAGCCCTACCGCTTCGCCGACGACGTCGAGGTGCTGGTCCAGCGTCCGCCCAGCCCCGAAGCCGTGCTCCCGCACTCCCTGGCCCCGGCGATCCGCGGCTGACCCGGGAAAGATGGGGGCGTGCCGAAACGTCCCCTGCTGCCCGACACCATCGCGCCGAGCTGGCTCGTGGTGCAGCTGCTCGGCACGCTCTTCTTCGCCGCGACGCTGCTCACCGCCCGCGAACCGGACCCGCTGATCTGGGCCGCTTACGGCGTCGCGAGCGCCTGCTGGCTCGGCTTCGTCGTCCTCGCGCCGCGGCTGCCGAGGACGGCCGCCGCACTGCTCGCCGTCGCGAGCGCGCTGCCGGCGGCGCTCGTCGGCCGGGCCGCGGACTCTTCGGCGATCCTGCTGTCCGCCATCGCGCTCGGCAGGCTCGCGACGCTGACCGCGGTCGGCGTCGGCGTGATCGTCGGGATCGGCCTGCTGGACCTCGCGCTCGCGGTGACGTCGCACCTCCTCGGCGGGCAGAGCGTCGCCGACGCGGCCGTGCTGGTGCTGCTCGTCCTCGTCGGGCTCAACCGCCGCCAGTACGAGATCCAGGCGACGCAGGCCGAGGCGCTGCTCGAGCAGACCCGGCTCGCGCAGGCCGAACACGCGCGCGCCGCCGCGCTCGACGAACGCACCCGGATCGCCCGCGAACTCCACGACGTCCTCGCGCATTCGCTGGGGGCATTGGGAGTCCAGCTCGAACTCGCCGAGGCGCTGCTCGAAGAAAAGTCCGATGTGGACGGTGCACTGCGGTCGGTCAAGCGGTCGCGACGGCTCGCCGCCGACGGGCTCGCCGAAGCGCGGGACGCCGTCGCCGCGCTCAGAAGAGACGTCCTGCCGCTCGCCGACGTGCTCGCCGCGGCCGCCGCCGCGCACGCCCGCGACCACGGCGTCAGCGTCGCTTTCGATGCCGACGGTGACCCGCGGCCGCTGCCGTCCGCGGTGGTCGTCGCGCTCGCCGGCACCGCGCGGGAAGCGCTGACTAACGCGGGCAAGCACGCGCCGGGCGAGGACGTCCGGGTGCGGCTGAGCTACGCGCCCGACGCCGTCCGGCTGGACGTCCGCAACGCTCTCGGCATCACTCGAACAGGTGAAGGTTTCGGGTTGGCGGGCATGCGGGAGCGCGTCGCCCTCGCCGGTGGCACGGTGACGTCGGGTCCGGAAGGCGGTGACTGGCGGGTGACCGCCGAGATCACGTGCTGATGACAGCGGGCGGTGCCGATACCCGCGCGCTGGGCGGACCGGCTACCTTCTGCGAGTAACGGTCACAGCGCTTTTCGGGGGGTTCCGGGTGGCGAAGCCCCCGGCTGGGGGCGAAGCACCCGGATCACAGGGGAGGAATCGGGGATGACCAGCACTGCGACGGCCCCGGGTCCGACGGCGCCCGCGCCGGGACCCCCGCCGCCGCCACCGGACGGCGGTGACCGCGCAGGGAGCCGCAGCGGCCTGCTGGGACTCCTGGACCTGCCGGGACAGGGCGTCCGCGCGATCATCCGGTCCGCCGCGACGACCCCCGGCCGCCTCACCGTCATCGCCGTCGGGCTGGTGCTGCTGTCGCTGCTCGCCGGGCTGGTCGCGACGCTGTCGGTGCAGGACCGCGACGACACCATCACCGGCGTCATCGAGCACCGCGAGCCCCTCGCCGCCGCGGCGCAGCAGGTCTACCGCTCGCTTTCGGACGCCGACGCGACCGCCGCCAGCGCGTTCCTCTCCATCGGCACCGAACCGCCGGAGCTCCGCCAGCGCTACGAGCGCGACATCGCCGAAGCCGGCGCCGCGCTCGCGAAGGCCGCCTCCGACGCCGCCGACGTCGCCGACGCGGCCGCCCCGGTCGACGTCCTCAACCAGTCGCTGCCCGCCTACACCGGGCTCGTCGAGACGGCCCGCACGAACAACCGCCTCGGCTACCCGGTCGGCGCGTCCTACCTGCGTGAAGCCTCCGAGCTGATGCGGGCGAAGATCCTGCCCGCCGCCCAGGACCTCTACCGCGTCGACACCGAGCGCCTGATCGACGAGCAGGACAGCGCGACCGGGTTCCCGTGGCTCGCCACGATCCTGGTGATCGCGCTGCTGGCCGCGCTCATCGCCGCGCAGGTCTACCTGACCAAGCGCACCAACCGGCTGCTCAACGTCGGGCTCGTCGTCGCGACGGCCGCCGTCGTGGTCTCGCTGTTGTGGGGCGCGGTCGCGCTGGTCGTGCAGGGCAGCCTGGTCGGCAGCGGTCAGGCCGACGGCTCGCACCGCGTCGACGTGCTGGTCCGCGCGCGCATCGCCGCGCTGCAGGCCCGCGCCGACGAAACGCTCACCCTGGTCGCGCGCGGCGACGGCGCCGCGTACGAGAACGACTTCGGCACCAACGCGGCCCAGCTGGTCGGCCCGGACGGCCAGGGCGGTCTGCTCGGCGAAGCCCGCGGCCTCATCCAGGACGGCGAAGGCGCCACGAAGGTCGCCGACGCGACGAAGGCCGCGAACGACTGGCTGAAGGCGCACAAGGAAGTCCGCGCCCAGGACGACGCCGGCCAGTACCAGGAAGCCGTCGACTTCGCCGTGCTGGAGGACAAGACCGACGGCTCGGCCCCGGCGTTCCGACGGCTCGACGACAGCCTCCAGGCCGCCATCGACGTCGGCAGGCAGGAATTCCTCGACGACACCCACAACGGCGATCGCGCGCTGACGCTGCTGGCCCCCGGCCTGGCCGGGCTCGCGGTCGTCGCCGCGGCGGGTGTCACCATGGGGATCCGGGAGCGACTGAGGGAGTACCGGTGAGCAGGCGGGGGAACACGGTCCGGGCGGGCGTGCTGGCGGTCGTCGCGTTGCTGGCGGCGTCCTGCGGCAGCCCCGGGAAACCGGTCGACCCGGCCCCGGTCGGCAACGCGGCCTGGCCGCAGCCCGCGCACGTGGGCGGCCCGGACGCGGCCGCCGGCGGTGGCAGCGACACCAGCTGCAACCCGCTGGCCAGCCTGCAGCCCGACAAGGGCACGTCGGTCTTCGACGGCTCGACCATGGCGAAGATCAAGGAACGCGGCAAGCTCATCGCCGGCGTCGACCAGACCACCTACCTGTTCGGCTTCCGCAACCCCACCTCGGGCAACCTCGAGGGCTTCGACATCGACCTCGTCAACGAGATCGCCCGCTCGATCTTCGGTGCGCCCGAAGGCCGCGTCCAGTTCCGCGCGATCACGTCGTCGCAGCGCCAGGACGTCCTGACGAAGCACCAGGTCGACATCGTCGTCCGCACCTACAGCATCACCTGCGCGCGCAAGAAGGACGTCCAGTTCTCGTCCGTCTACTACGTCGCCGGGCAGCGGCTGCTGGTGACGAAGGAGTCGAAGGCGACCAAGCTGGCCGACCTGAGCGGCAAGAAGGTCTGCGCGGCGAAGAAGTCGACGTCGCTGGCGAAGATCGCGACGGACCCGGCCAAGCCGCAGGCGGTCTCGGTCGACAACTGGTCGGACTGCCTGGTGATGCTCCAGCAGGGGCAGGTCGACGCGGTGTCGACCGACGACACCATCCTCGCCGGGATGGCCGCGCAGGACCCGACGCTGCAGGTCGTCGGCGACCAGTTCACGCAGGAGAACTACGGCATCGGCGTGCCGAAGGACAACGAGGACATGGTCAAGTTCGTCAACGCCGTGCTCGAGAACATCCGCAACAGCGGCGCTTGGCAGAACAGCTACCGCCACTGGGTCGAGTCGTCGCTGGGGCCGGCTTCGCCGCCGCAGGCGCAGTACCAGTGAGCGGACCGCGACTAGGATCGGTTCCCGCACGTCGCCGGGGATCTGGGAGGTAGCAGTGTCGGAGGAGCCGCGCCGTCCTCGGCACGCCGCACCGGACGACGAGCCGCAGCCGGCCACGCCGGGCAGCAGCTGGCAACCGCCGCCACCCGTGCGGTGGGAGACGCCGGAGCCGTCCATCTCCGGCCGCCTCGACGACGGCGAGCCACCCCGGGCCGTGCCGTCACGCGGTGCGCCGTCGCGGGGGGAAGAGACCGTCTTCCACGCCCCCGTGCGCCGTCCGCCGACGCCGCCGCGCGGCGCGCCGATCCCGGGCGCGGACGACCCGACCAAGCCGCCCGGCAGCATGAACCCCGTCCTGCCGCCGGTCCAGCCGGTCGCGACGCAGGCCGTCCGCCCGCCGCAGCCCGACGAGCCGCAGCTGACGAGCGTGCTCGCGGCCCCGGCGCCGGAAACCCAGAGCATCATGCCGCCGGTGCCGCGGCCGGACACCGGTCCCGGCACGCCGCTGCCGGACCCGGGCACCGAAAGCGTGCTGCCCGAACGCAGCAGCGAAGGACGGCACACCGGCACCGGAACCGGTACGGGCAGCGGCTCGGACTCCCGGTCCGGCTCGTTCCCCGGCACTTCGCGGCGGACGTCGTCGCGGACGTCGCGGTCGCGCCGCGGCCGGCTCGGCGCCGGGCTGGTCGAAGTCCCGCCGGTGCCCGCGCGCGACCCCGCGTCGGCGGTGCTGACGAACCCGGTGGTGTCGGAGGAAAAGCGCTTCTGCGGCAACTGCAGCGCGAAGGTCGGCCGCGGCAAGGACGGCCAACCCGGTGCCCCGGAAGGGAAGTGCGAGAACTGCGCGACACCGTTCTCCTTCCTGCCGAAGCTGCAGCCGCACGAACTCGTCGGCGGCCAGTACGAAGTGCTCGGCGCGATCGCCTACGGCGGGCTCGGCTGGATCTACCTGGCGCAGGACCACAACGTCAGCGACCGCTGGGTCGTCCTCAAAGGACTGATCGACACCGGTGACGCGACGGCGATGGCGGCCGCGGCCAACGAGCAGCGGTTCCTCGCCGAGGTCGAGCACCCGAACATCGTCAAGATCCACAACTTCGTGCAGCACCCGGACGCGCACAGCGGCACGACCGTCGGCTACATCGTGATGGAGTACATCGGCGGCCAGTCGCTGCGCCAGCTCGCGCTGGCGCACCACCGCGAAAGCCGGCGCCCGGAGCCGCTGCCGATCGGCCAGGTCCTCGCGTACGGGCTGGAGATCCTGCCCGCCATGGGGTACCTGCACAGCCAGGGCCTGCTCTACTGCGACCTCAAGCCGGACAACGTCATCCAGACCAACGAGCAGCTCAAGCTGATCGACCTGGGCGCGGTCCGCCGCACCGACGACTACGAGAGCCCGCTGTTCTTCACCACCGGCTACAGCGCGCCGGAACTGCCGACGCAGGGCGCGTCGATCGCGTCGGACCTGTTCACCGTCGGGCGCACGCTCGCCGTGCTGAGCTTCGAGTTCACCGGCTACACCACCAAGTTCAAGACGACGCTGCCCGGCCCGGACGCGGTCCCGCTGTTCGCGCTCTTCGGTTCCTACCACCGGTTCCTGCGCCGCGCGACGCACGCCGACCCGGACCGGCGCTTCCTCTCCGCCGAGGAGATGGCCGACCAGCTCACCGGCGTGCTGCGCGAGATCATGGCGCTCGGCACCGGCAAGCCGCGGCCCGGCGCGTCCACCGTGTTCGGCCCGGAGATCCGCACGTTCGGCGTCCAGCTGGTCGTGCCGGAGGCCGGCGCCAGCGTGCCGCTGCCCGGGGCCGACGAGGTCGTCGCCGGTCTGCCGATCCCGCAGGTCGACACGGACGACCCGGCCGCCGGCGTGCTCGCCACGACCACCACGCTCGAGCCGCGCGGGGCCATCGAGGCCCTCTCAGGCGCGCCGCGCGAGTCGATCGAGGTCCGGCTGCGGATCGTGCGGGCCCGGATCGAGCTGGGCGAGCTCGCCGAGGCGCAGCGGCAGCTGCAGGCCGCGCAGTACCTGGCGATCAAGAACGGCTTCCCGCACGACTGGCGCATCGACTGGTACCGCGGCCTGATCGAGCTGGCCGGCGGCCGGTCGCGGGTCGCGCACGTCGCGTTCGAAGCGGTGTACGACGACCTGCCCGGCGAGGCCGCGCCGAAGCTCGCGCTGGGCGTCAGCGCCGAGGGCGTCGGCGACTACTTCGCCGCCGCGCGGTTCTACGAACTGGTCTGGCGCACCGACCGCACCTACGTCAGCGCCGCCTTCGGCCTCGCCCGCGTGTACCTGGCGCAGGGGGCGCGCTCGAGCGCGGTCGAGGTGCTCGAGACCGTGCCGCCGTCGTCCACCCACTACGTCGACGCGCAGGTCGCGGCGATCAAGATCAAGACGTCGGTGACCAAGGCCAAGGGCCGCGAGACCCCGGTCACCGAGCACGACCTGCTCGACGCGTCGAGCAGGCTCGAACGGCTCCGCCTGGACGTCGAGCGCCGCACCCGGCTCAGCGCGGACGTGCTCGAAGCCGCGTACGAATGGCTCAAGAACGGGCGGCCGACGCCGGGGGCGCGGGTGCTCGGGTGCGCGATGGAGGAGCGCGAGCTGCGGTTCGGCCTCGAGCGCTGCTACCGGGCGCTGGCGCGGCTGGCGAGCACGGTCGAGCAGCGCGTCGAGCTGGTCGACCGCGCCAACGCGATCCGGCCCCGGACCCTCACCTGACCGCAGCTTTCGTAGGGAAAGCTGCGGCGGCCCCGGACCTGGCCGGAACTTTCATAGGGAAAGTGACGTCAGGGGTTGATCTCCCAGTCGCCCTCTTCGCGGGCGCGCTGGTTCTTCGCGTGCTGCTCGGCCAGCTTCTCCAGCGCCTGCGGGTCGCCGTGGGTGCTGAAGTGCTCGAAGCCGACGACGACGAACAGCGCGCGGGCGCTGACCGCGATCTGGCCGTCTTCGGCGTCGAGGCGGCCGTCCGCGCTGACGTAGATCTTGCGGCCGGCGACACCGTCCAGCCGGGTCTCGATGAACAGCGTCGTCCCGACCGGCACCGGGCGGCGGAAGTCCGTCTCGAGCTTGCCGGTCACCGCCGGGCGGCGCATCAGGTTGCCGACCGCCGAGCCGAGCGCCTCGTCGAATGCGCAGGCCAGCAGGCCGCCGTGGGCGAGCCCGGGCGCGCCCTGGTGGGCCGCGGTGACGGTGAACCGCGAGCGCACGACCTGGCCCTCGCCGACCGTCGAGCGCAGGTGCAGCCCGGCGTCGGCCTCGTCACCGCACCCGAAGCACTCCGCGAAGTGCACGCCGAGCTCGGTGCCCGGCGCCGGCGCCTTCGGGTGCGGGACCGCGGGCTCCACGGCCACCGGCGGCCACGGTTGAGAAACACGACTCATGCGCTGACGTTAACCGGCGGGTAGGCCGGCGCCGTACCCGACCCGGGCCGGGTACCGGGGGCCTACATCTCTCAGTAGCCGGAAAGTTCCCCACCGTAGAAGATTGACGGCTCAGACTGCCGACCTGTGGAACCCGGTCAAGACTGGTCGGATGAGCTCGAACGGCCCAATGGGCACTGCGCGGAGGAGGTCGTCGCCGGCATGAGCGAACCAGCAGCAACCACGGGTAAACCCGCAGCGGACGAGAGAACCGTCAAACGCGCTGTCTGGGCTTCGGCCATGGGCAACGCGACCGAGTGGTACGACTACGGCGTCTTCACCTCGGGTGCGATCGCGACCAGCATCGGCACGCTGTTCTTCCCCGGGGAAGGCAACGCGGTCCTCAAGTCGCTGGCACTGCTCGCGGTCGGGTTCATCGTGCGGCCGTTCGGCGGGGCGTTCTTCGGCCCGCTCGGCGACAAGCTCGGCCGCAAGCGGGTCCTCGCCATCACTATCCTGCTGATGTCCGGCTGCACGTTCCTGGTCGGCGTGCTGCCGACGTACTCCGGCGGCTACAGCATGGGTATCGCGGCGCCGATCGCGATCCTGCTGCTCCGGATCATCCAGGGCTTCTCGACCGGCGGTGAGTACGGCGGAGCGGCGACGTTCATCGCCGAGTACTCGCCCACCAAACGCCGTGGCTTCTTCGGCAGCTTCCTCGAACTCGGCACGCTGGCCGGCTACGTGCTCGGCAACCTCGTCGTGCTGTCGGTGACGCTGTCCCTGTCGGCCGAGCAGGTCGACGCCTGGGGCTGGCGGATCCCGTTCTTCGTCGCGCTGCCGCTCGGCCTGATCGGGCTCTACCTGCGGAACAAGCTCGAGGACACCCCCGAGTTCCGCCGGATGGAGGCCGCGGGCGAGGCCCCGAAGAAGGCGCCGCTCAAGGAGATCTTCGTCCGCAACTGGCGGATGATCCTCAACCTGATCGGCATCGTGCTGCTGCTGAACGTCGCGGACTACCTGCTGCTGACCACGATGCCGACGTACTTCACGGACACGCTGAAGATCAACGACAACACGTCGACGCTGATCATCATCGCCGTCGAAGTCATCCAGATGGCGATCATCATCCCGCTCGGCGCGCTGTCCGACCGGATCGGGCGAAAACCCCTGCTGCTCACCGCGGCCATCGGGTTCCTGGTGCTGAGCTGGCCGAGCCTGAAGCTGATGCAGTCCGGCAGCATCTTCTGGCTCTTCGTCGGCTTCCTGATCGTGGCGCTCCTGCTGGTGCTCATGCTGGCGGTGATCGGCTCGACGTTCCCGGCGATGTTCCCGACGCGGGTGCGCTACGGCTCGTTCGCGATCGGCTACAACATCTCGACGTCGCTGTTCGGCGGTACCTGCGGTGTCATCGTGACGGCGCTCATCAAGAGCACCGGCAACGAGGACTGGCCGGCGTACTACCTGATGGCGGCGGCGCTGATCGCGATCCTGCCGATCATCAAGATCCCGGAGACGTCGCAGGTGCCGATGGAACAGATCGACACCGAGGACAACAGCGGAAAACTGGCCTCCGCGTCCGCCCAGCGCTGAGCGGCTGCTCGGCGCTGAGCAGCCGTCGGACAGACGTGTGCCCCGCCCGGATCACCGGGCGGGGCACACGTGCGTCAGGGGTCAGTTCGCTTCGCTCCGAGGAGTGAAGCGCTTGCGGGACCAAGCGGCGAGCGAGCCCGCGACCACGACAGCGATTCCGGTTTCGACGATGAGCGCGGCGAGCACCATGTGCTTCCTCCTCGGTTTCTCGGGCCGGCGGCGAAGCGTCCGGCTGAGCAGTTGTCCGGCGTCCGATCGGAACACCACAGGACATATCGCCACGAGGGGCGCGCGTATTTCGTCGGAAACCCACGTCGAAACGGTGATCTGCACCACGTGTACTGACCTGCGGAAACGTCAGCGGGAGGTGGCGACCGGCGGTTCCGGGACCGTCTCCGTGAGTTGCGGGGAGGACCGGCTGGTGGTCGGTGCCGACCGCTGCGTCGGACGGCCCGCCGACGGCGCCTGCGGAGCCCTCGTGGCCCGGGAGGGCATGCGGTCCGGCTCGGCCGACGGCGGCGCGATCGACGTCGCCGGGACCTCCATGGGCGGCGACGGTGCGGGGGAGCTGGTGCCGATCGTGGACAGTCCCGGCCCGGCGGGCTGCACCGGCTCCGGCGGTCCGGCGCGGTGACCGGCCAGGAAACCGGCCACCGCCAGGACGACCGCCGTCGCGGCCGAGGTGCTCGCCACGGCGAGGCGCTTGCGCCGTCGCCGGACCCGGCCACCGCGCTCGATCACGTCGGCGGCTTCGAGGCGCATCGGCGGCTGCGCGCCACCGGCCGCGCCGGTCAGGTACGCACGGACGTCGTCTTCGGGGTCCATGTTCGTCACCTCCCCTCCGTGTTCGCGCTGAAGGTCAGCGCGTAGTGCGGGCCGAGCCGGTTGCGCAGCGTCGCCAGGCCCCGTGAGGCCTGGCTCTTAACCGTGCCGGTGCTGCAGCCGAGCGCCTTCGCCGTCTCCTCGACGCTCAGGTCCTCGAAGTACCGCAGCACCAGCACGGCGCGCTGCTTCGGAGCCAGTACGGCCAGAGCTTGCCGGACGAGGGCGTCCTGGTCGCTCGCGGCCGGTTCCGCCGGGAGCTCCGGCGGGGTGTCGGTGAGCCGCTCCCGCTTCCACCTGCTGCGCCGGTGCTCGGCGAGGAACGTGCGCAGCACGACCTTCCGGGCGTAGGCGTCCAAGGCGTCGTGGCGCGACAGCCTCGGCCAGGCGAGGTACAGCTTGAGCAACGCGGCCTGCGTGATGTCCTCGGCCTGGTGCCAGTCCCCGCAGAGCAGGAAGGCGGTCGAGCGCAGGCTGTGCGCGCGCTCGCCGAAGTACCGGGCGAACTCGCCGTCCCACGGCGAGCCCGGCCCGGTCGACGGACGGGAGCGGGAGATCACCTGGCTACCGGGCCACCCCGATGGCCGGCAGGTGCAGATCACCGGTCGGGCCGGCCGGCACGGCACGCGGAACGCGCGGCGCCGGACCGGTGCGCGGCGCGCGGGTCTCGCGCGGCGCGGGGGCGGCGGACGGCGCCTGCTGCGGCCGCTGGCCGGCCGTCGGCGCCGGGGCCAGGGTCGGCTCGTTCGGGCGGGTCGTCGCCGACGGGGCCGGCGGCTGCGCGTCCGAAGCCAGCGCGATGCCACCGGACAGGGCACCACCGGCGAGCACGAGCGCGCCGAGGGTCAGGGCGATGCGGATACGCAAGACAGCTCCTCTTCTCGCGGACGCGACCGGGATCGTCGCGCCTCTGCCCGTAGTCATGCGGCGGGTGGTCATCGGGGTTGCATCGGCTTTTCGGGAAAACGGAGCCACGCGGAAAACACGAACGGCCGGGAAGTCCGCGATGGACTTCCCGGCCGCCCGGTCCTCCTCAGTGGCTTCAGCCGGCGAGGGCCGACAGCTTCTGCCAGCTCGCCCAGTCGTAGGTCCAGTCGCTGTAGTCGCCGTCCTTGGCGGTCAGCGTCTGCGTGCTGCCGGTGATCTCCACCGGGTCACCGGTGAGCACGCCGTCGTAGTACTCCTTCGCCCGCGCCGGCGAGAGGTTCAGGCAGCCGTGCGAGACGTTCTTCTTGCCCTGCGCCCAGACCGATGCCGCCAGCCCGTGGATGAACTCGCCGTTGTTGGAGATCCGGACCGCCCACGGCACCACGACGTTCTCGTAGTGGTACTTCGGGTTGCTCATCGCGTACGTGGCCTGCTTGCCCATCACGACGTGCACGCCGCTGTGCGTCACGCGGCCCGGGTCGGAGTCGAGGCCGTAGCTCACCGGGTAGTCGGCGATCTGCTGGCCGTCGCGGATCACCTGCATCGTGTGCTGCGTGGTGTTGCCCTTGACGATCTGCGAGCGGCCGATCGCGAAGCTGGCCGACACGTCCTGCTTGCCGTACACGCCGTCGCCGATCTTGACGCCGTAGATCTTGGCGTTGACCTTCACCTGCGTGCCGGGCTTGAAGTACTCCTTCGGCCGCCAGTGCACCGTGGTGTCGCCGTTCAGCCAGGCCCACGAGCCCTCGGCCTTCGGCGTCGTCTCGACCGAAAGCGCCTTCTCGACGGAGGCCTTGTCGGTGACGCGGCTCGGGAAGGTCAGCGCGATCGGCATCGCGATGCCGTACGTCTGGCCGTCACCGACGTTCAGGCTCGCCGACAGCTGGCGCCGCGGCTTGACGGTGGTGAACGCGCCCCCGATGGCGACGTTCTTGCCGTCCGCGCCCTGCGCCTGCCCGGCCCAGGTGTAGGTCTTGCCGTAGCCGAGCTGCTCGGTGGTGCTCCAGCTCTTCTTGTCCGCCGACGCCTGGCCCTGGACCTGCTTGCCCTCCGGGTTGGTCAGCGTGACCGACACGATGGTGCCGTCGGCGACCTGGACACCCACCGGTTCGCCCGGCGCCACGTCCTGCGCGCCGCCCGCCGGCGTCACCGTCAGCTTCGCGGGCTGTGCGCTCGGCGCGGGAGAAGCCGTCGGGCCCCCGCCCGAAGTGCCGCTCGCCGAGACCGTCGGTTCGCTGCTGCACGCCCCCAGCGCGAGCACCGCGACCAAGCCCAGTACCACTGCCGCGCCCCGGCGCCGCGTGGAAGTCCTCACCGTCACACCCATTCCCCTTTGCCCCATTTGGTGCCTCCCCTCTTCGAGACGCCCCGCGGACCATCGACGTTGAGCAAGAGTCGCGTGACGAAGGTCACAATGATCGCTGCGGGCTTTCACTGAGGGGGCACGGGCGACTCCGAGCCGTATCCGGTGATCACGGTGTCGCTGTGCTGCGCCAGACTAGCCGGTGGGTCCGACAGAACCGGGTGGGAGCCCTACGACGTTCCGGTGACCTTGGTGCGCAGAGCCGGTTTTCGCCTCGATCACGGGGTTCAACTTTGGCCAGATCCCGGTAGTCTGCTCTCAGGCCGTCGTTTTGCGTGTTCGTGGCTTCACACTCGCGGAACTTCTGACGCGAGCCATGGAGCCGACCCGCTCTTGACTCGTCTCGTTGGAACCGCCCGGGACGGTCGGGGTGCCGCTTCGGTGGCATTCGAAGCGGATCTGTGTAACGAGGAGTACAGCGGTGGCGCAAGGCACTGTGAAGTGGTTCAACGCGGAGAAGGGCTTCGGCTTCATCGCGCAGGACGGCGGCGAAGGCGACGTTTTCGTTCACTACTCGGAGATCGAGGGCCGCGGCTTCCGCACTCTCGAGGAGAACCAGCGAGTGGAGTTCGAGGTCGGCCAGGGTCAGAAGGGTCCGCAGGCCCAGAAGGTCCGCGCGATCTGACAACCAGGCCCTCTGCGTTTCTCAAGGCCTGAGCGAAGGGCCCCCGGCGATTCCGATCGCCGGGGGCCCTTTCTCATGGGTTCTGGCCGGTTCAGCGCCGTCCGAGGGCCGGCGCTTCGAAGGCGTCGGCGGGGAAGTGGAACTCGTCGGTGAGGTCGGTGAGGTCACCGGTCTGCTGGCGCTGGTCCTGCAGCGAGGCCGCCTGGCCTTCCCAGTTGAGCCGCTCGAGGATCCACTCCTGAGCGAGCGCCTGGGGCGAGATGTCCCGCTCGGCGGCGATGTCCTTCAGCTGCTGGTTGGCGATGAGGCTCATCCGGAGCTGGATGACCTGCGCCTCGCCGAAGCGCTTGCCGGTCCCGGTGCTCTCGTTGTCGGCATCGGGCGCCAGCGCGGCGAGGTAGGAGGTGAGTTCCTTGTCCTCGACGACACCGTCGTCCGCAGGCTTCGCGGCACCACGATGGCGCCCGGAGGACGCGGCTTTGAGGTTCGTGCGGCTGCTCAAGCGGCCAAGGGAGGGAAGAGGCACGCCAGTCACGATAACGGTTAGGTCTCGCCCCGCAAACCACTGTGAGCCACGACACGCCCTTGAATTTCCCCAAACAGAGCAACCGTCCCCCAATCAGCGCAATGCGTCGGGGTGAGTATTTAACGGAGGGCAATGTCGTAATAACCGAGCGAATCGATCAAGAACGGTGCGCGACAAATTCTCGGACGACGGATGGGGCGCGCTGAGGGTGGCGGCTGGGGGCACGACTCGGTGGGGCACGCGGGCTGAGGGCTCACCTACGCGCTTCCGGGCGGGTGCGGCGGGGTGGCTGCGATGGCCGGGAGGGATTGCGGGGGAGATCGAGTCGGCTGGGCGGGTGGGCGGCCGGGTCGGGGTGCTGTCGGAAGGTGCTCGGGAAGGCGGGGCCGGGAGGGCGGGCAGCGTGGGAGGCCGGGCGGGCGGGCGGGCGAGCTGGCTCGTTCAGTGTGGGGAGGGGCTGGCCGGGCCGGGTGCCTGCGCGGGCGAGCTGGCTCGTTCAGTGTGGAAGGGCCAACCGGGCGGGGTGTCTCCGCGGGCGAGCTGGCTCGTTCAGCGTTGGAAGGACTGGCCGGGCGGGGTGTCCCCATGGGCGAGCCGGCTCGTTGCAAGAAGGGCGCGGCCGGCGGGCTCAGTGGGCGATGGCCGACGGCGGGCGCTTGAGGGAAAGCGGCTGGGGTGGGCTGTGCGAGCCGGGGCGGGGCCGTGGAGGGCGGTCAGAGAACCGCGGCCGACGCGGGCGCGGCGGAGCGACGAGCAGACCGCCGCCAATACGAGAACCCTGCCTGAGCGCATGCCCAGAGGGGGTGATGGTGCGAACAAGGGCCGCGCGGGAGCGCTGAAGCGGGATGGGGTGGCGGGGGCCAGAAGGGCTGCGCGGGTGGGTCGAACCGGGCTGGGGCCGCGGGGGTGAGCGGGGCCGCGCGGGAGGCAGAAGCGAGATGGGGCCGCGGAGGCCGGAAGGGCCACGCAGGAGGCGCGAACCGGGACGGGCCGGCCGGGAGTGAGAAGGGCCCGCAGGAGGGTCAGCTCAGCGGGACGGCCTCACCGACACAGGTGGGCCACAAGAGCGGGAGCGACCGGCAGAGACGCCCAGGACGAGTCCAACCGAGCAAACCCACTCAACCGAACCCCATCGCCAAGCGTCTACAGGGGCAAGCCCAACGGAAGGGTTGCAACCAACGGACGCGGACCCCACTGAGCCAGGGCGCCCAGCGCCCGAGGCGCCCACCCCGCCAAGCCGAACCGAAGGCACCGTGGGGGCTCGGCCCCCGGGCAATACGCCGGAATGAATGGGCCGTAGCGCAGGGCGAAGCCCGAGCAGGCCCAGAAATGGAGGACCCCCGCGCCAGGGGGAGGAACGCGGGGGTCGGAGGGGATCTCCACAGGCGCTGACCGGGGGTGTGTCAGCACCTCGATTGTTGCACGACTTGGTGGGGAGGGCGAGTGGAGAGCGGGATTTTTCCGCTCGTGGTGTCACTTCGTGGTGGGTGACGTTCGTTCGGGTGGTGCTCTTCTCCTGCCTTGCCGATTGCGCTGCGTTGAGCGGAGCGTGGTCTCAGGTTCACTCTCCGGGGGGCTGTGTGTGGCGGCCGGCGCTGGTTAGCCTCGCGGCCAAGCTGTTGTGAGCCGTGTGGAGGAGCTATGAGCGGGTCTGTTGAAGTGCGGCAGTTCCTCCTTCGGTACGAAGGTGCCGATGGGGGGAGTGCTCCGTTCGCCGGTGCGTTGCCGGCGCAGCGCAGTGGGGCCGGGGATGCGCAGCGGGTGTCGGACGATCAGGTCCGGCGGGCTCGGCTGGCGGTCGCGGCCGGGGCGTTGGGGGTGGATGACTGTGTTCAGCTGCTGGAGATGCTGGGGTTGAACCTGGACGACGACGGGCAGGCGCCGGTTCAGCGGTGAGCCGGTGGGTCCGGTGTCGGTGCCGGACCCTTCCCGTGATGTTCTTGCAGGTCGGTTGTCTTTCTGGGGAGTAATTGGCTGGTCTTCGCCAACTCTTTGACGCGGGTTTCGTAACAGTGTTACGTTTGTCGGGTCGAAAGGGGAACGAACATGACGACGGCGAACCGGATCCGGTCGGTGGTGCAGGTGCTCGGGGGGAAGTTCATGACTTCGCCGGAGCTGGCGGCGGTCGAGGCCGAGGTCGGGCTGCCGCCTCGGTCGCTCTACCTCCGGGGGCGGTCGGCGGTGCTCGGGGACGTGCCGCCGAAGGTGGCCGCGGAGCTGTTCGGGATCTTCCCGCACTGGCTGTTCGACTTCGTCCTGCCGGCGGCGACGGCGGCCATCGACGCACCCGGCGCCGTCCGTGCCTACTCCGAGTCGTCGGCTCGGTGGTCGCGCGCCACCCTTTCGGCCGTATTGGAACCCGGACGCCTGGGCGAGCTGCTGTTCCGCGTGGTCGACGCCGCCGACGCGAGCGGGCTGGCGCTCTTCGCCGGCTGGAAGCACGCCGAGCGGCCCGAAGGCGACGTCGAACGCCTCGGCTTCGCGCTGATGGTCTTCCGCGAGCTGCGCGGCGGCCTGCACTTCGCCGCGCTGCGGGCGCTGGGCGTGACGGTGCCCGAGGCGGTCGTCGCCGACCCCGAGGGCGGGCGCGCGCGGCTGCTGCGCACGGCCTGGCCGGAGGACGCGGCCGACGCGCTCGTCGCCGCGGCGGAGCGCAAGCCGGACCTCCGTGAGCGCTGGCGCGAGGCGGAGGCGATCACCGACGAGCGGATCGACGAACTCCTGGCGTCCACGCTGTCCGAGGGGGAGCGGAGCGAGCTCGAGCGCCGGCTGGCGGAACTCGGGGCGTTTGCGCAGGTCCCGGCTTCGCTGGAGGCTTAAGGAACCCCCTGTGCAAAGCGGTGGCGGCGTGCCCTATGCTTGTAATCGCTCCCAGGGGGACCTGAGAGCGCGGTCGGTCGGTCACCCGAAACCGACCGGGCTCCCATCGTTCAGTGGCCTAGGACTCCGCCCTTTCAAGGCGGCAACGCGGGTTCGAATCCCGTTGGGAGTACGCAGTACAGTAGTAACGCAAGGCCCTGTGGCGCAGTTGGTTAGCGCGTCGCCCTGTCACGGCGAAGGTCGCGGGTTCGAGTCCCGTCAGGGTCGCAAGATCGTTCGGCTCCTTGCCGGCGTTCCCGGCCAGGTAGCTCAGTTGGTACGAGCGTCCGCCTGAAAAGCGGAAGGTCGCCGGTTCGACCCCGGCCCTGGCCACCGTTCGAAGAAGCCGTCTTGACTCCGGTCAAGGGGGCTTTCTTGTGTTCGGGGCCAGTCCGGCGGGTGCCGCCGCTGATCGTCGTCAAGCACCGAACGGGACGACCACGATCTGGTCGGCGTCCTCGTAGATGATCCTCCCGGGCGCCTGGTGCGAGACCAGCTTGTCGCACCGGACGCCGTGGGCGTCGAGGACTTCGAGGTAGCCGGCAGCGCGAGCGACGAGCGCTTCGGCCGACTCCTTGAACCAGGCAGTCGCGCCCGGGTTGACCGAGTGGTCGTAGACGGCCTGCCTTGCTCAGGTTGTTGATCAAGCCGGGGTGGCGCCCATCGGCGTTGGGCTCGGCGCTCTGGAACCTGACGTAGGCCATGCGGCATTCCTGTCGAGGCACCCGGCGTGACGGCGCACGGGGGTTGTCCACGGCAGCGGCGCAACCCGGGCGTTAAGCTGGGAGCCTCGTTGCGCGCAACGAGCGTCCTCGGGGGCCGCGAGCTGCTCGAGGAGCCCTTACCCGGTGCGTGGGGGGCGCCCTCACGTAAGGGCGAGTGCAGGAAACGGCCGCAGCGTGACGCCGGTTGGTGCCGGTGTGCTGGGCGTGCGGGGTGGTGACCCGGGTGACTCCGGGGTCTGTCCTCACGTCTTTCCTGGGCGGCGATCCCCATTACGTTCGACGAGGGGATCGTTCTGCCCTAAACTCGGGCCGTCGGGGGGAAACGATTCCATGCTCGTCGTCGTGCAACTGCCGCTGGTCGATCTCCGGTTGCTGGCTTCTTTTCCCACCGGGCGGCTGGCTTCCCCGCATTGGCCGGATCCGGTCAGCGATGACGAGTTCGTGCGCGACGCCGGCCCGATCCGGGATCGGCGGCGCGGGGGCATTTCCGACTGGTCCGGGGAAAGGGCCTTCTGCGACGCGAAGAACTTCGTTCGGTTCGTCGACGCCGAACCGCCGTCGTTGCGGGACGGCACGCGGATCACCCCGCTGTTCCGCCGGCTCTACTCCTCCGGCGTCTCCGCCCGGCTCGACTTCGGGTTCGACGTCGACCATCGCCGCCGGGCCCGGCTGACCATGGACACGCTGCGGGACATCGCGCGGGACTGCCTCGCGGTCAAGGTGCGCACGGCTCCCGCCGGGGCCGGCCGGGCGCTGGGCGACAGCGGGAAAGCCCTGGCCAGGCGGTTTCTCGAAGTGTCAACGGCCAAGTCCTTCGAAACCGCGGCGCCGGGCGACCTGGTGGCCGGCGGCCTCCCCGCGGTGCTGGCGGAACCCTCCGCGCGCCTCACCGGAGACCTGCGGAGCTGGCGCTCCGACAGCACCTCCGTCAACGGCTACCAGGTGGAGTCCGGTGCGAAGATCGTCCCCGTCTGGTCGGTGGTCACCGGCGCCGTCGCGGACCGGGCGAGGGCCCGGCAGATCCGCGGGAACCTCTGGCGGCTGCACGCCGAGCGGGAATCGCTGCGCGGGGTCATCCGGGCCTGGAACAGTTCGCCGGAAGTCTTCTCGGAAGAAAAGCTGAAGAGCTTCCTCGCCGCGCAGTTGAAAATCCTGGTTCCGAAGAAGCGGGGCGGCTTCGACCAGTCGTCCGCGCTCGCCTTCGCCGGAAACTGCGAAGAACTGGCTTCCCCGGCTGTTCTGCGCGGCCTGCGCTCGGAACTGCTGGGGCAGAGCAAAGGCATCCTCAAAAGCCTGGACCTCCTGGTCGAGCGAACCGCGCGGCTGCCGGAACGCACGACCGGCCACCACCTCCGGATCACCTACGTCGACAAGAGGGTCATCGACATGAGCAGCAACGACAAGTACGAGATCAGCGCCCCGGTGTCGAACAGCGTCATCGGCCGGGACAACAAGGTCGAAGGCAACACCTGGACGGTCGGCGGGAAAGAGGACGCACTCCGCGAACTCGCCGAGGCGATCGAGCTGATGAAACCCCGGCTCGACGCCGACGAGGCCGCGGAGGTCGACGAAGCGCACGAGGTGATCGCCGACGGCAAGAGCGAGCCGGGCCTCCTCAAGAAGGCGGCCAAGAAGATCCTGGGCGTGGCCACCTTCGCGGGCGAGGTCGGTGCTCCGGTCGTGGAGGCGGTGCGGAAGGTGCTGGCCGCGTTCGGTCTCGCGTAGCGGTACGACCAGGCCGCGTTGGGCCGAACGAGTGAACCGTCCGAGGGCATGTCCGGACCGCGGGATCAGCACCGACCACCCGGCGAAGGCAGCCCGACCGGGGCCGCCGCCCGAACCGGGGAGACGACATGCGCTACCTCCTGACCCTCCACATGAACCCGACGCTGTGGGCCACCCTCACCGACGACCAGAAGAACGGCGTCTACGAAGGACACGGCGAGTTCATCAAGCTCATAACCGAATCCGGCGAGATGGTCGAGACCAAAGCGCTCGCCGAAGCGGCCGAGAGCAAGACCGTCACCGTCGAGGACGGCGTCGCGCACACCGCGGACGGCGGGTTCGTCGCGTCCGAAGCTTTCCTCTGCGGCTACTACGTCGTCGACGTCGAGAGCGAAGCCCGCGCGGTCGAGCTGGCCGCGAAGATCCCCGACGCCCAGTACACCGCCGTCGAGGTGCGGAAGGTCGTGCACGAGGGTTGACCTCGATCGAGGTCGAGGGTGCACGCTGGGCCCATGACCGATGAATGGGGCATCGACGCCGTCGATCTCGACGCCTACCTGGCGCGCACCGGGCAACAGCGCCGCCCGCCGTCCGCAGCGGCGCTGCGGGACCTCATGCGGGCGCACGTCGGCGCGATCCCGTTCGAGAACGTCGACGTCGTTCTCGGGCAGCACCAAGGGATTTCGCTCGACGTCGTGAGCGCCAAGCTCGTCGGGCGGCGGCGGGGCGGCTACTGCTACGAACAGAGTGGCCTCTTCGCCGCCGTCCTCGAGCGGCTCGGCTACACCGTGCACCGGCTTTCCGCGCGCGTCCAGCCGCGCCGGCCCGGGCCGTACACGCACATGACGCTCGTCGTCGAGGTCGACGGCCGCGGCTTCCTCGCCGACGTCGGGTTCGGGGCCGGGATCCTCGACCCGATCCCGCTCGTGGACGGCGTCGAAGTCGACCAAGCCGGCTGGCCCCAGCGTCTTCAGCACCGGGACGGCTGGTGGACGTTGCAGAAGGAGGGCGAGGACATCCTCGAGTTCCGGCTCAACGGGATGCACCCCATCGACTACGAGGTCTACCACCACTACACCTCGACGCACCCGAAGTCGCCGTTCACCGGCCGGCTCGTGATCATGACGCTCGAACCGGGTGTCAGCCGGCAGCTCCTCGGCCGCGAACTCACCGTCGAAAAACCCGGTGGCCACCGCGAAACCACGACCATCGCGCCCGACGAGCTCGACGCGACCCTCAAGGACCTCGGCATCGAGCTGACCGCGGACGAGTTCGCGCGGCTCGAAACCCGTTACTGACCGAACAGTTCGGCGGCCGCGACCGGGCGGCCGAGGTGGTAGCCCTGCGCCTGGTCGCACCCCAGCGACCGGAGCAGGTCCACCTGCTCGGCGGATTCGACGCCCTCGGCGATCACCGTCAGGTCGACGGCGTGGGCCATCGCGATGATGCTCGTGACGATCGCCGCCGCGTCGCGGGATTCGGCGATCCCGGTGATGAACGAGCGGTCGATCTTGAGCGTGTCCAGCGTCAGCCGCCGCAGCTGGGCGAGCGACGAATAGCCGGTGCCGAAGTCGTCGATCGCCAGCAGGACACCCAAAGACCGCAAGGACGCCAGCACTTCCGCGGCCGCTTCCTGATCGCGCATCAACGCGCTTTCGGTGACCTCCAGGCACAGCGCGGCGGCCGGGAGCCCGGTGCTCGCCAGCGCGTCCTGGACCGCGGGCACCAGGTGCGGGTCGTCGAGCTGGCGGGCCGACAGGTTCACCTTCAGCGTCAGGTCCAGGCCGCGGCCGCGCCGCGTGGCGAGTTCGCGGGTCGTCGCGCGCAGCATCGCCTTGCCGATCACGTTGATCAGGTCGCTCTCCTCGGCGAGCGGGATGAACTCCGCGGGCGGGATCGCGCCCTGGCGCGGGTGCGTCCAGCGCAGCAGCGCCTCGACCGCGACCATCTCGCCGGTCCGCAGGTCGACGACCGGCTGGTAGGCGGGCCAGAGCTGGCCGTCGTGGACCGCGTCGCGCAGGTCCTGCTCCATCCGCAGCCGCCGCTGCATGCGCTCGCGCAGGCCGACGTCGAAGAAGTGGTGCCGGCCGCGCCCGAGCGTCTTCGCCTGGTACATCGCGACGTCCGCGTCGCGCAGCAGGTCTTCGGCGCTGCGGCCGTCGGCGGCGCCGACGAGGACGACGCCGATGCTGGCGTCGAGGTGCAGCTGCCTGCCGAGCACGCCGATCGGCTCGGCCAGCGCGGCCCGCAGGTGCTCGGCCAGCGCGCGGACTTCGACGGCTTCGGTGACTTCGCCGGTGACGACGACGAACTCGTCGCCGCCGAGCCTGCCGACCAGGTCCTCGCGCCCGGAGCTGCGGCGCAGGCGCTCGCCGACGATCCGCAGCACCTGGTCGCCGACCGGGTGCCCGAGCGAGTCGTTGATGACCTTGAACTTGTCCAGGTCGAGGAACAGCACCGTGAGCGGGCCGCGCCCGCGGACGTCGAGCCGGTCGAGCACCAGCGTCCGGTTGGCCAGCCGCGTCAGCGGGTCGTGGGTGGCGTCGTGGGCCAGCCGCGCGCCGATCGCGCGGGTCTCGGTGATGTCGGTGAACGTCGTGACCACGGCCCGCGCCGCCGGGTCGTCCGGGTCGAGCAGCCGCGAGGTCAGCGACACCCAGACGTCCCGCCCGTCCGGCCGGCGCAGGCGCACGACCAGGCCGTTGTGCGTGACGCCGGTCCGCTGGGACTGCACCGACGGCATCTCGTCCGGCGGGATCCAGTGCCCGGCCTCGGTGAACAGCACCAGCGTGTGGCACGGCACGCCCACCAGGTCGGGTTCGGGGACGCCGATGATCCGGCACGCGGCCGGGTTCGCCGCCTCGATCAGCCCGGTCGGGCCCATCACCAGCACGCCTTCGTCGAGCGAAGCGACGACCGTGCGGTAGTTCTGCTCGGCCCGCCGCCGCGCGGTTTCATCGGCGCAGACGAGCACGTAGCCGTCGTTCATCTCAGCAGCCGAAACGCGGACCGCGAGGGGAGCGCCGTCGCGCCGCCGGTGCACCGCCTCGGCGACCCCGCCGCCGCGGCGGATGGCCACCAGGTCCAGCGGCGCGCCGACCAGCTCGCTCGCGCGGCGCCCGACGGCCTCGGCCGCGGTCCAGCCGTACACCGCCTCGGCGGCCGGGTTCCAGCTGGTCACGACGCCTTCGCCGGTGGTCGCGATCAAGGCGTCGCTGACGTGCGACACGAGCGCGGCCTGGTAGCGGAGGGCGTCCGCGGCCGCCTTCTTCGCCGTGATGTCCCGCATGACGACCTGGTACGCGGCGGCGCCCCGCAGGCGTACGACGACGGTCTCGACGGCGAACTTGCTCCCGTCGAGCCGGGACATCAGCGCCTCGACCGGCTCGCTCGCCTGGCCCGGCTCGGTCAGCCGCGCGAGCTTCCCGGCCAGCTCGGCCTGGGAATCGTCGGCGACGAAATCGGCGAACCGGCGCCCGACGACTTCGGCGGGGCCGCGCGCGGCGAACGTGTCGAGTGCGGCCCGGTTGGCGAAGGTGAGGACGCCGTGCTCGTGGACGCAGATCGCGTCCGGACTCAGCTCGACCAGCTCGGTGAGCGAGTCAGCCTCCATGAGCGTCCGTCCCCCGTGCTTCGCGGCTTGTGGCCCGTCGATTACACCACCGACGCCGACGCCTGCCTACCCGCCGCGAGACGCAGCCGCGGCCCCCAGAACAGCAGCCCGAAGTGCGCGGCGACCGCGTGGCCGAGCAGCGTGACGACCGCATCGAGGCTCGCCGGGTCGTCGGCGAACCAGATCACCGCGATGAACGCTTCGAGCACGGCCAGCCCGGTGAGCCGGGCCCGGCCGCGCAGCAGGAACACCAGCGCGCCGGCCGTGGTGAAGAAGCCGTAGCTGACACCGATGTCGAGCCAGTGCCCGGCTGACGTCGGCAGGACGTGCGCGCTGATCAGCGCCATCACCGGCAGCTCGGTGACGAGCGTGGCCAGCACGTGCCCGGAGAAGAACACGGTCGCCGCGCGGCGGGCGCCGAACCGGCGTTCGAGCGGGGCGACGGCAATTGCGAAGATCACGACGTAGGCGAGCCAGCCTTCGTCGGAGAGCCAGAGCGCGCTGGTCAGCAGCGAGGTCAGCGGCCGCCGCCAGAGGTTGTGGGCGTCGGTGCTGGACAGCCGGAGCAGCCGCTCGGTCACCGCGGGGTCGGCGAACTTCAGCACCAGCGTCGTGCCGAGCAGCAGGACCAGGTAGCCGAAGGTGAAGGGCGTCGCCTTCGGATTCGGGAGGAACCGGACGAACTGCCGCGCGCTGAAGCGCCGCGGGGCGGCGATCGCGGGGGCCGGCCGTCCGGCTTTCAGCAGCATGGCCTGAGCTTCGCCGGTCATGCTGGGAGTATCACCAGTGCCAGCTTAGAAAACGCTGTGGTTGTCACTCACCGTCGAACTCTGGCAACCGGGGGGAGATTTTTACCAGTTCCTCACCCATTCGGGTGGCTTGTGCGGTAAAAATACGGCCACGATCTCGGCCGAAAGGCCTCTCGGGAAGGTCTGTCGGGGTGAACGACGAGGTATCGGTCGCCGAGCTGCTCGTGCGCGAGGGCTGGGGTGACCGGACGGGACCGGGGCAGTCGCGGTGGCGCGTGCTCGCGGTGATGCTCGCCGTCGTCATCGGCTGCGGGGCCGCCGCGGTGCTGGTCGGGCTCGGCGGCAAGGGCACGCCGGACGCGTCCGCGGTCGACCAGATCCAGGTGATCCCGTTCCCGCAGCGCACCACCGGGCTGGGCGGCGCCGACCAGGCCACCGACTCCCCGCCGGAGGGCGGCACCGGCGGCGGCGACGTCGTCCCCGGCGTCGGCGTGCCCCGGGAGACCGTCACCGAGGTGCCCGGCAGTTCCCCGGCTGCCGAGACCAGCACCGATTCCGCGACGCCGACGACCACGCCGACCAGCAGCGACCCGGCCGGCTCCGGCACCCCGACCGCGACGACCACCCCGCGCGGTCAGCAGCCGACCCGCCCGTCGACCCCGCCGAAGCCGAAGCCGACGACCTGCCTGCTGATCATCTGCTGGTGAGCACGCCGGCTTTTCCGCGAGGTCGCCTCGCTCACGCCCGCGGCAGGTAGCGGGGCGCCAAGCTGCCCGGCGACCTGCTCGGCTGGGCCGAAGGCGTCGAACGCGCGATGCGCGACCCGCGCGGCGAAGACCTCCAGGAGGCGCTCGACAAGGCCGCGGCCCGCGGCGAGGAAGTGCCGTCGGTGGACGAAATCCTCGGCTTCGTGCCGGCCCCGCTCTACCTGCGCGTGCTGTTCCGGCGCCCAGCTCGCCGAGCGGCTGCTCACGGCGCTTCCAGCAGGTCCGGCTCCCGCTGCCGGCCGAGGTGGTTGAACAGCAGGTTCAGCGTGAACGCCAGCACCGCCGCCACCGTGATCGAACTGCCGCAGATCGTCTGCAGCCAGGCCGGGAAGTGCTGGAAGATCTTCGGCGCGAACGCCGGCAGCAGGCCGACGCCGAGGGCCACCGCGACGATGAACGTGTTGTGGTTGCCGGAAAACTCCACCTTCTTGAGGTTCTGCGCGCCGACCGCGGCGACCATCGCGAACATGACCACCGCGACCCCGCCGACCACCGGCTGCGGGATCGCCGCGATGAACGCGCCGATCTTCGGGACCAGGCCCATCAGCACCAGGATACCGCCGGTCACCGCGACCACCCAGCGGCTGCGGACGCCGGTCATCCGGACCAGGCCGACGTTCTGCGCGAACGCCGTGTCGGGGAAGGAGTTCAGCACGCCGCCGAGCACGGCCGAGAAGCCGTCGGTGGCCAGGCCGCGCGCGAGGTCGGAGTCGGTCGGCGGGCGCCCGGTGATCTCGCCGACGGCGATCATGTCCGCGGTCGACTCGGTGAACGTCACCAGCATGACCACGCACATCGACAGCACCGCGGCGACCGGGAACGTCGGTGCCCCGAAGTGGAACGGCGACGCGAGCCCGAACCAGCCGGCCGCGCCCAGCCCGTCCCAGTGCACCAGCCCCAGCGGGATCGCGGCCACGAGCCCGATCGCGAGCGCCAGCAGCGGCCCGATCTGGTTGGCGAACCCGCGCAGCACCCGCGTGAACAGGATCAGCAGCGCGAGCACGCCGAACGCGAGCAGGAGGTGCGACAAGGCCGCGTAGTCGGGTGCGCTCGCGTCGTTGCCCGCGATCAGTCCCGCGCCCGGGCCGAGCAGCGAGACGCCGATGACGAGCAGCAGCGTGCCGGTGACCAGCGGCGGGAAGAACCGGATCAGCCGCGCAAAGGGTCTGGCGATGAGCAGCCCGAAGACGCCGGAGGCCAGCATCGCGCCGTAGACCGCGGTCAGGCCGTACTGCGACGCGATCAGGATCATCGGGTTCACCACGCTGAACGTCGCGCCCGCGACCACCGGCAACCGGATGCCGAGGAGCTTCCCGACGCCGATCGACTGGATCAGCGTCGCGATGCCCGCCACGAGCAGGTCGGCGTTGACGAGCAAGCCGATCGTGGCCGGGTCCAGCTTCAGCGCGCTGCCCACGATCAGCGGCACCGCGACGGCACCGGCGTACATGATCGACATGTGCTGGAGGCCGAGCAGGGCCAGCCGCCCGGCGGGCAGCACCTCGTCTACCGGGTGTTTCGTCATGCGGGGCCCCTTTCGACCGGGGAACAGCCAACGCGCCGGGCGTGACGGTAGCAAGTCCCGGGGGTCATGATCTTGTTTCCTCAGTAAGGCGGAACGGTCCCGGATGTGTGACCATCGGTGCATGACTTCGGGCGGTATTCCCCAGGTGGGCCCGCCGTTCCGCGCCGATCACGTCGGGAGCCTGCTGCGGCCCCCGGTGCTGCGTGACGCGCGACGGCGGCACGAATCCGGTGAGATCGGCGCGGAGCAGCTCCGCGCGGTCGAAGACGACGCGATCCGCGACGTGATCAAGATGCAGAAGGCCGCCGGGCTGAGTTCGGCGACCGACGGCGAATTCCGCCGTGCGTCGTGGCACATGGACTTCATCTACGCGCTCGGCGGCATCTCCAAGAGCGACGAGCGGCTGCACGTCAAGTTCCACAACCTGGCCGGTGACCTCGAGTTCAGCCCGCCGGGCCTGCAGGTCGACGGGAAGGTGCGGCTCGACGAGCCGATCTTCGCCGCGCACTTCGAGTTCCTGAAGTCCCATGTGGACGCCGGGGTGACGCCGAAGCTGACCATCCCGTCGCCGAGCATGGTCTACTACCGCGGCGGCCGGGCGGCGGTGAGCGAAAGCGTTTACCCGGACCTGGAAGAGTTCTTCGCCGACCTGAGCGCGGCGTACGCGGCGCAGGTCGCCGCGGTGCACGGCCTCGGCGGCCGGTACCTCCAGCTCGACGACACCAGCCTCGCCTATCTCAACGACCCGGCGCAGCGGGAGCTCGTCGCGCGGATGGGCGGCGACCCGGACACCCAGCACCTGCGCAACATCGCGACGATGAACGCGGCACTGGCCGGCCGGCCCGACGACCTGACCGTGACGACCCACCTGTGCCGCGGCAACTTCCGGTCCTCGTGGGTCGCGTCCGGGAGCTACGAGTTCGTCGCGGAAGCGCTCTTCGGCGAACTCGCCGTCGACGGTTTCTTCCTGGAGTTCGACGACGAACGCTCCGGCGGCTTCGAGCCGCTGCGGTTCGTGCCGAAGGGCAAGAAGGTCGTCCTCGGCCTGGTCACCACCAAGCGACCGGAGCTCGAAGACGCCGACGTCCTGGTGCGGCGCATCGAAGAGGCGTCCCAGTACGTCGACATCGACCAGCTGTGCCTGTCGCCGCAGTGCGGGTTCTCCTCGACCGAAGAGGGCAACGACCTGACGCCGGACGACCAGCTGCGCAAGCTGGAGCTGATCGTGGCCACGGCCGACCGCGTCTGGGGCGGCCGGTGATCACGTGCGTCGTCGACTACGTCATCGACCCCGCCAAGATCGCCGACTTCGAACGCTTCGCCGCCGCGTGGATGCGGCTGGTGCAGCGGGAAGGCGGCGTCCACCACGGCTACTTCCTGCCGTCGGAAGGGGCGAGCGACGAAGCCAGGGCGCTGTTCAGCTTCGAGAGCCTCGCCGCCTACGAGCGCTACCGGACGCTGTTCGGCGTCGACCCGGACTTCATCGAGGCCGACAAGATCCGCGAGGAAAGCGGCTGCGTGGTGCGGTACCGGCGGTCGTTCATGCGCCCGCTCCTGCCCGACGACGACCTCTGACGTGCGCCACGGCGCGCGGCGCCCGACGTCGGTCGTGGACCGCGTCCTCGACCTGCTGGGCGCCTTCACGGCCGAGCGGCCGCGGCTGACGCTGTCCGAGCTCAGCCGCCGCGTCGGGTTGCCGCTGTCGACCACGCACCGGCTGGCCGGCGAGCTGACCCGGCGCGGGGCGCTCGTCCGCGACGAAGCGGGCGTGTACCGCGTCGGGCTGTGGCTGTGGGAGGTCGCGTCGCTGGCGCCGCACGGGGCCGAGCTGCGGGAGAGCGCGATGCCGTTCCTGGAAGACCTCTACGAGGCCACCCACCAGAACGTGCAGCTCGCCGTGCTCGACGGGGCCGAAGTCGTCTACGTCGAACGGATTTCCGGCCGCGGCGCGGTCAACGTCCTGACGCGGGTGGGCGGCCGGCTGCCCGCGCACGCCACCGGCGTCGGGCAGGTGCTGCTCGCGCACGCGCCCGCCGAGGCGCAGGAGGAGGTGCTGGCCGGGCCGCTCAAGACGTTCACGCCCAAGACGATCGGCTCGGCCGCGCGGCTGCGGCGCGTGCTCGCCGACGTCCGGCGCGACGGCTACGCGATCAGCGACGGCCAGATCGAGCTGATCGCGCTGTCCGTGGCGGCCCCGGTCTACGACGCCACCGACGAAGTGGCGGCGGCGATCTCCGTCGTCGTCCCGGCGACGGGGACGGACCCGCGGACGCTGGTCCCGGCCGTCCGGGCGGCGGCGCGGGGGATTTCGCGGGTGCTGGGGGCACCGCGCGCGCTGCGTTCGGCAGGCGGCCGCGAGTAGCAGTCTGCCGCTGCTCGACGATCCAGGGCCGCTTGTGATCGGATGGCGGACATGGGTGCACAGAAGACGGTTCTCGTCGTCGGGGCGGGGCAAAGCGGGTTCCAGGCCGTGGCGTCGCTGCGGGATCGCGGCTTCGACGGCCGGGTCGTGCTGATCGGGGACGAGCCGGGCGTGCCGTACCAGCGGCCGCCGCTGTCGAAGGCCTACCTGGCCGGGACCGCCGGGCTCGACCAGCTGCACCTGCGCGGCGCGGACTTCTTCGCCGAGAAGGACATCGAGCTGGTCGCCGGGCGGGTCGCTTCGCTCGACCGGGCCACGTCGAAAGTGCAGCTCGAAGACGGCCGAGAACTGGGCTACGACCACCTGGTCCTGGCCACCGGCGCCCGCAACCGCGCGCTGCCGGTGCCGGGCGCGGAGCTGCCGGGCGTGCTGGCCCTGCGTACCCGCGACGACGCCGACCGCCTCCGCGAATCGCTGGCGCACGCGGAAAACGTCGTCGTGGCCGGTGGGGGCTTCATCGGGCTGGAGTTCGCGTCGCACGCCGGCCGCCCGGTGACGGTCGTCGAGGCGCAGGACCGGCTGCTCAACCGGGTCGCGACGCCGGAGGTCTCCGCCTACTTCGCCGCGCTGCACCGCGAAGCCGGGCACACGGTGCTGCTGGGCCAGGGCGTTTCGGCGCTGCACGGCGACTCGCGGGTGCGCGAGGTCGAGCTCTCCGACGGCACCCGGCTGCCCGCCGACCTGGTCGTGATCGCCGTCGGCGTCGTGCCCGAGACGACGCTGGCCGTCGAGGCCGGGCTGCCCGTGGACAACGGCGTGGTCGTCGACGCGCACCTCCGGACGGCGGACGAGAAGATCTTCGCCATCGGCGACTGCGCGAACTTCCCGTGCGTGCAGGCGGGCGTGGCGACCCGGCTGGAGTCCGTGCAGAACGCCGTCGACCAGGCCCGCAGCGTGGCCGCGGCGATCACCGGGACCCCCGAGCCGTACGCGAGCCTGCCGTGGTTCTGGACCGACCAGTCGGGCGCGAAGCTGCAGATCGCGGGCATCCTCTCCGGCGCCGACAAGACGGTGGTGACGGGCGACCGGGCCGCGGGCAAGTTCTCGGTGCTGTCCTTCCGCGACGGCGTCCTGATCGCCGTGGAGTCGGTGAACCGGCCCGCGGACCACATCGCGGCGCGGCGGCTGTTCACCGCCGATCCGCACCCGCGGTACGCGGACCTCGAGCTGAGCGAGTTCGACTTGAAGGCCCACCTGAAGGCCGCGTCAACTCGCGGTTGACGCACGAACATCGTCAACCTACAGTTGACGGCATGGACCTTCCCGCCAACGTCAAACTCGACGACCTCATCAGCGCGATCAAGAGCAACAACGACAAGGACGCCCTCGCCCAGCTGACCGACGCGGTCTACGTCGGCCAGCACCTCGGTGAAGTGGCCGACCACCTGATCGGCCACTTCGTCGACCAGGCCCGGCGCTCCGGCGCGTCCTGGACCGACATCGGCGCCAGCATGGGCGTCACCAAGCAGGCCGCCCAGAAGCGGTTCGTGCCCAAGGTCGACCCCGGGGGTGACCCGGGCGGCGCGATCGAACGCGTCTACGGCCGCTACACCGACCGGGCCCGGCACGTCGTGGTCGAGGCGCAGAAGGCGGCGGTCGACAACGGCAGCCCGTTCATCGACACCGTGCACATCGTGCTGGGCCTGCTCACCGAACCCGCGGCGCTCGCGGCGGGCGCGATCCTCGCCCAGGGCGTGCAGCTCGACGCCGTCCGCGAAGCCGCCGAAGCGCGGCTGCCCGAGGCGGTCGTCCCCACGCCGGACCCGATGCCGTTCTCGCCCGCCGCCAAGAAGACCCTTGAGCTCACCATGCGCGAAGGGCTGCGGCTCGGGCACAACTACATCGGCACCGAGCACATGCTGCTGGCGCTGCTGGAACAGGGCGAGGGGAGCGGGTTCGAGGTGCTCGACGGTCTCGGCGTCAAGAAGGACAAGGCCGAGGCGAAGATCCAGGAGGTGCTGGCGGAGATCCTCGCCGCCCGCGGGCAGTGAGACTCCTCCTGGCCGCCGCGCTCCTCGCGCTGGTGCTGGTGACGCTGCTCTGATCGGGATGGACCAGGGGGTTTTCCCGATCAGAGCAGCACCGGATCAGGCGCCGGACTCCGGGCGGCCGTCGGCGGCCCAGGCGGTGTGGAACGAGCCTTCGCGGTCCACGCGGCGGTAGGTGTGGGCACCGAAGAAGTCGCGCTGGCCCTGGACCAGCGCCGCCGGCAGCCGGTCGGCGCGGAGGCCGTCGTAGTACGCCAGCGCCGTCGAGAAGCCCGGCGTCGGGATGCCGAGCTTGACCGCCGTCGAGATCACCGAGCGCCACGAGTCCTGCGCGTCCTCGACCGCCTTGCGGAAGCCGCCGGACGTCAGCAGCGTCGGCAGTTCCGGCTCGTCGGCGTAGGCCGAGGTGATGTCGTTGAGGAACTTCGCGCGGATGATGCAGCCGCCGCGCCAGATCGAGGCGACCTTGCCGAGGTCGATGTCCCAGCCGTACTCGGTCGCGCCGGCCTGGATCTGGTTGAAGCCCTGGGCGTAGGCGACCACCTTCGACGCGTACAGCGCCTGCTCGACGTCGTCGGCGAAGCTGTCCAGCGCCGAGCCGGACAGCGGTGCCGCCGACGGGCCGCCGAGGCCGCGGGCCGCCGCGCGCAGCGGCTTCGAGCCGGACAGCGAACGCGCGAAGACGGCTTCGGCGATGCCCGAGATCGGGACGCCGAGGTCGAGGCCGATCTGCACCGTCCAGCGGCCGGTGCCCTTCTGCTCGGCGGCGTCCTCGACGATGTCGACGAACGGCTTGCCGGACGCGGCGTCGACGTGCGCGAGGACGTCGGCGGTGATCTCGATCAGGTACGAGTCGAGCCGCCCGGTGTTCCACGTGCGGAAGACGTCGGCGATCTCGGCGGGTGCGTAGCCGCCCGCGTGGCGCAGCAGGTCGAACGACTCCGCGATCAGCTGCATGTCGGCGTACTCGATGCCGTTGTGCACCATCTTCACGAAGTGGCCGGCGCCGTCCGCGCCGATGTGCGTGCAGCACGGCTCGCCGTCGACCTTGGCCGAGATGTCCTCGAACAGCGGGCCGAGCGACTCGTACGACTCCTTCGAGCCGCCGGGCATGATGCTCGGCCCGTGCAGCGCGCCTTCCTCGCCGCCGGAGACGCCGCTGCCGACGAAGTGCAGCCCGCGCTCGCGCAGCGCCTTCTCGCGGCGGCGCGTGTCGGCGAAGTGCGCGTTGCCGGCGTCGATGATCACGTCGCCCTCTTCGAGCAGCGGCGCGAACTCGTCGATGACGGCGTCCGTCGGGCCGCCGGCCTTGACCATGATCACGACCTGGCGGGGCCGCTCCAGCGCGTCGACGAACTGCTGGGCGGAGTACGCCGGGATGAAGTCGCCTTCGTCGCCGAACTGCTCCACCAGTGCGCGGGTCCGCTCCTCGGACCGGTTGTGCAGGGCCACCGTGTGCCCGTGCCGGGCCAGGTTGCGGGCCAGGTTGCGGCCCATGACCGCCAGGCCGGTGACCCCGATGCTCGCCTTCTTGCTCATCCGCATCCTTCCGAAGACTCTCTCGATTCAGACCCTAGTCCGATCGAGGCCTCATGGGAGGTACGGAGCTGCGGCTCACGCAGTTCAGGAGAAGCAGCGGATGGGGCCCCGGTTGATCGCCACCATGTCCGTCACAGCGGCCGCCAGATCGATCTGAGCACCCCATTCGGCGCCGTCGAGCTCGGCGTACGCGCGGTGCAGGTTGCCCGGCAGCCGCTCCTGCTCGCTCATCGCCGCGAAGTCACCCAGATCGGTGTCCTTCGCCACTTCGAGCGGGGACAGCCCGGCGGCCTTCCCGCGCTCGGCCGTCTCCTGGACGAACTCGAGGTAGGCGTCCACGGTGTCGACGACGTCGAGCCCGCAGGCCGGCCCGTGCCCGGGCAGGATCACTTCCGGCGCCAGCTCCCGGATCACGTCGAGCGCCTGGCGCCAGCCGGCCACCGAGCCCATCAGCGCGAACGGGCTGCCGCCGTTGAACACCAGGTCACCGGCGTAGAGGACGCGCTGCTCCGGTAGCCAGACCAGGACGTCGTTGGTCGTGTGGGCGGCGTGGCCCGGGTGGATCAGCTCGAGGGTGGTGCCGCCGGCGTGCACGGTCAGCCGGTCGTCGAACACGACCTCCGGCGGCCGCGCTTCGAGCTGGCCCCAGTCGCTGCCGACGAAGATGCCGTCGAACGTCTGGATGCCCTCGGCGACCAGGAGCTCGCGGGTCTTGCGGTGGCCGACCACGGTCGCGGTCGTGACGAGGTAGTTGCCGTTGGTGTGGTCGCCGTGGTGGTGGGTGTTGACCAGCGTCGTCACCGGGCTGCCGGTGGTGGCCTCGACGGCGGCGAGCAGCGCGCGCGTGCGGCGCTCGGTCGAGCAGGTGTCGACGAGGACGGTGTGGTCGCCGGCGTCGACGAACCCGCAGTTGTTGATGTACCAGGAGCCGTCCGGCTGGACGTAGCCGTGGACGTTGTCAGCCAGGCGGGTGACGGCGGCGGCGGAGGGCGAACGATCGGTCACGGCGCCCACTATGCCGCAGTGCGCTGCCCGCCGGTCGGCGTAAAGGTCACGAATCCGCTGGTCCAGGCGAGTGAACCCCTGAGTGACTGGCATTCTGCGACGTTTCCTGGAACGCTGCGCGATGTCATCATCGAGATCCGCAAGGTGAAGCACTAACCTGGGTGGGTTCGATAGTTCGCGCGCGACGGCGACCGGGAGGCCGCCGTCGCTTGGTAGTGGTCCGGGAGAGCAGGGCGATGGCCAGCACCGTCACCTCGCGCCGGAAGCAGCTCGGGAACGAGCTCCGGCATGCCCGCACCGCGGCGCGGATGACACAGCAGCAGGTCGCCGAGGTCCTCGGCTGCACCCAGGGCAAGGTCAACAAGATCGAGTCCGGTGCCGTCGGGGTGAAGCTCGGGGATGTGCGATCCATGCTGAACGCGTTCGGGATCAACGGCGAAGAAGCCGACACGCTGATGAACCTGGCGCGGGCCGCCGCCGGGCAGCGCGGCCACTGGTCCGGCTACCGCTCGGTGGTGCCGCACTGGTTCCGCACGTTCACCGACCTCGAACCCGCGGCCGCGGAGATCCTCACCTGGCACGGCGAGCGCATCCCGGGCCCGCTGCAGTCCGAGCACTACATGCTCAAGCAGTTCACCGAGGCCGGCGCCACCGACGTGACGTCGCTGGTGCGCAACCGCCTCGACCGCAAGGCCGTGTTCGAGCAGCAGCAGCCGCCGTACTACCGGTTCATCATCAGCGAAGGCGCGCTGCGCCGGGCGCCCGGCGGGTACGCGCCCGCCGTGATGCTGGACCAGGTCGAGCACCTGCTTTCGCTGGAGCGCCACCCGCGGGTGTACGTCCACGTACTGCCCTTCGGCGCCCGGCTCGCCGCGGTGCCCAACGACTTCACGATCATGCGCTTCCCGGACCGCACCCGGGACTTCGTCTACATCGAGCACTCCGCCGGTGGTCTGTACCTCGACGACGTCAAGGACTTCAACATCTTCGTCGACTCGTGGGACCGGCTGCGCGGTGCCGCGCTGGAGCGGCAGGAGACCCGGCAGTTCCTCAAGGAGCTTGCGGAGGGTTACCGCGCCCAGATGCAGCAGATCCAATAGGGCGAACGGCCGCCTCAGCTATCGAGTCCGGTGAACAACTTTCGGTAGAGTCGTTCCGTTGCGCTGGAATCCCCCGGAAGTGGACATCGTGGACCCCGACTTCCTCCCCGACGCCGTCGACCTCGACCGGCCGAACGTGGCGAGGATCTACGACTGGGCGCTGGGCGGCACCGCGAACTGGGCGATCGACCGGCAGTACGGCGAGCAGGCGGTGCAGGCGTTCCCGCTGGCCAAGGCCCTCGCCCGGAGCAACCGCGACTTCCTCGGCCGCGCCGTCCGCTACTGCCTCGCCGAAGGCATCACGCAGTTCCTCGACCTCGGCTCCGGCATCCCGACCGCGGGCAACGTGCACGAGGTGGCCGACGACCACGCCGACGACAGCCGGTGCGTCTACGTCGACAACGAGCCCGTCGCCGTCGCGCACGGGCGCATCCTGCTGGAGGAGACCGGCGACCCCGACCGCCACGCCGTGCTGCACGCCGACCTGCGCGACGCCGAAGAGGTGTGGGAAGCGGCGCTGGCGACCGGCGTGCTCGACCCGGACCGGCCGCTGTGCCTGCTGAGCGTGGCGGTGCTGCACTTCCTGCCGGACGTCACCGGCGTCCGCGAAGCGATCCGCGACTACCGGACGCTGCTGGCGCCCGGATCGGCGTACGTGCTCTCGCACGCGACCGAATCCGGCGTCGAGGGGGAGGAGCTCGCCCAGATCCGGCGGCTCGTGAAGCTGTCCGAGCGGTCGAGCTCGCCCGCGGTTTCCCGGTCGCTCGACGAGATCGCCGCGTTCTTCGGTAACTTCGACGTCGTCGAGCCCGGGATCGTGCCTGTGGGAGAGTGGCGCCCCGAGCCCGGCGCCGCCACGGTCCCCCTCGCGAGCGTGGTCGGCGGTGTCGGCCGCAAGCGTGAAGGACGGTTCGCATGACGACGCAGGACCCCGAGGCCCCCGAAGGCGTCGACCTCGAGCGGCCGAACGCGGCCCGCATCTACGACTGGTTCCTCGGCGGCGACGCCAACTGGGCCATCGACCGGCAGTTCGGCGAGCAGGCGGTCAAGGCCTTCCCGATGATCAAGACCGTCGCCCGGGTCGGCCGCGACTTCCTCGGCCGCGGCGTCCAGTACCTGGCGCGCAACGGCGTCGACCAGTTCCTCGACCTCGGCTCGGGCGTGCCGACGGTCGGCAACGTCCACGAGGTCGCCGCCGAGGTGAACCCGGACGCGCGGTGCGTGTACGTCGACAACGAGCCCGTCGCGGTCGCCCACTCCCAGGTCCTGCTGGAGAAGGAGGGCGTCGCCGACCGGCACGCGGTGCTGCAGGGCGACCTGCGCGACCCGGCCGACATCTGGAAGCGCGCGCTCGACACCGGTGTCCTGGACACCAACCGCCCGATCGGCCTGATCATGGTCGGCGTCCTGTACTTCCTCGGCGAGGACGAGCCGGTCGCCCAGACCATCCAGAAGTACCTGTCGCTGCTGCCGTCCGGCTCGTACTTCCTGTCCTCGCACCTGACGAGCGACGGCATGGAAGCGATGGCCGACGCCGGCAGCCGCGAGACGATCATCAAGCAGTACAAGCAGTCGAGCACCCCGATCCACCTGCGCAGCCGCGCGGAGTTCACGACGTTCTTCGAGGGCCTGGAGCTGGTCGAGCCGGGCATCGTCTACCTGCCGGAGTGGCACCCGGAGGAGATCGAGTCCCGGGCCACGCGGAAGCTCGCGAACGACCCGGCGTTCGTCGGCCACATCTGCGGCCTCGGCCGCAAACCGTGACGCCCTACGACGCGGTCGCCGTCCAGTACGCGGAGTTCGTCGGCCCGATCTGGGCCGGCGACCCGCTGGACCGGGCGGCGTGGACGGCGTTCGCCGACTACACCCGCGGTCGCGGCCCGGTCGCCGACCTGGGCTGCGGGCCTGGCCACCTCACGGCTTTCCTGACGGAGCTGGGCCTCGACGCATCCGGCGTCGACCTGTCGCCGGTGATGGTCGAGCTCGCCCGTGCCGCGCACCCGGGCCTGCGCTTCGACGTGGGTTCGATGGCGGCGCTGGACATCGCCGACAGCTCGCTCGCCGGCATCCTGTCGTGGTACTCGGTGATCCACACGCCGCCGGCGGAGCTGCCGGGCTACTTCGCCGAGTTCGCGCGGACGCTGGCCCCGGGCGGGGTGCTGCTCCTCGGCTGCTTCGAGGCCGACGGCGACGAGGTGACGACGTTCGACCACAAGGTCACCCTCGCGCACCGCTGGCCCGTGGCCGAGCTGGCCCGGCTGGGCGCCGCGGCGGGGCTCGTCGAGGTGGGGCGGATGCACCGCGAGCACACGGAAAGCGAGCGCCCCTTCCGCCAAGGTCGCTTGCTGCTGCGGAAACCGTAGCCCGCACGCGCGAGAGCCCCGGTCCCATCAGGGAACCGGGGCTCTTTTCGTGGTGGTGGAGCAGTTCAGGCGCGGGAGCCGATGCGGCCGCGCAGCAGCGGGGCCAGGTCGATCGACGCCTCCAGCGGCCGCGTGGTGCGGACGCCGTCGGAGTAGCGCTGCAGCGGGAGGTCCTGATCGGCCGCCCACGTGGTGGTCTTGCGCAGTGGTGCCTGGATCAGGCTGAAGCCGAAGCGGTCGCGCAGTTCGTCGCCGATCCCGCGGCGACCACGGTGCTCTTCGTCTTCACGGCGGAAGAGCGAGTTCATTCGGACGGCCATCGTCTACACCCCCAGCTCTCGTCGCGGTGCCCGGGCGGGCTCGCCGCCGGTCAGTCCGAGACAGGGTTCACACGGCATGCCGGCCCCGGGGACCAGCCATTCGACGTCTTGACGGGAAAGCGCTTCCCCGCATCTGGTTCGGATCAGCTCGGTGTCGGTCGCGGCGGCGTCCAGCGCGAAGACGTGGACCACCCGGCGGGCTTCGCCGGTGGTTCCCCTGGCGAGCCTGCCCACGACGAGCACGCCCGGTGGCGCGCTGTCCTCGACGATCACGCTGATCCTCCCCCATGAGGTTCCCGCGGTGGCTTGGTGCTTCGGTTTCGGCCGCTTCGGCGTCGCTCGGGGACCGCCCGCCGCGTGCAGGCAGTCGTTCACCGACGCCGGCGCCCCGGCCGATGCGATTAATCCTACTCCTGGAATAATCTTCATGTCGAGGCCGAAGCTAGTTGATCACCCGCTTGGCCCTGCGGCCTAGGCCATTGAGACACTGAGTAGCCGGGAACGGGTGCTTTCGACCAGGTCGCGGCCGCACCCCCCATCGAACCTCGGAGGTACGACCCATGGCGGATTATCCGTCGTTCGCGGATTACGATCCGAACACGGCCGTGTCCCTGTTCCAAGAGGCCGAGTGGGAGAAGTCCTTCGCGAGCGAACCCAACGGCGGCAGCTGCGTGGAGGTCAACCTGGGCCGCGAAGGCCTCATCGGCGTCCGGGACACCAAGCTCCCCACCAGCCCCGTTTTCGTTTTCGACCCGGCCGAGTGGGAAGCGTTCTTGATCGCGGTGAAGGCCGGGCAGTTCGACCTGCCGGCCTGATCCCTCACCCGCGCAGGTGATCATGGTCACCCGCTTGAGCACTCGAATGGCGAAGGCCCCCTTCCCCGTCCTCTGCGGTGAAGGAGGCCTTCGCGGCGCTCCGGATACGGCCGGCAGCCGAATGTGAGCGGAATCTCACCCGGTTGCCGGAAGCTCCCCGCCCCGCAACCGGCTCCGGGTGCGGCGCCACGCCAGCACGACCAGCACCACCAGCCCGATCAGCGGGAGCGTGCTGATCGCCCAGCTCACGCCCATCGGCGGGCCCGGCTGTTCCAGCACCGGCAGCGCGCGCAGCTCGCCGGTGCCGGGCCCGGCGGGACCGTTGACGGCGAAGCGGAGCGTCCACGCGCCCGGGCGCGGCATCGACCGGACGTCGAGACCCCAGACGTCGAGCTTGCGCGGGTGCCGGACCAGCGGCTGCTTCCGGTTCGCTCCGCCTTCCGGGTTGACCATGGTGAGCGTGCCGGACTTGCCTTCGATCCCGCCGTCGGGGACGAAGGTGAAGTCCAGCGACTGCATGGCCTTCAGCGGCCAGGTGCTGAACCCGACCGTCAGCCCGTACGGCCCGGCCTGCACCCTTTCGGTGTGCACGATGTCGACCGGCTCGTAGGCGTTCGCCGGCGCCGCGGTGGCGAACAGCAGGCCGGCTACGGCGGCCAGGGCGAGCAACGTCTTACGCATCAGCGGTTTCCCCCTTCTTCGCGGGCGCCAGCAGGCAGAGCATCCCGCCGAACCGCCACCCGGCGAACCCGCCGAGCAGCCCCAGCAGACCGCTGACCACGGCGGTCGTCGTCAGGTACCACGCCGGCGGCACGTGCGCGCCGGTGTAGAGCATCGCCCGCTGCAGCGGCAGGCTGAGCCCGATCAGCAGCCCGGCGGCGCCGCCGACGACCACCGAAACGCGGCCCGCGCGCCACCCCCGGCGCCGGCCGGCCAGGTAGCCCAGCTCCATCAGCGCGGCCACCGGCAGCAGCGCCATCGGCGTCAGCGACGGCATTTCCGGCACGCCGGAGATCGCGTCACGCATCGGCAGGCCGACGAGGTCCGCGTACGCCTGGGCCGCCCACGGCGAGAACCACCAGAAGACCGCCTGCACGGCCGCGACCATCGCCGCGGTGCCGAGCGCGCCGCCCGGACGGCGGAAGAACCCCGCGCCGACCGCGACGAGCAGCACCGCCATCATCGAGCAGCCGATCGACACGGCGTCGGCGTAGTCGTCGGGCACCTGCTGCAGCCCGAGCGCCAGCACCGGCCCGAACGTCAGCAGCACGGTCAGCGAAGCCAGCGTGCCGACCCGGCCCCAGCGGTGCTCCCGCGCCGCGGCGAACACTGCGGTAGTGCCGATCAGCGACACCGTGATCGACAGCAGCAGCCCGATGTGCGGCGGCGAGTCGATGACCGCGTCGAAGCCGTAGAGCCCGTGCCACCACTGGTCCCACAGGCCGTACAGCAGGAAAGTGGCCGCGCCGACCCCCGAGACGAGGTAGCCGACCGGCGCGGCGAACGTCTTGCCGAAGACGTTGACCACGCGCCCACCGACCCGCGGGTCGACCGGGCGGCCCGCGCGCCGCGCCGCCGTGGTCAGCAGCACGACGGCGAGGCTCGCCAGGCCGACGACCGCGCTGCCCGCGTACAGGAACAAGTGCGGCAGCGTGAAGAACGTGTCCGGCCCGACGTCGCTGTGCCACTGGATGTCCCAGGTCAGCCCGACCAGCGACAGCAACGACCCCCCGAGCACGACGTTCGCGGGCAGCAAGCCCGTTCGCGCCGGTTTCGCGACCGACGCCGTGCGGACGCCGGATGCGGTGAGATCCATTTCCCCCGACCCTCCTTTAGTTGACGAGCAACGGAAAGACGACTTGCGCGGCCCCGCCCGGCCCGCGCAGCGAGACGGTGATCTCCCACTGCCCGGCCATCGGCAGCCCGACGTCCGCGGCGCGGAAGCGGCCGGGTCCGTCGGGCCCGGCGGCCACCGGCGGGAACGCGTGCCCCATCTGCGCCATCACCGGCGCGACCGTGACGGAATCGGGCGCGGGCCCGGTCACCTCGACCGCGAACGTGTTGCCGCCGATGCGCGGCCGGTCCGCGGAGAACTGGACGGTGTAGGGGCCCGAAACCGCCTGCTGCGTGGTGGGTTTCGCGCTGCCGCCCGGCCAGAGCAACCACGTGAGCAGGCCCGCGGCGACGACGGCGACCGCCGCGATCAGCGCGGTCGGGCGCCTCACCGGCCGGCTCCGGTCGTCGGGACGTCCACCACGGCGGGGACGGTCAGCACGCGGTAGCCGCGCTCGGCCTGCAGCCAGATCCGGTACCGGCCGGGCGCGGCGAAGGTGTAGGTGAAGGCGACGTCGGGGCCGTAGGCGGCGACCGTCTCGTCGGGGCGGTCGAGCTGGCCGGCGACCGGCGGGATCATCGCGTGGACGTGCGCCCACGTCGGTGCCTTCGCGGCGCTTTCCCCGACCGGGCCGGTGATCGGGCCGGCGACGATGAGGTGGCCGAGCATGCCCAGCCACGGCTGGAGGTCCTGGGTCCGGAAGTGCGCGGTGATCGTCGTCGGCGTGCCGGGGGTGATGCTCAGCTCCACCGGGGTGCCGTCGATCGTCCGCGGGCCGGCGCCGGGTGGTTCGGGCGCGGGGGCGGCGGTGCCGGTCAGGTCCACAGTGGACCGGACGAGCTGGACCCCGCCGCCGCGCCGGGCGAGTTCCGCGGCGACGGCGTACGTCCCCGGTTCCGGATCGGCGACGCGGACGCGGTAGCCGCCCGGGCCGACGCGCACCGGGTGCAGGTGGCTCAGCCGGCCGGACGGCGAGACCAGGACCAGGTGCACGAGCGCGTTGTCGTGCACCAGCAGGTCGTCGACCGGGCGGCCGGTGGCGCCGTCGGTGAGGCCGAGCGCCAGCTCACCGCGTCCGGAGTGGACGGTGAGGTTCACCGGCGGCCGCGAATAGTCCACTGTGGACAACGGCGCGGCGCCGTACGGGTCGGTGACGTTGTCGAACGTCGGATCGAGCTGGCTGCCGGGTGCGGGCGGCGGGGGAGTGCTCGCCGACAGCAGCGCACCGGTGACGGCGACGGCGAGCGCGGCGACCACCCCGCCCGCCGGGATGAGGGCGTACGCCGTGCGTTTCGCCCGGACCCCGACGAGCAGGGCCAGCAGCAGGAACGCGCCCGCCGCGACGAACCCGCCGTAGGTCGCCCGTTCCCACGGGGGCACCACGCGCGCCGGGACGAGGAACGGGATCGTCGCGGCCGGGCCGGTGCCGTCGCTCAGCGACAGCAGCCACGGCCCCGGTTTGTCGACTCGCAGATCTCCCGCGTACACCCCGGGTTCGGCGCCGAGGACGACGTCGGTCCGCGCGCTCGGGATGCCGTCGGCGGCCACGGTCAGGTGCAGCGTGCCGGGCGGGCTGCCCCGGTGCGTCACGACGTCGACCCGCAGCGGCGACGGCGTCGTGTCGACCCGGCGGATGATCACGGTGAGCTCGCGCGCGCCGAGCGTCTGCGCCACCTGGACGTCGGTGCCGCCCGGCGCGCCGTCGGCGTGCGCGGTCCCGCCGCCGGCCGCGATCCCCAGTACGGCCAGCAGCATCAGCAGTGCCGCTTTCGATTTGGTCCCCATCGTGGTCCGAACCTAGCCAGGGCGGCCGGTGGCGGGCGTCACGGCGGCGAGGGAATCCCGGTCCCCAGTGCGGGGGACCGGCGCCCCCGGTGGTCTCAGGGGTCGAGGAATTCCCGCAGGTGGGCGACGACTTCGCCGGGCTGTTCCTCGGGGAGGAAGTGGCCGCAGTCGGCGAGGGCGGTGCCGGTGGCGCCCGGCGCGTACTCCCGCCAGATCTCGAGGGTGGGCAGGGTGCCGAGCAGGCCGTTCGCGCCCCAGAGGGCGAGGAGTGGCTGGGTGACGCGCTTCCCGGCCTCGAAGTCGGCGTCGTCGAGCTCGGCGTCGTCGGGGAAGGAGGCGCGGTAGTCGTCGAAGCCCGCGCGGAGGGCGCCGGGCTGGGAGAACGCGCGGACGTACTCGGCCTGGGCTTCGGCGTCGAGCGCGTGGCGCTGGTGGGTCCAGCGCTCGAAGAAGTAGCCGAGGTAGCCGGCGACGTCCCGGCCGGCGAGGAGCTCGGGCAGGTCGGGCTGGAGGTGGAAGAGCCAGTGCCAGTAGGCCTTGGCGATGCCGGTGTCGAGGCGTTGCCACATCGCGCGGGTGGGGGCGATGTCGAGGACGGCGATGCGGCTGACCTGGTCCGGGCGGTCGAGGGCCCAGCGGTGGGCGACGCGGCCACCGCGGTCGTGCCCGGCGACGGCGACCCGTTCGAAGCCGAGGTGCGTCGCGAGCGCGGCGACGTCGGCGGCCATCGTGCGCTTGTCGTAGCCGGTCTTCGGTTTGTCGGTGCGGCCGTAGCCGCGCAGGTCGGGCGCGATGACGGTGTGCGTCTCGGCGAGCGGCCCGATGACCTGCCGCCAGCAGTGCGACGTCTGCGGCCAGCCGTGGAGGAGGAACAGGGGCGGGCCGTCACCGGCCTGCAGGAAGTGCATCCGGAGCCCGTCGACATCTTCTAACCGGTTCATGGGGTTAGACAGTAGCGCTGCTTCTAACTGTCTTCAAGGGTTAGAGTGTTCGTCATGGAGTGGGCCTTCGACGGCGGGCGGCCGTGCCTCGACCTCGTCAACACGCTGCGCAGCCGGTACGCCGAGGGGGTGGAGCTGCTGACCGGGCCGGACGCGCTGGCGGAGTGGCTGTCCCGTGCGGGTTTCACGACGGGGCCGGTGCCGGTGACGACCGGGAACGTGCTGGCCGCGAAGGCGCTGCGGGAGGCGATCGACCGGGTGCTGCTGCCGGTCGGGACGCCGTCGGAGATGGACATCGAGCTGGTGAACAACGCGGCGGCCTCGGCACCCGCGCCGCCGCCGCGCCTGACGTTGGTGGACGGGGTGCTGCACCGCGAGGTCCCGGCCCCCAAGGACCCGGTGGCGGCGGCGTTCGCGGCGTTGGCGGCGGACGCGATCGACCTGGCGGCGGGCGGCGCTTCGGTCCGGGTGTGCGCGGCGGACGACTGCGGGGTGCGGTTCTGCGACGCCTCACCGCGCCGCAATCGGCAGTGGTGCTCGATGTCCCGCTGCGGGAACCGAGCGAAGGCCCGCGCCCACTACGCCCGGGTCAGCGGCCGCGAGGACTGACGTGGGGGCGCAGGTGGTCGTGAGTGTTCGCTGAGCCGGGACCGTTGCCGCCGATCAGGCGCTCGTAAACCCCGGGGTGGGCGCGGAACCAGACGTTCAGCTTGCCGATCCAGCGCATGTGGGCCGTCCGCAGGCCGGCCGGGAGCGGGGCCGAGACCAGTCGCACCGCCCGGGCGAAGCGGTCGAAACGGCGCTGGTCACGCGCAGTCCACGGGAGCCCGAGCCGCTCCCGCAACAGCGGCGGCACCGTGGCCCGGATCAAGAACACCTGCCCCCGCGCCTGCGCCCGCCGCAGGGGACGCCACCACCGGTCCGGCAGCCAGCCGACCGGCTTCCGCACCGTCTCGATCGTCTCGAAGAGCTGCTCGATCGCCGGATTCCCGGCGAACCCCGCCACCATCTCGTCGTAGTAGCGGGAAAACGCCGCCCAGTCCGGCGGCAGATCGCGCTCCCGCACCCCGAGCAGCCGGCCGATGCCGCACATCTGCGCGTAGTACTCGTCAAGCTCCGAAGTGGACAGTGGGCGGCCGAAGAACCGTTGCGCGTCCACCGGAACCATCACCAAAGTCGCGTGCACCCACGCGTACGCCAGGGGATCCAGCGCGCTGTACCGGCGGCCGTCCGGCAGGGAGCCCACGAACGAACGGTGCAGCGCCCGCAGCCGCGCCGCCTCCACCCGCGCACCGGAAACCCCGCCGTACACGTAGATCGACAGCGACGCGCCCGTCCGCATCAGCCGTGTCCACGGGTCCTCCGTGTAGTCCGAATGGTCACGCACGCCCGCCGCGACCACCGGGTGCGCCACCTGCAGCACCAGCACCTGACCCGCCAGGAGCGCGTCGCGGAAGTCGCCGAAGTACTTCCACGCCGCCGTCCCGCGGACGATCGGCGGGGCCATCAAGCGCCGCGGACGAGCATCATCAGCGGGATCGCCACCGGGGTGTCCGTCTCGCCCGTCGCCAGGCGGCGCAGCTGGAGCCCGGCGATCAGGGCCACCACCGGTCCGGCCAGCCGCGCCGGGTCGGGGACCTCCAACGCGGTCAGGATCATCACGGCCAGCTCGTCGTACGCCGCGAAGCAGCGCGCGGAGGCTTCCTGCAGCTCGGGATCGCGGGCCGACTGGAGGTACAGCTCGTGCGCGCCGAGCTCGTCGGCGCCGAACGGCAGCTGCGCGATCACGTGCTCCACCACCGACGCGGCCTGCTCGAGGCTCAGGCCGGCCGCGCGGTAGCCGTCGACGATCGCGCCGAGCTTCGCCGTCTCCTCCTCGACGAACAGCAGCATCGCCTCGCGCAGCAACGCCGTCTGGCTCGGGAAGTGGTAGGTCAGCGTGCCGAGCGAGACGCCGGCGGCGGCCACGATCCGGCGGTTCGTCAGCCCGCCGACCCCGTGCTCGCCGACGACCGTCAGCGCGCCGCGCAGGATGGCTTCCCGGGTGCTTACCAGCTTGTCTCGGGATGCCGCTCCGGCCACCGTTCGACCTCTTCCAGTTGCGCGGCGAGGGAGATCAGCCGCTCCTCGGCGTGCGACGGGCCGAGCAGTTGCGCGCCCAGCGGCAGCCCGCCGGCCGTCTGCCCGGCCGGCACGTTGACCCCCGGCCAGCCCAGCACGTTCCACGGCCAAGCGTACGGGCAGGCGGCGATCATGGCCTGGTCGGTCTCCCAGCCGGACAGCCCGTCGAACGTGCCGATCGGCGGCGGCGGGGTCGCGGTGGTCGGGGTCAGCAGCACGTCGACGCGGCCGAACACCGAGCCGATCCGCCGGTGCAGTCCCGGCTCGAGCGCGCGGGCGAGCCGCAGCGCGGGACCGGCCAGCAGCCGGCCGTGCCCGGCGTTGCTGCGCGTGCGCGGGTCGAGCCCGGCGCGGTCGGGCACCCGCAGCGTCCAGTCGCGGACGCCGGTGAGCGAGCGCGGCAGGAACGTCAGGCCGATCAGCCCGTAGTCCGGCTCGACTTCGACGATCTCGTGGCCCAGCCCGGCGAGCGACTCGGCGAGCCGGCGCACGGAGGCTTCGACGACCGGGTCGAGCCGGGTCTTGGTGGCGGTGAACGGGATCCGCGTCGACAGCCCGATCCGCAGCCGGCCGGGTTCGCGCGCGGCCGCGGTCCGGAACGTCGTGCCGGTCGCGGCGACGACGTCCAGCAGCAGGGCGGCGTCCTCGACGGTCCGGGCGAGCGGGCCGAGCACGGTCAGGCCGTGGAACAGCTCGCCGTCGGTCGGGATCCGGCCGCGCTGGGTCTTGATGCCGACCAGCCCCGTCCACGCGGCCGGGATGCGCACCGAGCCGGCGCCGTCGGAACCGAGCGCGGCCGCGATGACCCCCGACGCCACCGCGGCCGCGCTCCCGCCTGAAGAACCCCCGGGGGTGTGGCCGAGGTGCCACGGGTTGCGCGTCGCGCCGAAGGCCGGGCCCTCGGTGAACGGCCACTGGCCCAGCTCGGGGGTGTTGGTCTTGCCGATGATGACGGCGCCGGCTTCGCGCAGCAGCGCGACGGCGGGCGCGTCGGTGGTGGCGCACGGGAACTCGCCGGCGCAGCCGAACGACGTGGGCAGCCCGGTGAGGTCGACGTCGTCCTTGATCGCGACCGGCACGCCGAGCAGGGGCGCGCGGTCGCCGGCCTCGAGCCGTGCGTCCGCCTCGGCCGCTTCGGCGAGCGCCGCGTCGTCGCGCAGGTGCCGGAAGGCGTTGAGGACCGGCTGGCCGGCGTGCGCGCGCCCGAGCGCGGTAGCGGTCAGCTCGGCCGAGGTGACTTCCCCGGCGGCGAGCCGCGCGGCCTGCGCGGCGAGACCGGTGAAGTCCAGGCTCGTGGCGGTCATGGCGCCTCCCGAGTTCTCGTTCGTTCGAACGAACGTTACCGGATACCGATGGTTTCCGGCTACTCCCGCGGCGCTCTAGAGTGAGCTGATGACGTTCGACTTCGCCGGTTTCCCCGCCGCCGCCCTCGACGCGATCCCCCGGGTCGACCTCGGCGGCTGGCCGACCCCGCTGCACGAAGCGCCCCGGCTCGGCGAAGCCCTCGGCCTGCGGAACCTCTGGCTCAAGCGCGACGACGTCCACCCGCTCGGCGCCGGCGGCAACAAGCTCCGCAAGCTCGAGTACCACCTCGGCGCGGCCCGGCAGGCGGGTGCCGGCACCGTGATCACCTTCGGCGCGCTCCAGACCAACCACGGCCGCCAGACCGCGGCCGCGTGCGCGAAGCTCGGGCTGCGCTGCGAACTCGTGCTCACCGCGAAGGTCCCGCGCGACGGCGACGCCTACGAACGCGGCGGCAACATCCCGCTCGACAAGCTCTTCGGCGCGACCGTCCACGTCTGCGCCGACGGCGAAGAGACCGGCCGGGTCTACGACCGCCTGGTCGCCGAAGCCGCCGCCGAGGGCCGGAAGGTCGCCACGATCCCGGTCGGCGGCTCCAGCGACCTCGGCGCGCTCGGCTACGTCCGCGCCACCCTCGAACTGGCCCACCAGCTGGCTGAGCGCGGGGTCGAGCGCGCCCACCTCGTCGTCCCGCACGCCAGCGGCGGCACCGCGGCCGGTGTCGTGCTGGCCACCGCGCTCCTGAAGAACCTCGGTGTCGGCGTCGCCTGCGTCAGCCACCCGCTGGACGAGGCGACCGAGAACCTGCGCGAGCTCACCACCGGCGCGGCCGAGCTGCTCGGCCTCGAACCGCCGTCGCTCGACCACGTCCGGCTGGGCGACTCCACGCTCGGCCCCGGTTACGGCATCCCGACCGACGCCGTCTGGGACGCGCTACGGCTTTTCGGCCGCACCGAGGGCGTCGTGCTCGATCCGGTCTACACCGGCAAAGTGGCCGCCGCGCTGGCCGAATGGGCGGGGCACTTCGCCCCGGACGACCACGTGGTGTTCCTGCACACCGGCGGCATGCCCGGCCTGTACGGCTACGGCCCCGAATTCGCGGCGGCCGTCGAAGGCTGATTCGAGCCGGGTCGCCAGCCGCAGCAGCGTCAGCAGCAGGGCGACGTCGGCGAGCAGCAGCACCCGCTGCGTGACGCCGATCGGGACGACATCGGAGATCACGCCGAACGGCTCGACGCCGGCCTCGCTCAGCCGCACGAACACGAAGCTCAGCGCGAAGAGCGCGAACGCCGCGGCGGTGACCCGGATCGCCCGGACCAGCGCAACGCGTTCCGGGTGGCCCTTCAGCGGTTCCAGCAGCGAAAAAGCGGCGCCGGGCAGGCTGCAGAACGCGACCAGGCACGCGTAGAGGTGGATCTCCCCGCTCACCGGGTCCGGCGCTTCGGGGTAGCTCGCCGGGAAGATCGCGGCCGCGGCCATGCCGAGCGCCCACAACGCGAGCAGCAGCCGGGTCGTCCGCGACAGCGGCACCCCGGCGACCTGCAGCGCGCCGAGCACCGCGAGCGACCCGATGGCCAGCGACAGCACGCTCGCGCCGAGCATGCCCTCGCCCCGGTCGGTCACCGTGTAGCTCGACAGCGTGTCGTACACCGGGTCGTGCGAGCTGATGATGTGCAGCACCACGGCCGTGAAGAGCCCCCACCCGATCGCGCCCAGCGCGACGAGCCGCCACGGTCTCGTGCGTTTCCCCTGTTCCGTCCCCATGCCGTCCAGGTTCTCGGAGAACGGGACGGCGCGTGATCAGGGAAGACCCTGAATTCCCCCGGAGGTGAAGTCGACCAGGACGAGCGCCTGGTCGTCGTGGCGCTTCGGCCGCGGCCAGCGTTCGCCGTCGGGATCCTGCTTCTCCGCGGTCCGGACGGCGTCCAGGACGGCGTCCGGCCCCTCGGTGCGGGCGCTCGCGAGGACCTCGCGCCAGCCGAACAGCTCGTACTGGTCGACGCCGATGGACACGCCGTCGCTGGCGAGCAGCACGGCTTCGACGTCGGCCCGCGGCCAGCTGCGGCGGACGGCGTGCGCGGCGGCACCGGGTTCGGCTTCGGCGACCCAGAAGCCGTCGTGGGCGTTGCGGCGGCGGCGGACGTCGGCGCCGGTCTGGAGCAGCCCGTGCCGCCGCAGCCGGGCGAGCCGGTCGTCGGAGACGACGTCGACGCCGAAGCCGCCGAACCCGACCACCGGGCTGTCGGCCAGCACCAGCGCGTCGACGCGGTCTTCGAGCCACCGCACGGCGGCGACCGTGCTGGACGGCGACTGCCGCGGCCGGAGCCGGTTTTCCGCGGTGACCTCGCCGATCGCGCGGGTCAGAGCCTCGGCCAGGTCGGCTTCGGGTGCGGCGCGGAGGCCGTCGCCGAGGTGGCGGGCGAGGCGCTCGGCGTACCAGCCGCCGGGGGGCAGCGAGGGGTCCGACGAAGTGGCGCCGTCGAGGACCAGCACCGCGTTGGCCAGCACGACGACGTGGTCTTCGGTGGGGCGTGGGTGGCCGTCGGCGCCCACCCCGGCCCGCTCGGCGATCGAGATCTCGGGCATCACCCGACTGTACGTCGACCCTCCGGCGGCTTCGCGCTGAGCGTGTCAACTTCGGTTGACAGGCTCGTGATGTCAACGTAGGTTGACGTCATGACGGAAGCGACGGATTTGGCTGCCCGGGCGGGTGATCGCGATCCCCGGGTGGGGCTGCGCGCGGTCGCCGCGCTCCGGCGGCTGCTGGAACAACTGGAGGTCGTGCAGGTCCGCAGTGCGCGGGTGCAGGGCTGGTCGTGGCAGGAAATCGCCGCCGAGCTGGGGGTCAGCCGGCAGGCCGTGCACAAGAAGTACGGGAGGCACTGATGTTCGAACGGTTCACGGCGGACGCGCGGCTCGCGGTCGTCGAGGCGCAGCTGGTGGCGCGGGCGTCCGGTTCGGTCGAAGTCGGACCGTCGGACCTGCTGGCCGGGCTGCTCAAGACCGGCGTGCCGCTGCTCACCGAGCTGGGCGTCGCCACCGACGACCTGGCCGCGGAGCTGGAGCGGACCCGGCGCCGCGGCGGGGTCAGCGACGCCGACGCCGAGGCGCTCACGGAGTTCGGCATCGACATCGAGCAGATCGTCGAGCGCGTCGAGCAGACCCACGGCGAAGGGGCGCTGGCCGGCCGGCTCGGCCCGGCCAAGCGCGGGCACGTCCCGTTCACGGCCCAGTCGAAGAAGACCCTGGAGCTGAGCCTCAAGGAAGCGGTGCGGATGGGGGACAAGCACCTGGGGCAGGAGCACATCCTGTTGGCGCTGGCCCAGCAGCGGGGCACCGACGACGTGCTCGCCCGGCGCGGCGCCGACTACGCGACGCTGCGCCGGGTCGTCCAGGAGCGCAAAGCGGGTTAAGCGGCGGGCTCGCGCCACACCACGAACGGCAGCAGCGCCTGGGTGAGCGGGCCGATCGCGAGGGCGTAGAGCACGGTGCCGACGCCGACCGTCCCGCCGAGGAAGAACCCGACGACGACCACGGCGACCTCGATGCCGGTGCGCACCAGCCGGACCGACCAGCCGGTGCGGCCGGCGAGGCCCGTCATCAGGCCGTCGCGCGGGCCGGGGCCGAGCCGGGCGCCGACGTAGGTGGCGGTCGCGACGCCGTTGAGCGCGATGCCGCCGACCAGGAGCACGATCTGCCAGGCCAGGTCGTGCTGGTCGGGGACCACCGCGCGGACGGCGTCGACCATGACCGAGATGACGACGACGTTCGCGATGGTGCCGATGCCGGGCCGCTGGCGCAGCGGGATCCACAGCAGGAGCACGACCACGGAGATCAGGCCGGTCACCGTGCCGAACGTCAGGCCGGTGTGCTTCAGCACGCCTTCGGCCAGCACGCTCCACGGCTCGAGGCCGAGGCCGGCCCGGGTGACGAGGGCGACGCTGGTGCCGTAGAGGGCGAGGCCCGCGAGCAGCTGCACGCTGCGGCGGACGGGGTCACGGGTGATCCGGACGGGCCGGAGGTCGATCTGAGCCACACCTGCACTATCCGCCGCAAGTGGCCTTGTAAACCATAGCCAATTCCAGGATATTGGCCTTATGGAAGCCGCAGTCCCACTGGGTGGACGCATCTCCGGGCCGCGATTGGCCGTCATGCTGGGGTCCTGGCGGCAGGGCTCCCGGCAGGGCGCGGCCGACCTGGCCGCGGCCATCGAGCTGCAGGTGCTCGACGGCCAGCTCCCGCTCGGCACCCGGCTGCCCGCCGAACGGGAGCTGGCCGACGCGCTCGGCGCCAGCCGGACGCTGATCGGCGCGGCCCTGGACCGGTTGCGGGAGAACGGGTTCGTCGCGAGCCGGCGCGGGGCCGGGTCGTGGGTCGCCGCGCCCGGACGGCGCCGCCGCGGCCCGCTCGCCCCGGCCGAGGGCGGCGCGATCGACTTCACCCACGCGTCCTCGCCGGCGATCGCGGGCACGGCGACGGCGGTCGACGCGGCCCGCGCCCGGCTCGCCGACCACCTCGGCGACCACGGCTACCAGGAGCGCGGCCTGCTCGGCCTGCGCGAGCGGATCGCCCGCCGCTACACCGAACGCGGACTGCCGACGACCCCCGCGCAGGTCATGGTCACCAACGGCGCGCACCACGCGTTCGTGCTGGTCCTGCGCATGCTCGCCGGCCCGGGCGACCGGGTGCTGGTCGAGCAGCCGACGTACCCGAACGCGCTGGAGGCGATCCGGGCCGCGCACGCCATCCCGGTGCCGGTCGCCCTCGACCCGAGCGGCGAGCGCGGCTGGGACATCGCCGGCGTCGACGCGGCGCTGCGGCAGGCGTCCCCGCGGTTCGCCTACCTCGTCGTGGACTTCCAGAACCCGACCGGCCTGCGCCTCGACGCGGGCGGCCGCGAACGGCTCGGCGCGGTGCTGAACCGCGCGCGGACGCCGGTCGTCGTGGACGAGACGCTCGTCGAGCTGGACCTCGAGGGCGATCCGCTGCACGGGCCGCCGCCGCTGGCCGCGTTCGCCGGCGACCTGGCGATCTGCGTGGGCTCGGCGTCGAAGACGCACTGGGGCGGGCTGCGGCTCGGCTGGATCCGCGCGTCGGAGGACCTGCTCGGGCGGCTGGTTTCGGCGCGCTACGCGGTCGACCTGGGGTCACCGGTGTTCGAGCAGCTGGTGCTGACCGAGCTGCTCGACGACGAGACCGCGCTCGCCCGCCGTCGCGAAGAGCTGCACGGCTACCGTGACGCCTTGGCCGAAGCGGTGCACCGGCACCTCCCGGACTGGACGTTCACGCTGCCGAGGGGCGGCTTGTCGCTGTGGTGCCGGCTGCCGGATCCGGTGAGTTCGCGGCTCGCGGTCGCGGCGGCGAGCCACGGCGTCCAGGTGGCGCCGGGCTCGCGCTTCGGCGTCCACGGCGGTCTGGAGCGGTATATCCGGCTGCCGTTTTCGCTGCCGCCGGAAACGATGGAGCAGGCCGTCCGGCGCCTGCGCACGGCGGAAGCGTCGGTCCGGGGGACGCCGGAGTCGCTGGCCGCGCCGATCGCCTGAAAACGAAGAACCGGTGCGCTGGATGCGAGCCTGCTCCCAGGGATGGGCGGCGTTCATGTGCATCCAGCGCACCGGTTCTCGGTTCACACCCCCGCTCGCGGACGTGACCCCGCTCGCGGGTAACCGCTGGCTTCCCGGCACAGCCCCTCGACGTGCCGGGAAGCCCGCGGCTCAGACGTGCTCTCGGTACTGCGAGTCCTCGCTCGGCGCGGTGAGCAAGGGCTCCCGGAGCGCGTCCGGTGTGGGTCCCGGCGCCGCGGGGGCAGCGCGGCGCCGGGACCGGGATCCGACCCGGCCGGGCGCGGTCGGCCGGTCGGAAAGACTGTGGTTTCGCATGGTTGTGCACCCCTGGGGTACGTCGGGCGCGATAGTGCGCCACGAGACGTGAAAGAGTCACGGGTTGCGTACTGGAGCAGGGGATTCGTCACGCTTCAAAGGCGTGGATGTGCGTCCGGTTGATCTTGATTTGGACGCAGGTGTCCCCGGCTGCCCGGTGCGGGGTCAGTCGGGGGAGGTGGTGGGCAGGGCGGCTTCCCTGCCCGCGCCGTCGACGTCGTGGTCGCGGCTGGCACCGATGAGCTTCAGCTGGGTGGTGGTCACGTCGTCGGTGTGGACGGCGAACGCGTGGCGCGCCCCGCCGGGACCGTCGTGACCGGGAGCGGCGGTGGAGGCCGGCGCGCTCGGGGCGGTGCTGCCGCCGGGCAGGCCGGGGGTGGACTCGCCGCCGCCGTCGCGGGCGTGCACGCCGGAGTCGCGCGGCTGGTCCTGCCCGGCCTGCTGCGGCTGCTCGTGCCGGACGACGATGAAGTGCGCGAGGGCCGTGCCGCGGCCGGTGCTCTGCGTCGCGGCTTCAGCGGTCACGGCGTCGGTCGTGGTGGCCGGTGCTTCGGTCGCCGTGACCACGGTGGCCGTGGTCGCGGTCGCGGCCGGGACGGTGGCCGTCGCGCCGCCCGAGTTCGAGCCGCCGTTGAGGATCGGGCCGAGGACGTCGTCGAGCGGGAGCAGGACGGGCGCGTCGGGGTTGTCCGCGGGCGGCTGGGTGAGCGGGGCGAGCACCGTGTGGGACAGCGTGTCCGTGACGGCGCCGACCGTGCTGAGGGTGCCGCTGACCGTCGTCGTGACCGTGGAGAGCGTGCCGCCGACGACGTTGAGGACACCGCCGACCAGGCCACCGAGGAGGCCGGGGTTCCGGGTGGCTTCCGTGGTCTCGGTCTTGGCGGCGGGCTGCCCGGCGGTGGTTTCTTCGACGGCCTGGGTCTTCGCGGCCGGCTCGGTCTCGGCGGCCGGCTCGCTGACGGGGTCGGGCTTCGCTTCGGTGGCCGGGGTTTCGCCCGGCTGCTGCGCGCAGGTGGCGGCGCCGGTCTCGCGGTGGCTCTTGCGGTGCTTGTGGTGCAGGAGGGACGGCCGGTCGTGGTCCACAGTGGAGGCGACGGGCGCCTGCGGGCAGGCGGGCTGCTCGGCGGCACCGGCGGTGTTCCCGGACAGGGCCGCGGTGAGCAGCCACCCGGCGAGCGTCAGGCCCCCGGCGACGAGGATCTTGGCGGCGGGCCGCTGCAGCGAAGCCGCCCAGGGCCGCGGCGCGCGCCCGCGCGTGCGAGGGGATCCCGGCGACACCTCACCCGCTGTGAAAGCGGGCCGGCTCGGGGCGCCGCGGCGCGAATCCGCCGTGCTGCTCACCGCCACCACCACCGTCCGCGCCTGATGTCTGTACTCGCTGGGGTCTTTCTCCGGCCAGGTCGCAGTTCCCCCGGGGCTGCACTCTTTCTAGCACCGCTCGGGAGTCTTTCATCTCTCCCGCGTTCGATCCAGCCCGTAAGGCGGAACGGCCCTACCGGGCAAGGTATCTACGGCCGACAAGTTGATCACTCTCAGTGCCGTTCGGGTGTTCTCGTGCGGCCATTCGGAGGAGTGGCGCACTTTGCCCATCCGGCCGTTGACCTGATGTTTCCGCGAACGCACTCGCCTTCGGTATCACTTCGGAAACGGTGCGTGCCCGAGCGAGGCGGTTTCCGGGATGTGGGACACGCCTCAAGTCGTCAGACGAGTTTGCGCAATCGGGTGATGGCTTCGTCGATGACTTCGTTGCGCTTGCAGAACGCGAAACGCAGGAGGTGTTTCCACTCGTCCGGGTGATCGGTGAACACCTTCACGGGGACCGCGGCGACGCCGACGCGGCCCGGCAGTTCCCACGCGAGGTCGGCCGCGTCGGTGAATCCCAGCGGCCGGACGTCGACGCACACGAAGTACGTCCCCGCCGTCGGGCGGACCGCGAACCCGGCGTCCGCGAGGCCCGCCGACAGCCGGTCGCGCTTCTCCGCCAGGGAATCGCGCAGGCCGTCGACCCAGGGGAGCTCGTGGTCGAGCGCGTGCGCCACCGCCGGCTGCAGCGGGCCGCCGGAGACGAACGTGATGAACTGCTTCGCCGCCTTCACCGCCGCGACCAGCTCCGGGGTCGAGCAGACCCAGCCGATCTTCCAGCCGGTGCAGTTGAACGTCTTGCCGGCGCTGGAGATGCTCACCGTCCGCGGCCGCATGCCGGGCAGCGTGACGAGGGGGATGTGCTCCACTCCGCTCGACACGTCGAAGACCAGGTGCTCGTAGACCTCGTCGCAGATGGCGATCAGGTCGTGCTCCACGCACAGCGCGGCCAGCGCCTCCAGCTCGGCGCGGGTGAACACCGTGCCGGTCGGGTTGTGCGGCGAGTTCACCAGGATCGCCCTGGTCCGGGGCGTGACGGCGGCGCGCAGCCCGGCGACGTCGAGGCCGAAGCGGCCGTCCTCGCCCTCGACCAGCCCGACGACCTTGCGCTCGGCGCCCGCCATCGCGACCGCGGCGGCGTAGGAGTCGTAGTACGGCTCGATGACGATGACCTCGTCGCCGGCTTCGGTCAGCGCCAGCAGCGTCGCGGTGATGGCCTCGGTCGCGCCCGCGGTGACCAGGATCTCGGTGTCCGGGTCGTACTCGGTGCCGTAGCGCAGCCGGTGCCGCGCGATCGCGGCGCGCAGCTCGGGGCGCCCGGGCCCGGGCGGGTACTGGTTCGCCCCGCCGAACAGCGCGTTCTTGGCGGCGTCGAGCATCCCGGCCGGGCCGTCGGTGTCCGGGAAGCCCTGGCCGAGGTTGACGGCGTCGTGCTTGACCGCGAGCGCCGTCATCTCGGCGAAGATGGTCGAGGTGAACGGGCGGAGGCGGGGGACGAGAGCAGGTTCGCGCACGATCAGCCATCCTCACGGACAATGGTGATGTGGAGCAACTGACCCCCGCCAAGGTGACGCCCGCCGACCCGCCGGGCGGCCCCGCCGGTGAAGAGGAAAAGCGGCGCGCGCTGCGCAAGATGAAGCTGGTCGCGCTGTCCTTCCTGCTCGGCGCCACCGTCGTGTTCCTGCTGACCAGCTGGGCCCAGTCGGCCGGCTGGCCGGGCTGGGTCGGCTACGTGCGGGCCGCCGCCGAAGCCGGCATGGTCGGCGCGCTGGCCGACTGGTTCGCCGTCACGGCGCTGTTCCGGCACCCGCTCGGGCTCAAGATCCCGCACACGGCGATCATCCCGAACAAGAAGGACGCGCTGGGCAGCAGTCTCGGCGACTTCGTCGGCTCGAACTTCCTGTCCGAGGAGGTCGTGCGCGACAAGCTCAAGCGCGTCGAGATCGCGCGGCGGCTCGGCGGCTGGCTGGCGCAGGAGGAGAACGCCGAGCGCGTGACGTCCGAGCTGGCCACGGTCGTCCGGGCGGCGGTCCGCGTCCTGCGCGACGAAGACGTCCAGGCGATCATGGAGCAGGCGGTCGCGCGGCGGATCATCGACAAGCCGTGGGGCCCGCCGCTGGGCAAGATCCTCCAGGGCGTCTTCGCCGACGGCGCGCACCACAAGCTCGTGGACCTGATGTGCGACCAGGCCTACGAGTGGGTCCGCGACAACCACACGACGATGCTGCGCGTGGTGTCCGACCGGGCGCCGAGCTGGTCGCCGAAGTTCGTCGACGAGATGCTCGCGGACAAGGTGTACGGCGAGGTCCTGTCGTTCGCGTGGGCGGTCAAGACCGACGTCAACCACCCGATGCGGCTCGCGCTGGACAAGTTCCTCGGCGAGTTCGCCCAGGACCTGCAGACCAACCCCGAGGTGATGGCCCGCGCCGAGCAGGTCAAGGGCCAGATCGTGCACCACGAGGAGGTCCAGCGCCTGATCGGCTCGGCGTGGAGCACGGCGAAGGAGATGCTCCTGACGGCGGCCGAGGACCCGTCGAGCGAGCTGCGCCGCCGGGTGCGGCTGGGTCTGGTGTCCCTGGGCACGCGGCTGGCGGAGGACGACCAGCTGCGCGCGAAGGCCGACGGCTGGGTCGAGGGCGCCGCGGCTTACCTGGTGAAGAACTACTCGGGCGAGATCACGACGATCATCACCGACACGGTCGAGCGGTGGGACGCCGAGGAGACGTCGCGGAAGATCGAGCTCCAGGTGGGGCGCGACCTGCAGTTCATCCGGATCAACGGCACGGTCGTGGGTGCGCTGGCCGGGCTGGTCATCTACGCCGTCGCGGAGCTGCTGTTTTGAGGAGTTGGCCGTATACCACACCTGGGGGAGCTTCAAACCAGTTGTCCACAGGAAGCTGAGTTATCCCCCGGGTTATCCACAGGTTTTCACGGTGATGGCCTAATGACTGTCCACAACGTGTGGGGGTGTGGGTGGCCGGGGTGTGGACATGTGGTGGCGGGCGGGGTGGTTGTCCACAGCCGTTCGTGGGTCCGCCGCTCGGATGAGAGGCGGGGCTGGGGGCCGCCGGCCGGGCCGGACGCGGCGCGGGGCGGACGGGGTGCGGGGCTGGTCAGCCGGCCGCGGCCGTGCGGGCTCGCCAGCCGCGGGCCTTCTCGCGGTTGCCGCACACCCGCATCGAGCACCACGTCCGCGAGCGGTTGCGGGACTCGTCGTAGAACGCCCACAGGCACGTGTCCGCCGGGCAGATCTTCAGCCTGATCCAGTCGCCGCGGACGACCAGGCGGGCGCAGGCCGCGAACACCGCGCCGACCGCGTCCTCCGCGACCAGGGCCGGGCCGTCGTCGGTCAGGGAAATCCTCGTGCCGACGTCGAGGCTGCCGGGCGGGAGGCGGGGGTCGCCGATCGCCGCGCGCAGGGCGTCGCGGGCCGCGCGGGCTTCGGGGGCCGGGTTCGGCCGCAACGCGCGCCCGGCTGCCCACTCGCGCCACTGCCCGGGATCTTCGAGCAGGTCCGTGCCCTCTTCGACGTTGACCGTGTTGAGGAACTCCACCACGAGGGAGGCGTCGGTGTGCACGTACCGAGTGTACGGCGGCCGGTGGTTGCCCCCGCGTCGGCTAACCCCCATACTTTCGTCAACGGTTACTACGAAGGGAGCGGACGCATGGGAGCGGTACCGACGCTGGGTGTGGTGGCCCTCGACTGCCCGGATCCGGTGGCGCTGGCCGGGTTCTACCGCGCGGTGCTGGAGTGGGACGCGCCCGAAGTCGCCGAAGACGGGCACTGGGTCACGCTGGCCAACCCGCTCGGCGGCACCGGGATCGCGTTCCAGCGGGTGCCCGACCACCGGCCGCCGTCGTGGCCGTCCGCGGAGAACCCTCAGCAGCTGCACCTCGACCTGAACGTGACCGACCTCGAAGCCGCGCACGAGCGCGTGCTCGGCCTCGGCGCGAAACTGCTGGACGACGAGCCGAAGACGTTCCGCGTCTACGCCGATCCGGCCGGGCACCCGTTCTGCCTCTGCGCGTGCTGAGGGACAGCGGGGCCGAACATGCGTAGGCTCTGATGTGTGATTTGTCCGAAGTGTCAGAACCAGATGCGGACCGTCGACAAGAACGGCATCCACATCGACCAGTGCGACGGCTGCCGCGGGATCTTCCTGGACCGCGGTGAGCTCGAAGCGATCGTCGGTGCGGAAAGCTCGTTCTACGGCCAGCAGCCGCCGCAGTACCAGTCCGGTCCGACGGCGCACCACGGCCGTCCCGACTCGCCGCGCCCGTACCGCGGCGGCCACCCGGATTCGCCGAAGGGGTACCGGGGCGGCTACTCGGACTCGCCACGGCCGCACCGCGGGGGCTATTCGGACTCCCCGCGGCCGCACCGCGGGGGTTACTCGGATTCGCCGCGCCCGTACGGGCACGGTCAGCGCAAGCGCAGCTTCCTCGAGAACCTCTTCGACTGAGGTGGGTCTCGACCTGCGGATCTGCCCGGCGTGCGGTGACCGGGCCGAGCGCCCGGTCGTCTCCGGCACGACGCTGGAGTGCGCGCGCTGCGGGCACACGTGGCCGTTCCGGAAGCTGCCGCTCTTCGCGCTGACCGGGCCGAGCGGCGCGGGCAAGTCGACGCTCGGGCCGCTGCTGGCGTCCCGGTTCGGCGGGGACGTCGTCGTGCTGGAGCAGGACGTCCTCTGGACGGGCGCGCTCCGCGACGACGTCCCGGCGTTCCGCGCGGTCTGGCTCCGGATGGCGGCGATGCTGCACCAGAACGGCCGCCCGGTCGTGCTCTGCGGCACCGTCGCGCCCCCGGAGTTCGAGCCGCTGCCGGAGCGCGCGTTCTTCAGCGACGTCCACTACCTCGCGCTGGTCGGCTCGCCGGAGTCGCTGCGACGGCGGCTGCGGGCCCGCCCGGCCTGGCGCGAGTGGGACGAGCCGCGGATCGAGGAGATGCTGGAGTTCACCGCCTGGCTCCGGACGTCGGCCGACGAGCTGGGGGTCGAGCTCCTCGACACGACGGAGGTCTCCGCGGAGTCCGCGGCCGACCACGTCGAGAAGTGGATCCGGGCCCGGCTGCCCTGACCCGGCGCGCACTTTCACGTGAAAGTGCGCGCCGGGTCAGCCGAGTGGCCAGGTGCGGCCGCCGGGTTCGTCGAGCCAGAACTCCTGACGCGCGCCGGTCACCGTCACGCCGAAGCGGTCGCGGTCCGGCTTGTCGAGCTCGCACCAGTCGACGTAGGCCGCCTCGGCCAGTTCCCACAGCGCGCGCGGGCCGCCCTGGGCCACCTCGTCGGCCCCGGCGCGCTTGCGGTGGCGGACCCACGAGCCGTCCGGGTGGACCAGCGCCACGCTCGGCGTTTCTTCGTCGCCGCCGTCGCGCACCGGGCGGACGCCCGGCAGGGCCAGGCCGGCGAAGAACTCGAACTGACGGCGGGGCTGCAGCACCGCCGACATCGGCAGCCGCGTCTGCTCCCAGTCTTCGCGAGAGGGCATCGGGAGCGGCTCGGTGTGGGGCAGCCGGTGGGCGCGCAGCGGCATGAACCGGCCGTCGCGCGCCAGCACGCGGCCCTGTCCCGAGCCGTCTTCGCTCGCGACGAGCCGGATCAGCCCGGCGCCGAGCGGCCGGTTCAACGTCGTCACGACCAGGCCGCCCGGTTTCGTCTGCGCCAGCCAGGGCAGCGGGATCGACGACACCGCCGCCGTGCACAGCACGCGGTCGAAGAGGACGCCGGCCGGGAAGCCGAGCGCGCCGTCGCCCACCGCGCACGCGGGGTGGTAGCCCGCGGCGGCCAGGCGTTCGCGCGCCTGGGCGACGAGCACCGGGTCGATGTCCACTGTGGACACCTGGCCGGCGCCGCAGCGGTGGCTCAGCAGCGCGGCGTTGTAGCCGGTGCCGGTGCCGATCTCGAGGACGCGGTCGCCGTCGCGCACCCGCAGCTCCTCCAGCATGATCGCCATGATCGAGGGCATGCTCGACGAGCTCGTCGGCGTACCCGCCACCGGCCCGTCGCGGCGGGCGAGGGTCCAGCGCTCCGGGTCGTCGTCGAGCTGCGTCACCAGCACGTCGCGCGAGTAGACCGTCTCGAGCCAGCCCGGGTCGGCGTGGTCGACCGCCGCCCACCGGCCGCCCGCCGGCACGAAGAACCGGGGCAGGAAGACGTGGCGGGGCACCGCCCGGAAGGCGGCGATCCACTCCGGGGCGTGCAGGACGTCCTCGTCGAGCAGGTGCTCGACGAGGCGCCGCCGCAGCCGGGCCGAGCGCGTCATGGGACCACGTTAGCGGTGAGCGTCACACCCGATGGTTGCAAGCAGAGTGCTTGCAATAGCTAGCACTCGCGCGTACCGTCGATGGTGTCGCGAGGAGGTGACCGGATGGCAGAAACCGGTGGGACCCCGCCAGGATCCGGCGGTCCCATGGAGAAGGTCGCGGACATCGCTTCCGACATCGGCGAGTACATCCGCCAGCAGCGCAACACCGCGAAGATTTCGTTGCGCCAGCTGTCGAAGCTCGCCGGCGTGTCCAACCCGTACCTGAGCCAGATCGAGCGCGGGGTCCGCAAGCCCAGCGCGGAGATCCTGCAGCAGATCGCCAAGGGCCTGCGCATTTCGGCGGAAGCGCTGTACGTGCAGGCCGGGATCCTCGATCTGCCGACGGGCGGCCCGGTGGGCGACGCGATCCGCGCCGACGCCGAGCTGACCGAACGGCAGAAGCAGGTCCTGCTCGACGTTTACGAGTCCTTCCGCCGGGAGAACGCCGCGGCACGGCCGGCCGCCGAGTCGTCTCCCGCCGAGGACACCCCAGCCACCAAGCCAGTCGCAGACACCAAGGAGTCAGCATGACCACCCCCAAGACCGAGGACGTCAAGAAGGCCGTCACCACCGCCATCGACCAGGTCCGCACCCCGCTGCTCGCCGCGCTCGGCGCCGGCAACCTGGCCACGCACGCCGTCACCGACGCCGTCGCGAAGGCCCGCGAGAACGTGACCAAGAGCGGCGAGACCGCCCGCAAGAACCTGCAGGAGCTGCCGACCGACGTCGAGAGCCTCCGCGAGAAGCTGGACCCGGCCGAGCTGCGCAAGGTCATCGACGAGTACACCGAGGCCGCGCTCAAGCTGTACAACAAGCTGGCCGAGTCGGGCGAGCAGGCGTGGGACAAGTTCGCCGCGCAGCCGCAGGTCAAGAAGGCCATCGAGCAGCTCGAGGAGGCCCTGACCACCGCGCAGGGCCAGGTCGAGGGCGTCACCACCGAGGTCCGCGAGCGCGTCGACGGCGTGCTGGGCACCTTCACCAAGCGCACCCGCTCGGTGGGCGAGAAGACCGCCCGCAAGGTGACCGAGGTCGCCGGCGAGACCGCCGACGCCATCGAGGAGCTGGGCGACGACGTCGCCCACGAGACCCGTTCCGCGAGCCGCAAGGTCGCGAACAAGACGGCTCCGAAGACGGCCGCCCCGGCCCGCCGCACCACCACCAGCACCACCACGAGCGCCGCCGCGAAGAAGCCGGCCGCGCCGAAGACCGACAAGTAACCACGTCGTGAACGCCCGGCCCCGCCACCGCACGCCCGGTGGCGGGGCCGGGGTCGTTCGGGCGGTTTGCCGTAAGCTGTGGCTGTGCTAGTCGCCATCTGGATCCTCCAAGTCGTCCACTGGGGCAGCGCGCTGGTCGGCCTCTTCGCCTTCGTGCACGCGTTGCTGCAGCGCGCGGACGCCTACTCCGCGGCCGACCGCAAGACCAAGCCGATCTGGATGCTGATCACGGGCGCCGCGACGCTCGCCATGGCGCTGTTCGACGTCATGGGTCCGGGGATGATCTTCTGGGTGCCCGCCATGGCCGCGGCGCTGGTCTACATCGTGGACGTCCGCCCCAAGCTGATCGAGGTCCAGCGCGGCGGCTCCAACTGGTAGTCGCCGATTCGGCCAAAGGCAGGCCGACCCCCGCACGGCCGGCAGCCGTCGTCGCGAAGTCATTCGGCCGTGACTGTGGCCGGATCGGCGATGATCGGCACAGCTAGGGTGTCGGGGTGACCTGGACGATCGCCGGGAGCCTCACCGTCGTTCCCGCACCCACCCGTACCGACCTGCTCGCCGAGCCCGTGGCCAAAGCGCTGGCCGCGCTGGCCGACCCGGACGCCGTCGGCGTTACGGAGATCGATCCCTCGCTGGCCGACACCGCCGCCTTCTGCGAGGCCTACGGCTCGCCGCTCGAGGCGTCCGCCAACTGCGTCGTCGTCGCCGGCAAGCGCGCGGGCGAGGTCCGGTTCGCGGCCGCGCTCGTGCTCGCGACGACCCGCGCCGACGTCAACGGCGTGATCAAGCGCCGCCTCGACGTCCGCAAGGCGTCGTTCGCGCCGATGGACGAAGCCGTCGCGCTGACCGGCATGGAGTACGGCGGCATCACGCCCGTCGGCCTGCCCGCCGAGTGGCCGATCCTGCTCGACCGGCGCGTCGCGGACGCGCCCGAGCTCGTCATCGGCAGCGGGATCCGCGGCAGCAAGCTGCTGATCTCCGGCGCCGCGCTGGCCTCGCTGCCCGGGGCCGAGGTCATCGAGGACCTCGCCCGGTGACGTCGGTCTGGCTCCGGTACCTGACCGGTGCCGACATCGACTCGCTCGGCATCACGGACGCGGACATCGTCGGCGCGGTCGAGGACGTGCTCGCCGACCACGGCCGCGGCCAGGTCGTCTTCGAGCCGCGCACGCACCTCGTGCCGGACAACGGCGGCAAGGGCCACTTCAACATCCTCCGCGGCCACCTGTCGGCGAAACAGGTCAGCGGCGTGAAGGTCGTCGGTGACTTCGTGGGGAACTTCGAACGGGGCCTCCCTTCCGAAATGGCGTTGATCCTGCTGCTGGACCCGGACACGGGCATGCCGCGGGCGATCGTCGACGGCACGATGATCACCGAGGCCCGCACCGGCGCGATGACCGCCGTCGGCGCGAAGTACCTGGCGCGCCCGGGTTCCCGGGTGCTCGGGCACATCGGCGCCCGCGGTACCGCCTGGTGGAACGTCGTCCTCCTCGACTCGTTGTTCGACTTCGCCGAGATCCGCGTGACCAGCAAGCGCCCGGAGTCCCGCGAAGACTTCGGCCGCCGGCTGTCCGAACGGCTCGGCAAGGACGTCCGCGTCTGCGCCACGGCCGAGGAGACCCTGGACGGCGCGGACATCCAGGTCGAGGCCTCCCGGCTGGTCGAGCCCGAAGCGCTGGTGCGCCGCGAGTTCCTCCGGCCGGGCACCTTCCTGGTGCCCTACGGCACGATCAGCGCGCTGGAGCTCACGCTGCTCGACGACATCGACAAGGTCGTCGTCGACGACTGGCGCGAATCGCAGTCCGGCAACCCGCGGTTCGGCGCCCTGCGCCCGCAGCTCAACGCCGGCCTCCTCACCGCGGACGGGGTCCACGCCGAGATCGGCGACGTCGTGGCCGGGAAGAAGCCGGGCCGCGAGCACGACGCCGAGCGGATCCTGTTCTGGCACCGCGGACTGTCCACAACGGACGTCGCGGTGGCGGACATGATCCTCACCCGTGCCGAGGCTTCCGGCGTCGGCACCATGCTGCCGTACCGATGATCGTCACCGACAGCGGTTTCGCCGACGGTGAACGGTTGGTTCTGGACAAACCGCTGGTAGAGGAGCTGCGACGGCGCCGGGAAGAGGTCTTGACGGCGCTTGAGGGCGACGTCCCGGTCTACGGCGTGAACACCGGGATGGGCCGCCTGGCTGGGGTGGCGCTCGACGCGCGGCAGCAGGCCGAGCACCAGCGCAACCTGCTGATCGGCCGCGCGGTCGGCGGCCCGCCGTGGCTGCCGCCGGCCGACGTGCGCGCGCTGCTCGTCGTGCGGTTGCGGGACTTCCTGCAGCCCTGGTCGGGGGTGAGCGCGGAGCTGGTGCAGTTCCTGGTGGACCGGCTCAACGACGGGTTCACGCCCGCCGTCCCGCGGTCCGGGCTCGGCAGTTCGGGCGAGATCATCCCGCTGGCGCACGCGTTCCAGACGTTCCTCGGCATCGGCACGGTCCTCGAGGACGGCGTCGAAGTCCCGGCGGCCACGGCGCTCGCTTCGCGGGGTGCCACGCCGTACGTGCTGGGGCCGAAGGAAGGTGCTTCGCTGCTTCAGGGTTCTCCGCTGGCGGTGGTGCACGCCCAGCGCGGCTGGACCGACGCGCGGCAGCTCATCCGCCTGCAGACGCTGACCGAAGCGATGGCGATCGACGTCCTCGGTGCCCCGCGGGAGGTGTTTTCCCCGGCCATGGCGGGCGGCGACGACCACCTGCGGTCGGTGTTGTCTTCGCTGGGCGGTCTGGCGGGCCCGGGTCCCGTGCGAGCGGGCGTCGTGCAGGCACCGCTTTCGGTGCGGGTGGCGCCGCGGGCGCTGGCGCACGCTTCGCGCGTCAACGCGGAACTGGAGTCGGCTTTCCGGCGCTGGGCGACGATGCCGGGCGACTCCCCGTCGTTCGTCGACGGCGCGTTCCTCCCGGGGACGGGCTACCACGCGGTGGACCTGGGCCTGCGGATGGACGCGGTGACGGCGGCTCTCGTGCACCTGGGCGAGGTTTCGGTGCAGCGGCAGCACCGGTTGCTGGACGAGCGGTTCAGCGGGTTGCCGGCGCAGTTGACGCGGGACCCGGGACCCCAGGCGGGGCTGGTGCCGCTGCACAAGCGGGCGGTGGGCGAGCTGCACGCGCTGCGGCGGCTGGCGACGCCGGCGACGCTGGGATCGGTGGACACGTCGGCCGGCCAGGAGGACGTGCAGGCGTTCGCTTGGGCGGCGGGGGAGCAACTGCGGGCGGCGGCCGCGCACCTGTTCGCGATCACGGCTTGTGAGCTGGTCACGGCTTCACAGGCGCGGTATCTGGCGGCCGAGGGGGTGCCGGGGCTGCGCGAGGCTTACGAGTGGGTGCGGTCCGTGGTGCCGGTGGTCGAGGCGGACCGCGCGCTGGGGGCGGAGGTCCAGCGGTTGATCGAGGCACTCCCGGACGCGCTGGGGTGACCCCAGGGCTGATCGGGCAAGCGGCCGCGATGTTCGCCGTCACCAACGTCGACGATCTCGTGCTCTTGGCCGTCTTCTTCGGGCAAGCCGCCGGGCGGCGTGGGGAAGCCGAGGTCGTCGCCGGGCAGTTCCTCGGCTTCGCCGCGATCCTCGCCGTCTCCGTCGCGGCGGCGCTCGGGGCCGGGCTGCTGCCCGGCGGGTTCGTCCGGTGGCTGGGAGTCCTGCCGATCCTGCTCGGCCTTCGCGCGGCTTGGCAGGCGTGGCGCACCGAAGACGGCGAAACCGCGTCGGCCGCCGGGGTGCTCGGGATCGCGCTCGTGTGCTTCGCCAACGGGGGTGACAACGTCGGCGTCTACGTTCCCGCCTTCGCCGCGAGCGGCGCCGCCGGGCCGGCCGGGTACGTCGTGGTCTTCCTCGTGGGCCTCGCCGTCTGGTGCGTGGCCGGGCGGTTCCTCGCGACCCGGCCCGCCGTTGCCCGGGTGCTCGCGCGGTGGGGGCACGTCGTGCTGCCCGTGGTGCTCGTCGCGCTCGGGGTGTCGATCGTCGCCGGGGTGTTCTAGCGGCGGGCGTTCTGCAGTGCCAGCCCCCGCGGCGTCGCCAGCCGCGTGATCAGCGCGAAAGCCCCGTCGCACAGCAAAGCCAGGAGCACCGCCGCCAGGCCACCCGCGAAGATCTGGCCGTAACCTTGCGCCCCCAGCGCGAAGCCGTCGACGATGTAGCGGCCCAAGCCGCCGCCGTCGTTGACGATCGCGCCGATCGCCACCGTCGCGATCAGCTGGAGGAACGAGACCCGGGCGCCCGCCAGGATCACCGGGGAGGCCAGCGGGAGCTCCAGCCGCAGCATGATCTGCCACTCGCGGTAGCCCGTGCCGCGGGCGGCGTCGACCGTCTCCTGCTCCAGGGAGACCACGCCCGCGTACGTGTTGGTGAACAGCGGGGGCGCCGCCAGGGCCACCAGCGCGAGCAGGAGCGGCCAGAACGTCGTGTCCAGCTCCCAGCGGCTCGCCAGGAACCAGAACAGGATGATCAGCCCGAAGCTCGGGATCGCGCGCCCGATGTTGACCGCGCTGCTGGCCAGGAACGCGCCGCGGCGGTAGTGGGCCAGCCACAGGGCCAGCGGGATCGTCAGCACCGCCGCGATCACCAGTGCCAGCAGGGAAAACCTGAGGTGCTCCACCGTCCGGTACGGGACGCCCGCCTTGTCCGTCCAGCTCCAGCGGTTCGGGTCCGCGAGCCACGCGTCCAGCTGGTCGAAGAAGCTCATCGCGCCTTCCGGGTCCAGGGCGCCAGCACCCGCTCGCTGAGCCACAGCAGGAGGTCCACGACCACCGCCAGCACCACCGACAGCCCGACGCCGACGATGATCTCCGTCGGGTTGGGCGTCGCCGTCTGGATGCCGTGGCGGATGAAGTAGCCCAGGCCGCCGAGGCCGAGCATCGACGTCACCGTGACCAGGCCGATGGTCGTCACCGCCGCGACGCGCAGCCCGGCGATCACCACCGGCAGCGCGAGCGGCAGCTCGATCTGCCACAGCAGCCTGCCGCGCGTGTACCCCATGCCGATCGCGGCTTCGCGGACTTCGTTCGGCACCTGGTCGACGCCGGTGACGATGTTGCGGACCAGGATCAGCAGCGTGTACGTCGCCAGCGGGATCACCGCCGAGGCGAACGACAGCCCGAAGAACGGCACCAGCACCGCGAACGCGCCCAGGCTCGGGATCACGTACAACGCGCCCGCCGCGCTCAGGATGACCCCGTAGGACCAGCGGAAGCGCAACGACAGCAGCGCCAGCGCGATCGAGACGACCAGCCCGGCGCCGAGGGCGACACCGGTCAGGGAGATGTGTTCGACCAGCCGCTGGACGATGTCGTCGGCGTTGCGGTCCACCCACTTCCACTGGAAGATCGGCGGCCCGCTGTCGGCGGCCAGCGGCGTCACCGCGCTCACGTGCACCCGGCGACCTTACCCCGATCGGGCCGTTCGGATTCCGCACGCTGGGAAAATGGACGCTCTTCTCCCAACATGTGGATTCTTGTCGGGGGGCGGCGCTAGGGTCCTTTCGTCTGTTCGAGTGACGAGGGAGTGGGGATTCGTGCGCTGGTTCCGGAACGCGTCCGTGGTGGCGGTGGCCGTCGCGGCGACGCTCGGCTTGGCCGCCTGTGGTGGTGGCAGCGACAGCGGTGACAAGCCCGCCGCGCAGAGCAAGGGCGGGGCGCCGATCGTCGTCGCGTCCTTCAACTTCACCGACAGCCAGATCCTCGCCGAGATCTACGCCCAGGCGCTGGAGGCCAAGGGCTACCCGGTGACGAAGAAGCTGAACCTGGGCTCGCGGGAGCTGATCTACCCGTCGCTCAAGTCCGGTGAGCTGCAGTTCGTCCCGGAGTACCAGGGCGCGGCGATCACCACCGGCTTCGGCAAGGAGGCGGGCAAGAGCGCGCAGGAGGAGCACGACCAGCTGGCCAAGCTGTTCGAGCCCAGCGGCGTCGGGCTGCTGAACTACGCGCCCGCCGAGGACAAGAACACCTACATCGTCAAGTCGGACCTGGCCAAGGAAAAGGGCATCGCGTCCATCAGCGACCTGAAGAAGCTCGACAAGGTCGTCATGGCGGGTCCGCCGGAGTGCGAGAAGCGCCTTCCGTGCTTCCTCGGCTTCAAGGAGACCTACAAGCTGACGAACGCGACCTTCCAGACCATCCAGGAAGCCGGGCCGCGGGTCGAGCAGCTCAAGTCCGGGGCCGTCACGGTCATCCCGGTCGACTCGGTCAGCCCGCTGACCGGCGACTCGAACTACACGGTGCTCAAGGACGACCTGAACATCGTGCCGACCGAGAACGTCGTGCCGGCGGTGAACAAGAAGGTGCTCGACGAGCGCGGCGCCGACTTCGCGACCGCCGTCAACGCGGTGAGCGCGAAGCTGACGACCGACGTCATGCGCGACCTGAACAAGCGCGTCGACTCCGACGGTGAAAAGGCCGAAGACGTCGCGAAGGACTGGCTGGCGCAGGCCGGTCTCTAAGCGGTTCCGCGCACGACCCAGGCGCTCGCCCAGAGGGGGAGCGAGCCGTCCGGGTTCGTGGGCAGGCGGCCGCGCAGGAGTTCACGGATCTGGTCCCGGCGGGCCTCGGGCAGCGACGCGAGGTACGCCGGGGCCGGGCCCTGCGCGCCGAGGAACGGCTGCCAGTAGTCGTCGAAGTCCCGGAACACCGTGGGGATCTTGATCTCCCCGACGGAGACCCCGGTGAAGCCGGCTTCCGTCCACAGCCTGCCGAGGGGTTCCGGGCGGCACAGCGGGTATCGGCGCCCTTCGTCGAGGGCGGCGACCGGGTCGAGCTCGCCGGCCGCCTCCCAGAAGCGGCGGATCAGTTCCATGCCCTCGGCGAGGTCCCACAGGTACGCCGCGGCGAGCCCGCCCGGCGCGCTCACCCGGGCGATCTCCGCCGCCGCGCGCGCCGGGTCCGGGACGAAGTTCAGCACCAGCCCCGACACCACGACGTCGAAGCGGTCATCGGGGAACGGCAGCTCTTGGGCATCGGCCAGGGTGAACGACGCCCGCGGGTCGGTCACGCTCGCGCGGGCGGTCTCGAGGAACCCCTCGGACGGGTCGGCGCCGACGACCTCCGCCGGGTTCGCCGCCTTCAGCACCGCGGCCGTACACGCACCCGTGCCGCAGCCGACGTCGAGCCAGCGCCGGCTCGCCGGGACGTCGAGCTGCCGGACGAACGTCTCCGCGATCTTGCGGCTCCAGCGTCCGATGTAGGCCTCGTAAGCGTCGCCTGACTGCCACATGCCCCCGAGTACAGCACAAAAAGCGCTGGTCAGTCCTTCGCCAGCTCGCCGGTCGCGGTGTGGCCCGCTGACGTCGTGCGCCGCAGGAAGCCGGCGATCAGCGCCAGTTCTTCTTCGCTGTAGCCGGCGCAGAGCTCGTCCATCGCCGTGTTCATCCCCGCGTAGAGCCGGAACAGCTCCGCGTTGCGGCCGCGGACGGCACGCACCGCCACCGAACGCCGGTCGGCGGCCTCCGGATCGCGCTCGCGGACGATCCAGCCGCCCTTCTGGAGCCGGTCGAGGATGCCGGTCATGGTCGCCGGGTGCAGGCCGGCGCGGCGGGCCAGCGCGCTGGGGCTGAGCGGACCGTGCCGGGCGATCAGCTCGAGGCAGTCCAGGTCGACGTCCTTGAGCGCGAGGTGGGCGCTGACCTGGTGGTTCAGGAGGGAGAGCTGGTTGCGCAGCTCGCGCAGTGACTCCTTCACAGCCACGGTCGACCGGCGTCGGCGGACGCCCGCGCCATCATCTAATATGGAAGTCATATGATATGCTCCTCTTATCATCTGGACTTCAGGCATCAGCTTATCCCGGGGGTTCGCCATGATCGTGCTCACCGGAGCCACCGGCCTGGTCGGCCGCTCGCTCACCGCCGAACTGGGCGGCCGTGCCCGGGTCGTCACCCGCACGCCGCGCACGGCGGGCTTCCCATCGGACGTCGAGGTGGTCGAGGGCGATCCCTCGCGCCCGGAGACCCTCGCGGACGCGCTGCGGGGTGCGTCGGCGCTGTTCCTCCACCCGCGGGCCGTCGGCGCAGCCGCGCACGACCTGGTCGCGCTGGCCCGCGAGGCCGGCGTCCGCCGGGTGGTCGCGCTCTCCGCGGCCAATGTGGACGATGACCTCGCGGCGCAGCCGTCCCGGTTCCGTGGCGACCGCAACAAGGAGGCTGACGACGCCGCCGCGACGAGCGGGCTCGAGTGGGTGAGTTTGCGGCCGAGTTCGTTCGCCCTCAACGCGCTGACCGCGTGGGGCGGGCAGATCCGCGCCGGCGACGACGTCCGGTACGTGCACGCCGGGTTCGAGGAGTCGCCGCTCCACGAACGGGACCTGGTCGCGGTGCTGGTCCGCGCGCTCGTCGACGATGACGTGCTCGGCCGCTTCGACCTGACCGGTCCGGAATCGCTGTCGCACGCGGAGATGGTGCGGGTGCTCGGCGAGGTGCTCGGCCGGCCGTTGCGGTTCCACGAGGTGCCGGCCGAGGCGGCCGCGCGGGGGATGGTCGCGGGTGGCCTTCCGGAGCCGTTCGTGACGGCGATGATGGTGCGTTACGCCGCCCACCTCGCGCGCCCGCAGTTCCCGCCGACGGCCGAGGTGGAGAAGATCCTCGGCCGCCCGGCCCGGACCTTCGCGCACTGGGCGGCCGACCACGCCGCGGATTTCCGGGGCTGATCCGCGGTCGGGTGAGACCGCGCGCAGGACGTGCACGGCACGGTGGGATCGTGGAGTCTGTTCGCGAAGCTCGCCAGAAGGAGTGAAATGGGAAAGGTCACGGCCACCGCGGAGCGCACCATCGACGCTCCGGCCGACAAGGTTCGCGCGCTCGTCGCCGACTACGCCGAGACGCGCCCGAAGCTGCTCACCGAGCACTACCGCGACTACGAGGTCACCGAAGGCGGGGTCGGCGCCGGGACCAAGGCGGGCTGGAAGCTGCAGGCGACGTCCAAGCGGGTGCGCGACGTCAAGGCCACGGTCAGCGAGCCGAAGCCCGGCACGCTGGTCGAGACCGACGCGAACTCGAGCATGGTCACCACGTGGACGGTCGCCGAGGCCGGTGAGAAGAGCGTCGTGAAGATCGAGACCACCTGGGACGGTGCCGGTGGTGTCGGTGGCTTCTTCGAGAAGACCTTCGCGCCGGGTGGGCTGAAGAAGATCTACGACGGCGTGCTCGGGAAGCTCGCCGAGATCGTGTAGCGCGTCACAATCGGAATGTGCGCCCCGGTTAGCGGGTTCTACCCGGTGGAATCCGGGGCGCCTGCCCCGCTTCGACCGACTTGAGGAGTTCGACGGTGAACGCACCCACCCAGGCGACCGAGATCCGGCTCGCGTCCCGCCCGCACGGCGTCCCCACGCACGACAACTTCGAGATCGTGGACACCGGGATCCCCGCTGCGGGCGAGGGCCAGATCCTGGTGCGCAACCTGGTCATGAGCGTCGACCCGGCCATGCGCGGCCGGATGCGGGACGTGAAGTCCTACGCGCCGCCGTTCGAGGTGGGCGAGGTCATGAACGGCGGGGCGGTCGGCGAGGTCGTCGAGTCCCACGTGGACGGCGTGAAGCCGGGTGACCACGTGCTCCACCAGGCCGGCTGGCGCACGCACGCCGTGCTCGACGCCAAGCGGTTCGTCAAGGTGGACGGCGACGCCGCCCCGCTGTCGACGTACCTCGGCGTGCTCGGCATGCCGGGCCTCACGGCGTACGCGGGCCTGCTGGAGTCGGCCGAGTTCAAGCCGGGCGACACGGTGTTCGTCTCCGGCGCGGCCGGTGCGGTCGGCTCGCTCGTCGGGCAGCTCGCGAAGCTGAAGGGCGCCAAGCGGGTCATCGGCTCGGCGGGTTCGGCGGAGAAGGTCCGCCACCTGATCGACGACCTCGGCTTCGACGCGGCCTTCAACTACAAGGACGGCCCGGTCGCCGAGCAGCTGCACGCCGCGGCGCCCGAGGGCATCGACGTCTACTTCGACAACGTCGGCGGCGAGCACCTCGAAGCGGCGATCGACGCGATCACCGTGCACGGCCGCATCGCCGTCTGCGGGATGATCTCGCAGTACAACGCCACCGAGGCGACGCCGGCGCCGCGCAACCTCTCGCAGATCATCGCCAAGCGGATCACCATCCGCGGCCTGCTCGTGCTGGACCACTGGGGCCTGCAGGAGCAGTTCGTCACCGAGATCGCGCCGCTGGTGCAGTCCGGGCAGATCAAGTACTCGGAGACCTTCGTCGACGGCATCCGCAACGCGCCCGAGGCGTTCCTCGGCCTGCTGTCCGGGGCCAACACCGGCAAGATGCTGGTCCGCATCGCCGACTAGAGCAGTCCGGCCAGCTCCGGCAGGGTCGACGCGGTGTAGGTGGGCGCGGGCGAACCGGGCAGCGGGCGGACGCCGGGACGGGTGAGCAACGCCGTCTCGAGGCCCGCCGCCTGGGCGCCCGCGATGTCCCAGTCGTGCGCCGCGATCATCACCGCCCGCATCCCGGGGTACGCGGCCACGACCTGGCGGTACGGCTCGGGCGCGGGCTTGAGCCTGCCGACCTGCTCGGCCGAGAAGATCCGGTCGAGCAGCGGCGCCAGCCCGGCGTTCTGCAGCTGCGCCTCGGCGGTGGCGAGCGGCGAGTTCGTCAGCGCGACGACGGTGTGTCCCTTTTCGCGCAGCTTCGCGAGGCCGGGTTCGACGTCCGGGTGCGCGGGCAGCGAGCGCAGACCCGCGGCGACCTTTGCGAGGTCGACTTCCCGCCCGTGCCGGTCGGCGACCTCGATCGCGGCTTCCCCGGCGATGCCCGCGAAGTCGCGGTAGCCGCCGGTGGCCGTCACGGTCAGGACGGTGTGGATGGCCAGCCCGAACCACTCCCGCCGCACGTCGGGCCCGCCGACGACGGCGTCCATGGCAGCGAGGTCGAGCAGGGTCTCGTTGACGTCGAAGACGCAGAGCATGGGTTCAGTATTGCTGGGTCAGCGCCCGTTCGTTGAGTCCCGCGTCGAGTTCTTCCGCCGACACCGGCAGCGCCATCTGGTCGCGCATGATCGTGCCGAGCGTCGGCAGCGTCGAGCGGTCCGGCCAGGTCGCCGGGTCCCACAGCGAGGACCGCAGGAACGCCTTCGCGCAGTGCATGTACAGCTCTTCGACCTCGACGACCACCGCGAGCTTCGGCCGCTTGCCCCGCACCACCAGCGAGTCGAAGAAGGGCGCGTCCGAGACCAGCTTCGCGCGGCCGTTCACCCGGAGCGTCTCGTTCATCCCCGGCACCAGGAACAGCAGGCCGGCGTGCGGGTTGTCGATGATGTTGCGGAAGCTGTCGATCAGCTTGTTGCCGGGGCGGTCGGCGAGCACGAGGGTCTTGTCGTCGAGCACCAGGACGGAGCCCGCGGGGTCGCCCCGCGGCGAGACGTCGCAGCTGCCGTCGGGGGCGGACGTCGCCAGCAGGACGAACGGCGAGTGCGCGATCAGGTTCCGCGCGTGCTCGTCGATCCGGTCGATGATCTTCTGCTGGGTGATCGGCTTGGCTTCGCCGATCAGGTCCCGCAAGGCCTCGTGTGAGTCGATGATCCCCATGCGCCCAAGCTAGCGCGCCCCACCGACAAAGCGGGACTGCCCAGCAGCCGTCGCACCTCCGGTCAGGGCCGGTGGCCGATCGGAGCGCCCGTCCGGCCCGCGATCGCGATCCGGGCCGCCGTCGTCGACTTCTCGACCACCAGGTCCACCGAATAGCCGTGCTTCACGAAGACGCCGTCGAGCTGGAACGTGCCGTAGCCGTGCGCCTGGGTGAACAGCTGCTCCATCAGCTCCAGCGCCGTCGCCGGGTCCGGCGCGACCGCCAGGCAGCGCATCAGGAACTCGTCGGTCAGCCTTCGGGTCTGTTCGTGCAGCTCGGTCTGCTCGGGACCGTGCAGGCCGTCGGCGTAGAGGACGTTCATCCCGGCCCGCCGCTCGATCAGGTAGCGGGTGTAGGCGCCGGCCGCCGCGGCCAGTGCGTCCGCCGGGTCGGTGTGCTCGGCCGCCGCGGTGGCGACGCGCTCGGCGAGCTGGCAGGCGATCGTGCACGCGACCTCGGCGAGCAGGCTCTCGCGGTCGGCGAAGTGGCGGTAAGGCGCGCCCGGGCTGACCTTCGCGCGCCGGGCGACCTCCGCGACCGAGAAGCCGGCCAGCCCCTGCTCCGCGATGAGGTCGAGGGAGACGCGCACGAGCTCGCCGCGGAGGTCGCCGTGGTGGTACTTGCCGCCCATGAGCTGGTTCACATCTCCCGATCGAAATATGTAAGACCTCTCTTACGTAGACATGTAAGAGACCTCTTACGACGACCAACGGTACTTGAACCTGGAGGGTTCCATGAGCACCACCACGCACGCCATTGCCGCACCGGCGCCGGGTGCGCCGCTCGCACCGACCACGATCGAGCGCCGTGACCTGCGTGCCGACGACGTCCTGATCGACATCGCCTACGCCGGCATCTGCCACAGCGACATCCACCAGGCCAAGGAAGACTGGGGCCAGGCGATCTTCCCGATGGTCCCGGGCCACGAGATCGCCGGCGTCGTCGCCGCGGTCGGCTCGGACGTCACGAAGTACCAGGTCGGCGACCGCGTCGGCGTCGGCTGCATGGTCGACTCCTGCGGCGAGTGCGAATACTGCCTGGCCGGCACCGAGCAGTTCTGCGTCAAGGGCAACGTCCAGACCTACAACGGCGTCGGCTTCGACGGTGAGAACACCTACGGCGGCTACAGCAACCAGATCGTCGTGAAGGACGCCTTCGTCTGCCGCATCCCCGAAGGCATCGACCTCGACGTCGCCGCGCCGCTGCTGTGCGCGGGCATCACCACCTACTCGCCGCTGCACCACTGGGGCGCCGGCCCCGGCAAGAAGGTCGCCGTGATCGGCCTCGGCGGGCTCGGGCACATGGGCGTCAAGATCGCCGCCGCGATGGGCGCCGAGGTGACCGTGCTGAGCCAGAGCCTCAAGAAGCAGGAAGACGGCCTGAAGCTCGGCGCGACCGACTACTACGCGACCAGCGACGAAGCGACGTTCGACGTCCTCAAGGGCAAGTTCGACGTCATCCTCAACACCGTGTCGGCCAAGCTGCCGATCGACGCCTACCTGGGCCTGCTCAAGGTCGGCGGCGCGATGGTCAACGTCGGCGCGCCCGGCGAGCCGCTGAACTACAACGCGTTCTCGCTGCTCGGCGGCAACAAGGTGCTGGCCGGCTCGATGATCGGCGGCATCGCGGAGACCCAGGAGATGCTGGACTTCTGCGCGAAGCACGGCATCGGCGCGGAGATCGAGACGATCCCGGCCGCCAAGGTCAACGAGGCCTACGAGCGCGTCGAGAACTCCGACGTGCGCTACCGCTTCGTGATCGACGCCAAGACGATCGGCGCCTGAGGAAGAGCACGGCAACCGCGTCAGAACACCACGGTGCGGTTGCCGTGCACCAGCACCCGGTTCTCCAGGTGCCAGCGCAGGCCGCGGGCCAGCGTCACCTTCTCGATGTCGCGGCCCTTGCGGACCATGTCCTCGACGGAGTCGCCGTGGTCGACGCGGATGACGTCCTGGTCGATGATCGGGCCCGCGTCGAGGTCCGCCGTCACGTAGTGGCAGGTCGCGCCGACCAGCTTCACGCCGCGGGTGTGGGCCTGGTGGTACGGCTTCGCGCCGACGAACGACGGCAGGAAGCTGTGGTGGATGTTGATCGCCCGCCCGGCCCAGTCGCGGCACAGGTCCGCGGGCAGGATCTGCATGAACCGGGCCAGCACCACCGCGTGCGGGTCGTGCTCGTCGACCAGCCCGCGGACCTCTTCGAACGCGGCTTCCTTGCCCCCGGCCGGGAACGGCACGTGGTGGAACGGGATGCCGTGCGCGCGGGTGATGTCGGCGAGGGACTCGTGGTTGCCGATCACCGCCGCGATGTCGACGTCGAGTTCGCCGGAAGCGACCCGGCCGAGCAGGTCGTACAGGCAGTGCCCGGCCTTCGAGACGAGCACCACCGCGCGGCGCCGCTCGCCGGTGTCGCTGACCTGCCAGCTCGACTCCGCGGACAGGTCCGCGGCCACCTCGCCGAAGCGCGCGCGCAGCTCGGCGGCATCGAACGGGAGCGAGTCGGCCCGGACGACCTGGCGGGTGAAGAACCAGCCGGTGTCCGGGTCGGTGTGGTAGGCCGCTTCGACGATCCAGCCGCCGTGCTCGGCGAGGAACCCGGAGATCCGGGCGATGATGCCGGTGCGGTCGGGGCAGCCGAAGGTGATGACGTAGCGGCGTTCGGGAGCGGTCACGACGGCATTCTCCCTCGCGCTGGTCAGGGCGCCGCGAGTGGTGCCAGGTCGTCCGTGACGGACGCCCGGCGCACGCGGTGGACGTCGGCGCCGGGTCCACCAGGTCATGGACAGTCCACTTCGGACAGTTCGGCGCCGGGGCCGCCGGACCGGACCGCAGCGCCGCCCGCTTCAGCGCCTCGGCGTGGACGTCGATCGCTTCGAGCGTGGGCCGACCGCAGCCGCCGGCCGGCTTCGATGGCGAAGACCAGGCCCAGGCCGAGGCTGAACGACAGCAGCAGGCCCTTGCCCGGCTCGTCGGCGAACGCGGCGCCGCCGGCCAGGCCGATCAGCACGCTGTAGACCGCCCAGATCGCGGCACCGGCGAGGTCGAGCACGACGAACCGCGGCAGCGGGTAGCCCAGGCTGCCGTTCGCGAGCGAGCTGGCGACGCGCCCGCCGGGCAGGTAGCGGGCGGCGATGATGAGCAGCCCGCCGTTGCGCCGGACCTGGTCGCGCGCCCACCCGTAGCGGCGTTGCCCCTCCGGTCCGCGCTGCAGCCACGCGACGGCCCGCGGCCCCGCGGACCGCCCGACGGCGTACCCGAGGCAGTCACCCGCCCACGCCCCGCCGGCCGCGACCGCGGCGAGCGCGGTCAGCTGCGCGGGATCGGGCCCGAGCAGGACGGCGACGGTGACGACGGTCGTTTCGCTGGGCATGAACGGCAGCAGAGCGTCCAACCCGGACACCGCGAAGACGACCACCCACAGCCACGGCGAGCCGAGCGCGCCGCGCAGCAGCTCGGTGACCTGCCCCAGGAGTTCCACGGCTCAATGGTGATCACCGCAGGTCACTTCGGGGTGACGCAGCGGGGGTGCCCCGGTGAACGTTCAGGCGGGGGCGACCGAATCCCACGGCACGGTCAGCTCGCCCAGCCGGATCCGGGACGGCGGCCCGAGCACCGGCCAGCCGCGCGCGGCCAGCAGCCGGACCGCCTCCAGCCAGCGCGAGCGGACCCCGAACGCCTGGTGCGGCGCCGCCGTCGCCCAGCAGGTGTCCAGCGCCGACAGCAGCGCGTGCACCCGCTCGCCCGGCACGTTCCGGTGGATCAGCGCCTTCGGCAGCCGTTCGGCGATGGTCGAGGGCCGGTCGAGCCCGGCCAGCCGCAGCGAAAGCGTCAGGGAGACCGGCCCGGCCGACGACACCAGCACCCACGTCGACAGCCGCCCGATCTCGTCGCAGGTGCCCTCGACCAGCAGGCCGCCGGGCGCCATCGAGGCCAGCACCAGCTCCCACGCGCCCGCGACCTCGTCCTCCGCGTACTGCCGCAGCACGTTGAACGCGCGCACCAGCGTCGGCCGGGTGCCGGCCAGCTCGAACCCGCCCCGGCGGAAGTCCAGCAGCGGCGGTGCCGCGGCGGGCAACGCGGCCGCGACGCGCACCGGGTCCAGCTCCAGGCCGAGCACCCGGACGTCCGGCCGGACCCGCCGCACCCAGCGGGCCAGCTCGACCGTCGTCACCGGGGAAGCGCCGTAGCCGAGGTCGACGACCAGCGGGTCCGGGGCCGCGCGCAGCAGCCGGGTCGTGGCCGGCGCCGACGCGATCCACCGGTCGACCCGGCGCAGGCGGTTCGGGTTCGTCGTGCCGCGGGTCGGCGCGCCGACCGGGCTCAGGCGGCCCCGGCCAGCCACTTCGCGGTGAATTCGGCTTCGTGCTCCAGCAGCTTCGTGACCTGCTCGGCGATCACGCTCTCCAGCTTCCCGCCGAACAGCGGGATCCGGACCGTCACCTCGCCGCTCGTCCGCAGCACGGTCGTGTCGCCGTTGGCCAGCACCGCCGTCCGCGCGGCGATCTCGCCCGGGACCCCGCCGACCTCGACCGACGCCTGGCCCTGGTGGCCGGTGCCGTCGTTGCTCACGCGCCAGGTCTGCGTCCGGGTCACGATCAGGTCGCCCTTGTGCAGCGTCCGCACCGCCGACGGCAGCTTGTCCGCGCTGATGCCCTGCCGCAGCCGGTAGGTCAGGCCGGTGTCGGAAACGTCGTACGACAGCAGTTCGGCGTCGTGCCCGCCGAGCTCCGCCAGCCGGGCCCGCAGCGCGTCCTCGCCGGACACCGCGGCGTAGACGGCGGCCACGTCGGCGGCGAACTCAGCACGGTGCTCGATCCGGGATCCCATGAGCCGGACAGTACCGTCAGACGGGTGAACACCGCCCCGACTCCCGCGCTCCCGCAGCTCTCGGCGTACACCACCCTGCGCCTCGGCGGCCCCGCCCGCCGGTTCGCCACCGCCGTGACCAGCGAAGAACTCGTCGAGGCCGTCCGCGACGCCGACGCGGCGGGCGAGCCGGTCCTGCTGCTCGGCGGCGGCTCCAACCTGGTGGTCGCCGACGCGGGGTTCGACGGCACGCTGGTCGAGGTGGCGAACACCGGCTGGCGCCGCGACGGTGACTTCGTCGACGTCGAGGCCGGCCAGAACTGGGACGCCTTCGTCGCCGGGCTGGTCGAGGCCGGCCTGGGCGGGCTCGAGTGCCTGTCGGGCATCCCCGGCAGCGTCGGCGCGACGCCGATCCAGAACGTCGGCGCGTACGGCTGTGAAGTCGCCGAGTCGATCGTCTCGGTCGAGCTGTACGACCGCGTGACGCGCGAGGTGCGCACGCTCAAGGCCGACGAGCTCGGCTTCGCCTACCGCACCAGCGTCCTCAAGGGCACCGACACCGGCGTCGTCCTCTCGGTCCGCTTCGAGGTCCGCGAAGACGGCCTCTCCGCGCCCATCCGCTACGCCGAGCTGGCGCGCACCCTGGGCGTCGAGATCGGGGCCCGGGTCCCGGCCGCCGAGGCGCGGGAAGCCGTGCTCGGCCTGCGCCGCGGCAAGGGCATGGTGCTCGACCCGGCCGACCACGACACGTGGAGCGCGGGCTCGTTCTTCACCAACCCGATCGTCCCGGGCGCCGAAGCGGAAGCGGTCCTCGAGCGGATCACGGCGGCGGTCGGTTCGGCGGTCCCGCAGTACCCGGCCGACGGCGGCACGAAGCTGTCGGCGGCCTGGCTGATCGAGCGCGCCGGCTTCGCCAAGGGGTACCCCGGACCGGGGAACCGCGTCTCGCTGTCGACGAAGCACACCCTCGCGCTGACCAACCGTGGCGGCGCGTCGACCGAAGACCTGCTGGCGCTGGCCAGGGAGGTCCGCGACGGCGTTTTCGCCCGCTTCGGCGTCTCGCTGCACCCGGAACCGCTGCTGATCAACTGCGTCATTTGAGCCGAACCGGGCAACCTGGACGTGGCTGAGACGTCTTTGTCGACAAAGGCTTGGCCACCTGATCGGATGGTCTTTACCTTTCGACGGGTAACGTCGGGCGGGCTACCAGCGCTAAGGGCGTGGACCCGCTGGTCGGTGGGGGAACACAGGAGGTTTCGGTGATCGAACGGCGCACGGTTTTCAAGGTCGCTCTCGCGGCGGGGGCCGCAGTGGTGGCCGCGGCGTGTTCGAGCACGAACGACGGCACCGCGCTGCCCACCGGGGCGGCGGGCGCCGACGGGGAGAGCGCGCAGCCCGTGGCGAAGATCACGGCCGAGCCGGCGGTCGGCGCCAAGGACGCCGCGGTGCTCAAGCCCGTGGTGATCAAGGTCGCCGACGGCAAGCTCACCGAGTGCAAGGTGACCGCCGAGGGCGGCAAGGCCGTCAAGGGCGACACCGCGCCCGACGGGCTCACCTGGACCAGCTCCGAGCCGCTCGGCTACGGCAAGACCTACACCTACGCGGCCAAGGCCACCGGCTCCGACGGCAAGCCGGCCGAGCTCACCGGCACCTTCACCACGATCAGCCCGGCCAAGCAGGTCCGCGCCACGCTCAACCCGGCCGACAACCAGACGGTCGGCGTGGCCATGCCGATCAGCGTCAAGTTCGCGTCGCCGGTCAAGGACCGCGCGGCCGTCGAGAAGGCCCTGTCCGTGAAGACGGACAAGGACGTCGAAGGCGCCTGGGGCTGGCTGTCCGACAGCCAGGTCGACTACCGGCCGAAGGAGTACTGGCCGCAGAACATCACCGTGAGCGTCGAGGCGAAGCTCTACGGCGTCGAGCTCGGCGGCGGCGCGTACGGCAAGGCCGACGTCACCACGAAGTTCAAGATCGGCCGCAACCAGGTCGTCAAGATCAGCACGCCCGAGCACCAGATGCACGTCTACCGCGGCGGCTCGCAGGTCAAGAGCTACCCGTGCGCGAACGGGCTGGACGCCGAGGTCGACCGCAACACCCCGAACGGCACCTACATCATCATGAGCCGGGAGCCGTCGGCGATCTTCGACAACGCCCGCTACGGCTACACGAACGTCAACAAGAAGTGGGCCTGCCGGTTCTCCAACCACGGCGAGTTCATCCACGAGAACCAGGACAACGCGGCCAACATCGGGAAGAACAACAACTCCCACGGCTGCGTCAACCTGCTCGAAGCCGACGCCAAGGACTACTTCGACTCGGCCATCGTCGGCGACCCGGTCGAGATCACCGGCTCGAAGCTGTCGCCGCCGATGAACTCCGACGTCAAGGACTGGAACTACAGCTGGGCGGCCTGGCAAGGGCTGGGTGCGAAGTAACCCGTGCGCACCGAAGTCGTCGGGCACGGCGGGGTCCGGCTCGGCCTGCGGGTCGAGGGAGCCGAGAACAGCAGGCCGATCGTGTTCGTGCACGGCTGGGCGCAGTCGGCGGACTGCTGGGCGGCGCAGCTGGCCGACCCCGCGCTGACCGAGCGCTTCCGGCTGGTCGCGGTGGACCTGCGGGGCCACGGCGCCTCCGACGTCCCCACCTCGGGCTACGACGACCCACGCGTCTGGGCCGACGACCTCGCCGCGGTGCTCGACTTCGCGGGGCCGGACGCGATCGTCGTCGGCTGGTCCTACGGCGGCCTGGTGCTCGTGGATCACATCCGCGTGCACGGCACCGCACGGCTGGGCGGCCTCGTGCTCGTCGGGGCCATCACCGAGATCGGCCGCGACCGGCCGGGCGGGCGCGTCGGACCGCTGATGCGCGAGCACATGCGGGCGATGCTTTCGGACGATCCGGACACCGCGGTCCCGGCGCTCACCGAGTTCTGCCGCGGGATGGCCGCCGGCCCGGTGCCCGGCGCGCAGGTCCAGGCCATGCTCGGGGCGTCTCTCTGCGTGCCCCCCGCCGTTCGTTCGGCGCTCTTCCGCCGGGACATCGGCAGCGAGGAAGTGCTGGTCACGGTGGACAAACCGGCTCTGGTGGCGCACGGAACGGCCGACCGCGTGATCGAACCCTCGGTAGCCGAACACGCACTCGGGAAGATTCCGGGTGCCCTCGGGCGTTGGTTCGCTGACGGGGGGCATGCGCCCTTCGCCGAGTCCGCGGCCGAGTTCGACGCGGTGCTGCGGCAATTCGCCGAGGAATGCTGAAGTACGCAGGAGACGTGACCACGTGACCAGCTCTCACCGGGGGTTCCGGGCTGCGCCGCGCCGGATAGCGGTGCTGTCCGTCCACACCTCACCGCTCGAACAGCCCGGCACCGGCGACGCGGGCGGGATGAACGTCTACGTCAGCCAGACCTCGATCGAGATGGCCCGCCGCGGCGTCGAGGTCGAGGTCTTCACCCGCGCGACCGCGTCCGACCAGCCGCCGGTGGCCGAGCTGGCGCCCGGGGTGACCGTGCGGCACGTGCAGGCGGGGCCGTTCGAGCCGCTGGGCCGGGACGAGCTGCCCGCGCAGCTGTGCGCGTTCACCTCCGGCGTGCTGCGGACCGAGGCGTTCCACGAGCCCGGCCACTACGACCTCATCCACTCGCACTACTGGCTCTCGGGCCAGGTCGGCTGGCTCGCCCGCGACCGCTGGTCGGTCCCGCTGGTGCACACCGCGCACACGCTGGCGAAGGTGAAGAACGCCGCGCTCGCCGAGGGCGACAAGCCCGAGCCGCGCACCCGCGTGATCGGCGAGGAACAGGTGGTCGCCGAGGCCGACCGGCTGGTCGCCAACACCGCGGTCGAGGCGCGCCAGCTCATCGACCTCTACGACGCCGAGCCACACGCGGTGCACGCCGTGCCGCCGGGCGTCGACCTCGAACGCTTCACGCCGGGCTCCCGGTCCCTCGCCCGCGCGGAACTGGGACTCGCCGCCGACGACGTCGTGCTCGCCTTCGCCGGCCGCATCCAGCCGCTCAAGGCGCCGGACGTGCTGCTGCACGCCGCCGCCGCGATGCTGCGCCGCCGCCCCGAGCTGGCTTCGCGCCTGGTCGTGCTGATCGTCGGCGGGCCGTCGGGCACCGGGCTGGAGCAGCCGCAGGCCCTGCGTGAGCTGGCCGCTTCGCTGGGCATCGAGGCGCAGGTCCGGTTCCTGCCGCCGCAGCCGGGCGAGCGCCTCGCCCGCGTCTTCCGCGCCGCCGACGTCGTCGCGGTGCCCAGCTACAACGAGTCGTTCGGCCTGGTCGCGCTGGAGGCGCAGGCCTGCGGGACGCCGGTGGTCGCGGCCGAGGTCGGCGGGCTGCCGGTGGCGGTGCCGCACGGCGTGTCCGGCCTGCTGGTGCCCGGGCACGGCGCCGAGGAGTGGGCGGACGCGCTGGCCGCGGTCGCGCTGCGCCCGGACCGGCGGGCCGAGCTGGGCGCGAACGCCGTCGTGCACGCGCGCCGCTTCTCCTGGCGCCGCACGACGGACGCGCTGCTCGACATCTATGCTCAGGCCACCAGCGCGTTCCGGCAGGCGCTGGACCTGCGCGCGGAGGTGGCGGTGTGAGCCTGGACCAGCTGATCCAGTCCACTTTGGACTCGGCGGAGCTGAAGTACGACAAACGCGGTCCCGGCAAGTACTTCGTCACCCTGCCCGGCACGAAGAAGCTCCAGACCAACGCGTGGCTGGTCGACGGCGACCACGCGTTTTCGGTGGAGGCCTTCGTCTGCCGCCGCCCCGATGAGTCCCATGAGGACGTTTACCGGTTCCTGTTGCAGCGCAACGCGAAGCTCTACGGCGTGCACTACACGGTGGACAGTCTCGGGGACATCTACCTGGTCGGCCGGTTCGGCAAGGAGACCATGTCGGCCGACGAGCTCGACAAGGTGCTCGGCCAGGTCCTCGAGGCCGCCGACGGCGACTTCAACACGCTGCTGGAGATCGGCTTCGCGACGTCGATCAAGCGCGAGTGGGACTGGCGCGTCTCCCGCGGCGAGTCGCTGGCGAACCTGCAGGCGTTCAAGCACCTCGTCGCCCCCGCGCAGCCGCACGAACCGGGCTTGACCGAGTCGTGACCATGGCCGTGCAACGGCCTTGAACCGGACATCCGTCTCACCGCCAGTCGAAACTGGAGGGAGAAGCAGGATGCGGACTCGATGGAGAGCGGGGCTCGCGGCCGTGGCCGTGGCCTTCGCGCTGGCCGGCTGCTCGTCGGCGGGCAACGGGGCATCGTCCACGGCGGACAGTGGCGGGGTCGCGCCCGCCGTCCCGAAGCAGGGGACGGGCGGCAAGGCGGAATCGAAGGTGACGCCGCCGCAGGCCGGCGCCACCGACCGGAAGCTGTCCCGCAGCGCCCGGCTGGAGCTGACCGCGACGAAGGTCACCGACGTCGTCGCGCAGGCCCGCGGGATCGCGCAGGGCGCGGGCGGCTACACCGGGCAGGAGAGCACCGGCGAGGAGTACGCGACGCTCACCCTCGCGGTGCCGGCGGACAAGCTCGACGGCGCCCTCGACCAGCTCTCGCACCTGGGCTCGAGCCTGGTGAAGCGGGAGCTGAACACGCAGGACGTGACCGAGCAGGTCGTCGACGTCGACGCGCGGCTGCAGACGCAGCGGGCGTCGGTCGAGCGGATCCGCGCGCTGCTCGCGCGGGCGACCTCGGTGTCGGAGATCGCTTCGGTCGAGAGCGAGCTGACCAGCCGCGAGTCGACGCTGGAATCGCTGGAGCAGCAGAAGAACTCGCTGGCGGGCAGCGTCGCGATGGCGACGGTGGCGATGAGCGTCCGGAGCGTGGCGGCGCCCCCACCGGCCGAAGAGGACCACAGCGGGTTCCTGGGCGGCCTGGCCGGCGGCTGGGACGCGTTCCTGACCTTCGGCGGCGGCTTGCTGACGGTGCTGGGCGCGATCGCGCCGTTCTTGCTGATCGTGGGCCCGCTGGCCTGGGCGGCCTGGTGGCTGAACCGGCGCCGCCGCGCGGCACGACCGGAGCCGACCGAGGTGTGAGCGGGCGCGCTTGCGACGTCATGAAAGACCCGTTCATCGCGTTTGGTGGGGTGAAAGGGTCTTTCATGAGGTCCGGAGCTGCGCGGCTCGGTCCGTCTCGGGTGGGGGGCGCGATCTCGAACGGGAGCCGGCCGAGGCGTGAGCGGGCGTGCCTGCCCCGTCGTGAAAGACCCGTTTACCGCGTTTGGCGGGGTGAAAGGGTCTTTCACGACGTCCGGAACCGCGGGGCTCGGTCCGCCACGGGCGTGGGGACGCGGCCTCGAGCCGCAGCCGGCCGAAGTGTGAGCGGGCAGGCGGGACGGCTCGAGGGAGGGGGGAGTCGCGATCTCGAGCCGCCCCGCTGAAGTTCCCGCCGATCAGGACCCGGTGACGAGGGGGGTGCCAACGGGGCCGGCGGGCCGCGGCTCGGCAGGGGGAGACGAGCCGCGGTCAAAGCCCGAATGCGGCCGGGGAGTGCGTGGAATCCAGCCGCTCGGGACGTAGTCAACCTGTCAGATCTCGACGGGTAATCACAAGACTACTCACTAGTCCGTTCGAGTGAATTTACCGCTGAGCGATAACGGTGTGCAGTTCGCTGCCCGGAATTTGCGCGTTGTTGGCGCTTCGCCTTGTCGAAGAGTGAGGTGTTACTTAGGAGTAACACACTCTGCGTAGGTCGAGGTCACTGGTGGATTCACGAAACGGTTCTGGCAGGCTTGGCGCATGGCTGAACTCGGGACGTTGGTGCTGCTCCGCCACGGGCAGAGCACGTGGAACGCGGAAAACCTGTTCACCGGCTGGGTGGACGTGCCGCTGTCGGAGCAGGGTGAGGGCGAAGCCCGCCAGGGCGGCACGCTGCTGGCCGGCGCCGGCCTGCTGCCGGACGTGGTGCACACCTCGCTGCTGCGCCGCGCGATCGCCACCGCGAACATCGCGTTGGACGCCGCCGACCGGCACTGGATCCCGGTCAAGCGCGACTGGCGGCTCAACGAGCGCCACTACGGCGCGCTGCAGGGCAAGGACAAGAAGCAGACCCTCGCGGAGTTCGGCGAGGAGCAGTTCATGCTCTGGCGCCGCTCCTACGACACCCCGCCGCCCGCGATCGACCCGAAGGACGAGTGGAGCCAGGCCGGCGACGCCCGGTACGCGGACCTCGGCGACGACGCGCCGCTGACCGAGTGCCTCAAGGACGTCGTCGAGCGGCTGCTGCCGTACTGGGAGTCCGCCATCGTGCCGGACCTGCGCGCGGGCAAGACCGTGCTGGTCGCCGCGCACGGCAACTCGCTGCGCGCGCTCGTCAAGCACCTCGACGGGATCTCCGACGCCGACATCGCCGGCCTGAACATCCCGACCGGCATCCCGCTGCGCTACGACCTCACCGACGACCTCAAGCCGGTCAAGGCCGGCGGCGAGTACCTCGACCCCGAGGCCGCCAAGGAGGCCGCCGCCGCGGTCGCCAACCAGGGCCGCTGAGCTAGGGCGAGACGACCGGCCGAACGCCGGTCGCCTTCCAGCTCGCCCCTTCGCGGACGACGTCGAGTTCGGCCGTGAAGGGGCGGGTGGTCACCTTCCCGGTGGTGTCGGTGACCTGCAGCGTCGTGAAGAACAGCACGACCGCCCGTTCACCGGCGATCGCGAGGACCCCGGCCATCGGGTTCGGGCCGAGCGCGACCTTCGTGCCCACCTTGCGGATCGCTTCGACGTAGGTCGCCTTCCTCGAGCGGTAGTCGCTCAGCAGCGGATCGGCGAGGACGGCTTCGGCCCGTGCGTAGCTGCCTTCGGGATCGCCGCTGTCGGTCGTGAAGAGCGCGCCCGCCACCGCGCGGGCGCCGGCCAGCGCCGAGTCGCGCACCCCGCCGGGGCTGCCGTCGTCCGGCTGCGCGGCCGGCGCCGGCTGCGCCGGGTCCATCGCGAGGTCGGTGAGCCGCCAGCGCCCGCCTTGCCGGGTCGCGGTGACCGCGACCGTGGCCAGGCCCTGCGCGGCGCCGCTGTCCTGCCGGAGCACGGCCAGTTCGCGGATCCGGTCGCCGGTGAACTCCACCGCGGCCGCCTCCCGCACCCGCGTGACCAGGCGGACCGGCTGCGGGCTCTTCCTGATCTGGTCGAACAACGCCGTGAGCTGGTCCTTCGCCGCGCCGGTGACGTTCGCGGCGACGGCCTGGTCGAAGGCCGCCGGGTTCGCGGAGTCGTAGCTGAACACCGTCTCCGCGGCCGTCTTCACCGCGTCGAGGGCCGCGCCCGTGCCCGAGGCGTCGACCAGCGCGAGGTTTCCCGCGCCCGGGACCGGGACGGCCGTGCCGGGGATCGCCGATGAGCACGCCGACGTCACCAGGACGAGCGCCAGGAGAGCTCGCTTCACAGGAGTCCGGCTTCGCGGGCCCGCGCCCCGGCCTGGAACCGCGACGACGCGCCCAGGACGTCCATCAGCTCCGCCACCCGGCGCCGGTAGGTCCGCAGGCCCACGCCGAGGGTGCGGGCCGCCGTCTCGTCCTTGCAGCCGGACGCCAGCTGCTCGAGGATCTCGCGCGCGCCCAGCTCGGTGAACCGGGCCTGGTAGGACTCGAGGTCGGTGCCGCCGGCCCAGGCCGCCTCGAACAGCGACTGGATGCCCTGGACCAGCTCCGGGCTGCTGACGACGGTGTAGCTGCGGACGCCGCCGACGTGGTCGCCCGCCACGATCGCGATCCGGCGGTCCAGCAGGATCGTCTCGTTGACCTCGCGCTCGGTGATCCGGATGCGGGCGCCGTGCGTGGTCATGAACCGCAGGTGCTCCGCCAGCGCCGGGTCGAACAGGACGCCGGGCAGGTACATCTTGCGCACGTTCGTCTCGCGCACGGCCTGCTCGCGCTCGGGCGCCGTCGGGTGCGCCACCGACCAGGTGTGCAGGTCCCGTGCCGCGCACGAGATCTCCGTCGCGGTCGCGAACAGGTGCCGGGTCCGCTCGAACAGCTCGGCCTCGCCCCGCACGACGACGACGTCACTCACTCTCTCCACGCATTCCAGTCTGGCAGCAAAATGCCAAAACCGGCGGTGCGCGGGCCGGATCGCGAGGCTGGAGCCATGACCACGAACACCACCACCACCCCCGCCGCCGCGGCGGGCACCTGGAAGCTCGGCTCCTTCGAAGTCAACCGGCTCGGGTTCGGCGCGATGCGCCTGATGTCCACTTCGGACGGCGGCATCCGGAGCCGCGAGACGGCGATCGCCGTGCTGCGCCGCGCGGTCGAGCTCGGCGTCAACCACATCGACACCGCCGTCTTCTACTTCGCCGGCCCGCGCTCGGCCAACGAGCTGATCAACACCGCCCTCGCGCCCTACGAGAACCTGACGATCACCACCAAGGTCGGCCCGGGCCGCGACTTCACCGGCGCGTTCTACACCGCCCGCCCGGACCAGCTGCGGGCCCAGGTCGAAGAGAACCTCCGCGAGCTGGGGCTGGACCACCTCGACGTCGCCAACTACCGGATCGGCGAAGGCCTGGACCGCGGGGAAGGCTCGCTCGCCGACGGCTTCGGCGCGCTCGCCGAGCTGCGCGAGGAAGGTCTCATCCGCGAGCTGGGCATCTCCAACGTCGCGCCGCACCACCTCACCGAGGCCCTCGAGATCGCGCCGGTCGTCTGCGTCCAGAACCAGTACGGCCTCACCGCCCGCCGGGAGGACGACGAGATCGTCCGGATGTGCGCCGAGCGCGGCATCGCCTTCGTGCCGTTCTTCGCCGTCGCCAGCGGCCAGGGGGAGGACGAGCGGGTCGCCGCCGTCGCGCGCCGGCACGACGCCACCCCGGCGCAGGTGCGCCTCGCGTGGACCCTGCACCAGGGCCCGCACGTGCTCGCCATCCCCGGCACCGGCGACGTCGCGCACCTCGAGCAGAACGTCGCCGCGGCGGCGCTGGAGCTCACCGCGGACGATTTGGCGACGCTCGACGCGAAGGGGTGAATTCACCCGGTATGTCTCGCCGCGGAATCGATCGGGTGAACGCCGCCTGAAGCCCCGGCGAACATGTCCTCCGCAGGTGTCGCGGTGCTCACGACAAGGCGGACAACGCTAGGCCGAAGGGCCACTTCTCAGCTTACGATCGGCCCGTGACCACGCCTGTTTCACTCGCACTGGCCATCGGCGCACTGGTGGCCGGTGCGGTGGCCGGCTACCTCCTCGCGCGGGTCCGCTCCCGCCGGGAGGAAGCCCGGCCACCGGGCCCGACCGTCGCCGAGCTCCTCGAACGGCTGGTCCGCTCCTCGAACAACGGCATCGTCGTGCTCAACCGGTTCGGCGACATGGTGCTGCACAACCCACGCGCCTACGAGCTGGGGCTCGTCAAGGTCAACCAGGCCGACCCGCGGGCCCGCAAGGCCGCCGAGCAGGTCGTCGAGACCGACGAGCCGCTGGAGATCGACCTTTCGCCGCTGGAGGCCCGCGGCCGCCAGCCGGAAGCGGTGCTCGGCCAGGTCCGGCCGCTCGGCGACGGCTTCACCGTCGTCGAGGCCGTCGACCACTCCGAGGCCATCCGCCTGGAGGCCGTGCGCCGCGACTTCGTCGCCAACGTCAGCCACGAGCTCAAGACCCCGGTCGGCGCGATCGCGCTGCTCACCGAGGCCGTGCTCGACGCCGCCGAGGACGTCGAAGAGGTCCGCCGGTTCGGCGGCAAGATCCTGCGCGAGTCGACCCGCCTCGGCCAGCTCGTCACCGAGCTGATCGCGCTGTCGCGGCTGCAGGGCGCCGAACGGCTGCCCGACCTCAACGTCGTCGAGGTCGACGCGGTCGTCCGCGAGGCGCTTGGCCGCACCACGCTCTCGGCCGAGTCGGCCGACATCCGGATCACCACCGACACCGCCAGCGGCCTGCTTATCGAGGGCGACCGGACGCTGCTGGTCACCGCGCTGTCGAACCTGCTGGAGAACGCGGTCGCGTACTCGCCGGCCGGCAGCCCGGTCTCGATCAGCAGGCGGCTGGCCGACGGGATGGTCGAGGTCGCCGTCACCGACCGCGGCATCGGCATCCCCGAGGACGAGCAGACCCGGGTGTTCGAGCGCTTCTACCGCGCCGACAAGGCCCGCTCGCGCGCCACCGGCGGCACCGGGCTGGGCCTGGCGATCGTCAAGCACGTCGCGGCCAACCACGGCGGCTCGGTCGGGCTGTGGAGCCGGCCGGGCACCGGTTCGACGTTCACCCTGCGCATCCCCGCGCACGTCAGTCCCGAGCCGGCGCCGGAGCCGGCGCGGGCCGCCAAGACCTCGCCGGCACCGCGGCAGGAGAAGACCCCCGAGCGCACCCAGAGGCTCGTGGTTACCGGGCAGGACAGCCCAGATCATGGAGGAAACCTGTGACCAGGGTTCTCATCGTCGAGGACGAGGAGTCGTTCGCCGACCCCCTCGCCTTCCTGCTGCGCAAGGAAGGGTTCACCGCGGCCGTGGCCGGCACCGGCCAGGCCGCGCTGGAGGAGTTCGACCGCAACGGCGCCGACATCGTGCTGCTCGACCTGATGCTGCCCGGGATGAGCGGCACCGACGTGTGCAAGCAGCTGCGCCAGCGCTCGGCCGTGCCGGTGATCATGGTGACCGCGCGCGACAGCGAGATCGACAAGGTCGTCGGCCTGGAACTGGGCGCGGACGACTACGTCACCAAGCCGTACTCGGCGCGGGAGCTGATCGCGCGAGTGCGGGCAGTCCTGCGCCGCGGCGGCGAGCCGGGCTCGGAGGGCGAGCTGGCCCCGCTGGTGCTCTCGGCGGGCCCGGTGCGGATGGACGTCGAGCGGCACGTGGTGACCGTCGACGGCGCCGAGGTGTCGCTCCCGCTCAAGGAGTTCGACCTCCTCGAGTACCTGCTGCGCAACGTCGGCCGGGTGCTGACCCGCGGGCAGCTGATCGACCGGGTGTGGGGCGCGGACTACGTCGGCGACACGAAGACGCTCGACGTCCACGTGAAGCGGCTGCGCTCGAAGATCGAACCGGACCCGGGCTCGCCGCGGCACCTGGTGACGGTTCGCGGACTGGGCTACAAGTTCGAGACGTAAGCCGGTGTTCGCTCGGGAGGGCGTTCTCGTGGCTTCGGTGCCGCGGGGGCGCCCTTTCCCGCGCCGCACCGGGCTCGGCACGGACGGCGGAGTGATGAGGACGGTCGGCCGCGGTCCGGCCGGCGGATGGTCGCGTGAGGTCGCCGGGCCGGACCCGGGCTCGCCGCGGCACCTGGTAACGGTTCGCGAACTGGGCTACAAGTTCGAGACGTAAATCCTTTTTGGGCGGCTTCGTCCCGGCGGGAGGCGCGCCGGGACGAAGCCGCACCGAGTGTTTTCGGTTACAAGTTCGAGACCTGGCGCCGGGGCCGGTACCCTGGACCCCCGTGCGCCTAGGGGTACTCGACGTCGGTTCCAACACCGTCCACCTGCTCGTGGTCGATGCCCACCGTGGCGCCCACCCGACCCCGATGCATTCCGAGAAGTCCGTGCTGCGGCTGGCCGAGCAGATCACCCCCGGCGGGGAGCTCTCGAAGGCCGGGGCCGACGAGCTCGTGACCGCCGTCGAATCCGCCAAGGACGCGGCCGCGCGGCTGGGCTGCGAAGAGCTGATGGCCTTCGCCACCTCCGCGGTCCGCGAAGCGAAGAACTCCGCCAAGGTGCTGGCCCGCGTGGCCGACAAGACCGGCGTCGAGCTGCAGGTCCTCTCCGGGGTCGACGAGGCCCGGCACACCTTCCTCGCCGTCCGCCGGTGGTACGGGTGGTCGGCCGGGCAGCTGCTCGTGCTCGACATCGGCGGCGGCTCGCTCGAGGTCGCGATGGGCCGCGACGAAGAACCCGTGCTGGCCGAATCCCTGCCGCTCGGGGCCGGGCGGACCACGCGCACCCGGTTCAAGCACGACCCGCCGACGCGCTCCGAGCTCGTCGCGACGTCGGCGTGGCTGGACGACCAGCTCACCGAGCTCGCGCGCAAGGTCACCAAATGGGGTGAACCGGACCGCGTCGTGGCCACGTCGAAGACCTTCCGGTCACTCGCCCGGCTGACCGGCGCCGCCCCTTCGGCGGCCGGCCCGCGCGTGCGACGTACGCTCACGGACACCGCGTTGCGCCAGCTCCTGGCCTTCATCTCGCGGATGTCCTCGGCCGATCTGGCCCACCTGGAGGGCGTCAGCTCGGGCCGATCGCACCAGCTGGTGGCGGGTGCGCTCGTCGCGCAGGCCACGATGCGGGCGCTCGGAGTCCCGGAACTCGAGATTTGCCCGTGGGCTCTGCGAGAGGGTGTGATCCTGCGGCGGCTGGACCATTCCAACGGCGCGGATGAGACTGGAGCCGCCCACGCCGGGCGCTTCAGCGCACAGGAGGACCGGTGAAAGCACCCGGCTGGACTTCCCGGACGGAGAACGGGCACGGTGGAGAGGTGACGGAGATGCGAAGGTCGGTGCACAGCGCGCGCTGCGCCGCCGGAATGCCGTCGGGGACCTCCCCGCGAGGTGCCGCCAGTGACAATTCGGTGCGCGCGAGGGAATGCCAGGTATGACGGACCAGACCGGAGGCGACCAGCCGCAGAAGACCGTGGCTGAGCTGCTCGCCCAGCACGGTGCCCAGGCCGAAGGCGGCGGCCGGCGCCGTCGTCGGCGCGCGGCCGATGACGACGACGAACCTGGCACCCCCGAAGCCGCACCGGGCGTGACCGGATCGCACCGGCGTCCGGGCGTGAGCGACACCGGGCCGCAGGCGATCATCGACCGGGTGGCCTCGGAGGGCGCTCCGCCCCCGCCGCCCCCCGGCCGTCCCACCGGGCGCCGCCGCGCCGAACCGCCGCCCCCGCCGCCGCCCGCGCCCCGCGCGGTGCCGCAGGACTCCCAGCCGCTGCCCCGGCCGGTGCCGCCGCCCCCGGCACGGCCCGCGCCCGGTGGCGCCGAGTCCGGCCAGTACCAGCGCCCGGTCCCGCCACCGGAGTCGAGCCAGTACGTCCGGCCGCCGCAGGAGTCCGGCCAGTTCAGCCGCCCGGCCCCGCCGGAGCCGCCGCCCGCGGCACCGCGGCCGCCGGAGTCCGCGCAGCTGCCGGTGCCGCCGCGCGCGCCCCGGCGCCAGCCGCCGCCCCCGCAGCCGTCGCAGCAGCTGCCGGTCCCGCCGCCCGCCGCCGAGGAGACCCGCGGGGCCGTCCCGCCGGTCCGCCGCCGGCCGGGCCCGCCGCAGCCGTCCCAGCAGCTGCCGACGCCGCCGCAGCCCTCGCAGCAGCTCCCGGCCCCGCCGCCGCCGGCCGGCGGCCCGCTGTCGGCCCGGCTGGACGGGCTCAACGGCACCCCGGACGCCGATATCGACGTCCCGCCCGGCCCGATGGCCAGCGGCACGTTCGCCACGCCGCCGGCCGCGCCCGGCCGGCCCCGCCGGGCCCCGAGCCGCCGTCCGCAGCCCCAGCAGGAGGCGTACACCGAGCAGTTCTCGGCGGTGCCCGACGACGAGCCGCCGTCGAAGAAGGGTGACGAGCCCTCCGCGCCCGGCCTCGCGAACTGGCGCAAGCGCCGGCAGAAGGAGCAGATGGAGGACACCGAGATCGGCGTGATGCCGGCGGTGCCCACCGACGCCCCCGGCGACGGCTACCCCGAGGACGACTTCGAGCCCGAAGGCTTCGCGCCGGAAGGCAGCGGCTACCAGGCCGCCTACGACGCCGGCCCGCCGACGGGCGCGTACCCGCCGCCGATGCCGTTCGCGCCCGGCGACCGCGCCTCGCGCGCGCCGATCCCGGACGACCTCGAGCCCTACGAGCGCGAGTTCGCCGACGGCTACCCGGCCGACGGCCCGGACTTCGAGCAGGACGACTACGCCTACGAGCAGGGCGAAGGCTACGAAGACGACGAGTACGACGACGCACCCGAGCCCGCCCCGGAACCGGCCGCCGTCGTCTCGCCCGGCAAGGCGTGGCTCGCGCTGGCCGGCCAGCTGGCGATGGGCGTGGTCGGCGGTGCCGCCGTCTGGCTCGGCTTCAACTGGCTGTGGGTGAACATCCCGGCCGCGGCACTGGTCGCGGCGCTGCTGGTGGTCGTCGCGCTGGTCTGGATCGTGCGGAAGATCCGCCGCGCCGAAGACCTGCAGACCACCGTGCTGGCCGTGCTGGTCGGCCTGGTGGTGACGGTGTCGCCCGCCGCGTTGCTGCTCGTCGGCCGCTGACGTCCGCCGCGGGGACGCGGTGATCCGCGTCCCCCTACCGGCCCGGCGCCTCCGGCTGCCCTCGGTGACGAGGCAGGATGGCGCGCGTGACAGACGAGAAGCCGGTGCCGGTCGGCCTGAGCACGGCGTCGGTGTGGCCCCTCAAAGCCGGTGCGGCCTTCGAACTGGCGGCCGAACTCGGCTACGACGGCGTCGAAGTGATGGTCTGGGCCGACCCGGTCAGCCAGGACGTCTCGGCGCTGCGGCGCTGGTCGCGCCGCACCGGGGTGCCGGTGCTGTCGATCCACTCGCCGTCGCTGCTGATCACGCAGCGGATCTGGTCGCCGGACCCGGTGGTCCGGCTGCGGATGTCGGTCGACGCGGCGCTCGAACTCGGCGCCCGCACGGTCGTGGTGCACCCGCCGTTTCGCTGGCAACGCCGCTACGGCGACGCGTTCGGTGATCTCGTCGACGAGCTCGAAGAGTCGAGCGGCGTCGAAATCGCGGTGGAAAACATGTTCAAGGTGCGGCCGCCCGGCGGTTCGCGCACTTCCCGGGTGTCGGCATTCCGGCCGTCGATCGATCCGACGGACGTCGGCTTCCGGCACTACACGCTCGACCTGTCCCACACAGCGGCAGCCGGAATGGACGCGCTGGCGCTCGCGCAGCGAATGGGTGAAGGCCTCACGCACGTCCACTTGGCGGACGGCACCGGCGTCCCGAAGGACGAACACCTGGTACCCGGAAGGGGTGGCCAGCCCTGCGCCGAACTCCTCGAGAAGCTGGTCAGCAGCGGTTTCGCCGGCCAGATCGTGCTGGAGATCAACACCCGGCACGCCGGCACGCCGGCCCAGCGGGTGCGTGATCTGGCGGAGGCGCTTTTGTTCGCGCGTTTCCACCTCGGGCAATGAACGAGCACGTTCTGACAGGACACGACTACTCCCGCCACCGTTTACGCCCGTTCAACCCGTAAAGTTCGGACCGTGAACCCGTCGCCCGCGTTGATCGTCCCCTTTCCGGATTCCCCGTTCGGCGCGGAGCGTTCGTGAGCGGATCGGACGGCACGGCCGTGTCCTTCGACACGGCGAGTGCGGCGCGGTCGCTGGGGGACGGCACCTTCACCGCGGTGCTGCGCGCGGAGTGGGCCATCGGCTCGCACCCGCACGGGGGTTTCCTGCTGGCCCTGCTGGCCAAGGCGGCGATCTCCGCCCTGCACGAACGCGGGGAGCCGCACGCGGAGCCCCTCGTCGTCAGCGCGGAGTTCCTGCACGCGCCGGCGCTGGGCCCGGTCCTGCTGCGCACGGACGTCCGCAAGGTCGGCCGCCGCGCGACGGTCGTCGAGGTCCGCCTGGAGCAGCGCGGCCGCAGCTGCGTCGAGGCGCGCGTGACGACCGGCCGGCTGCCGATGCGCCGCCCGGAGTGGACGGACGTCCCGGCGATGCCCGTGGAGCCGCCCCCGGGCGCGCTCGCGATGGCGGAGAGCACGGAGGGCCCGTTCAACCTGGCCAAGGGCTGCGAGGTCCGCCTGGACCCGGCGACGGCGGGCTACCTGGCCGGCCGCACGGACGAGCCACCCCGGATGCGGCTGTGGGTCCGCCCGCGGCACAGCCTGGTCGACCCGTACTTCACGCTGCTGGCGTCGGACGTGAACCCGCCGGTGGTGATGAACCTGGGCCGCATCGGCTGGGCCCCGACGGTGCAGCTGACGGCGCTGCTGCGCACGCGCCCGGCCCCGGGCTGGCTGCGGGTGGTGGTGGAGTCGAGGTCGGTGCACGAGTCGTGGTTCGACTCGGACGCGACGGTGGTGGACTCGCAGGGCCGGCTGGTCTGCCAGGCCCGGCAGCTGGGTCTGGCCCCGGCCCCGGGCGGCTGAGGACGTCCGGAGCCGCGGCGGGCGGGTCCGCCCCCCCGGCGGCGGTCGAGCGCGGCGATGTCATGAACGACCCTTTCCCGACGTCCGGCGTGGTGAACGAGTCGTTCATGGCCCTTCGGACCGGCAGCTCGCCCCGGCACCGGCGGCCCGGGGCGGGTTTGGCACGCTTGAGCGCATGACGGTCATCGCGGTGCTGGGTGCGGGAAAGATCGGCGAGGCGTTGCTCTCGGGGCTGCTGCACGGCGGCCACCAGCCGGGCGACCTGCTCTTCACCGAGCGGTACCCGGCGCGCGTCGAAGAGCTCACCGCGCGGTACGGGATCCGCGGCGTCGAGGTCGAGGAGGCCGCCAAGCAGGCCGACATCCTGGTCGTCGCCGTGAAGCCGCAGGACATCGAGCCCGTGCTCGACGAGCTCGCGCCGCTGCTCGGGCCGTCGTCGCTCGTCGTGTCGCTGTGCGCGGGGCTGCCGACGTCGCTGTACGAGCGACGGCTCGCCGACGGGGTGCCGGTCGTGCGGGTCATGCCCAACACGCCGATGCTGGTCAACGAGGCCATGAGCGCCATCTCCGCCGGCCGGTACGCGACCGGGGAGCACCTCGCCGTCGTGCGGGACCTGCTCTCGCACGTCGGGAAGGTCGTCGAGGTGCCCGAGGGGCAGCAGGACGCCGTCACGGCGTTGTCCGGGTCCGGGCCCGCCTACTTCTTCTTCCTGGTCGAGGCCATGATCGACGCCGGGATCCTGCTCGGCCTGCCGCGTGCGCTGGCCGGCCAGCTGATCATCCAGTCGGCCGTCGGGGCGGCGAAGATGCTCGCCGAGTCCGAGGAGCACCCGGTGCTGCTGCGCGAGGCCGTGACGTCGCCCGCGGGCACCACCATCAACGCCATCCGCGAGCTCGAGAAGCACGGTGTGCGCGCGGCCCTGCTCGACGCCATCGAAGCGGCGAAGGACCGGTCCGAGGCGCTGGGCAAGGCTCACGAAGGCTGACGCGGCCGCCAGCGGGACGCCCACGCGTCCAGCTCGACCAGCGTCCCGAACAGTGAACGGCCCTGCTCGGTGAGCGCGTAGCCGTCGCCGCTGTGGTCGGCCAGGTCCGCCTCGGCCAGTTCGCGCAGCCGCGTGGCCAGCACGCTCGACGAGACGCCGTCGCAGCGCTGCTGGAGCGCGCGGAACGTGAGCGCCGAGTCGCGCAGCTCCCAGAGGATCCGCAGCGCCCAGCGGCGGCCGAGCAGGTCGAGCAGCGCCATCACCGGGCGGCCGGTCATCGAGCCGCGGACGGGGCGGCCCGGGAGTGGGGTCATCGTGCTGTCCTTTCCGAAGCGCCGATGTTAGCTTGCCGGTTATGCCTCTGAAATCGAAGCAGCCGCGGATCGCCCCGCTCGAACCGCCCTTCGACGCCGAGACCGCCGAAGCCCTCGAGCGGCTGGGCCCGCCGATCGCGCTGTTCCGCGTGTGGGCCCGCCGCCCGGCGCTGGCCAAGGGCGTCGCGGGCTGGGGGCGGTACTACTTCTCGCGGGACTCGGCGCTCACCGTCCGGCAGCGCGAGCTGGTCATCGACCGCACGACCGCGTTGTGCGGCGCCGGCTACGAATGGGGCGTGCACATCGCGGCCTTCGCGGCGAAGGCCGGGCTCGACGACGCCCAGGTCCGCTCGCTCGCCACCGGCGGCCCGGCCGACGGCTGCTGGGACGCGGGGGACCGCGCGGTGCTGACCGCCGTCGACGAGCTGCACGCCACCCACGACCTCGCCGACGGGACCTGGGCCGCGCTGGTGGCCGCCGTCGGCGAAGCCGGTGCGCTCGACCTCACGCTCGTCTGCGGCTGGTACCACGCGATTTCGTTCACCGTCCGGGCGCTCCGGCTGCCCCTCGAACCGGGCACGACGGGTCCGGATTCGCCGTAATGGGCGATTCCGCGGGTCTTGCACGCGCGGGTGCCTGTGCGTTAGCGCAGGTAGGAGCCCATCTCGGTGACAGGCGTCGCATTAGTCCCACCAGTCCCGCTACTCTCGATAGAGCACGTGCGTGTCGATACCACAGGTGGGGAAGCCTCGTGGCGCGACACGTGTCGAAGGACGCGGTAAACATGTCGCCGAACAAGAAGGAGGATCTGCCGGCAGTCGGGCAGGTCCAGTTCCTGACGGTCGCCGAAGTGGCCACGCTGATGCGGGTCTCCAAGATGACCGTCTACCGTCTCGTGCACTCGGGTGAGCTGCCCGCCGTCAGGGTCGGGAAGTCCTTCCGGGTGCCGGAAAAAGCAGTGCACGAGTACCTCCAGGGCGCTTACTACGACGTGGGGTGATCCCCGTCGCGGCCGGCGGCACGTCGCCTTACGACGTGCCCGCCGACCGGCCCGCACCGGGTAACGGGTAACCTGGAAAACCGCTCGTGCCTGTGCGCTCCACCCGTTGGACGCTGCGCCGGGCAGCGTGACCGACGACGACCTAAGGAGCGCCCATGGGCTCTGTGATCAAGAAGCGCCGCAAGCGCATGTCGAAGAAGAAGCACCGCAAGCTGCTTCGCCGTACGCGCGTCCAGCGTCGTAAGGCCGGCAAGTAAACCCTGCCGAGCGTGACCGTGGCCCGTCCAGTCTCTGGACGGGCCACGTCCATGTGGTGGGCCGGTTCCCCCCGTTCGAGTGAGGCCTTCGTCGCTTTCCGGGGGAAAGCGGTTAATAGCACGTAAGACACCCCTGAGCTACCACTGATGAGCGGTAACATCTCAATGGTGTCCGCGCGATGCTTCCAGTGAGTGCAGGCCCGCGCACTTCGGGTGATCGTCCACCCCCACCACGCCCTACGCCGCAGGGAGTCGCATGCCGTCGAACATCGTGCTCGTCACCGGGGTCGCCGGCGAACTGGGCGGGAAACTGCTCGCCCGGCTGGGCAACAACCCCGATTTCGAGCGGGTCATCGGCGTCGACACGGTCCCGCCGGACAAGACGGTCCTGCAGCGCATGGGTCACGCGGAGTTCGTCCGCGCGGACATCCGGAACCCGCTGATCGCCAAGGTGATCAGCACCGCCAGGGTCGACACCGTGGTGCACGCGTCCTGCACCGCGCACCCGGCCGGCCCGGGCCGCCGCACGGCGATCAAGGAAGTCAACGTCATCGGCACGATGCGGCTGCTCGCCGCGTGCCAGCGCTCGCCGCTCGTCCGCAAGCTGGTCGTCAAGTCGACCGCGGCGGTCTACGGCGCCGGCGCCCGCTCGCAGGCGGTGTTCACCGAGGACTCCGAGCTCATCCCGACGTCGACCAGCGGGTACGCGAAGGACGCCGTCGAGATGGAGGGCTACGTGCGCGGCCTGGTGCGCCGCCGCCCCGACATCACCACGACGCTGTTCCGCTTCGCCAACATCATCGGGCCGTCGACCGACACCGTCCTTTCGCGCTACTTCGCGCTGCCGGTGGTCCCGACGGTCTTCGGATACGACGCCCGCATCCAGCTGCTGCACTCTTCGGACGCGCTGGCCGTGCTGGAACGAGCGACCCTCACCGACCGGCCCGGCGTCTTCAACGTCGGCTCGGACGGGGTACTCACGCTGTCGCAGGCGATCCGGCGAGCGGGCCGGGTCGAGCTGCCGATGCCCCGGACGGTGGTGCCGTCGGTCGGCAAGGTCCTGCGCGGCGCGCGGGTCGTGGACTTTTCCGCCGACCAGGTCCGGCTGCTGAACTTCGGCCGGGTCGTCGACATCACGAAGCTGAAGAACGAGTTCGGGTACACCCCGCGGTGGACCACGCGAGAGGCGTTCGACGACTACATCGTCGGACGCGGCCTCCGGCCGGTGCTCGACGGCGCCAAGCTGGCGGGCCTGGCCGGGAAGGTGCTCGTCGCCGCTGCGACGGGGCAGAGCCGGTGAACAGGCCCTTCGGGGGTCCGGGTGGCGGAGCCCCCGGCGCGGAGCGAAGCTCCGCTTGGCACAGCAGACCGCACGACTCGGACGACTTCGGAAGCGAGGCGGAGACAGTGGGCGGTGCCGAGGCGCAGGTCATCCCCCTGCACGGACCGGGCCGGGCGAAGCCGGGAGCCCCGGCGGACCTCCGTGAGGAGGCGGCCGCACCGGTCGTCGCCTTCCCGGGCGCGGGGAAGGAATCCCCGGAGGAGCCCCTTTCGGCCGCCGCGCGCTCGGCGCTCGGCTTCATCCGCGACCGGCTGACCGGCGACTACACGGTCGACGAGTTCGGCTTCGACGCCGAGCTGACCGACGCGGTGTTCCTGCCGCCGCTGCGCGCGCTGTACAAGAACTGGTTCCGCGTCGAGACGCACGGCGTCGAGAACCTCCCGGCCTCCGGCGGCGCGCTGCTGGTGTCCAACCACTCCGGCACGGTGCCGCTCGACTCGCTCATGACGGCGGTCGCGGTGCACGACGAGACCGGCGGCCGTCACCTGCGCGGACTGGGCGCCGACCTGGTGTTCCAGGTGCCGCTGGTGGGGTCGTTCGCGCGCAAGTCCGGCCAGACGCTGGCCTGCAACGAGGACGCCGAACGCCTGCTGCGCAAGGGCGAGCTGGTCGGGGTGTGGCCGGAGGGCTTCAAGGGCATCGGCAAGCCGTTCTCCTCCCGCTACAAGCTGCAGCGCTTCGGCCGCGGCGGTTTCGTGTCGGCCGCGCTGCGCGCCGGCGTGCCGATCATCCCGGTGTCGGTGATCGGCGCCGAGGAGATCTACCCGAAGCTGGGCGACATCAAGATCCTCGCGCGGATGTTCGGGCTGCCGTACTTCCCGGTGACGCCGCTCTTCCCGCACTTCGGCCTGCTGGGCGCCCTCCCGCTGCCGACGAAGTGGAGCATCGAGTTCGGCGAGCCGATCCGCACCGACGAGTTCGAGCCGGAGGCGGTGGAGGACCCGATGCTGGTCTTCCAGCTGACCGACCAGGTCCGCGAGTCGATCCAGCAGACGCTGTACCAGCGCCTTTCCCAGCGGAAGTCGGTCTTCCGCGGCTGACGACCTTGCACCGGGATCAGCGGCGGCGGTAGGCCATGCCCGCCGCCACCGCACCCGCCAAAGCGCCCGCGCCCAGCACTGACGGCACGCCGATCTTCGCCGCCTTGCGGCCGGTGCGGAAGTCGCGGATCTCCCAGCCGCGGGCGCGGGCCACGTCGCGCAGGCCGCCGTCCGGGTTGACCGCCACCGCCGTGCCCACCGCCGACAGCATCGGGATGTCGTTGGCCGAGTCCGAATACGCCGTGCAGCGCTTGAGGTTCAGGCCTTCGCGGGACGCCAGCGCCCGCACCGCGTGCGCCTTCGCGCGGCCGTGCAGCAGGTCGCCCACCAAGCGTCCCGTGTAGACACCGTCACGCGTCTCCGCGACCGTGCCCAGCGCGCCGGTGAGGCCGAGCCGGCGGGAGATGATCGCCGCCAGCTCGATCGGGGTCGCCGTGACCAGCCAGACGCGCTGGCCGGCGTCCAGGTGCATCTGGGCCAGCGCGCGGGTGCCGGACCAGATCTTGTCCGCCATCAGCTCGTCGTAGATCTCTTCGCTGATCGACGTCAGCTCCGCCACCGTGCGGCCGGCCACAAAGGACAGTGCGCGCTCGCGGTGGGTCTTGATGTCTTCCTTGTTCTCGCGGCCGCCGAGCCGGAACTTGATCTGGCCCCAGACGAACCCGGCCAGGTCGGCGGAGGTGAAGAACTTGCGCGCGGCGAGCCCGCGGGCGAAGTAGAAGATCGACGCGCCCATCATCATCGTGTTGTCCACGTCGAAGAACGCCGCCGCGGTCAGGTCCGGCGGTGCGGGCGGCGAGGGGGGTTCGGAAACCACTCGGGCGTGGGCGGCCTCGGCCGACGCCTCGCCCGCGAGCGCGGCGAGCCGTTCCAGCTCCTGACTCTTATCCCTGCCACGCCACGCTGACACGCACACCGCCTCCACGTCACGTCTGCCCACGTCCGGGTCCTTCGCACAGCGTAGCGATCCGCCCACCGCCCCGTCGCAGGTGTGGCCCGGACCTCAGCCGATCACGATCGGCGGCAGGCCCGGCAGCAACGGCGGGATCGAAACCAGCGGCGGCGTCGACGTCACCGGGGTGGTCGACGGCGGCCGTGTGCTCGTCGTCGGGCCGCTGTACACCGGCGGGGGCGTCACGCCGCCGGTCGGGGCCGGGATGCCCGGGGTGGCCGCCGCGTCCGAAGGCGGCAGCTGCGTGCCCGTCGCGAGCGGTGCGGTGCTTTCGCCCGGCACCGACGACGACGGCCCGGACGACGGCTGCTCGCCCGCGGCCGGGGCCGGCCGGGCCGTGCACTCGCCGGTCGCCGGGAGCAGCCCCAGCTCGTCGGACGTGCCGGTGGTGATCTCGTAGCAGTTCAGCCGTGCCACCAGCCCGCTCGTGCGCTCCTGGACCTTGCCCAGCAGGTCGCGGACGTCGCCGAACACCGGCGTCGCGTCGGCCGGGAGCGGCTGCGAGGTCAGCCGCGCGGCCTGGTTGCGCGCCCACAGCCGGACGTCGGCGAGTGCCTGCGCCCCGCCGCCGTCGCTGGTGGCCACCGTGGCCAGCTGGGCGACGCCCGCCTTCAGGTCGGCGGCGAAGTCGTCGTACGCGGTCCGGTAGTCGGCCTGGCTCGCGTCTTCCCTGGCCAGCTCGCCGAGCTCGGTGATCCGGTTGGTGGCGAACTCCAGGTGCTTCTGCGCCTTGGCCTGGTCGCCGAACGTCAGGCCCAGCGCCGTCGACTCCCCGGCGCGCTTCACGCTGTACAGCGCGTCACCGGGCAACGCGCTCCGGGACAGCACCAGCGTCAGGCCCGAGAGGACCAGGACCAGGAAGAGCGCGGCGGCCACCAGGTCGGCGGTCCGCGGCCGCCACCTCCGACGCGGGGTGGCCGCCGCCGTCTCCAGGCGGCCCGCGATCTCCGCGCGGATCCGCTGCCGGGTTTCCAGGTCGGGCGCCCCGGCCGCACCGAGGTCGCGCAGTGCGCCGACGAGAACCAGTTCGTCGGCGAACTCGCCGTCCCGGCGTACCGGGGACGGCTCCAGGGCACGCGCGAACCGGTCGATCTCGGCTCGCTCACGCGCAAACCTCACTGCGCAGCTCCATCCGGGCCATGGCCGGTCCTGACACCGGTCTGGCAGGAGTAACGATTAAGAAGGCGCCGGGGTTACCGGTTCCGGTCGACGGACCGGAAAGTTCGCGGGATCAGCGCAATCCGGTGGGGAGAAGTTGTGCCAATCGGCGTACCGCCCGGTGCTGGAGCGCCTTGATCGCACCCTCGTTGCGGTTCATGATCGCGGCCGTCTCCGCCACCGACAGGCCCTGCAGGAAACGCAGGATGATGCATTCCCGCTGGTCGTCGCCCAGTTCCGCGACGCAGCGCAGCAGCTCGGCGCGGGTCGCGCGGGTGATGGCCTCCTGCTCGGGGCCCGCCTGCGCGGTCGCGCCGACGCTGAACGGCGCCGAGCCGGGCTCGGTCACCTCGTCGGTGACGACCTCGAGCTTGAACCGGCTCGACTTCACGTGGTCGAGCACGAGGTTGCGGGCGATGGTGACGAACCAGGCGCCGACGTCACGCCCCTGGTAGCTCACCGACGTGATCCGGCGCAGCGCGCGCAGGAACGTCTCGCTGGTGACGTCTTCGGCCAGGTCGCGGTCGCCGAGCCGGAACAGCACGTACCGGTACACGACGTCGACGTAGCGGTCGTAGAGGCGGCCGAAGGCGGACGTGTCGCCGTCCTGCGCGGCGCGCACGAGCTCCCACGCCTCGGCCTTCGCGGCCTCGGCGCGTTCGTCGTCGGACGCCTGCCTGCTCACCGGCACCGTCGAGGATCGGCCGAACACGCGCTCGGCGAACATGAAGACGGGCCCGCGGCTCACGGCGGTCGGCACGGTCATCGGGCGGCACCTCCGGCGGCGAAGCTGGCCCTGCGGGCCACGGTACCCCCGGAACCCGGACGAGCAGGGGCCTGCCGGCTCGCGTGCCCCACGACTTCGTGGGCAAGCAAGTTCGTCACGGCGACTCCCTCTCTCCGGTCGCGGCGGTGATCAACACCACCCCGCGACGCAGTGCAGCATACGTAGGTTACCGCGAAGTAGGTAGTGGCTCCGGGGTTGCGTAGAAGCGACGCTCGCGGTCAGCACCCATGACGTCGCTCCGAATGACAGACTTGCAACGCTTTGGCCGGGATCGGAGAAAGGCGGGCCGCGGGTGAGTGCTCCAGAGGGGACGACGTCGGGTGTCGGTGGGCTGCTCTCGCGGGCCGCGGCCACGTGGCCGGACCACCCGGCCGTGCGCGAAACCGGAACCGGCCGTGTCCTGACCCACCGGCAGCTCGAAGCCGCCGCCCAGGTCCAGGCCCAGGTGCTCGCGGACGCGGGGGTCGCACCCGGCGACCCGGTCGCGCTGCGGCTCCCGACGTCGGTCGACTTCGCGGTCGCGTTCTTCGGCGCGCTGCGCGCGGGCGCGGTCGTCGTGCCGCTGTCGCCGCAGGTACCCGGCCCGGAGCTCGAGAAGCTGCTCGAGCACAGCGGTGCCAAGGTTGTCATCCAGCGCGACGCCGAAGCGGAATTGCCGGCCGGGGTGAGCGGGCTCACGCCGTCGGGTGGCCCGGATGGAGTAGTCGAATTCGTCGATGCCGGCCGGGCCGGCGAGGACATCGCGGTCGTTTCCTACACCTCGGGCACCACCGGGCCGCCGCGTGGAGTGATGCTCTCGCACCGCGCGCTGCTGGCGAACCTGGAGCAGATCAGCGGCGTCGAAGGCGTCCTGGAGCACGACGACCGCGTGCTGCTCACCATCCCGCTCTTCCACGTCTACGGCCTCGGGCCCGGCCTGCTGCAGGCCGTCGCCGTCGGCGCGACCGCCGTCCTGTCGGAGCGCTTCGAGGCGCAGCGCACCCTGGCCGACTGCGCCGAACTCGGCGTCACCACGATCACCGGCGTCCCGACCATGTACGCCGAGTTCGCCGCGCTCGGCGCCGACGAACTGCGCCAGGGCCTGGCCACCGTCCGGCGGATGACCTCGGGCGCCGCGCCGCTGCACCCGAAGGTGCTGGGCGCGATCCGCGAGGCGACCGGCCTCGACGTCTTCGAGGGCTACGGCCTCACCGAATGCGCGCCGGTGGTGACGTCGACGCTGGTCACGGGCTACCCGAAGCCGGGCTCGGTCGGGCGGCCGCTGCCCGGGATCGAGCTGCGGCTGGTCGACAGCGACGGCACCGACCAGGCCGTGCCGCTCGACCCGGACGACGTCGACGACGTCTTCGAGGCCGAGGGCGAGACCGGGCTGGTGTCGATCCGCGGCGCGAACCTCTTCTCCGGCTACTGGCCCGACGGCGAGCACGGGCCCGACGCCGAGGGCTGGTTCCGCACCGGTGACGTCGGCTACCTCGACGTCGACGGCGACCTGCACCTGGTCGACCGGGCCAACGACCTGATCATCGTCAACGGCTTCAACGTCTTCCCGCGCGAGGTCGAGGAGGTCATCGGGCAGCTGCCGGAGGTGGCCGAAGCCGCCGTCGTCGGGGTCGTCGACGAGCGCAGCGGCGAAGCGGTGAAGGCGTTCGTGGTGCCGGCGGCCGGCGCGGCGCTGTCCGAGCAGCAGGTCGTCGACCACTGCGCGGGCCACCTGGCCGGGTACAAGGTGCCGCACCTGGTCGAGTTCGCCGAGTCGCTGCCGCACTCGGCCACCGGGAAGCTGCGCCGCCTGCGGCTGCGGTAAGAAAGACGCCATGGCGCACGAAGTGACGGTCATGGGCCGCGAGGGCTGCCACCTCTGCGAGGTCGCGGAGGCCGAGGTCGCGCGGATCTGCGGGGAGCTCGGCGTCGGCTGGCGGGCCGAGGACGTCGACACGGACCCGGAGTGGCGCGCGGAGTACGGCGACCGCGTCCCGGTGATCCTGGTCGACGGCGCCGAGCACGGCTATTGGCGCGTCGAGGAGGACCGGCTCAGGCGAGCCCTCGCCTGAGCCGTAACACGTCCGTAAGCGCTTCCGAGCAGCCTCTTCACGCTTCTGCTCCGAAGATGGAGGCGTGAGCACTCTGCAGGACGCGCCCCCGGAGACGCGCCGGCTTTCGCTGCCGGTCGCGACCCTGATCGGGATCCTCGCGCTGGCCGCCGCGCTCGGCGTGGGACACCTCGTCGCGGGCTTCGTCGGCTACACGGCTTCGCCGTTCATCGCGGTGGCCAACTACGTCATCGACCACAGCCCCACCGGCATCGTGAAGTGGGCCGAGCGGACGCTGGGCACCTGGGACAAGCCGGTGCTCAAGCTCGGGCTCGCCGTGGTGCTGGTGCTGTTCGCGCTGCTGGCCGGGCAGCTCTCGCGCCGGACGCCGCGGGCCGGTCAGATCCTGGTCTTCGTGCTCGGCGCGGCCGGCGTCGCCGCCGTCTACGCGCGCTCCGACCTCGGGCAGGTCTCGCTGCTCGCGCCGGTCGCCGCGCTGGTCGCCGGTCTGGCGGTGTTCACCTGGCTGCACCGGACCGCACTTTCACGTGAAAGTGCGCACCAGGGGGCCGCACTTTCACGTGAAAGTGCGGATGCGGGGGCGTCGCGGCGGAAGTTTCTGCGCGCCGGGGTCGGCGTGGTCGCGGGCTCGGGCGTCGCGGCGGTCGTCGGCCAGGTGGCCGGGACCAGCTCGAACGCCGAGGACTCCCGGGCCGCCGTCGGCCCGCTCGTGCCGGCGCGCACCGCGCCGCCGCTGCCCCCGGACGCCGACTTCGCGAAGCTGGGCTCACCGCCGTTCATCACGCCGAACGGCGACTTCTACCGTATCGACACCGCGCTGGTCGTGCCGCAGATCCGGACCGAGGACTGGAGCCTGCGCATCCACGGGCTGGTCGACCGCGAGGTGACGTTCTCCTACGCCGACATCCGCAGCCGCCCGCTGGTCGAACGCCGGGTGACGCTGACGTGCGTGTCCAACGAGGTCGGCGGCCCGCTGATCTCGAACGCCAGCTGGATCGGCGTCGACCTGGTGGACCTGCTGGACCAGGCGGGCGTGCAGGCAGGTGCGGAGCAGATGTTCGCCACCAGCGTCGACGGCTGGACGTGCGGCACCCCGGCGAACGTCGCCCTCGACCCCCAGCGCGGCGCGATGCTGGCGATCGGCATGAACGGCGAGCCGCTGCCGGTCGAGCACGGCTTCCCGGCGCGGATCGTCATCCCCGGCCTGTACGGGTACGTGTCGGCGACGAAGTGGGTCCAGTCGCTGGAGTTCACGAAGTGGAGCGACCGGCAGGCGTACTGGCTCAGCCGCGGCTGGGGCGAGCAGGCGCCGATCAAGACGGAGTCCCGCATCGACACGCCGACCGGGTTCGCCCGCGTGAGCGCCGGCAAGGTCCGCCTGGCGGGGACGGCGTGGGCGCAGCACACGGGCATCGCGAAGGTGGAGGTCCGCCTGGACCAGGGCGCCTGGCGCCCGGCGGAGCTGTCGGCGGAGGTGAGCAAGGACACCTGGCGGATGTGGTGGGCCGAGCTCGACGTGCCGGCGGGGACGCACCAGGCGTTCGTCCGGGCCACCGACCAGGACGGGTACACGCAGACGGAGAACCGCGCGGACCCGGTCCCGGACGGCGCGACCGGCTGGCACTCGGTGAGCCTCGACGCGAGCTGAGGGCCGGAAGTGCCTGCCCGGCAAGGATTCTGACGCCGTGTCATGATCGCGCGGCCCGTCCCAGCCCCCGGGAACCGCCTCCGACCAGTGACTTTGTGCGTGCGTTCACAAGTGGTCTACCGTATTGGCCATCGCCCCCGGGCGGTCCGGCATCGAACCGGACTCCGCGTCCTGGGTCAAGACACAGTTCGGCACGGCCGTGGCGATGGCCGCCGGGTGCACAGCGGGCAGGAGACGACGGGCGTGGTGACACAGCGGGGGAGGCGCGACGCGGCGGACTCCCCGGGCCGGGCGCCGCGACGGCCCCGTCGCCCGGGCACCCCGGACGCCGACAACGCCCCCACCGCCGAGATCCCGGCCGTCCCCGCCGGGCGCAACGGGGATGCCCCCGAGGCCGTCCGGGCGAAGTCGATCCCCGAAGCGGCCGTCGCGCGGCTCGCCGTCTACCTGCGGGTGCTGTCCGGTATGCGCGACCAGGGCGCGACGACGGTGTCGAGCGAAGAGCTGTCCCAAGCCGCGGGCGTGAATTCCGCGAAATTGCGCAAAGATCTCTCCTACCTCGGCTCTTACGGCACCCGCGGCGTCGGCTACGAAGTCGGCGTCCTGGTGAGCCAGATCGAGCGCATCCTCGGCCTGACCCGGCAGCACAAGGTGGCCGTGGTCGGGATCGGCAACCTGGGTCACGCGCTGGCCAACTACGGCGGCTTCCCGGGGCGCGGTTTCCCGGTCGAGGCCCTGTTCGACCTGGACGCGGACCTGATCGGCGTGCCGGTCGGCGGCCTCCCGGTGTCGCACATGGACGACATCCCGCGGATCTGCGCCGAGCGCGGCATCTCCATCGGCGTGATCGCCACCCCGCCCACCGCGGCGCAATCGGTGTGTGACCGCCTGGTCGCGGGCGGTGTCCAGTGCATCCTCAACTTCGCCCCGGTCGTGCTGCAGGTTCCTGCTCACATCGAGGTCCGCAAAGTGGATTTGGCCGTCGAGCTGCAGATACTCTCGTTCCATGTGGCCCGCCGCGCGGACGACGCCGCCGCCGCGGATCAGGGCAATTCCGGATTACGCCCCCACGGTGCGCCGTCCGAGAATGGGAACGGCAGGCGGAACGGCTCGGGTCCGGACGGCGGACGGGAAATGGTGGTGCGCTCATGAGCGTTTTGGCGGTCGGTCTCTCGCATCGCAGCGCGGAGCTGAGCACGCTCGAGCGCGTCGCGATCCCCGCGCCCGAGATCGGCAAGATCCTCGACGAGCTGCAGCAGGCCCAGCACGTCAGTGAGGTCATGCTCGTCTCGACGTGCAACCGCATCGAGGTCTACGCGGTCGTCGAGACGTTCCACGGCGGCCTCAACGACGTCTCCGACGTGCTCGCCCGCCAGGCCGGGATGGAACCCGCCGAGCTCTACGACAGCCTGTACGTCCACTACGCCGGCGCCGCGATCGAGCACCTGTTCTCGGTCACCTCGGGTCTCGACTCGATGGTCGTCGGCGAGACGCAGATCCTCGGCCAGATCCGGTCCGCCTACGCCACCGCGCGCGAGGCCGGCACCGTCGGCCGCACGCTCCACGAGCTGATCCAGACGACGCTGCGCGTCGGCAAGCGCGTCCACACCGAGACCGGGCTGGACCAGCTCGGCGCGTCGGTCGTGTCCGAAGCGCTCGCCGCGGCCGGGAACGTCGCCGGCAAGCACGCCGTCATCGTCGGCGCCGGCTCGATGGGCGCGCTGAGCGCGTCGCAGCTGCGCAAGGCCGGAATCGGCGAGATCACCGTCGCCAACCGCACCGACGCCCGCGCCCGCCGGCTCGCCGCGAACGTCACCGAGCAGGGCGTGCCCGCCCGCGCGGTGCCGCTGTCCGGCGTGGCCGACGCGGTCCGCGACGCCGACGTCGTGATCTGCTGCACCGGCGCGCAGGACGCCGTCTTCGGCCCCGCCCACGTGCTGCCCCGCGGCGGCCGCGCCCTGGTCGTCTGCGACCTCGGCCTGCCCCGCGACGTCGACCCCGAGGTCGGCGAGCTCGCCGACGTCCGGGTGGTCGACCTGGCCACCGTCCAGCGCCGGATGCGCGAAGCCGGCACCCCGACCACCGAGCGCCAGACGGCGAAGGCGACCGGGATCGTCCTCGACGAGGTGCGCGACTACCTCGCCGGGCAGCGCAGCGCCGAGGTGACGCCGACCGTGACGGCCTTGCGCAAGCGCGCGGCCGAGGTCGTCGACGCCGAGCTGCTCCGGCTGGACAACCGGCTCCCCCAGCTGGACGGCGCCGTTCGCGAAGAGGTCGGCCGCACGGTCCGCCGGGTGGTCGACAAGCTGCTGCACGCGCCGACGGTGCGGGTCAAGCAGCTGGCCGCCGAGACGGCCGAAACCGACTACGCGAACGCGTTGCGAGAACTGTTCTGCCTCGACCCGCAGGCACCGGCCGCCGTGGCGAGCCCGAAGCCCCCACCAGAGAAGAAGTAGTAGTGACCAGAGTCATTCGCATGGGCACGCGTGGTTCGAAGCTCGCGCTGACCCAGACCGGCACGGTGGCCGACGCGCTGCGCGCCACCGGCGTCGAGGTCGAGATCGTCAAGGTGACCACCCCCGGCGACAAGTCGATGGCGCCGATCGCGACGATCGGTGTCGGCGTGTTCACCTCCGCGCTGCGGGAAGCCTTGCTGCGCGGCGAAGTCGACGTCATCGTCCACTCGTACAAGGACCTGCCGACCGCGCCGGAGCCGGGCATCACGCTGGCCGCCGTGCCGCCGCGGGAAGACCCGCGGGACGCGTTGATCGCGCGTGACGGCCTCACGCTGGGCGAGCTGCCGCCGGGGTCCACAGTGGGCACCGGCGCCGCCCGGCGCACCGCGCAGCTGCGCGCGCTGGGTCTCGGTTTGGAAATCGTGCCGATTCGCGGCAATATCGACACCCGCATGCGCAAGGTGACTGACGGCGAGCTCGACGCCGTGGTGCTCGCGCGTGCCGGACTGGCCAGGGTCGGACTGGTCGAGGTGATCACCGAGACCCTCGACCCGATCCAGATGCTGCCCGCGCCCGCACAGGGCGCGCTGGCGGTGGAGTGCCGGTCCGCCGACGTGGACATCGAGCAGCTGCTCGCGTCCACAGTGGACGACGAGGGCACGCGGGTCGCGGTGACGGCCGAGCGGGCCCTGCTGGCCGCGCTCGAGGCGGGGTGCAGCGCGCCGGTGGGCGCGCTCGCCGAGATCGTCGAAGATCTCGACGCCGACGGCAAGGTCGTGGAACGGATCTCGCTGCGCGGCACCGCCGCGGTGGACGGCGAGAACGGCGCGGTGGACATGGTCCGGGCCTCCGCGCTGGCCGACAAGGACCAGGCTGCCCAGCTGGGCAAGGACCTGGCCGCCGAGCTGCTGGACCTCGGAGCCGGAGCCCTCTCCGGTCCCGCTCAGTAGCGCTCTCGCGAGCGCTTCGAAGAAGACGTAGGAGACCTGCGTCCGTGCGACCCCGCGCGGCCGCCGCAAGAGGAGAAACGCACAGATGACCCCCGCGCGAAAAACCACCGGGCGCGTAGCGTTCGTGGGCTCCGGGCCCGGCGACGCCGGCCTGCTCACGGTCCGTGCCCAGGAGCTGCTGACCAAGGCCGAGGTCGTGGTGACCGACCCCGACGTGCCCCAGGCCGTGCTGGCCATGGCCGCCGAGGGCGCCGAGGTCCGGCCCGCCGTCGGCGAGGCCACCGAGGTCGCCAAGGACCTGACCGCCGAAGCGAAGGCCGGCCGGCTGGTGCTGCGGCTGGTCGCGGGCGACCCGCTGACCACCCCGGCCGTGGTGGCCGAGGTCCAGGCGGTCGCGCGCACGAGCGCCGTGTTCGACGTCATCCCGGGTGTCTCCCCGGCTGCGGCCGTCCCGGCGTACGCGGGCGTCGCGCTGGGCGGCACGCACACCGAGGTCGACGTCCGCGGCGACGTCGACTGGGCGGCACTGGCCGCCGCGCCCGGCCCGCTGGTGCTGCACGCGACGTCGGCCCACCTGGCCGAGGCCGCGTCGGCGCTGACCGGCAACGGCGTCCCGGCGTCGACCCCGGTCGCGGTGACCGCGAACGGCACCATCAACACCCAGCGCACCCTCGACACCACGCTCGAGAAGGTCGCCAACGACGCCGGCGAGCTCGTCGGCCCGCTGATCGTCACGATCGGCCAGGCCGCCGGGCAGCGCTCGAAGCTGTCGTGGTGGGAGTCGCGCGCGCTCTACGGCTGGAAAGTCCTGGTTCCGCGCACCAAGGAGCAGGCCGGCGAGATGGCCGAGCGCCTGCGCGGCCACGGCGCGACGTCGCACGAGGTCCCGACCATCTCGGTCGAGCCGCCCCGCAGCCCGGCGCAGATGGAGCGCTCGGTCAAGGGCCTGGTCGACGGCCGCTACCAGTGGATCGTCTTCACCTCCACCAACGCGGTCCGCGCGGTGTGGGAGAAGTTCGAGGAGTTCGGGCTCGATGCCCGTGCGTTCTCCGGCGTGAAGATCGCCTGCGTCGGCGAATCGACGGCGGCGAAGGTGCGCTCGTTCGGCATCATCCCGGAGCTGATCCCCTCGGGCGAGCAGTCCTCGGAAGGCCTGCTGGCCGAGTTCCCGCCGTACGACGACGTCCTGGACCCGGTCGACCGCGTGCTGCTGCCGCGGGCCGACATCGCCACGGAGACGCTGTCGGCCGGCCTGCGCGAGCGCGGCTGGGAAATCGACGACGTGACGGCGTACCGCACGGTCCGCGCCGCGCCGCCGCCCGCCGAGACCCGCGAGATGATCAAGACCGGCGGTTTCGACGCGGTCTGCTTCACCTCGTCTTCGACCGTGCGGAACCTGGTCGGCATCGCCGGCAAGCCGCACACCCGCACGCTGGTCGCGTGCATCGGCCCGAAGACGGCGGAGACCGCCGTCGAGTTCGGGCTGCGAGTGGACGTCCAGCCGGAGAAGGCCGACGTGCCGCACCTGGTGGACGCGCTGGCGGAGCACGCGGCGCGGCTTCGCGCCGAGGGTGCGCTGCCGCCGCCGCGGAAGGCGAAGCGGGCGCGCCGCTCCTGAGGTGCGCGTAGTTCGTGAAGGCCACCTTGAGCTCCTCGAGGTGGCCTTCACGCTTTCGCGGAAACGACCGGAGTAACCTGGTCGGAGTGTTCCCCGAGCATCGTCCCCGCAGGCTTCGCACCACCCCGGCCATGCGCAGGCTGGTGGGCGAAACCACGCTGCGGCCACGCCAGCTGATCCTCCCGATGTTCGTCGCCGAAGGGCTCGACTCGCCGCGGCCGATCTCGAGCATGCCGGGCGTTGTCCAGCACACCCGGGACACGCTGCGGAAGGCCGCCGTCGACGCGGTCAACGCCGGGGTCGGGGGGCTCATGCTCTTCGGCATCCCGCAGACCCGCGACGCCGAGGGCTCCGGGGCCGTCGACGAAAACGGGATCCTCAACGTCGCCCTGCGCGATCTGCGGCAGGAGCTCGGTGACGCCACCGTGCTGATGGCCGACACCTGCCTCGACGAGTTCACCGACCACGGCCACTGCGGCGTCCTGGACGCCGACGGCGGGGTCGACAACGACGCCACCCTGCGGCTGTACGCCGAGATGGCCGTCGCGCAGGCCGAAGCCGGGGCGCACGTGCTCGGGCCGTCCGGGATGATGGACGGCCAGATCGGTGTCATCCGGCGGGCACTCGACGAGGTCGGGCACAGCGACAAGGCCATCCTCGCCTACTCCGCGAAGTACGCCAGCGCGTTCTACGGCCCCTTCCGCGAGGCCGTCGATTCGCAGCTCAAGGGCGACCGCAAGACCTACCAGCAAGACATGGGCAACGCCCGCGAAGCGCTGCGCGAGATCGAGCTGGACCTCGCCGAGGGCGCGGACATGGTCATGGTCAAGCCGGCGCTGGCCTACCTGGACGTGATCAAGGCGGCGGCGGACATCTCGCCGGTGCCGGTGGCCGCGTACAACATCTCGGGCGAGTACGCGATGGTCGAAGCCGCCGCGGCGAACGGCTGGCTGGACCGGGAACGGACCGTCCTCGAGGTGCTCACCTCGATCCGCCGGGCGGGTGCCGACATGATCCTCACCTATTGGGCCGCGGAAGCTGCTGCCTGGCTGGACTGACCCGTTAGAGTCCTGGCCGTGGAAGACAAAGAGGACCTCACCGGTCTGACCGACGACGAACGCCGCAAAAAGGGCCGCTCGCCGGATCCGGTGCTGCCGGGGCAGAAGGCGCCCAAGGCGACGCCGCCGCGGCCGGTGGCCCTGTCGTTCTGGCTGTGGCTCGCCGGTGGCGTGGTGCTTATCCTCAGCTACGTCCAGCTGCTGAGCAGCAAGTCGGCCGTCATCGACCAGTTCGTGAAGGCGACCACCGACTCGAAGTACACGCCGCAGATGATCGCGGACGGCGTCACGACGCTGCTGTGGTACCTGCTCGGCGGCGCGGTCGTGTTCGTGCTGCTGTTCCTGCTCTTCGCGTACAAGGCCCGCGAAGGCACCCGCTCGGCCCGGACGGTGCTGACCATCCTGCCGATCGTGATGCTGCTGCTGATCATGACGATCGCGCCGATCATCAACTACCTGACGCTGGTCTCGGTGCTGCTGTTCGTGATCGCGCTGGTGATGATGTACCTGCCGTCGGTCGCGAGCTACTTCCCGAAGGCCGGCCGCAAGCCGTGAGCGACCGGCTCTACGCCGAGTCCGGTGTGAGCTGGGGCGCCGTCGTCTGGGGCCCGGTGTTCGCGGTCGTCGGCGCGCTGTTCGAGCTGGTGACGGGCGGTCCGGTGCACGTCGTCGGCTGGCTGCTGGTCGGCGCCGGGCTGTGCGTGATCACGGTGCCGTGGGTGTACGCGCGACGCCGCTTCCTCTCCCTCGAGGTGACGACGAAGCAGCTTCGCCAGGGCCGCGAGAAGGTCCCGGCGGACCAGCTCGCCTCGGTGACGGACGTCGGTGCCCCGGTCGGCGCCCGCGTGCTCGGGGGCGGCTGGTCGGTGCCGCGGAAGTACGACTCGCTGCCGGTGGAGCTCGCGGACGGCACCGTCGTGCTGGCGTGGGCGAAGGACGTCGAGGCCCTGCAGGACGCGCTCGACCGGCTCGTCCGGGCGACGCCGACGGAAGCATGAGAAAATCCCCGCTGTGATCGACCTTCCGCAGCCCACCGGGGCCGAGCTCTGGCCGCCGGAAGAACCCGGCCCGCAGGCCCGGCTGAACAAGCCGTGGCGGCTGCTCGTCGCCGTCGTGGAAGTCGTGCTGGCCGTGGCCGCCGGGTGGGCGGCCTACGCGCTCTGGCACTCCGGCGCCGCCACCGTCGTCACCCGCACCGACGACGGCGCCGTGCTCGAGTCCCACCGGTACTTCGGCGGGTCGCTCGCCGCGGCCATCGGGCTCGGCACCGTGGCCGCGCTGTTGCTGGTCGACGCGGTGCGTCAGCTGCTGCTCGCGATGCGTGCGCGGCAGCTCAAGCGCAAGGACTGATACACAGCTCCCGCACAGGGAACCCCCAGTCAATTGCTAAGCGGCGGTCCCAAGGTAGCCGCATGACGCGCGGGCGTGCCTCGAAGGCATGGGTGATCAACGGTGCTCTGGTCGTACTGCTGGCCGGGGCCGGTTTCGGGATATACCAGGCATTCAGCCCCGAACCGAGCACGGCGCAGGCGCAGTCGCGCAGCACCCCGGTGCGGCGGGCGACGGTCACCGAGACCATCTCCGCCGCCGGGACGCTCGCCAGCAGCTACACCGGCGCGGCGAACTTCTCGGGCGCCGGCAAGGTCACGTCGATCGACGTGAAGGTCGGCGACGTCGTGAGCGCCGGCCAGAAGCTCGCCACCATCGACAGCACGCAGGCGGCGAAACAGCTTCAGGTCGCGAAGGCGAACCTCGCGGTCGCCCAGGACAGCCTGGACTCCGCCGAAGACGCCGAAGACACCCCGGCGACCGGGCAGAACAGCCAGAACGGCACGCAATCGGCGGCGAACAGCGTCACCTCGGCGCAGGCCAAGCTCGACCAGGCCCAGCTGGACGTCCAGACCGCGCAGGAAACCCTGGACAACACGACGCTCTACGCGCCCGGCGCCGGCACCGTCACCGCGGTCAACGGCACCGTCGGGCAGCAGTCCTCCAGCGGCTCGGCGAGCAGCAGCGCCGGCAGTTCCCCGTCGTCGAGCGGCAGCGGTCAGGGCGGCCAGGGCTCGTCGAGCAGCGCCGCGTCGAGCAGTTCCAGCTCCGGCAGCAGCGGCTTCATCACCATCACGAACATGACCGGCCTGGTCGTGAACACCTCGGTCGCCGAGATCGACGTCAGCAAGGTCAAGGCCGGCCAGAAGGCCACGGTGACGCTCAACGCGCTGCCGGACAAGCCGGTCCAGGCCACCGTGTCGAGCGTCAACCTGACCCCGACCACGAGCGGCAGCGTCGTCTCCTACGGCGCCCAGCTCGCGCTGACCGACCCGCCGGACGGGCTGCGGCCCGGCCAGTCCGCGAGCGTCGTGATCACCGTCGCCTCCGCCGACAACGCGCTGAGCGTGCCGGCCGCGGCCGTGACGACCGCGGGCAACACCAACGTCGTCACCGTGCAGGAGAACGGCCGGAACGTGACGCGTCAGGTGCAGGTCGGCCTCCGCGGCGAGTCGACCGTGCAGATCACCTCCGGGCTGACCGAGGGCGAGAACGTCGTGCTCACCGGGACGTCTTCGGCCACCGGCACCGGCCGGACCGGCACCGGGACGGGCGGCACCGGCGGGTTCCCCGGCGGCGGGACCGGCGGGTTCCCGGGCGGCGGCCAGCGCGGCACGGGCACGGGTGCCGGCGGCGGATTCGGCGGCCGCGGGTGAAGCCGGTGATCGCGGTCTCCGGGCTGCGCAAGACCTACGGCGCCGGCGAGACGGCGGTGCACGCCCTGCGCGGCGTCGAGCTCACCGTCTGGCCGGGCGAGTACGTCGCCATCATGGGTGCCTCCGGCTCGGGGAAGTCGACGCTGCTGAACATGCTGGGCTGCCTCGACGTCCCGACGTCCGGCCAGTACCTCTTGGACGGCTTCGGCGTCGGACGGCTGAACGAGCGGCAATTGGCGTTGCTGCGCAACCGGAAGATCGGTTTCATCTTCCAGTCCTTCAACCTGGTGCCGCGGACGTCCGCGTTGTCCAATGTGGAGCTTCCACTCGTCTACAGTGGACTCAAGCGGTCGGAGCGGCGGCGGCGCGCGCTGGCGGCGCTGGAGATGGTGGGGCTGTCCGACCGGGCCAAGCACCTGCCCAGCGAGCTGTCCGGCGGGCAGATCCAGCGCGTCGCCGTGGCGCGGGCGCTGGTCACCGGCCCGGCGATGCTGCTGGCCGACGAGCCGACCGGCAACCTCGACCGGCGCAGCACCGAAGACGTCCTCGGTGTGTTCGACCGGCTCAACTCCCTCGGGCGCACCATCGTCGTCATCACGCACGAGGACGAGGTCGCCGCGCACGCGCACCGCGTGGTGCGGGTCGACGACGGGCTCATCGTGTCGGACGAGGTCACGCGCGCCGTGGGAGCGGTCTCGTGAACCTCCTCGAAATCCTGCGCTTCGCCGTCCGCGGGCTCACCGCGAACAAGCTGCGCTCGGCGCTCACCACGCTCGGCATCACCATCGGCGTCGCCGCGGTGATCCTGCTCGTCGCGGTCGGCAACGGCGCGTCCGCGGCCATCGCGGCCAGCATCCAGGGCCTGGGCACCAACGTCGTCAACGTCTCGCCGGCGCGCGGCGGCGGGCAGGGCGCGTCCGCGCGGCCGCTGACCGTGCAGGACGCCCACGCGCTCGTCGACCCCGTCGGCGCCCCCGACGTCAAGGCCGCGTCGCCGGTGGTGAACACGACGGCGACCGCGACCTACGGGCAGACGTCGTACGACATCTCGAGCGTCGCGGGCACCGAACCGGCGTACTTCGCGACGACGAACCGTGACCTCGCCCAGGGGCAGCTGTTCACCGCCGAAGACGTCACGGCCGCGCGGAAGGTCGTCGTGCTCGGCCCGACGACGGCGGAGTCGATCTTCGGCACCGCTGACCCGGTCGGCAGGAACGTGCTGCTCAACAGCATCCAGTTCACCGTGGTCGGGGTGCTGCAGGCCAAGGGCAGCACCGGGCTGCAGAACGCCGACGACGTCGCCATCGCGCCGATCTCGGCCGTCCAGAACTCCCTCGCCGGGTACGGCAGCCTCAGCCAGATCGCCGTCCAGGCCACGAGCGCCGACTCCGTCTCGCTGGCCCAGTCCGAGATCACCGCGATCCTCAACGCCCGTCACGGCATCCGGCTCGGCGGCACCGCCGACTACCAGATCCAGAACTCCGAGCAGCTGCTCGCGACCCGGACGTCGGCGACCGAGACGTTCACCGTGCTGCTGGCCGCGGTCGCGGCGATCTCGCTGCTGGTCGGCGGCATCGGCGTCACCAACATCATGCTGGTCACGGTGACCGAGCGGATCCGCGAGATCGGCATCCGCAAGGCCATCGGCGCCCCGCGCGCGGCCATCCTCGGCCAGTTCCTCGCCGAAGCGACCATGCTCAGCCTGTTCGGCGGGCTGCTCGGCGTCGCGATCGGGCTGATCGGCAGCCGGTTCACCATCTCCGGGATCAAGCCCGTCGTGGTGCCGTCGTCGATCCTGCTCGCTTTCGCCGTATCCGCCCTGATCGGGCTGTTCTTCGGCAGCTTCCCGGCGAACCGGGCCGCCAAGCTGCGGCCGATCGACGCGCTGCGTCACGAATAAGGAGTCTCCGATGTCCTCGCCCGTACCCGACCCCGCACTTTCACGTGAAAGTGCGACTTTGCCGCACAAAGCTGCACTTTCACGTGAAAGTGCGGCCGAGGAGATCGTGGCGGCACCGGCGGTCGACGGTGACCTGAACGCCGAGATGCGCCGGGCGGCCAAGCCGTTCTCGCGCAGCACGCTGGTGCTGGCCGGGCTCGTCGTCCTCGCGATCGCGTTCGGCGGCGGCGCCTGGACGCACGCGGCGTTCGGCTCGTCGTCCTCCTCGGCACCGACCCGCCCGGCCGGCGGCACCCAGGGCGGCCAGCAGGCCGGCCCCGGGCAGCAGGCCGGCGGCTTCCGCGGCGCCGGCGGGCGCGGCACCACCGGCACGGTCGACCGCGTCGAGGGCACCACGGTGTACGTCAAGACCGCGCAGGGTACCGACGTCAAGGTGTCCACATCGGACTCGACCGCGGTCGGGGTGACCCAGCGGGGCAAGCTGGCCGACCTCAAGCCGGGCTCGACCGTCGTCGTCCAGGGGCAGGCGGGCGACGACGGCACGGTGACCGCGCAGGCCATCACCCAGGAGGCGGCGCGCTAGTTGAGGGCGACGATCGCCGCGTTGAGGGCGGTCGCGTAGCCGATCCAGGCGAGGTAGGGCACCAGCAGCACCGCCGCGAGCCTGGACCGGCGGCCGAACAGGACGATCGTCACGACCACGACGACGTCCAGCACGATGATGTCGACGAGCGCCGCCGTGGCCGCGCCGCCTTCGAAGAACAGCGGCGTCCACAGCAGGTTGGCCAGCAGGCCGATGCCGTACGCGGCGAACCCGCGGGTCTCGCCGTCCGTGCGCCAGTACAGCCAGCCGGACAGGGCGATGGTGACGTACAGCACCGTCCACACGGGACCGAACCAGGACGCCGGTGCCGCCCACGACGGCTGTTCGAGCCGCGCGTAGACGTCCTTCGCCGAGGTCGCGGCCAGTGCGGCGACCACGGCCACGACGGCGACGACACCGAAGAACCCGGCCAGCACCAGCCACGGGTTGCGGTGCGGCACGCGATCGGTCACCGGCTGTTCCCCTCCCGGGCGGCGTCCGGCCATCTTAGGCGGGTTTGCCACACTGGAGCGGTGAGCACTGGAACCGAGCAGTCCAAGGCATGGTTCGACCGCGCGAAGGCGGCCATCCCGGGCGGGGTGAACTCGCCGGTCCGGGCCTTCAACTCGGTCGGCGGCACGCCGCGGTTCATGGTCCGCGGCGAGGGCCCGCACCTGTGGGACGCCGACGGCAACCGCTACGTCGACCTGGTCTCCTCCTGGGGCCCGATGATCCTGGGCCACGCGCACCCGCACGTCGTCGAGGCGGCGCGCGCGGCGGCGACGTCCGGGCTGTCGTTCGGCACCCCGACGATCGGCGAGGTCGAGCTGGCCGAGGAGATCATCGGCCGCGTCGAACCCGTCGAGCGGATCCGGCTGGTCAACTCGGGCACCGAGGCCACGATGAGCGCGATCCGGCTGGCCCGCGGGTTCACCGGGCGCTCGAAGATCGTGAAGTTCGCCGGGTGTTACCACGGTCACGTCGACGCGCTGCTCGCCCAGGCCGGCTCCGGCGTCGCGACGCTCGGGCTGCCGACGTCGCCGGGCGTCACCGGCGCCCAGGCCGGGGACACGCTGGTGCTGCCCTACAACGACCTCGACGCCGTCCGGAAGTCCTTTGCGGACAACCCGGGTGAGATCGCCGCGGTGATCACCGAGGCCGCGGCCGGGAACATGGGCGCGATCGCGCCGGACGAAGGCTTCAACGCGGGCCTGCGCGACATCGCCCACGAGCACGGCGCGCTGCTGGTCATGGACGAGGTGATGACCGGGTTCCGCGTCTCGCGCGCGGGCTGGTTCGGCCTCGAAGGCGTGGCCGGCGACCTCTACACGTTCGGCAAGGTGATGTCCGGCGGCCTGCCGGCGGCGGCCTTCGGCGGCCGCGCCGACGTCATGGCCAAGCTCGCCCCGGGCGGGCCGGTCTACCAGGCCGGGACGCTGTCGGGGAACCCCGTCGCGGTGGCCACGGGCCTCGCGACGCTGCGCGCGGCCGACCACGCCGTGTACGCGGCGCTCGACGCCAACGCGAAGCGCCTCGGCGACCTCTTCCGCCGCGAGCTGAGCGCCGCCGGGGTCGCGAACACCGTCCAGTACGCGGGCAACCTGGTGAGCGTGTTCTTCGGCGACCGGCCGGTGCGCGACTACGCCGGCGCGCAGGCGTCCGAGACGTGGCGGTACCCGGCGTTCTTCCACGCGCTGCTCGACGCGGGCGTGTACGGGCCGCCCAGCGCGTACGAAGCCTGGTTCGTCAACGCGGCCATGGACGACGAAGCGTTCTCGGTGATCGAAGCGGCCTTGCCCGCGGCGGCGCGCGCGGCGGCGGAGGCGGTCAAGTGACGACCGTCGTCCACATGCTGCGCCACGGCGAAGTGCACAACCCCGAGAAGATCCTGTACGGCCGGCTGCCGGGCTACCGGCTGTCCGAGCGCGGGCAGCGCCAGGCGCTGACGGTCGCCGAGGCCGTCGCGGGCCACGACCTCGTGCACGTCGTCGCGTCGCCGCTGCAGCGCGCGCAGGAGACGGCGGGCCCGATCGCCGCCGCGCACCGGCTCGACATCGCGACCGACGAGGACCTGATCGAGGCGGGCAACCAGTTCGAGGGCCTGCACGTGGCGGTCGGCGACGGCGCGCTGCGGGAGCCGCGGCACTGGCCGAAGCTGGTCAACCCGTTCAAGCCGTCGTGGGGCGAGCCGTACCTGGAGATCGCGCACCGGATGCTCGGCGCGGTCCACCGCGCGCGGGAGGCGGCGGATGGTCACGAGGCGCTGTGCGTGTCGCACCAGCTGCCGATCTGGACGTTGCGGCGGTTCCTCGAGGGCAAGAAGCTGTGGCACGACCCGCGCCGCCGCCAGTGCTCGCTGGCGTCGTTGACGTCGCTGGTCTTCGACGGCGACTCGCTGCGGGAGATCGTCTACAGCGAGCCCGCGGGCACGACCGACCCGAAGGTGACCGGCGCATGAAACGGCTGGTCGTCGGGGCCGTGGCGGTGCTTGCGCTGGCCGGCTGCAGCGCGGGCAAGGACGCGGTGGTGCAGGGGAGCAGCTTCAGCTTCGTCTCCCCGGGCGGCAAGGTCGACATCACCTACGACGTCGCCCAGCGCCAGACCGCCCCGGTCCTGGCCGGCGACGACCTGATGCACGAGGGCAAGCAGCTGTCGCTGGCGGACTTCCCGGGCAAGGTCGTGGTGCTGAACCTGTGGGGTCAGTGGTGCGGGCCGTGCCGCACGGAGGTGCCGGAGCTGGAGTCGCTGGCCAAGCAGGCCCCGGGCACCCAGGTGGTCGGCATCGACGTCCGCGACCCGGCCCGCGAGGTGGCCCAGGACTTCGTCCGCGACCGGCAGCTGACGTACCCGTCGATCTACGACCCGGACGGCCGGGTCCTGCTCAAGCTGAGCGGCTACCCGCGCAACATCATCCCGTCGACGATCGTCCTGGACAAGCAACACCGCGTGGCGGCGGTGTTCCTGCGGCCGGTCCTGGCCCAGGACCTGCTCCCGGTCACGCAACGCCTGGAGGCCGAGCCCGCCTGACGGTGGGACCTACGTCCTGATCTGCTGTGACCGAGGTCCTGTGAAGCGGCCCCGGCGTTCTCACCAGGACCTCACTGCCTACCCTCAACGGGGTGAACTCCGTGACCGAGCTGGCGATCTCCGGACCGCTGCTGCTCGCTGCGGGCGTCGCGCTGCTGGCCGGGGCCATCTCCTTCGCCTCGCCCTGCGTGGTGCCGCTCGTGCCGGGGTACCTCGCGTACCTCGCCGCGCTCGTCGGGGCGGACGCGCCCGCGGTCAGCGCCGGCGAAGAGCGCAAGCGCGGGCGGTGGGCCGTTCTCGGGGCCGCCCTGCTCTTCGTGCTCGGGTTCACCGTCGTCTTCGTCGCCACGTTCGGCACGCTCGTCTGGCTGGCCGACACCCTGGTCGTCAACCAGGACCTCCTCCAGCGCATCGGCGGCGTCCTCACCATCGCCATGGCGCTGGTCTTCCTCGGCTGGATCCCCGGCCTGCAGCGCGACGTCCGCTCGCACCGCGTCCCGGGCGGCGGCGTCTGGGGCGCCCCCGTGCTCGGCGCGATCTTCGGGCTCGGCTGGACGCCCTGCATCGGCCCGACGCTCTCGGCCGTCACGACGCTGGCCAGCGCCACCGGCGGTGCCGAAGCCCGCGGGTACCTGCTGATCGCCGTCTACTGCCTCGGCCTCGGGCTGCCGTTCCTGCTCATCGCGCTCGGCGCCCGCTGGGCCGTGCGCGCCACCGACTGGGTGCGCCGGCACGGCCGCCAGGTGCAGATCTTCGGCGGCGTGCTGCTGATGATCGTCGGCATCCTGCTGGTCACCGGCGTGTGGGGAGATCTGATGGGCTGGCTCCGCAACGAGCTCGCCGGCAACCTGGAGCTGCCGCTGTGACCACCACGGAAGCGCCCCCGAAGACCCCGCAAGGCCCGACGCCCGCGAAGCGCACCTTCGCCTTCGTCCGCAACACCTGGCGCGGCCTGACGTCGATGCGCACCGCGCTCGTCCTGCTGTTCCTGCTCGCGCTGGCCGCCCTGCCGGGTGCGCTGCTGCCGCAGCGGAAGCTCAACGCCCCCAAGGTCGACGAGTACATCAGCGCCCACGGCTGGTGGGGCACCCTGCTCGACAAGCTCGAGTTCTACGACGTCTACTCCAGCATCTGGTTCTCGGCCATCTACCTGCTGCTGATGATCTCGCTGATCGGCTGCCTGACCCCGCGCAGCTTCGAGTACGTCAAGGCGATGCGCGCCAAGCCGGTGCTGACCCCGCGCAACCTGGCCCGGATGCCGCACTACCGGCTCGGCCGCGGCAAGCCGGACGTGTCAGACGCTGCCGCCGAAGTCGCCGCCGTCCACAAGCACCTGTCGGGCTGGCGCCGGGTCGAGCGCGAAGAGGCCGACGGCGTCCGCACGATCTCCGCCGAACGCGGGTTCCTGCGCGAGACCGGCAACCTCGTCTTCCACTTCAGCATGCTCGGCCTGATCGTGTTCTTCGCGCTGGGCAAGATGTTCGGCTACGAGGGCCAGGTCATCGTCCAGGCCGACGGCGACAGCTTCTGCAACTCCGGCATCTACAACTACGACTCCTTCAACGCCGGGCTGCGCGTCGACGGCACCGACCTCGACCCGTTCTGCGTGAAGGTCGACGACTTCACCGTGCGGTACACCCCGGCCGGCGAGCCGGAGTACTACCACGCGAACATCCAGTACCAGTCCGGCGAAGACCTCGAAACGAACACCTGGCGCCCGTACGGCCTCGAGGTCAACTCGCCGCTGCGCACCGCCGGCGACCGCGTCTACCTGCTCGGCCAGGGCTACTCGCCGCAGTTCACGGTCACCTTCCCCAACGGCGACAAGCGCACCCAGAACACCCAGTGGCGCACGGTCGACCCGACCACGATGCTCGCCGAAGGCGCGACGAAGTTCGACCAGCCGGGTGTCACCGACGAGGTGCAGCGGCGGACCCGCCAGCTCGCCGTCACCGGCCTCTTCGCGCCGACGTCGTTCCTGCACGGCAACGTCCTGACGTCCTCGGCGCCGGAGCTGAACGACCCGTCCGTGGCCGTCGACATCATGCGCGGCGACCTCGGCCTCGACGCCGGGCGCGGGCAGTCGGTGTTCGAGATCGACCAGTCGCTCGTCGACGACGGCAGGCTGAAGAAGGTCGCCCGCGAGAACCTCAAGGTCGGCCAGGAGATCAAGCTCGACGACGGCACGAAGGTCCGCTTCGACGGCGTCAACCACTGGGTTTCCCTGCAGGTGTCCCACGACCCGACGCAGGGGTTCGTGCTCGGCTTCGCCATCGCGATGTTCCTCGGCCTCGGCGCGTCACTGCTGGTCAAGCGGCGGCGGCTGTGGGTGCGGGTGAAGCCGGGGACCGAAGACCACCCGGGTACCGTCATCGAGGTCGCCGGGCTGGCCCGCACGGACCAGGCCGGGTACGGCGAAGAGTTCCACCGGATCAGTGAACGCCTGATCAGTGGTCAGAAGGGCTGAGGCATGCCGATCAACGAGACGCTGTCGCAGTACAGCGACTGGCTGTACACCACCGCCGCGGCGATCTACGTCGTCGCGCTGATGATGACGCTGATCGAGCAGGGCTTCGGCGCCAAGGGCCGGCTCGCCATGGAACGCGCCCAGCGCCGCTCGCGCGAGCTCGTCGGTGCCGGCGGCCCGCCCATCGAAGAGGTGCCGGCCGGGCAGCGCGAGGTCGGCCGCCCCGAGCGGATCGGCCGCATGGGCGCGTCGCTGCTCGTGCTCGGCGCGGTGCTGCAGCTCTCGGCGATCGTGCTGCGCGGGCTCGCCGTGCACCGCGCGCCGTGGGGCAACATGTACGAGTACGGCATGGCGGTCACCTTCATCACGGTGGTCACCTGGATCCTCGTGATGGCGAAGTTCCCGGTCCGGCACCTGACCGGCTTCCTGCTGCTGCCCGTCGTGATCCTGATGTTCATCAACGGCACGCTGCTGTACACGATCGCGGCGCCGGTCCAGCCCGCGCTGCAGTCGTACTGGCTGGTCATCCACGTCTCGGCGGCCATCATCGGCTCCGGCGTCTTCCTCGTGCCGGGTGTCGCGAGCGTCCTCTACCTGTTCCGCTCGGCGTACGAGAAGGACGAGACGAAGTTCGCCCGGTTCGCCTCGAAGCTGCCCGCGGCCGACGTCCTCGACCGGATCGCCTACCGGACCACCATCTTCGCCTTCCCGGTGTTCACCTTCGGCGTGCTCTGCGGCGCCGTCTGGGCCGAGTCCGCGTGGGGCCGGTTCTGGGGCTGGGACCCCAAGGAGACCGTCGCGTTCATCGCCTGGGTGGTCTACGCGGCCTACCTGCACTCGCGGGCGACGGCGGGCTGGCGGGGCGCGCGGGCCGCGGCCATCAACATCGTCGGGTTCGCCGCGATCATCTTCAACCTGTTCTTCGTGAACCTCGTCACCGCGGGCCTGCACTCCTACGCCGGGGTGGGCTGAGCGTCCCGCGAGGACTCCGACTACCGTCGTGACCGGGGGAGAGCGATGTCGGGGCGAGTGCGCGGAGGTTTACACCGGTGACCGGACCCAGCGAAGAATCGGCTCCTGGCCACCCCGAACAGGCCGACCCGGCCGCTGCCCCGCAGCAACCGGGCCTGTTCGCCGACGACCGGACGGACTCCCACCCGCACCCGGAGACGTCCGGGGCCTTCGACGCGCAGCCCACGCAGGCCGTCCCGCCGCCGCCCAACCCGGCGGTGTCCGGCCCGCACCAGGTGAACCCGGCCGTGTCCGGTCCGCATCAGGTGAACCCGGCCGTGTCGGGGCCGCACCAGGTGAACCCGGCCGTGTCCGGGCCGCACCAGGTGCCGCCGGGGCCTCAGTACGGCTACGACCAGAACCTGCCGCCGCTGCAGCCGCAGTACGGTGACCCGGCCCAGCAGTACGCCCAGGCCCAGGCGCAGTACCCGCAGCAGCCCCAGCAGCCCTCGGGCCTGCCGCAGCCCCAGGGCGGGCGGCACGCGGCGCCGCCGCAGCAGCCGGGCCACGGCCACGACCTGTCCACCGCGCACCTGGTCAAGCAGGTCAAGCGGCCCCCGCAGTCCGGCTGGCGCAAGGCGCTCTACGTCGGCAGCGGCAAGCTGGTCAACCCGGGGGAGAGCCCGGCGGACACCCGCCGCCGCGAGCTCATCGCGCGCGTCAACCAGCCCCTGCGCGGCTGCTACAAGATCGCGATGCTGTCGCTCAAGGGCGGCGTCGGCAAGACGACGGTGACCACGACGCTGGGTGCGACGTTCGCCTCCCTGCGCGGTGACCGCGTCGTCGCCGTGGACGCCAACCCGGACCGCGGGACGCTGTCGCAGAAGCTCCCGCTGGAGACCACCGCGACGGTCCGCCACCTGCTGCGCGACGCGGCCCGCATCACGCGCTACAGCGACGTCCGGTCCTACACGTCCCAGGGCTCCAGCCGGCTGGAAATCCTCGCCAGCGAGCAGGACCCGGCCGTGTCGGAGGCCTTCTCCGAGGACGACTACCGGCGCACGGTCAACCTGCTGGAGCACTTCTACAACATCGTGCTCACCGACTGCGGCACCGGACTGATGCACTCGGCGATGAAGGGCGTCCTGGACGTCGCGGACGCGCTGGTGGTGGTCTCGTCCGGCTCGGTCGACGGTGCCCGCAGCGCCTCGGCGACCCTGGACTGGCTCGAGGCCCACGGCTACGGCGAGCTGGTCAAGCGCTCGGTCGCGGTGATCAACTCGGTCCGCCCCAAGGGCGGTTCGGTCGACCTCGACAAGCTCTCGGCCCACTTCGGCGCGAAGGTCCGGGCGGTCTGCAAGGTGCCCTTCGACCCGCACCTGGAGGAAGGCGCGGAGATCGAGCTGGACCGCCTGAGCGGCGACACCCGCCTCTCGCTGCTGGAGCTGGCGGCCACGGTCGCCGACGGCTTCGCGACCCCGCTCTCGCAGGGCTACCGCTGAGCCGCTCGCCTGCCAGGTCGTGAGTGGTAAGGGCGGTTCCAACCCGTCTTGCCACTCACGACGTGCTGCGGCGGACCGGTCTGCTCAGCCGTCTTCGTCCCGGCGCTTGCGCTGCTGTTCGGCCAGCTGGCGCAGGAAGTCGGGGTCGTCGTCCGGGGCGAGCGGGGCGCGGCGCGGGGTCGACGGCACCATCCGCTGACCGGCGAACGACCGCCACAGGAGCAGGGCGACGACCAGCGCGCCGACCGCCGCGAGCAGAGCGAGCATGCCGGATCCTTCCGTGTGGGTCCCCCGAGGTTAGCCTCTTCAGCCGGGTTTGGGCGCCAACGTCGTCGTGCGGGTGACGCCGGCAACGACAAAGGGCCGCGCGGGACGGGGTGGTTCCCCGTACCCGACACGGCCCTGCGCCGGAGGTGGTTCAGGCGTTGCGCGCCGGTTCGCTGGCGTCGGTGGTCAGCTCGGCCAGGAGCTCGTTCACCTCGGACTCCCGGAACCGCCGGTGCCCGCCCGGGGTCCGGATCGAGCCGATCCGCCCCGCCGTCGCCCACCGCGTCACCGTCTTGGGGTCCACCCGGAACAGCGCTGCCACCTCGCCTGGGGTGAGCAGGCGTCCGCCCATCGTCGCGGTCATTTTCCGCCTCCTTAACGAACTCACTGCTATACCGGAGGCATCCGGGCCCTTCTGCCCGTCGCGCCGGGGTAGCCAACACGGCAATCGTTGCACTTCACCCGTCGGGTACTCGAACGGTTGTCCAAGAGTAAAGAGCCCTTAAAGGTCAAAACGGACAGTTTGTTTACGGTGTGCAACTAAAATTTCGTGACGTGAAGTGCGAGAACGCCGTTCGCGCGGGTCACCGACGGCGAGGTGTGGTGCCAATGGGGGATTGTCCAACCGCATAGAGTGATCCCCGTGGATCAGTTGGACCGGAAGATCATCGCGGCGTTGCGCATCAACGGACGGGCCACCTACGCCGATCTCGGGCGGGCCGTCGGGCTGTCCGCGTCATCGGTGCACGAGCGGGTCGGCAAGCTGGAAGCCGCCGGCGTGATCACCGGCTACCACGCGGTCGTGGACCCGAGCTCGGTCGGGCTCGGCGTCACCGCCCTCGTCGGCATCCATCCCACCGACACCGCGACCGAGGACGACGTCGCCCAAGCGCTCGGCGAGCTCGACGAGGTCGAGAGCTGCTACGCGGTGGCGGGCGACGAAGCGTTCGTCGTCAAGGTGCGCGTGGCGACCGTCGACGACCTGGAGCGGGCCCTGGGCCGGCTCCGGCGCATCCCCGGCGTCGGGCGGACGAACACCACGGTCGTGCTCTCGACGCGGTTCGAGGGGCGCCCGAACAACGCAGGCCTGCAGAAGGACCGGGCGGGCGGGGCGTAGCCTGCGTTGGTGTGAGCGACGAGAAGGCCGGAAACCTGCCACGTGACCTGACGCTGTACCTGCTGGCGCGGTTCGTGCTGGTCGGGGCGATCGCGTGGGGCCTGTCCCTGGCCGGCGTGCCGCTGCTGGTGGCGCTGCTCATCGGCCTGGTCGTCGGGCTCCCGCTCGGCCTGCTGCTCTTCCGCGGCCTCAACGCCCGCGTCACGGCCGGCCTGGCGAAGCGCAACGAGAAGCGCGCCCGGGCCCGTGCCCAGCTGCGCGCCCAGCTCCGCGGGGACACCGCCGGGCAGCCGGAGTGAGCCGCCCGCACAGCCGCAGCTGGGTCCGCGAGGCCGTCCGCATCATCGAGGCCGACGCCAACCGCAGCGCCGACACGCACCTGCACGTCTTCCCGCTGCCCCCGGAGTGGGGCATCGACCTCTACCTCAAGGACGAGTCCGTCCACCCGACCGGCTCGCTCAAGCACCGCCTGGCCCGGTCGCTGCTCCTCTACGGGCTGGTCAACGGCCACATCGGGCCGGACACCGTGCTCGTCGAGGCCTCCAGCGGCTCGACCGCGGTGTCCGAGGCCTACTTCGCCCGCATGCTCGGGCTGCGCTTCATCACGGTCGTCCCGCGCAAGACGTCGAGGGAGAAGATCGCCCTCATCGAGTTCTACGGCGGCGAGTGCCACTACGTCGACGAAGCCCCGGCGATGTACCCGGAGGCCGAGCGGCTCGCGGCCGAGTGCGGCGGGCACTACCTCGACCAGTTCACCTACGCCGAGCGCGCGACCGACTGGCGCGGCAACAACAACATCGCCGAGTCGGTGTTCGCGCAGATGCGCTCGGAGCGCCACCCGGTGCCCAGCTGGATCGTCGTCGGCGCGGGCACCGGCGGCACGAGCGCGACCTTCGGCCGGTACGTCCGCTACAAGCGGCACACCACGAAGGTCTGCGTCGTCGACCCGGAGAACTCGTCGTTCTACGGCGCCTGGGAGACCGGCGCGCTCGACTACGCCACCGGTATGCCGTCCCGGATCGAAGGCATCGGGCGCCCGCGCTGCGAGCCGTCGTTCGTGCCGGGCGTCATCGACGAGATGTTCCGGATCCCCGACGCGGGCTCCCTGGCGGCCATCCGCCTGCTGCGCGAGCGCACCGGCCACTGGGCGGGCGGCTCGACCGGCACCAACCTCTACGGCGCGTTCCGGCTCATCTCCCGGATGGTCGAGGACGGCCAGGCGGGCAGCGTCGTGACGCTGCTCTGCGACGGCGGCGAGCGGTACGCGCACACGTACTACAACGACGACTGGCTGGCCCAGCAGGGCCTGGACCTGGCCCCGCACACGGCGTTGTTCGAGGAGTTCCTGACGACCGGGAAGTTCTTCGTCCCGGAGAGCTAGAAGTGATGTTCAGGGACGTTGTCCCGAGTTGTCCCCGCTGATCCGACCGCACGCCCCGCACCGGCACCGCCGTGCTGCACACCGTCATCGATGACCACTCGCCGGCTGACCGACCTCCCGGAGAGCTAGAAGCTCAGCGCGACGGCGGCGAGCACGGCCCAGGCGAGCATCGCCAGGCCGGTGTCCCGCAGCGCCGGGATCAGGGCCCGCCCCTGCTGCCCGCCGCCGACCGCGCGGACCGACTTCAGCAGCATCGGCGCCGTCGCGAGGGTGATCAGCAGCAGCGGGTGGAAGATCCCGAGCACCACGCTGAGCACGTACGGCACCGCGATCAGCACCAGGTACAGCCGCCGGGTGCCGCCGTCGCCGAGGCGGGTGGCCAGGGTGCGCTTGCCGGACTCGACGTCCGTCGGGATGTCACGCAGGTTGTTGGCGGTCAGGACCGCCGTCGAGAACGCGCCGACCGCGACCGCGCACGCCAGCGCGGCCCAGCTGACCCGGCCCGCCTGGACGTACACCGTGCCGAGCACGCCGGCCAGGCCGAAGAAGACGAACACGGCGATCTCGCCGAAGCCGTAGTAGCCGTAGGGCTTCTTGCCGCCGGTGTAGAACCACGCGCCGAGGATGCACAGCGCGCCCATCACGAGCAGCCACCAGTGCCCGCTGGCGACCACCAGCACGAGCCCCAGCACCCCGGCCAGCCCCAGCGAAACCAGCGCGGCGGTCAGCACGGCCTTGGGCGCGGCGACCCCGGAGCCGACCAGCCGCAGCGGCCCGACGCGGTGCTCGTCCGTGCCGCGGATGCCGTCGGAGTAGTCGTTGGCGTAGTTGACGCCGACGATCAGCGAGAGCGAGACCAGCAGCGCCAGGACCGAACGCCACCAGGAAAACGCGTCCAGCGCGATCGCCGCGCCGACCCCCGCCACGACCGGCGCCACCGCGTTGGGCAGCGTCCGGGGCCGGGCCCCCTCGATCCACTCGCTCACTGAAGCCATGGCGCCATTCAACGCCATGTCGATCAGTGCCCGGCGGGAACCCGGGCCGTCGCGGGCACGCCGTCCAGGGCGTCGAGCTGCGCCCGGACGCGGTCGGCGTCGCGGCCGCGGTCCTGCTGCCGGTACATCTCGAGCGCCTCCCGCCACGCCGCGCGGGCCTCGTCGTGGTGGCCGAGGGCGGCGAGCGGCTGGCCGAGGCGGTCGAGGGTGTCGGCGACCTGGAACGTGTTCCCGCGGTCGCGGTAGAGCGTGAGCGCCCGCCGGTAGTGGTCGATCGCGGTCTCGTGCCGCCCGGTGTGGAACTCGATGTAGCCGAGGCTGTCCAGGGTGTCCGCCTCGGCGTGCGTGTCGCCGTGGTGGCGGTGCAGGGCCAGCGCGGCTTCGCAGTGGCTTCGCGCGGTCTCGTGGTCGCCGACCTGGGCGGCCAGCCACCCGACCTGGTTGAGCTCGCGCGCCTCCCACACGGGCCTGCCGAGAGCGCGGAAGAGCGCCAGCGCGCGGGTGGCGTGCGCCAGGGCCCGCCGGTCGTCGCCGCGCAGCTGCCAGACCCACGAAAGCCCGTGCTGGGCGAGGCTCTGCTCGGTGCGGTCGTCGTGGAGCTCGGCCAGCGCGATGGCTTCCTGCAGGTGCTCGACGGCTTCGTCGTGCCGCCGCAGGTTCGCGTGGACGTCGGCGAGCAGCCGGTGCGCGCGGCTCAGCGCGGCCGGGTCGGCCAGGTGCGCGGCGGCGTCCAGTGCCGCGCGCCAGCCGGCCAGCCGGTCGTGGAGCATGCCCCGCCGGTTCTGGAAGGTGTGCGTTCCCCAGGCCAGCTGCCACACCACGTCGTGCCACGCGGCGGCCGCGGCGGTGCGCTGGGCCGCGATGAGGTTCGCGTGCTCGGTGTCGAACCAGGCCAGCGCGGCGGTGTCGTCGGGCAGCGGGTGCGGTGCGGCGCCCGGCGCGGGCGCGGCGAGCGGGACGGCCTGGCGGTGGGGGTCGAGGTGGTGGTCGGCGGCGTGCGCCGTGTGGACGTAGTGGTCCAGGACCCGCCGCAGCGCCGCTTCCCGCTCGTCCGCCGGGAGCTCGCGCTCGGCGGTCGTCGTGGCGTAGTCGTGGATCAGGTCGTGCATGGCGTACCGGCCGCCGGGACGGCGGGTCAGCAGCGACGCCTCCTCCAGCATGCTCAGCACCTTGGCCGTCCGGCGCGGGGGCAGGCCGGCGAGGGCCGCCGCGGCCGGCAGCCCGGTGTCGGGGCCGGGCGCGGTGCCGAGCAGGGCGAACACCGTGCGCTGCTCGGCCGTGAGCGCGCGCAGCGACCACGACAGGACCGTGGGCAGGCTCACGGCGGGGTCTTCGTGGTCGAGCGCGTCGAGGCCGAGGTCGCGCAGTTCGGCGGCGAACTCCGCGAGCGGGATGTGCGGGCGCGTGTGCGCGTGGCGGCTCATGATCGCCAGCGCCAGCGGGTAGCGCCCGCACAGGCCGATCAGGTCCTCGACCGCCCGCGGCTCGGCGGCCAGCCGTGCCGCGCCCAGGCGTTCGGTCAGCAGCGCGCGGGCTTCGCCGTGGGTGAGGATGTCGAGCTGGAGGTGCCGGGCGCCGTAGCGCGTGATCAGCGGGGCGAGGTGGCGGCGGCTGGTCACCACCGTCGTGGCCGCCGAGCTGTCCGGCAGCAGCGGGATCACCTGGCCGGCGTCGGCCGCGTTGTCCAGCACGACCAGCATCCGCTTGCCCGCGACCAGCTGCCGGTACAGCGCGGCCTGCGCGTCCGGATCGGGCGGGACGCGGCTGGGTGCGACGCCCAGCGCGCCGAGGAAGCCCCGCACCACGACCGACGGCTCCAGCGGGGCGTTCGCCGACGAGAAGCCGTGCAGGTCGGCGAACAGCCTGCCGTCCGGGAACCGGTCGCGGTGGGCGTGCGCCCAGTGCAGCACCAGCCACGTCTTGCCGACTCCGCCGGCCCCGGCCAGCGCGGAAATCTGCACCACACGTCCCTCGTCCGCCTCGCGGTGCGCGGCCGCGGTCAGCGCGGCGAGCTCGTCCGCGCGGCCGATGAACGACGGGGGCGCCGCCGGGAACCGGTCCGGGATGACGCCGTCGGCCGGTCCCGGACCGGCCGGCTCCGGCGCACCGCGCAGGATCCGCTGGTGCAGCTCCCGCAGCGGCGGGCTCGGATCGGCGCCCAGCTCCTCGGCCAGCCGGTGCCGGAGCCGCTCGTAGTGCTCGAGGGCGTCGGCCTGGCGGCCGCTGCGGTAGAGGGCCAGCACGACCTGACCGGCGAGCCGCTCGTCCAGCGGGTGTTCGCGGCTCCACGCCGTCAGGTCCGCGAGCAGCCCGGCGTGCCGTCCCCGGCGCAGCCGCAGGTCGGCGTGGTCGAGCCGGGCCGACCACCGTTCGGCGTGCAGGGACCGGCGCAGGTCGGCGGCCCACGGGGTGTCCAGCTCGGCCAGTGCGTCGCCGTGCCAGAGCCCGAGCGCCCGCTCGAACAGTTCCTCGGCGGCGTCGTCCCCGGCTTCGCGCGCTTCGGCCACGAGCCGGCGGAACCGGTGCAGGTCCACCGCGCCGGGGTCGACGCGCGGCAGGTAGCCGCCGGGGAGCCGCCGGATCTCCAGCCCTTCAGCGGCCGGTGAATGCCGGAGCCGGGACAGGTAGCTGTGCAACGACTCCCGCGCGCGCAGCGGCGGGCGGTCCGCCCACACCCGGTCGATCAGCCGCTCGACCGGGACCGGCCGGTTCGCGTCGGCCAGCAGCGCCGCCAGCACGGCGCGCTGCCGCGCGGGCCCGAGCTCGACCGGCTCGCCGTCCACCCGGGCCTCGATCGGGCCCAGCAACCGGAACTCCACCACCACCGCGCCTCCCCTCGCCCCCGCATTCGACCAGCTCGTTCAAGCGGTCTGCAAGGTCCGGGCAAGGCGGAGGGGGCACGATGGGGAAGACCGGGGGACCCGCGCCATCGAGGGGTTGGCACGGTTCCCGCCGGTCGACCGGTCAGTCGGTCGTCGGGAGCTGCCAGGTGAGCTGGCCGCTGTTCGGGGCCACGGCGGGACCGTCGGCCAGCGCCGTGCCCACCGGGAGGAGCACTCCCAGCGCGACGGCGGTGCTGATCAGGGCGGTGCGGAGCCAGCGCGTCATGGTGCGTAGCCAAGCGTGCGCACGCCGTCAATGTCAACGAAGTGCCACCATTCAGCCGCGCGAACCCGACGTCAGTAGGGCCTTCACCGCCGCCCGGTCGATCTTGCCGGGGCCGCGCAGGGGCAGCTCGGTGCCGAATTCGACGCGCTTGGGGGTCGAGGCCGGGCCCAGCTCCGCGCGGACCGCCGCGCGCAGGTCGCCCGGCTCGCCCGCCGGGACGACCAGCGCCACCACGGCCTCGCCCCACTCCGGGTCCGGCAGGCCGACGACGCACGCGTCCCGCACCCCCGGCTGCGCGCACAGCACGCGTTCGATCGCGTTCGCCGACACCTTCACACCGCCGGTGTTGATCATGTCGTCCGCCCGGCCCAGCACCTCCAGGCGGCCGTCTTCGTGCCGGGCCCCGCGGTCGGACGTCGTGAACCAGCCGCCGGAGAACGCCTCCGCGGTGAGGTCCGGCCGGCCCCGGTAGCCGTGCGCGAGCACGTCGCCGGCGATGCGGATCCGGCCGCCGTCGAGGTCGACGCGGACGCCGTCGAGCGGGAAGCCGTCGTAGACGCAGCCGCTCGCCGTCTCGCTCATCCCGTACGCGGGCACGATCCGGACCCCGGCCTCGGCGGCGCGCTCGCGCAGCGCCGGGGTGGTCGCGGCCGCGCCGAGCACGATCGCGTCGAACGTCTTCGCCGCGGCCAGTCCCGCGCCGCCGTCGTCGAGCAGCCGGACCAGCTGGGTCGGCACGAGGGCCGTGTACCGCGGGCCGCCGGTCAGCCTCGCCGCCGCGGCCGCGAAGTCGGCCGGGCGGAAGCCGGTGCCGGTCAGGAACGCGGGCTCGGTGCCCGCGAGCAGCGACCGGACCAGCACCTGCAGCCCGCCGATGTAGTGCGCCGGGGTCGCCAGGAGCCAGTGGCCGGGGCCGCCGAGGCGGGCGTGCGTGGCCTCGGCGGACGCGGTCAGCGCGCGGGCCGAGAGCAGCACGCCCTTGGGCGCGCCGGTCGAGCCCGAAGTGGCGATGACCACGGCCGTGTCCGGCTCGGCGGGCTCACCCGGGGCCATCGCGTCCCGCAGCGCGGGGTCGGTGAACGGCAGCACGGCCGGCCCGCCGTCCAGCGCGTCCGCGACCGCGCGCTTCAGCGTGGCGAGCGCCGCCGGGGAGCCGTCGAGGGGGATCGGGAGCAGCTCAGTAGTAATAGGGGACGTCCTTGAAGTCGGGGTCGCGCTTCTGCAGGAACGCGTCGCGGCCTTCGACGGCTTCGTCCTGCATGTACGCCAGGCGGGTGGTCTCGCCGGCGAACAGCTGCTGGCCGACCATGCCGTCGTCGGTGAGGTTGAACGCGTACTTCAGCATCCGCTGCGCCGTCGGCGACTTGCCGACGATCGCCCACGCCCAGTCCAGCGCCTCTTTTTCGAGGTCGGCGTGCGGGACGACGGCGTTGACCGCGCCCATCCGGTGCATCTGCTCGGCGGAGTACTCGCGGCCGAGGAAGAAGATCTCGCGGGCGAACTTCTGCCCGACCATCTTGGCCAGGTAGGCCGAGCCGTAGCCGGCGTCGAACGAGCCGACGTCGGCGTCGGTCTGCTTGAACTTGGCGTGCTCGGCCGAGGCGAGGGTGAGATCGCACACGACGTGCAGGGAGTGCCCGCCGCCCGCGGCCCAGCCCGGCACGACCGCGATCACCGGTTTCGGCAGGAACCGGATCAGCCGCTGGACCTCGAGGATGTGCAGCCGGCCGGCTTGCGCGGGGTCCACCGTGTCGGAGGTCTCGCCGCTCGCGTACTGATAGCCGGAGCGTCCGCGAATACGCTGGTCACCACCGGAGCAGAACGCCCACCCGCCGTCCTTGGGCGAGGGGCCGTTGCCGGTGAGCAGGACGCAGCCGACGTCCGAGCTCATCCGGGCGTGGTCCAGCGCCCGGTAGAGCTCGTCGACGGTGTGCGGCCGGAAGGCGTTGCGGACCTCCGGACGGTCGAACGCGACGCGCACCACGCGCTTGCCGCCGCGGTTCTCAGCGGAACGGTGGTAGGTGATGTCGGTGAAGGCGAAACCTTCGACCTCGGTCCACGCGGCCGGATCGAACAGCTCGGAAACTCGGGCGTCATCCACGTTTGGGAGAATAGGACCTGTGGACATCTCTGATCTGTCTGGAGCCTGCCGGTGAACCCTTCCACCGCGCAGGCCAGGGTGATCGTCGACGAACTCGTCCGCAACACCGTTTCGCACGTCGTCCTCTGCCCGGGCTCCCGCAACGCGCCGCTGTCGATCGCGCTCTACGACGCGGCGGCGGCCGGGAAGCTGCAGCTCCACGTCCGCATCGACGAGCGCGGCGCCGCGTTCCTCGCCCTCGGCATCGCCGCGCGCACCGGGCGTCCGGTGGCCTTGCTGTGCACGTCGGGCACCGCGGCCGCGAACTTCCACCCGGCCGTGCTGGAGGCCGACCGCGCCGGCGTCCCGCTGATCGTCATGACCGCCGACCGGCCGCCCGAGCTGCGCGCGGCCGGCGCGTCGCAGGTCATCGACCAGCACCGGCTGTTCGGCAACGCCGCCCGGTACTTCGACGAGCTGGCCGTCGCCGAGCGGCGGGCCGGCCAGAACTCGTACTGGCGCAGCCAGATCTGCCGGGCCTGGAACGCCGCCTACGGCGAGTGGCGCTGCGGCCCGGTGCACCTGAACATCCCGTTCCGCGAGCCGCTCGTGCCCGACCTCGAGGACGACGGCGAGTGGTACGAGTCGCTGGACGGCCGTCCCGACGGCTCCCGGTGGACCGAGCTGCCGGACTTCGGCGCGCTGCCGTCGTTCGTGGTGCCCTCCGCCCGCCACGGCCTGGTGATCGCGTGCGACACCGGCGTCCAGGCGGCGAGCGAGTGGGCCGAGCAGCACGGCTGGCCGGTGATCTCGGAGACCGGCGGCATCGGGCTGTCCGGTGGCACGGCGATCTCGTCCGGCGCGTGGCTGCTGGGCGTCGAGGAGTTCATCTCGCGGCACAAGCCGGAGCAGGTGCTCTGCCTCGGGCGGCCGACGGTGTTCCGGCAGATCCAGAAGGTGCTTTCGGACGCCTCCGTGGAGGTCCTGCTGGTCCGGCCGGACTCGGACTGGCCGGCGCCCGCGCACAACGTCCGGCAGGTCGGGCAGTGGTTCGACGAGCCGACGAAGCCCGCCGACCCGGAGTGGCTGGCGAGCTGGCGCCGTGCCGACGCCGCGGCCGCTTCCGCTGTCGCCGCGACGCTGGCCGAGGAGCCGTGGCCCAGCGGGCTGCGCGTCGCGACCGAGCTGGTGGACGCGCTGCCGCCGGACTCGCTGCTCGTCGTGGGCTCGTCCAACCCGACCCGGGACGTGGCGCTGGCCGGGCGGTTGCGCCCCGACGTCCTCGTGCACCGCAACCGCGGCGTCGCGGGCATCGACGGCACGGTGTCGACCGCGATCGGCGCCGCGTACGTCCACCGCGGCCCGTCGTACGCGCTGCTGGGCGACCTGACGTTCCTGCACGACGCTTCGGGGCTGCTGACCGGCCCGGCCGAGCAGCGCCCGGACCTGACGATCGTGGTGCTCAACGACGACGGCGGCGGCATCTTCTCGCTGCTGGAGCAGGGCGCGCCGGAGCACTCGGCGAGCTTCGAGCGCGTCTTCGGCACGCCGCACGGCGCCGACCTGGGCGCGCTGTGCGCCGGCTACCGCGTCCCGCACGTCGTCGCGGAGACGCTGACGGAGTTCAAGGCGGCACTGCGGCCGGAGCCGGGCCTGCGCGTCGTCGAGGTGCGAGTGGACCGTTCGCGGCACCGTGACCTGCACGCCCGGCTGCGCTCCGCGGTCAGCGCGGCCGTTTCGGCGGTCTGACGGATTCGGTCAACCGCTTTCCGGGTGGGATCCCAGCAGGCAAGATCCTCCCTTCGGCTGTTCCTGGGTGCTTCTTGGCTGGCTACGTTCGAGCGCGCTGAACCTCACCCGTTGGAGGGATTCGAATGCGTGCAAGAACTCGCACCGGCCTCGGTGTGCTCGCGGCCGGGGTCGCCTCGGTGCTGCTCGCCGGTACCGCCAGTGCGGCCCCGGCGCCGGGTGCGCCCGGCGTCGGTGACACGTACTACCCGAACGCCGGCAACGGCGGCACGGACGTGCTGCACTACGACATCCGCCTGACCTACCAGCCCGCGACCGACGTGCTGGCCGGCACCACCACGCTGCTGCTCACCGCGACGCAGGACCTCTCGCGGTTCGACCTCGACTTCGCGCTCAAGGCGTCCAGCGTGCGCGTGAACAACCGCCCGGCGCAGTTCACGAACCAGAACGGCAACGGCGAGCTCGTCATCACCCCGGCGCAGCCGCTGCTCAAGGGCCAGACCGCGACCGTCGTCGTGGCCTACTCGGACACGCCCTCGACCGAGAAGGTGGACGGGCTCAACGGCTGGAAGAAGGGCTCCTTCGGCGCCCTCGGCGTCGACGAGCCGCAGAGCTCGGCGTGGTGGTTCCCGGCGAACGACCACCCGACCGACAAGGCGACCTACGACGTCACGATCGAAGCCCCGGACGACAACGTTGCCATCACCAACGGCTCGCTGGTCCGGACGCAGAAGAGCCGGGCGGGCTGGACGCGCTGGCAGTGGCGCAGCACCAAGCCGCAGGCGACCTACCTGACGTCGTTCATCGTCGGCAAGTACGAGCTGAACCAGTCGACGACGCCGGACGGAAAGCCGTTCATCACCGCGTACGGCTCGGACCTCGGTGACTCGCTGTACGCGGCGAAGGCGAGCGTCGAGCGGACGCCGGAGATCGACGAGTTCCTGGCCACCCAGTTCGGCCCGTACCCGTTCGAGGCCGAGGGCGGCGTCGTCACCAGCGGCATCACGTTCTCCCTGGAGAATCAGACCCGGCCGACCTACGGCGCCCGCAACTTCCGCGCGGGCTCGAACACGACGTTGATCGCGCACGAGAACGCCCACCAGTGGTTCGGCGACAACGTCTCCCTCGGCCGCTGGAGCGACATCTGGCTGAACGAGGGCTTCGCGTCCTACGCCGAGTGGCTGTGGTCGGAGCACGAGGGCGAGGGCACGGTCGCCGAGCTGGCGCAGTACACGTACGACTCGAACCCGGCCGACGGTGACCTGTGGAAGCTCGTCCCGGCCGACCCGGGCGCGGACAACCAGTTCGACAACGCGGTGTACGACCGCGGCGCGCTGACGCTGCAGGCGCTGCGCACCGCCGTCGGCGACGAGGCGTTCTTCAAGATCCTGCAGACGTGGCAGGCCCAGAAGGGCGGCAAGGACGGCCGGATCCTGGAGTTCATCGCGCTGGCGGAGAAGATCTCGGGCAAGCCGCTGCACGAGCTGTTCCAGACCTGGCTGTACACGGCGGGCAAGCCCGCGGTGGGCCCCAACGGCGCGGCGGCGGTTTCCCGCTTCGCGGCCCCGGCGAAGCCCCGGTCGTACGACCAGATCCAGGCGAACCACCGGAATCTCGCCGCGGAGCACGCGCACTGAGCGAGACCGCTACGCTCGCGGCGTGAGCACGAGAGGTGAACGGGCGAGGCGCGTCGGGTGGTGGACCACCCTCGGCGTCGCCTCGCTCCTCACCGTGATGTGCATCTGCTTGCTGTTCGCGGCGATCCGCAACGACGGCGCGATCTCCGCCCAGCTCGGCACCGCGACGGCGACGGTCGACTCGGTGGCGTTCGACCGCACGATCATCCACTTCGAGACCCCCGACGGCATCGTCCACAGCCCGGCGAACGGGGTGCTCTACCCGGACGGCCTGGCGGCCGGGCAACTGGTCCGCATCGAGTACGACGCGTCCGACCCGGAGCTGGCCCGGGTGGCCGGGCGGTCGGCGACGTTGACGTTGCTGCCGCTGGGGAGTTTCGTGTTCTTCACCTGGCTGGTGGCGGGGCCGCTGCTGTGGTGGATCCGCCGGGTCGACAAGCGAGCCACCGTTCCCGCTTGATCTCGTACTCGACTTCGCCCTGGTCGGCGCCGTCGATGTGGTCTTCGTAGTCGATGGCCGAGGTGAAGGCTCTGGCGAAGGTGAGTCCCGCTGAGGCCATCGTCGCGCGGGACGGGGTGTTGACGGCCATGGTCTGGGCGAAGATCCGGTCCAGGTCGAGTTCTTCGAAGCCGTACCGGAGCAGTTCGAGGGAGCCTTCGCGGGCGTAGCCCTGCCGCCAGTGCCGGCGCAGCAGGCGGTAGCCGAGCTCGGCTTCGCCTTCGACGTCCGGCTGGTCGGGGCCGTGGGGTGGGCGGAGGATCCACCAGCCGACGAAGTCTTCGTCGGCGAAGCCCATCCAGAATCCGTGACCCGTGCTCATCCGGCGTCGGTGGGCTTGCTCGACCTCGTCCCGGGTGGCGGCGCGGCCGGTGAGGTAGCGCATGACTTCCGGGTCGGAGTCGAGTTCGTACTCGAGGTCGAGGTGCTCGTCGGTGAGGGGCACGAGGGTGAGCCGGGGGGTGCGGAGGGTCGGCATGGCTCGATCGTCGCGGGGCGCGCAAGCCGTTTTGGCCTGGTGCGCTGGCTCAGCCTCGTTCTGGTGTCTCCCGCTCCTCGCCTCTTGATTGTTCAACACCGGAGACCCGGCCTCAAGGGCGCCTTCGGCGTCGCTTCGCGATGAGCTTCGCTCACCCTTGACCCCGGGTCTCCGGTGCTGACTGCGGCTGGGACGAGGGGCGGGGGAGGTCCAGGGCGGTCCGTTGGGTGTCTGCTGGCGGTCCGCTGGCTGTCGGTGCTGAGCGAGCTCAGCCCGCGTGGGCCGTCGTGCCCGGGGCGGGCCGTGCGGAGCGAACTCAACCCGCGTGCGCGTCTCCGGCGGCTCGGCGGCTACCCGGGTGCGAAAACCTCACCCCGCGTGCGCCGTCTCCTGCCACCAGCCCAGCACCTCGTCCGCCACCCCCGGTGCCGCCACCAGCAGTCCGTCCGTCGGCAGCGCCGTGTCCTCGCCGTGCTTGTCCAGCACCACCGCGCCCGCCTCGATGGCCATCGCCACCGAGCCCGCGACGTCCCACTCGTGGTAGCTGTGCAGCACCGCCGCGGCCGCGTGCCCCAGCGCCACCTGCGCGATCGACAACGCCGCCGACCCCAGCACCCGGACCCCCGCGTGGGCCGCCGCCGCGCGCTCGATGAAGCCGCCCATCCCCGGCCACGGGCCGCGCCGGGCGAACTCCGTGCACACCAGTGCCCCCGCCGTCACGCAGCGGTCCGTGAGCCGGACCGGTTTGCCGTTCGCGCGGGCCCCTCGGCCGCGCGCCGCGGCGTAGATCTGGGCTCGGTACGGGTCCGCCACCACGCCCACCACCGGGCCCGCCGCGTCCACCAGCGCCAGGCTGTACGCGCACCAGGGCACGCCGGCCACGTAGTTCGCCGTTCCGTCCACCGAGTCGACCACCCAGCGGTACTCGGCGACGTCCGCGCCGTGGTCGGCGCCGAACTCGTGACCGACCACCGGGATGCCCGGGAACTCCGCCGTCAGGACGCGCCGCGTGTGGCGCTCCAGGATGCGGTCGGTGTCGGTGACCCAGTCGAAGGGCGAGTCCAGCGTCGACGGGTGGGCGCCGCGGCCGGCGGTCGCGGTGATCACGTCGGTGGCGTCGTTGGCCAGCCGTCCGGCCACTTCGAGCGCCCTCGACAGCAGGCCGGGCTCGACGGGCCGCGGCGGCCGGGAGGACAAGAGGGTCATGCCTGCTTAGTCTGGGTCACCCTGGTTTCCGGGACACGACCTTGAGATGACATGTCGTAGCCGATCTGTTCCGGCAGCGTTGGCCGCCGTGTCACGCGGTCGCCAGTATCGGGTGCGATCGTCCAAGACGTGCGAGTCGCCATAGTCACCGAAAGTTTCCTGCCCCAGGTGAACGGCGTGACCAACTCCGTCCTGCGGGTCGTCGAGCACCTGCGCGAACGCGCCCACGACGTGCTGATCATCGCCCCCGGTCCCGGCCCGGACTCCTACCGCGGCGCCCCGGTCGTCCGGATCCCCGCGCTGGACTTCCCCGGCGTGAACTCCCTCCCGATCGGTCTGCCGACGCGCACGGTGCTGAACGCGCTGGCCGCGTTCGGGCCGGACGTCGTGCACCTGGCGTCGCCGTTCGTCGTCGGCGCGCGCGGACTCGCGGCGGCGCGGCGGCTGCGGGTGCCGTCGATCGCCGTCTACCAGACCGACATCGCCGGGTTCGCCGCCGCGTACGGCTTCGGCATCGCCGCCCGCGCCGCGTGGCGCTGGGTGCGGCGGCTGCACTCGCGCGCCGACCGGACCCTCGCGCCGTCCAGCGACTCGGTCGCGCAGCTGGAGCTGCACGGCGTCCCGCGGGTGCACCGGTGGGCGCGGGGCGTCGACATCGAGCGGTTCTCCCCGGAGCACGCCGACGCGGCGCTGCGGGCCGAGCTGGCGCCGGACGGCGAGCTGCTCGTCGGGTTCGTCGGCAGGCTGGCGCCGGAAAAAGAGGTCGACCGGCTGGCCGCGCTGGCCGGCGTGCCCGGGATCCGCGTGGTCGTCGTCGGCGACGGGCCCCAACTCGAAAGCCTCAAGGCGCAACTGCCCGGCGCGGCGTTCCTCGGCGCGAAGTACGGCGAAGAGCTTTCCAGGGCGTACGCGAGTCTCGACGTCTTCGTCCACACCGGACCGCACGAGACGTTCTGCCAGGCGGTGCAGGAGGCGATGGCGTCCGGGCTGCCCGTGCTCGCCCCGGACGCGGGCGGCCCGAAGGACCTCGTCCTGCCCGGCCGCACCGGCTACCTGCTGCCCGCGGACCGCGAGCTGTTCGGCCCGGCGCTGGTCGAGAAGGTCGAGGCCCTGCGCGACGCGGCGCTGCGGGAGCGGCTCGGCGAGAAGGCGCGCAAGGTGGTGCTCGGCCGGACCTGGCCCGCCGTCTGCCACGAGCTGCTCGGGCACTACGAAGCCGTGCGGGGCCGGGCCGTCCGCGCGGCCTGACATGCACATCGTCCAGCTCGCGAACTTCTACGGGCCGCGCTCGGGCGGCCTCCGCACGGCGCTGCACCACCTCGGCGCGGGGTACGTCGCGAGCGGCCACGAGGTGACGCTCGTGGTGCCCGGCACGCGGTACGCCGACGAAGTCCTGCCGACCGGTGTCCGCCGGTTTTCCCTACCGGCGCCCAAGATCCCGGGCACCGGCGGCTACCGCGCGGTCGACCCGCACCGCGTCCGCGCGGTCCTGCGAAGACTCGAGCCGGACCGGCTGGAGGTGTCGGACCGGCTGACGCTGCGCGGGATGGGTGGCTGGGCGCGGCGCCACGGCGTCCCCAGCACGGTCATCTCGCACGAGCGCCTCGACCGGCTGCTGGAGCAGTTCCTGCTGCCCGAGCCGGTCGCGCGCCGCGTCGCCGACGTCGCGAACCGGCGGATGGCCGCGAGCTACGACGCGGTCGTCTGCACGACGGCGTTCGCGCGCGCGGAGTTCGACCGGATCGCCGCCCCGAACGTCCACCGCGTGCCCCTCGGCGTCGACCTCGCGACGTTCCGGCCCGCCATGCGCGACGACGGCTGGCGCACCGACCTCGCCGGGGGAGCGGACGCCCTGCTCGTCCACTGTGGACGGCTGTCGCCGGAGAAGCACGTGGAGCGCAGCGTGGACACCGTCGCGGAGCTGACGGAGGCGGGCGCCCGCGTGCGGCTGGTGGTGGCGGGCGACGGCCCTCGCCGCCGCGCGCTGGAACGCCGCGCGCGCGGGCTGCCGGTGACGTTCCTGGGCTTCCTGTCCGGCCGCGGCGACGTCGCCCGGCTGCTGGCCAGTGCGGACGTCTCCCTGGCGCCCGGCCCGCACGAGACGTTCGGGCTGGCGGCGCTGGAGGCGCTGGCGTCCGGGACGCCGGTGGTGGTGTCGGCGTCCTCGGCACTGCGAGAGATCGTGCGCCCGGGCTGCGGCGCGGCGGTGGACGACCACGCGCCGGCGTTCGCCACCGCGGTGACGCACCTCCTGGACAGCCCCGAAGACCTGCGCCGCGCGGCGGCCCGCGCCCGGGCGGAGGAGTTCACCTGGCCGGCCGCGGTGGCCGGGATGCTGGCCGCCTTCCGCTGAACCCTCACGAGCCTGGACCACGCGCGAAGCCGGGGTGGACGCCCGGGGTGAGGCCTTGGTCGGCGGCGATCTTGGTCAGGAGGGTGTGCAGCGTCGCGCGCTCGTCGTCCGACAACGCCTCGGTGAGCGCGCGGTCGTGGGCGGCCGCGGCCTGGGCGACGCGACCCATGAACGCGCGGCCGTCCTCGCTCAGCTCCAGCGCGTAGAGCCGCCGGTCCTCCGGGTTGCGGCGGCGCTCGATCAGGCCGCGCTTCTCCAGACCGTCGACCAGCGCGACGAGCCGGGTCGGCTGGGTGCCGAGCTGAGCCGCGATCGCCTGCTGGCTCTGCCCCGGCCGTGTCGCGACCAGCCGCAACAGCCCGACTTGCGGCGGCGTCAGGTCCAGCTCACCGATCCGCTCGGTGAACCGCTGGGCCGCGTGCGCGCCCACCTGGGCCAGCAGGAACGCGCTGCCGAAACCGTTCATGCCCGGGACGGTAGCCGTTGACAATCGATTACACCAGTGTAATCGTTTATGACATGAAACGAATTGCGGTCATCGCTTACGGCCTGTTCACCGTCGCCGGGGGAGTCCTCGGCGCCACCGGCACCCGCCCGGACTCGTCCGCGGCCGAGGTCGCCGCCTACGACGCCGCGCACCAGGGGCTCGTCCAGCTGCTGGCCCTGGTCGTCTTCGGCGCCGGCCTGTCCCTCGCGGTCTGGACGGCGGCCTCGAGACCACCGCAGCTCGGCTACGCGGGCGGCCTGCTCGCGTCCGGCTCGCTCCTGCTGAGCGGCCTCGCCACCTGGACCGCCGCGCAGAACCCGGACTTCGCCCGCCCGTTCACGTCGCTGGCCTTCGCGGCGGGCGCGTTCGGCTTCGCCGTGCCCCTCGCGCTGCTCATCGCGGTCGTGGCCCGCGACGAGCGGAAATGGCTGGAGATCACGGGCTACGTCGTCGCGGGGCTGGCCGGGCTTTCGGCGCTCGGCATGCTGACCGACGTCCTCTACCCGCTGATCCCGGTCGGACGCTTCGGCGGGCTCATCTGGCTGGTGCTCGCGAGCTTCCTCAAGCCCCGCGACTAATCTCAAGTCATGTCACGCGCAAGCCTGGACAAGAACCCGCACGAAGTCGCCGCCATGTTCGACGGCGTCGCGGACGGGTACGACCGGGCGAACTCGTTCATGACCTTCGGCTTCGACCGGCGCTGGCGCACCACCACCGCCCGCGTGCTCGACGCCCGCCGCGGCGAGAAGGTCCTGGACCTGGCCGCCGGCACCGGGGTGTCCACCGTCGAGTACGCCCGCGGTGGCGCCTGGTGCCTGGCCGCGGACTTCTCCTTCGGCATGCTGCGCGCCGGGCTGCACCGCAAGGTGCCGATGGTGGCGGCGGACGCGCTCAACCTGCCGTTCGCCGACGACAGCTTCGACGCCGTGACGATTTCCCTCGCGCTGCGCAACTTCGTCGACACGAAGGCCGCGCTCACCGAGATCGCCCGCGTGGTCAAGCCGGGCGGCCGCCTGGTGATCTGCGAGGTCTCGACCCCGCCGTTCGCCCCGATCCGGTTCATCCACCGGCGGTTCATGCTCAAGCTGCTCACCTGGGTCGGCAAGCGGACGTCGTCGAACCCGGAGGCCTACTCCTACCTGGCCGAATCGATGCTGGCCTGGCCGGACCAGCGCACGCTAGGCGAGATCATCGCGAGCGCCGGCTGGGCCGACGTCGAGTGGTTGAACCTCACATTCGGCGTCGTGGCGATCCACCGCGCGCGAAAGCCTGCCTAACTCCGCCTTCCTCCCCACCGCCACCCTCAAAGGAGGGGCTTCGCCCCGCTGTAGATTCGAAGCATGAGTCGACGCACCGCAGACCAGGACGCCGAAGTCATCGTCGTCGGCGCCGGGCCCGCCGGATCCACTGTCGCGACGTACCTGGCGCGGTCGGGCGTCGACGTCCTGCTGCTGGAGAAGACCGAGTTCCCGCGCGAGAAGGTCTGCGGTGACGGCCTGACCCCGCGCGGCGTCAAGCAGCTCATCGACCTGGGGATCGACACCAGCGAGGACGCGGGCTGGGTGCACAGCCGCGGCCTGCGGATCCTCACCGGCGACCTCACGCTGGAACTCGACTGGCCGGACCTGACGAGCTACCCGCCGTACGGCGTTTCCCGCACCCGCCACGACTTCGACGATCTCCTCGCGAAGCTCGCGGTGAAGGCGGGCGCGCGCCTGTACGAGCGCACCACCGTCACCGGTGCGATCACGAACGCGACCGGACGCGTGGTCGGCGTCGAGGCGAAGGTCGGCCCGGAGCGGACGCCGGTGAAGTACTACGCGCCGCTCGTCCTGGCCTGCGACGGCGTCTCCGCGCGGCTCGCGCTGAGCGTCGGCATCCAGAAGAACGAGAAGCGCCCGATGGGCGTCGCGGTGCGCCAGTACTACAAGAGCCCGCGCCACGACGACCCGTTCATCGAGGGCCACCTCGAGCTGTGGGACAAGTCCGACCCGCGCGACCCGAAGCTGCTGCCGGGCTACGGCTGGGCGTTCCCGCTCGGCGACGGCACGGTCAACGTCGGCCTCGGCATGCTCTCGACGTCGGCCTCGTTCCGGAACACCGACTACCGCGCGCTGCTGCGCCAGTGGCTCGACGGGACGCCGGAGGAGTGGGGCTACCGCGAGGAGAACGCGATCGGCAAGGTCGGCGGCGCCGGCCTCCCGATGGGCTTCAACCGCACCCCGCACTACCGCGACGGCCTGCTGCTGCTCGGCGACGCGGGCGGCATGGTCAGCCCGTTCAACGGCGAGGGCATCTCGGCGGCGATGGAGTCCGCGCAGATCGCGGCGGAGGTCGTCGTGCAAGCGCTTGCGCGGCGCGAAGGGCCTTCGCGGGAGCGGGCGCTGGAGGCGTACCCGCGCGCGGTGCGGGAGCTGATGGGCGGCTACTACCAGCTGGGCAACGTGTTCGCGAAGATCATCGGCAAGCCGAAGATCATGCACGCCTGCACCAAGTACGGGCTGCGCATCAACAAGCTCCTGCCGCTGGTCTACAAGGGCCTGTCCGGCTGCTACGACGCCAAGGGCGGCGACGGCGTCGACCGCCTGATCTCGGCCCTCGCCCGCGCCACCCCTTCCCCCCGCTGACCCCGGCCGCCACTTTCCCTAGGAAAGATGCGTCTCGAGGGGCACCAGGGCGGCACTTTCCCTACGAAAGTGCCGCCCTTTTCGCGCGCGGACACTCGGGTGGCGTAGCAAGTTGGCCGTGCGGCCAGTGGGATAGCTCACACCCTGATGTCCGTTTTGTCCGGCCACGGAACGATCTTGTGACACCTTCACGCAGGTCGCGCGGCCGTCGTCATCGCGCCGTGACAACGATGGCGGCGGAACTTAGGGCACCCTTATAACACGGGGGCCTAGGGACAAGAGTGTGAGTCGCGTCCTAGACTCCCCCCATGCTTTGTGAATCCCTTCACATCCACGACGAGTGGCTTGTGAACTATTTCACAAGCGCCTTGAGGTCCAGCCACGGGCCGTAAGGAGACCCTGACCCTCGGCGGTGTGACCCAGGTCCCTTAGGGTGCCGACGAGGCCAAGCGGTTCCCCACCACAAGCACAACCGCATCGGCGCGGAAAGGATGGCGAAGACCCCGTGCTGACGTTGCTGACCCGAACCGACACGGTGCAGCTGGCGCAAGAGGCCCCGAGCCTGAAGCCCTACCTGCCCATCGTGATCCTGTTCGTCCTGGCGCTCGGTTTCGCCGTGCTGTCGGTCCTGCTGGGCCCGCTCGTCGGCCCCAGCCGCTACAACAAGGCCAAGCTCTCCGCGTACGAGTGCGGCATCGAGCCCTCGCCCCAGCCGCTCGTCGGCGGCGGGCGGATGCCGGTGGCCTACTACATCACCGCGATGCTGTTCATCCTGTTCGACATCGAGATGGTCTTCCTCTACCCGTTCGCCGTGCAGGCGGACGCGCTGGGCACGTTCGGCCTGGTGGAGATCCTGCTGTTCATCGCGACGGTCGGCTTCGCGTACGCCTACGTGTGGCGGCGCGGCGGCCTGGATTGGAACTAGACCCATGGGCCTCGAAGAGAAACTCCCCAACGGCATCCTGCTGGCCAGCCTCGAAGGTCTCGTCAACTGGTCGCGGAAGAATTCGATGTGGCCGGCCACCTTCGGGCTCGCCTGCTGCGCGATCGAGATGATGACGGTCGGCGGTTCCCGCTACGACATCGCCCGCTTCGGCATGGAGCGCTTCAGCGCGACGCCGCGGCAGGCCGACCTGATGATCGTCGCCGGCCGGGTCACGCAGAAGATGGCGCCGGTCCTGCGCCAGATCTACGACCAGATGGCCGAGCCCAAGTGGGTGCTCGCCATGGGCGTCTGCGCCTCCTCCGGCGGCATGTTCAACAACTACGCCGTGGTCCAGGGCGTCGACCACATCGTGCCGGTCGACATGTACCTGCCCGGCTGCCCGCCGCGGCCGGAGATGCTGCTGGACGCGATCCTCAAGCTGCACGCCAAGATCCAGGACGAGCCGATCAACGCCCGCCGCGCCGCCATCCGCGCCGCCAGCGGGGCCCGCACCGAGCTCGTCGCGTCGTCGATCAAGTACGCGAAGAAGTAGAGCGATGACTGAGAACCCGCAACCCGGCGACGAGCAGTCCAGCGCCGACCGGCCCGAAGGCGGCCTCGAGCCGACGGGCACCCGCCCCGCCGAACCCGTCGTCACCGGCCGCGAACGCCAGGGCATGTTCGGCGTCCACGGCACCGGCGACACCTCCGGCTACGGCGGTGTCCGGCTGCCGGCCTACAACCCGGCGCCCGCCGAACGCCCGTACGGCGGCTGGTTCGACCAGTTCGCCGACGAGTTCTACGCGGCGCTGTCGGACAACAAGATCCCCGCCGAAGCGATCCTGCAGACGACGGTCGACCGCGGCGAGATCACCTTCTACGTCGCCCGCGAGCAGCTGCCCGCGATCGCGAAGGTGCTGCGCGACGACGGCGGTCTCCGCTTCGAGCTGCTGTCCTCGGTGTCCGGCGTGGACTACGGCGTCGACGTCCCGGAGCGGCTGCACTCGGTGTACCACTTCACGTCCCTGACCTACCGCCGCCGGATCCGGCTCGAGGTGACCCTCGACGTCGACGACGCGCACGTGCCGTCGCTGGTCGGGCTCTACCCGACCGCCGACTGGCAGGAGCGGGAGGCCTGGGACATGTTCGGCATCGTCTACGACGGCCACCCGGCGCTGACCCGGATCCTGATGCCGGACGACTGGGACGGCCACCCCCAGCGCAAGGACTACCCGCTCGGCGGGATCCCGGTCGAATACAAGGGCGCGGAGATCCCGCCGCCGGACCAGCGGAGGTCGTACTCGTGAGCACCGAGAACCTTTCCGACGTCACCACCGGGACGGACACGAGCGCGCCGGGCAGCGACAGCACCGACGACGTCAGCTACGCCGATTCCCGTGACACCACCGAAGGCCGCGTCTACTCGGTCTCCGGCGGCGACTGGGACGACGTCATCGCCGACGCGGCGCACGACGAGCGCATGGTCATCAACATGGGCCCGCAGCACCCGTCGACGCACGGCGTGCTCCGGCTCGTGCTGGAGATGGAGGGCGAGACCGTCACGCAGCTGCGGTCGGTCATCGGCTACCTCCACACCGGCATCGAGAAGAACTGCGAGTACCGGACCTGGACCCAGGGCGTCACCTTCGTGACGCGCATGGACTACCTGGCCCCGCTTTCGACGGAGATGGCGTACTGCCTCGGCGTCGAGAAGCTGCTGCAGATCGAGGCCCCGCGCCGCGCGCAGCTGCTTCGCGTGATGCTGCTGGAGATCAACCGGATCGGCTCGCACCTCGTCTACATCGCGACCGGCGGCATGGAGCTCGGCGCCACCACCGCGATGACGCTCGGCTTCCGCGAGCGCGAAGAGGTGCTGCACCTGCTGGAGCACCTGACCGGCCTGCGGATGAACCACGCGTTCATCCGCCCCGGCGGCCTCGCGCAGGACATGCCGGCGGACTACGTCGAGAAGGTCACCGAATTCGTCAAGACGATGAAGAAGCGCCTTCCGCTGTACGACAAGCTGTTCACCGGTCAGCCGATCTGGCGGAACCGGCTCAAGGGCGTGGGCTACCTGCCGGTCGACGCGTGCCTCGCGCTCGGCGTCACCGGCCCGGTGCTGCGGTCCGCCGGCCTCCCGTGGGACCTGCGCAAGACCGAGCCGTACTCCTGCTACGACGAGTTCGACTTCGACGTGCCCGTGGACAACGGTGCCGACTGCTGGTCGCGCTACCTGATCCGGGTGCACGAGATGCACGAGAGCCTCAAGATCATCGAACAGTGCCTGGAGAAGCTCGAGCCGGGCCCGGTCATGGTCGAGGACAAGAAGGTCGCCTGGCCCGCGCAGCTGTCCATCGGCAGCGACGGCATGGGCAACTCGCTCGAGCACGTCAAGAAGATCATGGGCCAGTCGATGGAGTCCCTGATCCACCACTTCAAGCTGGTGACCGAGGGCTTCAAGGTGCCGGCCGGGCAGGTCTACACCTCGGTGGAGTCGCCGCGCGGCGAGCTGAGCGCGCACCTGGTCTCCGACGGCGGCACCCGGCCGCTGCGGGTCCACGTGCGCGAACCGAGCTTCGTGAACCTGCAGTCGATGCCCGCAATGGCCGAAGGCGGCCTCGTCGCGGACGTGATCGCCGCGATCGCCTCGATCGACCCCGTCATGGGGGGAGTGGACCGATGAGCACAGCAGTTCCCGAACCCGGCTCGAAGGACGCCGTGACGACGCACGCCGCGGCCGGGCCGGACGTCGACGTGGTCGCCATCGCGCCGGACCCCGATGTCGCGGCCGGGATCATCACCGAGACGCCGCTCGAAGACGTCTTCGACGCCGGCACCACGGCCCAGGCGCAGGAGATCATCTCCCGCTACCCGGTGTCCCGCTCGGCGCTGCTGCCGATGCTGCACCTCGTGCAGTCGGTGCAGGGCTACGTCAGCCAGGAGGGCATCGCGTTCTGCGCGAAGCAGCTCGACCTGTCCGACGCCGAGGTCAGCGCGGTCGCGACGTTCTACACGATGTACAAGCGCAAGCCGTGCGGCGAGCACCTCGTGAGCGTCTGCACCAACACGCTGTGCGCGGCCATGGGCGGCGACGCGATCTACAAGAAGCTCCAGGCGCACCTCGGGTCCGAGGAAGAACCGCTGGGGCACAACGAGACCGCGGGCACGCCGAACGAGCCGGGCTCGATCACCCTCGAGCACGCCGAGTGCCTGGCGGCCTGCGACCTCGCGCCGGTCATCCAGGTCAACTACGAGTACTTCGACAACCAGACCGAGGACAAGGCCGTCGCACTGGTCGACGCGCTGCGGGCGGGCAAGAAGCCGGCGCCGACGCGCGGTGCGCCGCTGTCCAGCTTCAAGGGTGCCGAACTGCAGCTCGCCGGGTTCTTCCCGGAGGACGAGCGCCAGTACCGCGCGGACGTCGACGGTCCCTCGCAGGCCGTCGAGACGCTGCGGGGCGCGAAGCTCGCGCAGGACCGCGGCTGGGTCGCCCCGGTCGCGCAAGACGTCCCGCTCCCGGAAGTGGAGAAGAAGTAATGGCCGACCCCATCACTCCGGTCCTCACGAAGCGCTGGCTGTCGCCGAACTCCTGGCAGATCGGGACGTACGAAGCACTCGAGGGCTACACCGCCGTCCGCAAGGCACTGGCCGGCACGCCCGAGCAGCTCGTCCAGGTGGTCAAGGACTCCGGCCTGCGCGGCCGCGGCGGTGCGGGCTTCCCGGCCGGCATCAAGTGGTCCTTCATGCCGCCGAACTTCGACAAGCCGCACTACCTGGTGATCAACGCCGACGAGGGCGAACCGGGTACCTGCAAGGACATCCCGCTGATGATGGCGGACCCGCACTCGCTGATCGAGGGCTGCATCATCGCCTCGTACGCGATGCGGTCCAACCACTGCTTCATCTACGTCCGCGGCGAGGCGCTGCACTGCATCCGCCGCCTCAACGCGGCCGTGCGCGAAGCCGAAGCGGCCGGTTACCTGGGCGAGAACATCCTCGGCTCCGGCTTCGACCTGAAGATCACCGTCCACGCCGGAGCGGGCGCGTACATCTGCGGCGAGGAGACGGCGCTGCTGGACTCGCTGGAGGGCCGTCGCGGCCAGCCGCGGCTCAAGCCGCCGTTCCCGGCCGCCGCGGGTCTCTACGCCGCGCCGACCACGGTCAACAACGTCGAGACCATCGCGAGCGCGCCGTTCATCGTCAACGGCGGGTCGAGCTGGTTCCGCGAGATGGGCCGCGAGAAGTCGCCCGGCCCGAAGATCTACTCGATCTCCGGCCACGTCGAGAAGCCCGGCCAGTACGAGTGCCCGCTCGGCACCACGCTGCGCGAGCTGCTCGACATGGCGGGCGGCATGAAGGACGGCATCCCGCTCAAGTTCTGGACCCCGGGCGGCTCGTCCACCCCGATGTTCACCGCCGAGCACCTCGACGTTCCCCTGGACTTCGAGGGTGCGGCGGAAGCCGGGTCGATGCTGGGCACGACCGCCGTGCAGGTCTTCAACGAGACGGTGTCGGTGCCCTGGGCCGTGATGAAGTGGACGCAGTTCTACGAGCACGAGTCCTGCGGCAAGTGCACGCCGTGCCGCGAAGGCACGTACTGGCTGGCGCAGATCCTCGAGCGGATGGTCGAGGGCCACGGCACCGAAGAGGACATCGACACCCTCCTCGACGTCTGCGACAACATCCTCGGCCGGTCGTTCTGCGCCCTCGGTGACGGCGCGGTGTCGCCGATCCAGAGCGGCATCAAGTACTTCCGCGACGAATTCCTCGCTCTGTGTGAGAGCACCAAGCGCGAACTGGTGGGAGCGCAGGCATCATGACGATCGCCCCCGACAAGCCTCAGACCGAAGAGACGCCGGTCCCCGAAGGCCACGTGAAGCTGGTCATCGACGGCGAAGAGGTCATCGCCCCCAAGGGCGAACTCCTCATCCGCACGGCCGAACGCCTCGGCACGGTCATCCCGCGGTTCTGCGACCACCCGCTCCTCGACCCGGCCGGCGCCTGCCGCCAGTGCCTGGTCGAGGTCGAGATGGGCGGCCGGCCGATGCCGAAGCCGCAGGCGTCCTGCACGATGACCGTCGCCGACGGCATGGTCGTCAAGACGCAGCTGACGTCGCCGGTCGCGGACAAGGCCCAGCAGGGTGTGATGGAGCTGCTGCTCATCAACCACCCGCTGGACTGCCCGATCTGCGACAAGGGCGGCGAGTGCCCGCTGCAGAACCAGGCGCTGGCCCACGGCCGCGCGGAGTCCCGGTTCGTCGACACCAAGCGGACGTTCCCGAAGCCCCTGCCGATCTCGACGCAGGTGCTGCTGGACCGCGAACGCTGCGTGCTCTGCCAGCGCTGCACCCGGTTCTCCCGCGAGATCGCCGGCGACCCGTTCATCGAGCTCCTCGAGCGCGGCGCCCACCAGCAGATCGGCACCGCGGAGACGGCGGACGTGCTCGACCTGGCGTCGCGGACGACGTCCGGCCAGCCGTTCCAGTCCTACTTCTCCGGCAACGTCATCCAGATCTGCCCGGTCGGGGCCCTGACGAGCGCGGCCTACCGGTTCCGCTCCCGCCCGTTCGACCTGGTGTCCGCGCCGAGCGTCTGCGAGCACTGCTCGTCCGGCTGCGCCGAGCGCACCGACTTCCGGCGCGGCAAGGTCCAGCGCAAGCTGGCCGGCGACGACCCCGAGGTCAACGAAGAGTGGCTCTGCGACAAGGGCCGCTTCGCCTTCCGCTACACCGGCGCCGACGACCGCATCCGCCGTCCGCTGGTCCGCAACGCCGCCACCGGTGAGCTGGAAGAGGCGTCCTGGACCGACGCGCTGCGCATCGCGGCCGCCGGCCTCACCGAAGCCCGTTCGAACGGCGGCGTCGGCGTCCTGCCCGGCGGCCGGCTGACCGTCGAGGACGCTTACGCGTACTCGAAGTTCGCCCGGGTCGCCCTGCACACCAACGACGTCGACTTCCGCGCCCGCCCGCACTCGGCCGAGGAGCTCGCGTTCCTCACCTCGCGGGTCGTGGGCGTGACGGCGGAGTCCGGCGTCACCTTCGGCGAGATCGAGCGGGCCCGCACGGTCCTGTGCGTCGCCTTCGAGCCCGAGGACGAAGCGCCGATCGTGTTCCTGCGGCTGCGCAAGGCGGCCCGCAAGAACCGCACCCGCGTCGTCCACCTGGGACAGTGGACGACCTCGTCGGTGCGCAAGACGTTCGGCGAGCTGCTCGCCTGCGTCCCCGGCCAGGAGGCCGCGGCCATCGACGGCATCGCCAAGCACGCGCCGGACCTCGACGAGGCCCTGCGCGGCGACGGCTCGGTCGTCCTGGTCGGCGAGCGCGCCGCCGGCGTGCCGGGCCTGTTCTCGGCGCTGCAGGACCTGGTGGAGCGCACCGGCGTCCGGCTCGCGTGGATCCCGCGCCGGGCCGGTGACCGCGGCGCGCTGCAGGCCGGCTGCGTCCCGACGCTGCTGCCGGGCGGCCGCCGCGTCACCGACGACGCTGCCCGCGTCGCCGTCGAAAACGCTTGGGGCGTCCCGGTTCCGGCCACGCCGGGCCGCGACACCACCGGCATCCTCGAGGCCGCTTCGGGCCGCGAACTCGGCGGCCTGGTCGTCGGCGGCGTCGACCCGTACGACCTGCCGGACCCGGAGCTGGCGCTGCGCGCGCTGGACACCGCCGGCTTCGTCGTCAGCCTCGAACTCCGCCACAGCGCGGTGACCGAGCGCGCGGACGTCGTGCTCCCGGTGGCGGCGTCGGACGAGAAGGCCGGCAGCTACCTCAACTGGGAGGGCCGCACCCGCCCGTTCGACGTCACCCTCGAAGGCACCGGCGCCCTGCCGGACTGCCGGGTGCTCGACACCCTCGCCGTCGAGATGGACGCCGACCTGTTCACGCAGACGCCGGCCGCCGCCCGCGGCGACTTCGAGAAGCTGGGCAAGGCTTCGGCGCTGAACTGGAGCCACGTCGCCGTCGAGGTGCCGGCCCCGGTGACGCCGGGCGCGGGCCAGGCGGTCCTGTCGACCTGGCGCCAGCTGATCGACAACGGTTCGCTGCAGGACGGCGAGCCGCACCTGAAGGGCACCCAGCGCACGCCGGTCGCGCGGCTGTCCGCGAAGACCGCGGAAGGCCTGGGCGTCACCGTGAAGGTGAGCACCGAGCGCGGTGCGATCACGCTGCCGGTGGAGATCGCGGACCTGCCCGACGGCGTCGTGTGGCTGCCGGGCAATTCCGACGGCTCGGCCGTGTTCAAGACCCTCGGTGCCGGCCACGGTGCCCTGGTGAACCTTGCTGGGGGTGAACAGTGACACCGTTGCTGACCGAAGCGGCCGTGGGCAGTGTCCCGGACGCGGCGACGCGGGCGGCGCTGCTGGCGGACGACCCGTTGTGGCTGATCCTGCTGAAGTGCGTGGTCATCCTGCTGATCGGGCCGATCTTCACGATCTTCCTGATCGTCTGGGAGCGCAAGGCCGTCGGCCGGATGCAGAACCGGCCCGGCCCCAACCGGGTCGGCCCGGGCGGTTACCTGCAGTCCCTGGCGGACGCGATCAAGCTGCCGTTCAAGGAACAGATCATCCCGGACACGGCCGACCGCAAGGTGTACTTCCTGGCGCCGGTCCTGTGCGTGGTGCCCTCGCTGATCGCGCTGTCGGCCATCCCGTTCGGCCCGGTGGTGTCGATCTTCGGCGAGCGGACCGTGCTGCAGCTGCTCGACCTGCCGGTCAGCGCGCTGGTGATCCTGGCCTGCTCCTCGATCGGCGTCTACGGCATCGTGCTCGCCGGTTGGGCGTCCGGCTCGCCGTACCCGCTGCTCGGCGGCATGCGCAGCGCGGCGCAGGTGATCTCCTACGAGATCGCGATGGGTCTCTCGATCGTCGCGGTGATCCTGCAGGCCGGCTCGCTCGACCTGGCCGACATCGTCTCCAAGCAGCAGCCGGCGTGGTTCCTCTACCTGGTCCCGAGCTTCGTGATCTACCTGATCTCGATGGTGGGCGAGACCAACCGCGCCCCGTTCGACCTCCCCGAGGCCGAGTCGGAGCTGGTCGGCGGCTTCCACACCGAGTACAGCTCGATGAAGTTCGCGATGTTCTTCCTCGCCGAGTACGTCAACATGGTGATCGTCTCGGCGTTCGCGACGACGCTGTTCCTCGGCGGCTGGATGGCCCCGTGGCCGCTGTCGCTGATCGGGAACAACGTGCTCAACACCGGCTGGTGGCCGGTGCTGTGGTTCTTCGCGAAGATGTTCGTCCTGCTGTTCGGGTTCATCTGGCTGCGCGGCACGCTGCCCCGCCTGCGCTACGACCAGTTCATGCGCCTGGGCTGGAAGGTGCTGGTCCCGCTGAACCTGGTGTGGATCATCATGGTGACCTTCGCGAAGGTCATCGCCTGGAACACCGCGTCCATCATCATCGCCGCGGTCGCCATCTTCATCGTCATCGCCCTGTTCTTCTACGTCCGCGCGTCGGGCCGCGAAGAGGAGAGCGAGACCGTTCCGGTGACCGGCGGCGGTTTCCCGGTCCCGCCGCTGGACCTCAAGGTCCCGCAGACCACCCCGCGTCAGAAGGCCCTGGCCAAGGCCGAGGCGAAGGCGGCCCGCCGCAAGCCGGCGGCCGTCGGTACCGCAAAGGAAGGAGCGCAAGATGGGGTTTCTTGATCCCGTCAAGGGCTTCGGCGTCACCTTCGGGATGATGTTCAAGAAGGTCGCCACCGAGGAGTACCCCGAGGCCGGCGCCCCCGCCGCCCCGCGGTACCACGGGCGCCACCAGCTGAACCGCCACCCGGACGGCCTCGAAAAGTGCGTCGGCTGCGAGCTGTGCGCCTGGGCGTGCCCGGCGGACGCGATCTTCGTCGAGGGCGGTGACAACACCGAGGAAGCCCGGTTCTCGCCGGGCGAGCGGTACGGCGCGGACTACCAGATCAACTACCTGCGCTGCATCGGCTGCGGCCTCTGCATCGAGGCGTGCCCGACGCGGTCGCTGACGATGATCAACTTCTACGAGCTGGCCGACGACGACCGCCAGCGGCTGATCTACACGAAGGAAGACCTCCTCGCGCCGCTCCTGCCCGGCATGGAGCAGCCGCCGCACCCGATGCGGCTCGGCGAGAACGAGCAGGACTACTACGTGAACGGCCCCGAACTCGCGCGCGGGGAGGGCGTCCAGTGATCACCGCCCTCCTGGCCCAGGCCCCGACGGGTGCCGCGGCCGGCGTCACCACCGGCGAGGCCGTCGCGTTCTGGATCCTCGGCCCGCTGTGCCTGCTCGGCGCGCTCGGCATGATCTTCTCCCGCAACGCCGTGCACTCGGCGCTGTGGCTGGTCCTGACGATGCTGAGCCTGGGCGCGCTGTACATGATCCAGTCGGCGCCGTTCCTGGGCTTCACGCAGATCATCGTCTACACCGGCGCGATCATGATGCTGTTCCTGTTCGTGCTGATGCTGGTCGGGCGCGAGAGCTCCGACTCGGTCGTCGAAGTCCTCCGCGGCCAGCGGCTGGCGGCGACCGTGCTCGGCATCGGGATGGCCGCGCTGCTGGCCACCGGCATCTACCGGGCGATGGAGAACGTCACCCCGGCGACGCCGCTCGACTCGACGACGTCGGCAGGCGGCGGTCCCAAGGGCCTCGGCAAGCTGATCTTCACCGACTACCTGTTCCCGTTCGAGCTGACGTCGGCGCTGCTCATCACCGCCGCGATCGGCGCGATGGTGCTGGCCTTCACCGACCGGCACGCCAAGGGCGGGAAGCGCACGCAGAAGGAACTGGTCGTCGCCCGCTTCCGCGGTGAGCACGACCGGCCCTCGCCGCTGCCCGGCCCGGGCGTCTTCGCCACCGCCAACTCGGTGGCGACGCCGGCGCTGCTGCCGGACGGCTCGATCGCCCCGGAGTCGCTCTCGGCGATCATCGAGTCCACCTCGGCGATCGAGCTGGCGAAGGAACGCAAGCTCGTCGCCGACGACGTCGAGCACCCGGACGCGCACGCGCTGGTCGGCTCGGACAGCTCGGAATCCGAAGGGGAGAAGGCATGACCCCGACGTACTACCTGCTGCTGTCGGCGCTGCTGTTCGCGCTCGGCGCGGTCGGCGTGCTGGTGCGGCGCAACGCGATCGTCGTGTTCATGTGCATCGAGCTGATGCTCAACGCCGTGAACCTGTCGCTGGTCACGTTCGCCCGGATCAACGGCGGGCTCGACGGCCAGATCATGGCGTTCTTCGTGATGGTCGTCGCGGCCGCCGAGGTCGTGGTCGGCCTGGCGATCATCATGGCCATCTTCCGCACCCGGCGCTCGGCCTCGGTCGACGACACCAACCTGCTGAAGTACTAGGAGACACCGAGTGACCGCATCATCGTGGCTGCTGGTGGCCCTCCCTGCCCTCGGCGCCCTGATCCTCCTGCTGGCGGGCAAGCGCGCGAAGGCCTGGGGGCATCTGCTCGGAACGGCCACCGTCGCCCTCGCCTTCGTCTACGGGCTGATCCTGTTCTTCACCGCGGACACCGGCACCACGACCGACACCAAGCTGTACTCGTGGATCCCGGCCGGCGCGCTGCAAATCGACTTCGGCCTGCGGATCGACGCGCTGTCGCTGACGTTCGTGCTGCTCATCACCGGCGTCGGCATGCTGATCCACTTCTACTCGATCGGCTACATGGCCGACGACGAGGGCCGGTACCGCTTCTTCGCGTACCTGAACCTCTTCGTCGCTTCGATGCTGATCCTGGTGCTGGGCAACAGCTTCGTGACGCTCTACATGGGCTGGGAGGGCGTGGGTCTCGCGTCCTACCTGCTCATCGGCTGGTACCAGGGCCGCCCGTCCGCCGCGACCGCGGCGAAGAAGGCGTTCCTGATGAACCGCGTCGGTGACGTCGGGCTCGCGCTGGCGATCTTCATCATGTTCAAGTACGCGGGCTCGACCGGCTACGCGCAGGTCTTCCAGGCGGTCGGCGACGGCAAGTTCTCGCCGGCGGCGATCACCGCGATGGCGATCCTGCTGCTGCTGGGCGCGTGCGGCAAGTCCGGCCAGTTCCCGCTGCAGGCGTGGCTCCCGGACGCGATGGAGGGCCCGACCCCGGTCTCGGCCCTGATCCACGCGGCAACGATGGTCACCGCCGGCGTCTACCTGGTGGCCCGCTCGAAGGACATCTTCAACGCCACCGAAGACGGCCGCTTGATCGTCACGCTGGTCGGCACGGTGACCCTGCTGCTCGGGTGCATCATCGGCTGCGCGTACGACGACATCAAGAAGGTCCTCGCGTACTCGACGGTCAGCCAGATCGGCTACATGATGCTGGCGGTCGGGCTCGGGCCCATCGCGTACGCGCTGGGCATCATGCACCTGGTGGCGCACGGCTTCTTCAAGGCCGGGCTCTTCCTCGGGGCCGGGTCGGTCATGCACGGCATGAACGACGAGGTCGACATGCGGAAGTTCGGCGGCCTGCGCAAGAAGATGCCGATCACGTTCATCACCTTCGGCCTCGGCTACCTCGCCCTGATCGGCATCCCGCCGCTGTCGGGCTTCTTCACCAAGGACGCGATCATCGAGGCGGCGTTCGGCCAGGGCGGCTGGCGTGGCTGGGTGATGGGCGGCGCCGCGCTGCTGGGCGCCGGGCTCACCGCGTTCTACATGACGCGCCTGATGGTGATGACGTTCTTCGGCAAGGAGCGCTGGAAGGACATCAAGTCCAGCGACGGCCGCGACTTCCACCCGCACGAGTCCAAGGCGATCATGTGGATCCCGATGGCGGTGCTGGCGGTCGGTTCGGTCGGCGCCGGTGCGTTCTTCGCCCTCGGTGACCGCTTCGCCGAGTGGCTGACTCCCTCGGTCGGCGAGCTGGAGGAAGCGCACCACGCGCCGTTCGACGCCTGGGTGATCTCCGTCGCCGCGATCGTGTTCTCGGTGCTGGGCGTGCTGATCGCGTACCTGATCTTCCGCCGCGACGTCCCGGTCGAGCGGCCCGAGCGGGTCTCGTTCGTCACCCGCGCCGCGCGCAAGGACCTCTACGGCAACGCCCTCAACGAGACGCTGGTCGCCCGCCCGGGCACCTGGCTCGCGCGGGCGCTGGTGTTCGTCGACAACCGCGGCGTCGACGGCGCGGTCAACGGTCTCGCCGCCTCCCTCGGCGGCGGCTCCGGCCGGCTGAGGCGGCTCCAGACCGGGTTCGTCCGGTCCTACGCGCTGTCGATGCTGGGCGGCACGTTCCTGCTTCTGGCGGCTCTCCTGCTGGTGAGGTTCTCCTGATGACCTGGTTGCTGATCCTCATCCTGGTGCCGCTCGCCGGCTCCCTGGTGCTGGCGTTCCTCAAGGGGAACGACCGCGCCGCGGTGCTGGCCGCGCTGGCGTTCTCGATCCTCGAGTTCCTGCTGATCATCCCGTTCTGGCTCAGCTACTCGCCCTCGGGCGCGCGGCTGCAGATGACGTCGAGCTTCGACTGGATCCCCAGTTTCGGCGTGCACATCGCGTTCGGCACCGACGGCATCTCGCTGATCATGATCGCGGTGATCGCGCTGCTGGTGCCGATCGTCGTCGGCGGCCTCGGCACGCTGGACAAGCTGCCGGCGGGCCGCAGCGCGGGCGGGTTCCTCTCGCTGATCCTGCTGCAGGAAGCGCTCACGATCGGCGTGTTCGCCGCGACCGACGTCTTCCTGTTCTACGTGCTGTTCGAGATCATGCTGATCCCGATGTACTTCCTGATCGGCGGCTACGGCGGCGCGAACCGGCAGTACGCGGCGGTGAAGTTCTTCCTCTACTCGTTCCTCGGCGGCCTGATCATGCTGGCGTCGGCGATCGGGGCGTACTCGCTCGCGAAGGACAAGCTCGGGCACGGCACGTTCGACTGGGCCACGCTCGTCACGGTGGTCCGCGACGCGCCGCTGTCCACGCAGATCTGGCTGTTCCTCGGGTTCTTCCTGGCGTTCGCGATCAAGGCGCCGCTGGTGCCGTTCCACACCTGGCTGCCGGACGCGGCGGGGGAGGCGCCGATCGGCGTCGCCGTCCTGCTGGTCGGCGTGCTGGACAAGGTCGGCACGTTCGGGTTCCTGCGCTACTGCCTGCCGATGTTCCCGGACGCGAGCAAGACGCTGGCGCCGCTGGTGCTGGTGCTCTCGGTGGTCGGTGTCCTCTACGGATCCATCCTCGCGGCGGGTCAGCGGGACATGAAGCGGTTCATCGCCTACGTGTCCATCGCGCACTTCGGCTTCATCTCGCTGGGCATCTTCGCCTTCAACGAGCAGGCGATGGTCGGCTCGGCGACGTACATGCTCAACCACAGCCTCGCGACCGGCATGCTGATCGTCGTGATCGGCCTGGTCATCGCGCGCGGCGGGTCTTCGAAGATCTCGGACTACGGCGGCATGGCGAAGGTGACGCCGCTGCTGGCGGGCCTGTTCCTCCTCGCCGGCCTGTCGACGCTTTCGCTGCCGGGCACCAACTCCTTCGTCTCGGAGTTCCTGGTGCTCATCGGGTCCTACGTGGACCAGCCGGTCTACACGATCCTCGCGACGGTCGGCATGGTCCTCGCCGCGGCGTACGTGCTGTGGCTCTACCAGCGGGTCATGCAGGGCCCGGTCCGCGGCGACGCGCTCATCGGCGTCGGCGGGGGACCGGGCACCGCGATGGCGCCGGAACTCGGCGCGAAGAAGGCGATCACCGACCTGAACGGCCGCGAGATCGCGATCCTCGCCCCGCTGGTCGTGCTGATCCTCGTCCTCGGCTTCTACCCGAAGCCGGTGCTCGACACAGTCACCCCGACGGTGCAGCAGACGCTGTCCGCGGTCCAGGGAGGCAAGTAAACCGTGCTCGACATCCTCCTGACGCAGGCACCGGAGCCGGTGCAGGTGCCGTCGGTCGACTACCCGGCCGTGCTGCCGGTGCTGATCGTCTTCGGCGCGGCGTGCCTGAGCGTGCTGGTCGAGGCGTTCTTCCCGAAGGGCTCGCGGTTCCGCTCCCAGGTCATCCTGAGCCTGCTGGCGATCGTCGGCGCCGGCGTCGCACTGGTCGTGTACGCGACCGGCTCCGCCCCGGCGGCCGGCGTCACGACGTTCAGCCGCGCGATCTCGATCGACCGCCCGGCGCTGTTCCTCTGGGGCACGCTCCTGGCGCTGGCCCTCGGCGCGGTGCTGCTGATTTCGGACCGCGTGGTCGAGCCGGGCGGCGCGCTGGTCGCGCAGGCCGGCATCCGCCCGGGCACGGTCCAGGACCGCGCCCAGACGGCGACGGTCATGCAGACCGAGGTGTTCCCGCTGACGCTGTTTGCCCTCGGCGGCATGATGGCGTTCTGCGCGGCGAACGACCTGCTGACGATGTTCATCGCACTGGAAGTGCTGTCCCTGCCGCTGTACCTGATGTGCGGCCTCGCCCGCCGGCGCCGGTTGCTGTCGCAGGAGTCGGCGGTCAAGTACTTCCTGCTGGGCGCGTTCTCGTCGGCGTTCTTCCTCTACGGCCTGGCGCTGCTGTACGGCTACGCGAACTCGGTGAAGCTGGGCGACATCGCCGCCGCGGCGGCCGGTTCGGACCGGTCGGACACGCTCCTGTTCGCGGGCCTCGGCCTCCTCGTGGTGGGCCTGCTGTTCAAGGGCTCGGTCGGCCCGTTCCACACGTGGACCCCGGACGTGTACCAAGGAGCCCCGACGCCGGTGACGGCGTTCATGGCGGCGTGCACGAAGGTCGCGGCCTTCGGCGGGATCCTGCGGGTCCTGTCGGTGGCGTTCTCGTCGACGTCGTGGGAGTGGCGCGGAGTCCTGTGGGGCGTGGCCATCATTTCGATGGTGATCGGCGCGGTCCTCGGCCTGACCCAGACCGACGTCAAGCGCATGATCGCGTACTCGTCGATCGCCCACGCGGGCTTCCTGCTCATCGGCGCGATCTCGATGACGAAGGACGGGTTGTCCAGCACGCTGTTCTACCTGCTGGCGTACGGCTTCACTACGCTGGCGGCGTTCGGCGTGATCAGCCTGGTCCGCGACGCGTCGGGCGAGGCAACGCACCTCTCGGCGTGGGCCGGCCTGGCGAAGCGGTCTCCGTTGTTGGCGGCGGTGTTCACGTTCTTGCTGCTGGCGCTCGCCGGTATCCCGTTGACATCGGGCTTCGTCGGCAAGTTCGTGGTGTTCTCGGCGGCGTTGTCGGACGGAATGGCCCCGCTGGTGGTCGTGGCCCTGGTGTTCAGCGCGGTGGCGGCGTTCTTCTACCTGCGGGTGATCGTCCTGATGTACTTCTCGGAGCCGGCGGCCGACGGCCCGTCGGTGACGGTCCCGGGCTTCGGCACGGGAACGGCGATCTTCCTCGGCACGGCGGTGACGCTGGTGCTGGGCCTGGTCCCGGCGTTCGCACTGGGCTGGGCCGGTTCGGGCGGCTTCGCACTCTGAGTTTGTTTTTCGGCCGCCACCCTCTGTTTTCTTTGGAGGGTGGCGGCCTTTTCTATTTCAGTTTGTCGCTGAGCTGCTTCGGTTCGCCGGGTAGGACGCTGATGTAGTCGTCGGTTCGCGCGATGCCGATGCGTCCGGCTTCCAGATCGAGGTAGCTGAGGGTCTTGCCCTCGGTGTGGAGCTGCCCGATCCCCGAGTAGGGCTCGTTGAGGATGGCGTCGAGCTCTTGGGCTTGACGGCTGCGCGTGGGTGCGTCGTCGAAGACGTCACTGACTTTTTGCTCTTCTTGGAAGTCCGCCAGCGCCACGGTGAACGGCTTGATCTTGGCAGCGTGGCCGGGCGGCAGCTTGGCCACCAGCGCGTCGGCCGGGTGGGTGTCGGGGGAGACGCCCTCGAGCTCGACCAAGTCCCCACGGCAGACGACGGTGATCGCGGTCCTGCCTGTTTGCGTGGAGAGGATGCCGATCTGTTCTTTCGCGTCGCGGGCGTAGGCGTGGAGTTTTGTCGTCGGCTGGTCGATGAGGTGGAGGACGTCCTCGAACTCGGGGGCGAAGCCGTCGCCTTGCGTGAAGCCGTATTCGCTGAGTTCTTCGAACGCTTCGCGGTTTACGCGGTCTTTCACTGACGGCGGGATGTAGCGCAGGCCGCCGGCGAAGACGGGGTGCGGGTCGCCGCAGCCGACGTTGCGCATGGCGGTGAGGAGGGTGGCGAGCTGGAGTTCGGCTTTGAGCATTACTTCTGGGTCCGGTTTTCGCCGATCACCGGGGGCATGGGCTTTTCGATGAAGCCACCGAAGGTTTCGTCCGGGTCGGGGTTCTGCAGGTAGGGAGCTTTCTTCTTTTCGCGATCTTCTTCTTTGCCTCCGCGGCCGCCTAGGGGTGTTCCCATGGGCATGCCGTTGGCGCCCCGCGCGCCGGCCGCGCCGCGGGCTGGGACGCCGCCGGGGATGCGTTCGCCGGGAAGCCGTGAGCCGGTCCCGACCCCGGGTCCTACTCCGGGCGCGCGTACGCCTGGCTGACTGGGGTTGCGCGTCCCGGGCTGGCTCATACCGCCTCCAGCGCCGGTGCTGTACCCGCCTCCGCCGGTGCCGGTGCCATACCCGCCGACGTACCCTCCGGTGCCGGGTCCAAAACCAGTGTTCCCACCAAGGTTGCTGACAGGCTGGCCAGTAGGCCTGAACTCATAACCCCCTTGTGCAGCGGGCGGCACGACAGGCTTGGGAACGAAGCTGTCGGCGTGAGTCTGTTCCCCACTCCCCGGGCGGCTGGCGTGCGTTTCGCCCCCGATTCCAGGTTGCTTTCCGGGTTGCTTTCCAGGTTGCTGAACGTGGTTCTGGAGCTGGTTCTGCGTCCGATCCCCCACTTGCCCCTGGCTTTTGTCCTGCTCGCTTCGCCGGTCCTGCTGCACGGGAACAGCGGGCTTCCGCGCCCATTCACCGGTGTCGGTGGGTCCAGAGGACTTGGCCTTCGTCCCGTCATCCATGGAGACGGGCGCACCGGAGTCCTCAAGCCGCGCGTATTGAGCGGGCATCTGCCCACCATTGCTGGTGCTGGCGGAGTGGTAGGCGCTGAAGGCGTCGATGTTGGCCTGACTATCGGCCTGCCACTTGGTGACTTTGGTGTGGTAGGAATCCCAGCCTTGCCCGTTCAGCGCGTTGATGACGTCATCAGCCCCGAGCTCCGGTGGCTGAGGAGCAACGGGCTTGACGGAGTTCTTGGCAGTGCCGAAGGAGTCCATCTGAGCACCGACCGCGCCCTGGGCGGTCTTGAGGTGAACGGCATCGTCAGCAGCGGCCCGAACAAGCGGAAGCGTCGCATCGGCGGCGGCATCGCCGGCTTTGCCTTGCCAGCCGGACATGGTCTTGGTGCGAAGGGCGCTGATCCGCTGAGCCCGCTCGACCATCCGATTGGTCAGCTGGCTCGCACTGTCATGCGCATCGCCGAGTGAGTCAATGCCTTTGCCGCCAGTGATCTGCTCGTAGATCTGAGCAGCGCTAAGCGGTCCTTCGGTAACCATCGATTCACCTCGCCCGGAGATTGTTCAAGACGGTCGCCGCAACCTCGTGAGCGGCGGCACAAGGATCTTTCTTCCCGATGTTGCCTTCAGACAGCGCGATCGATACGTCGACGATGTCTTGGTTGCTGGTGCCCATGGCGATCGCACATTTGCCGCTGCTGGTTCGCAGGTCAGCCTGCCCGTACGCGACGGTGGGATAACCCTCGATCGCTTCCATGGGAATGAACAAAGGGAAAGTTGTTCCTTTTTGTTCGTAGATGGCAGTCAGGCCCCTGCGGTTTTTGGTGGCGTAGATGACCGCCACGGTCGCCTGGGTGACCGATGTCGGGTGCCACGAGCAGCCGACTCCGACCTCGCCGATGTCCTCCGTTTTCGGCGTGGTGTCAGGGCCGAGAAGCTGAGTGACCTGGGAGTCGGTGAGGGTCGTGCAGGGCTCCCGCTGAAATTGCCCGGTATCGAGCGGGGCTGCCACTCCCGGCACGCCGTCACCAGGCAATCGCGAACTCCCCTCCGTGGACGCAGGCGACTCGGTCGGCGACGGCGTAGCCGTCCCATTCCGGGTCGTGGTGCAAGCGGCAACGAGCAGCATCATTGCCGCCGATGCGAGCAACAAGGAACGGTTCACAGGCTGCCTCCGGTCCCCTTGATGCTTGTCGAATGGGTGTCCTCGGCGGTCGCGTACTTGCCCAACGCCGCCTGGAGCTTCACAGCCATGGCCCGGCAGTAGGCCTCGCGTTCCTCAAGCGTGGCTGTGAGCGCCGACCCCGACTGACGGATCAGCTCGGCGTTGCCCTCGCTCGCGTACTCGAGACCCGGCCCGTCTGTGATCGTGATCAGGCGCGCAGCATTCAAATCGCTGGCGAACTCGTTCGCCAGCTCGTTCCACTCCCGAACCAGTTCCCGCAGCGTCGCCTCGTCGTACGAGAACCCCGCCCCGCTTGAACCGCCCCCGTCGACCGGTCCATAAGACCCAGCCCGTGGCACACCATCAGGCCCCGGCAGCGACCAATCCGCACCCGGCGAGTAAACCGGTGGCTCAGACACACCCCACCACCGAAAATACCGTCGTCATCAGCTCTCCCCTAGCCAACAGCGTGCTCCACCCCGAGCACTCTGCGTATCCGACGCACCGCACCTTACCAGGGTTCCCCCGAGTCGAATCGAAAGAGAAACGGGGGCCGCGAACGGCCCCCGTCATACCTCAAGGCGTCGGAGAACAAGAAGTGTGACCCAGCACGACCTGCCCGCTGATTCCCGAAGCCGGCAGGAAATCGATGCGCAACATCGTCAACCCGATGCTCCCGTCGCCCGGCAGGTTCTGGATGTTGAACACCGCGTTCGCCAGCACCGTCCCGTTCGACTTCTTGATCGGCGACACGTATCCCACCGGCACCGGGCTCGGCGGGTTCGCGATTCCCGACATTCCGCCGAACGACCAGTTCGCGTTCGTCTGCGTCTGGGTGGCCGTGCACTTCACCGTGAACGTCGACAGCTTGACCCGCGGGCCCCCGGCGCTCACCAGGGCCGAGAGTTCGAAGTTCTTGCCCGTCGCCGTCGAGGTCGTCGACGTCGCGTCCGTGTTCGGGTCCGTCACCGTTGTCGTGCAGGACGATGTGCCGCCGCCGAAGGTGATTCCCGTTTTCTGGACCACCTGGGCCGTTGCTGTTGTCGGGCCGTCGACCGAACACTTGCCCTGGGTCGGGACCGTGATGGTCGAGCCCGCTTTGGTGAACTCCGCGGAGCCGATGGTGGCCACGCCCGGTTGCGGGCCGGCCAGGGCCGGGGTCGCGGTCGCCGCGAGTCCGGCCACCAACAACAGCGTTCCGGCGAGAGCGGTGGTGGTGGTGCGCATGTCGCTGTCCTCCTTGCCGACCGGGAGAGCCGCCGGTCCTCAAGGGTGAATATCCGCCCGCCGGAGACGTCCGTTGCGCCCGAAATCGCCAACCACCCGTTCGTGGATCATGAACCACCCCCTCCGGTGACCCGCCGGTGTGTCATGTTCGTCACCGTTTCCGCAGGACAGCGGGTAAACGACCGCGCGGGGTAGCCACTACGCTCAAGGGACAACCCGACCGGTGCACGAGTAGAAGCGGAGCCGACGTGTCTGTGCCTTCCCCAGCCCCCGGGGCGGGATCCCTCCCCGCTGCGCCGGGTGGCGCCCTCGAGGACCTGCGCGCGTCCGTCGGCCTGCAGATCGACGACGAAGCCCTGCTGCGCGCGATCGCCGGCGGGCTGGCCGACGTCGAGAAGCTGCTGCGCGAGGTCGTCCGCAGCGACGTCCAGGCCGTCCACGACGCCGCGTTGCACCTGGTCGAGGCGGGGGGCAAACGCTTCCGCCCGCTGTTCACCCTGCTGTCCGCGCAGTTCGGCCCCAAGCAGGACGACCACGTCGTGATCGCCGCCGCCGCGGTCGAGCTGGTGCACCTGGCCACGCTCTACCACGACGACGTCATGGACGAGGCCGACATGCGGCGCGGCGCCGAGAGCGTCAACGCCCGCTGGGACAACACCATCGCCATCCTGACCGGCGACTTCCTCTTCGCGCACGCCTCGCGCCTGGTCGCCGACCTGGGCACGGACGCCGCGCGGATCATCGCCGAGACCTTCGGCGAGCTGGTCACCGGCCAGATGCGCGAGACCGTCGGCCCCGGATCGGGTGACGACGCCGTCGCGCACTACCTCACCGTGATCGCGCAGAAGACCGGCTCGCTGATCGCCACGTCCGGCCGCTTCGGCGGGATGATGTCCGGCGCCGCCGAGGAGCACATCGAGGCGCTGCGCCGGTTCGGCGACATCATCGGCACCGCGTTCCAGATCTCCGACGACATCATCGACATCGCGTCGCCGTCCGACGAGCTGGGCAAGGCGCAGGGCACCGACCTGCGCGAAGGCGTGCGGACGCTGCCGATGCTGTACGCGCTGGCCGACCCCGGGACCGACCCCCGGCTGGTCGAGCTGCTGTCCGGCCCGATCGGCGACGACGCGCTCGTCCAGGAGGCGCTGGAGCTGCTGCGGGCGAGTAGCGGACTCGAACGCGCACGCGTCACCCTTTCCGACTACGCTCAGCGCGCGCGAGCCGAGCTCACCGCGTTGCCCGCGTCACCCGCCCGGGACGCTTGCGAGTCGGTCGCCGACTACCTGGTCGCGCGCACGCACTGAACTAGGGGCAGAGAAAGATGTCCATTTTCGGACAGGTTTGGCTGTGGAGCCTGGCGGCGTTCTTCGTCGGGGTGTTCCTCACCTGGCTGGTGCTCGTGCTGCCGCTCCGCAAGAGCGTCCGCAAGCTCGAGAGCGCGCTGGCCCAAGCCCACGCCGACGCCGCGCGCACGCCCGCGAACGCCGGCGCCACCGGCACCCAGGTGTTTTCGCGGCCGGAGCCGCGGCCCGAGCCGGAGCCGACCCGCCAGGAGACGTCCTACCCGGGCACGCTGGTCTCGACGCCGCCGATCCACCGCGGCGACGTCCACGACGACATCGACCAGGACTTCGCCGAGCTCGACTCGCAGGTGCCGTCGCGGACGCCGCCGGAGCCCGAGCGCGAGGAGACCTACGAGCCGGAGCCGCAGCCCGCGGACGACGACGACCCGTACCGGAGCGCGGCGACGCAGTTCCTGACGCCGGTCCCCGAGCCGGAGCCGGAGGAGGACCCGTACCGGTCCGCCGCGACGGAGTACCTGGTCCCGGACGAGGAGCCCGAACCCGCCACCCCGGCGCTTTCCCGCCTGGAGCAGCAGCTCGACCCGGACACCCCGGCGGCGGGCTCGCTGTTCCAGTCGCCGTCGGAGGAGCAGCACGCGCCGGCGCCGGACTGGTTCGACCACGAGCCGCCTGCCGAGCGCTCGGCGTTCGAGGAGCCGATGGAGCGCACGCGCTACCTCAGCGCGCACGCCGGTTCGATCGAGGACGACGAGCCCGAAGAAGCCGAGGTGCCGCAGTACGCCTTCGCCGGTGAGGACGTGACCGGCGGCGAGCTGGACGTGCCGCCGGAGACGCCGGCCGAGTCGACCCAGGTGCTGCCGAAGCGGCAGCCGCGCGAGGCGACGGTCCGGGGCGGCTTCGACGCGCCCCAGCCGATCCAGCCGTCGATGCGCACGGTCGAGCGGCGCGACCCCGACCTGTCCGCCGGCCACAGCGGCTCGCTGTTCGAGCCGTCGGTCCAGCCCAACCAGGCGGCCGTCGCCGCACCCGAACCGCCGCCCGCGCGCCAGGCGGCGGGGGATTCGGTCCCGCCCGGCCCGTTCGGCCCGGGCTCGGCGATGCCCCGCCCCGGCGGTGGCGCGCCGAGCGACAGCTTCGCGGTGAAGGCGAGCGTCACGGCGTTGCGGTACTGCACCGAGGAGTCGGCGCAGTTCCCGAAGATGGTCGCCGAGGTGTGGTTCCGGACCGCCGAGGACGCCGAGCGCGTCGGGTTCCGCCCGCTCACCTGAGTTCGTTGTCCGTGAAGGCCACCTTGATGTTCGTCGAGGTGGCCTTCACGGCGTTTCGGCCGCTTGGAACAGGACCAGGGCGGCGCCGCCGGGGTCGGTGACCACCACCAGGGAACCGACCGGCAAGTCGGTGCGCTCGCGCACCAGGGTTCCGCCCAGCGCCACCGCTTTCGCGGCCGCGGCGTCCACATCGGGCACCGGCGCGTAGGGCAGCCACTGCGGGGTCCGGACGTCGTCGGGAGCCAGTTCGGTGAGGCCGCCCCACGGCGCGCCGTCCGAAGTCAGCAGCGGGCCGTTCGCCTCCCAGCCCAGCAACTCGGCGAAGAAGCGCTTGCTGCCGCCGGCGTCGGCGGTCCGGACGTCGAAGAACACGAAAGGCGAAGTAGGTCGCATGACCTGAAATTTAGGACATGCGTCCTAACGGTAGCAACCCCCTGACGAAAAAGGCCGCCACGCGCTGAGCGTGGCGGCCTTCTCGGTGTTCGAGGACTACGCGACCGTCCAGGTGTCCTTGCCGCGCAGGAGGCCCTGCAGGTCCGGCTTGCGGGCCGCGCGGGCCTGCTCGACCTGGGCGCGGGCGCCGTCGTCGTAGGTGGGGCGCTCGACCTGGCGGAGGATGCCCGTCGGGACGTGGTTGAGGCTCTGGTCGCCCAGGCGCGAGAGCGCGAAGGCGTACGACGTGTCCTGGATCGACGGGTCGTGCACCACGACGTTGTCCTCGCCGATGTCGGCGACCTTCGCGACGTCGAGGCCGCCCCAGTCGCCGCGCTTGACGCCGAACTCCTGGTTCGGGCCGAAGCGGATCGGCTCGCCCGCGCGCAGCGGGATCAGGCGCGTCGCGGCCTCGTCGGCGTCCTTGAGGACGTCGAACGCGCCGTCGTTGAAGATCGGGCAGTTCTGGTAGATCTCGACCAGCGCCGACCCTCGGTGCTTCGCCGCGGCCTCGAGGACCTCGGTGAGGCCCTTGCGGTCGGAGTCCATCGCGCGGCCCACGAACGACGCCTCGGCACCGATCGCCAGCGACAGCGGGTTGAACGGGGTGTCCACCGAACCCATCGGCGTCGACTTCGTGACCATGCCCTGGCCCGACGTCGGCGAGTACTGGCCCTTGGTCAGGCCGTAGATCCGGTTGTTGAACAGCAGGATCTTGATGTTGACGTTGCGGCGCAGCGCGTGGATCAGGTGGTTGCCGCCGATGGAGAGGGCGTCGCCGTCGCCGGTGACGACCCACACCGACAGGTCCTCGCGCGTGGTGGCGAGGCCGGTCGCGATCGACGGCGCGCGGCCGTGGATCGAGTGCATGCCGTAGGTGTTGAGGTAGTACGGGAAGCGCGACGAGCAGCCGATGCCCGAGATGAACACGATGTTCTCGCGCTTGAGCCCCAGCGTCGGCAGGAACGACTGGACCGCGTTGAGCACGACGTAGTCGCCGCAGCCGGGGCACCAGCGGACTTCCTGGTCGGACTTGTAGTCCTTGGCCTTTTGCGGCTCTTCGGTGGTGGGCACGAGGTCCAGGCCGCCGAGAGTGGGCAGCCCGATGTCGATTGCGGTCATTTCGCCGCCTCCGTAGCAACGCCGGTGATGATCTCCGAGAACAGGTCCTGCAGCTCTTCGGCTTTGAACGCCATGCCCGCGACCTTGGTGTGGCTGTGGACGTCGACCAGGTACTTCGCCCGCAGCAGGAGCGCGAGCTGGCCCAGGTTCATCTCCGGCACCACGACCTTGTCGTAGCTGCGCAGGACGTCCCCGAGGTTGGCCGGCAGGGGGTTGAGGTGGCGCAGGTGCGCCTGCGCGATCGGCATCCCGAGCTTGCGCACCCGGCGGCACGCGGCCCCGATCGGGCCGTAGGACGAGCCCCAGCCCAGGGCCAGCACGCGTGCCTTGCCGCCGGACGGGTCGTCGACCACGACGTCCGGGACGTCGATGCCGTCGATCTTCGCCTGCCGCAGCCGGACCATCTTCTCGTGGTTGGCCGGGTCGTAGGAGATGTGGCCGGTCTTGTCGGCCTTCTCCAGCCCGCCGATGCGGTGCTGCAGACCCGGCGTGCCCGGGATCGCCCACGCGCGGGCGAGCGTCTCGGGGTCGCGGACGTACGGCCAGAACTCGCCGGAGTCGTTGTCCGCGTTGGGCTCGGACGCGAACTCGACGTGCAGGTCGGGCAGCGTCTCGACGTCCGGGATCAGCCACGGCTCGGAGCCGTTCGCGATCGCGCCGTCCGAGAGCAGCAGCACCGGCGTGCGGTACTTCAGCGCGATGCGCGTGGCCTCGACGGCCGCGTCGAAGCAGTCCGCCGGCGAGAGCGGCGCGACGATCGGGACCGGCGATTCACCGTTGCGGCCGAACATCGCCTGCAGCAGGTCGGCCTGCTCGGTCTTGGTCGGCAGGCCGGTCGACGGGCCACCGCGCTGGACGTCGATGACGACCAGCGGCAGTTCGACCATCACGCCGAGGCCGACGGCTTCGGACTTCAGCGCGACACCCGGGCCGGACGTCGAGGTGACGCCGAGCGCGCCGCCGTAGGACGCGCCGAGCGCCGCGCCGATGCCGGCGATCTCGTCTTCGGCCTGGAAGGTGATGATGCCGAAGTTCTTGTGCTTGGACAGCTCGTGGAGGATGTCCGACGCCGGGGTGATCGGGTACGTGCCGAGCAGGATCTGCAGGCCGGAGCGCTGCCCGGCGGCCACGATCCCGTAGGCGAGCGCGGTGTTGCCGGTGATCTGCCGGTAGGTGCCCTGGGCCAGCTTCGCCGGGGCGACCTCGAACGTCGTGGCGAACGACTCGGTCGTCTCGCCGTAGTTCCAGCCCGCGCGGAAGGCGAGGATGTTGGCCTCGGCGATGTCGGGCTTCTTCGCGAACTTCTCGCGCAGGAACCGTTCGGTGCCTTCGGTGGGCCGGTGGTACATCCAGGACAGCAGGCCGAGCGCGAACATGTTCTTGCAGCGCTCGGCGTCCTTCTTGCCGAGGCCGGTGTCCGCGAGCGCGCCCTGGGTCAGGGTCGACATGGCGACCCGGTGCACCTGGTAGGCGGCGAGGCTGTCGTCGTCGAGGGGGTCGGTCGCGTAGCCGACCTTGGTCAGGTTGCGCTTGATGAAGTCGTCGGTGTTGAGGATGATCGTCCCGCCCTGCGGGACGTCGGCCACGTTCGCCTTCAGCGCGGCCGGGTTCATCGCCACCAGCACGTCCGGCCGGTCGCCGGGGGTGAGGATGTCGTAGTCGGCGAAGTGCACCTGGAAGCTCGAGACGCCGGGGATGGTGCCCTGTGGCGCGCGGATCTCGGCGGGGAAGTTCGGCATCGTCGAGAGGTCGTTGCCGAAGGCGGCGGCTTCGGACGTGAAGCGGTCACCGGTCAGCTGCATGCCGTCACCGGAGTCGCCCGCGAACCGGATGACCACCCGGTCGAGCTTGCTGACCTCGGTCGTCCTGGTCGCGGCGAGCGAGCCGTGACCAGCGCCGTTGCCGTTCGCACTCGTGCTCATGAGTCAGGGATTCCCTCTCTCCCGACGTTGCGGCCGTCGATCGCCCGCCTGGTGTCGCGGCAGGCGGATCACCAGGCACTACCACGAGGTTAGCTCGCGCCCGGCGCCCATGTTTCCGCGCGTCCGGGGTCGTTGGCGACCTCTGTTATGCCCTGTCGGTCCTCTGTGCTGGTCCGACAAATACCTGTGACCGATGGTAACGGTTAAGTTAGGGGGCCTGTTGTGATGCGCGTCTCGCGGTGTGGGGTCCACGCAGTGGGATTCAGGGGCGGGACCGGATCCGCGCCCGCATCGCCTCGACGCGCTCGGCGAACTCGGGGGAGGCCAGCGACGCCAGCTGCGGCGCGAGCTCGACGTCGACGGCGTCCGCGTGGGCGGCCAGCGAGGCGGTCGTCCGCAGGCTGCGCTTGGTGGCGAGGAGCGCTTCTCGCGGCGCGGCGACCGCCGGGGCGGCCAGCTCGCGGGCGGCGGCGAGGAGGTCTTCGTGCTCGCCGTCGACCACGCGCAGCGCCAGCCCGGCGGCGACCGCGGCTTCGGCGTCGAGGGGCTGCCCGAACAACGTCATCGCGGCGGCCTGCTGCGGCCCGGCCAGGCGCTGCGTCATCCACGTCATCCCGCCGCCGGGGTGCAGCCCGAGCTCGAGGAACCGCGCGACGAACTTCGCCCGCGGCCCGGCGAGCCGCACGTCGGCGGCGAGCGCGAGGTTCAGCCCGGCCCCGACGGCCGCCCCGCCGACCGCGGCGATGGTCGGCAGCGCGCACCGCGCGACGGCGAGGAAGCCCGCGTAGATGGCGCGCAGGCCGGCTTCGTCGGCGTGGGTCAGCGCGGAGAGGTCGGCACCGGCGCAGAAGGCGGGCGGCGTCCCGGTGACGACGACGGCGTGCACGGATCCGTCCCGCTCGGCGGCCTCGACGGCGGCCACGAGCTGCGCGGAGAGGTCGAGGGTCAGCGCGTTGCGGCTGCCGGGCGCGTCGACGGTGAGGAGCGCGACGCCGCCGGTGTGCTCGCTGACGATGCTGTCGGTCATCGGGTCAGGGTATTGGTGGTGCATGGGGGAATTGCTGGTGGTGCTGGTCGGCAACCTGCTGACGATGATCGACATGACGGAGCTGTTCGGCGCCCGCCGCCGTCGCGCCCGCGCCGCGGCTTCCGCGCGGGGCGAGCGGGTGTCGATCCCGTGCGTGCTGCGCTCCGAAGACCTGACGGAGGGCCGCGAACGCCGCGGCTGGGTCGCGGTCGGCGAGGGCCCGGCGACGTGGCGGACCCCGGGCGCCGAGCCGGTGGCGTTCGACCCGGGCGAGCTGACGATGCAGGCGGTGGACCAGAAGGCGGTCACGTTCCACGCGGCGGGTGGGCGCACGGAGCTGCGGCTGCACCCGGACGAGGCCCCGCTGGTCCTGCGGGCACTGGCGGACTGAGGGGGCGCCTCACGCCTCCGGCGTGGGCGGCCGCTCCAGCAGCCGGGAAAGCACCACCGTCGACACCGTCCGGTCCACGATCTCCAGGCCCCGCAGCCGCTCCAGCGCCGTCTCCAGGTGGTGGATGTCCGCCGCTCGCAGGTGGACTATCGCGTCCGCCGCGCCCGACACCGTGTACGCCGCCACCACCTCCGGCAACGGCTCCAGCCGCGCCCGGATGCGGGCCGGGGTGATGTTGCCCTGGCACGTGACCTCGACGAACGCCTCCGTTCCCCAGCCCAGCGCCTCCGGGTCGACCACCGCCGTGAAGCCGCGGAGGATGCCCGTTTCCAGGAGCCGGTCGACCCGCCGCTTGACCGCCGGGGCGGACAGGCCGACCACCTTGCCGATCTCCGCGTAGCTCGAGCGCGCGTTCGCCACGAGGCACGAAACGATTCGCTGGTCGATGGTGTTCACACGCAACACTTAGCACAGATGTACGCAGCGAACAGCGATTGATTGCGGAATTAGGTGGACCTTACCCTGCAATCATGCAGGAGATGCGCGTACCGACCACCCGTCGATACCTCATGTGCCCCCCGCGCCACTTCGCGGTGGACTACGTGATCAACCCCTGGATGGACCCGACCCAGCCGGTCAGCGCCGACGTCGCCGTCGCGCAGTGGACCGAGCTGCGCGACACCTACCGCCGCCTCGGCCACACCGTCGAGGAGATCGACGCCCAGCCCGGGCTGCCCGACATGGTCTTCGCCGCCAACTCCGGCACGGTCGTCGACGGCCGCGTGCTCGGCTCGCGGTTCCGGGCGCCGCAGCGGGCCGCCGAGGCCGAGCACTTCCGCCGCTGGTTCGTCGAGCACGGCTACCGCGACATCACCATGCCCGAGAAGATCAACGAGGCCGAGGGCGACTTCGCCTGGACGGGCTCGCTGCTGCTGGCCGGCACCGGCTTCCGCACCGACCCGGCCGCGCACGCCGAGGCCCAGGAGGTCCTCGGGGTCCCGGTCGTCTCGCTCCAGCTGGTCGACCCGCGCTACTACCACCTCGACACGGCGCTGTTCGTACTCGCCGAGGCCACCGACACCACGCGCGCGCAGATCGTCTACTACCCGGACGCCTTCTCGGCCGGCTCGCGCCGCGTGCTGGAGCGGCTGTTCCCGGACGCCGTCCACGCGACGAAGGAAGACGCCGAATGTTTCGGCCTCAACGGCGTTTCCGACGGCCGCAATGTCGTGCTTCCCGTCGAGGCAACTCGATTGGGTGACTTGCTTGCGGAGCGTGGTTACGAGCCGGTCTACGTCGACATCTCCGAGCTGCGGAAAGCCGGCGGCGGCCCGAAGTGCTGCACGCTGGAGATTCGCAAGGGGTGAATCCCGCCGGAACCTGTAACTCACCCGTTTGCCACGGCGATTAATCGAAGTAACAAATCGACTACTCGCGGTGGCAGGGCGGTGGAAGCGGTGGCGGTGGTCCTCGCGGTGCACGGAATAGGCCGGCCGGCTCGCCAGCTCGAACCGGGCGAGGACGAGCGCTGGCTGACCGTCGAGCAGTTCGACCGGGTGCTCGACACCGCCGCCGAGCGCGACGACGTCCACCTGACGTTCGACGACGGCAACGAGTCCGACGTCGAGATCGCGCTGCCGAGGCTGGTCGACCACGGGCTGACGGCGGAGTTCTTCCCGCTGGCCGGCCGCCTCGGGCAGCGCGGCTACCTCGACCGCGACGGCCTGCGCGAGCTCGTGCGCGCCGGGATGGAGATCGGCTCGCACGGCTGGGAGCCGCGCGACTGGCGTCGGCTCGACGACCGCCACGCCCGCCGCGAGCTGACCGACGCGCCGAAGCTCCTCGGCGACCTGTGCGGGAAGCCGGTGCGGCGGTACTCGCTGCCGTTCGGCGCCTACGACAAGCGCGTGCTCGAGCGGCTGCGCCAGGCCGGCGCGACGCGGGTCTACACGAGCGACGGCGGCGCGGTCGAGCGCGACGGCTGGCTGCAGGCGCGCACGGAGCTGCACCACGACCTCGACGGCGAGTGGCTCGACGGCGTGCTCGAAGGCGGGCACCGGCGGCCGCACTGGGTCACGCGGCTGTTCCGCCGCGGCTGACGCCGGTTTTGCCCGACCGGCCGCTTTGCCGGTGACCGGAACACGGTCCAGACCAATTTCCGGGCCGCTCGCCCGATGAGCAGCCTTTTCGCCAACTCCGGCCGCATGCCGGGAAATTCCGGCACGCGCAGGTCTTGAACCCGGCACGGCCCGGGGTGCATCCTGATGCCCCGCCGCCGTAAGGAAAGTTTCCTAACTAAAGGGAGCACCGGGAAATGCGGAAACTGATCCTGCTCGCGACCCTGGCGCTGGCCTCGGCCATGATGCCCGCCACCCTCGCCACCGCCGCGCCGGCGGCACCGGCCGCGCCGGCCACCGTCGAAGCCGGCCCGACCGCGGCCCAGCTGCTGGCCAAGACGAACAGCTGCAAGCAGATCTCCAACGGCAAGTACAAGACCGACGAAGACGTCTCGGGCAAGACGGTCGCCGTCTGCGACGCCAACGGCGCCGTGTTCTGGAAAGCCGACATGGACATCGACTGCGACGGCCAGCGCTCCACGCAGTGCAACGAAGACACCGACTGCTGCTACCAGGACGACACCGCGTTCCACCAGTCCGACGGCAAGCCGCTCAACGCCGCGAAGTTGCCCTACATCGTCGTGCCGAGCTCCAGCAGCATCTGGAAGTACTCCTCGTCCCAGCTGAAGGGCGGCGGTTCCTGCGCGGTGATCTACAACGGCAAGGTCGAGTACGCCGTCATCGGCGACACCGGGCCGACGCAGATCATCGGCGAAGCCTCCTACGCGACGGCGAAAGACCTCGGCATCAACCCCGACCCGTCGAACGGCGGCACCGACTCCGGTGTGACGTACATCTGCTTCAAGAACTCGGCCGTTTCGCCGATCGAGAACCACGCGAACGCCGTGAGCAAGGGCGAGGGTCTCGCCACCACCTTCGTGAACAACAACTGAACGTCCGCATTTCCGAGGGGCCGATCCGCCGACGGCGGGCCGGCCCCTCGGCCTGCGTGCCCGGCGCCCGCTGACCGGAACCGCGCACACCGTGTCGATCACCCACTGCAAGATGCATTTCCGAGCTGAATCGAGACACATTTCCCGCCGGTGAACCGGTTCGTCTCACGGCAGGCTCACGCTTTACCCCGTTCGCCACCCCCGCGGTAACGATCCAGGGGAGCGCGGCGACCAACTTGAGGGTCGCGCGGAAAAGCGGAGGTTTTGGCGTGAAGATCAGTGTCTTCGGGCTCGGTTACGTCGGTTGTGTCTCCGCCGCGTGCCTGGCGGGGCAGGGGCACCGGGTGGTCGGCGTGGACGTCAACCCGGTCAAGATCGACCTCATCACCGCCGGCAACGCGCCGGTGGTCGAGGAGCGGATCGGCGAGCTGACCGCCGAAGTCGTCGCGAGCGGCGCGCTGAGAGCCACGACCGACGTCGCGGAAGCGGTCGCCGACAGCGAGATCTCGCTGGTCTGCGTCGGCACGCCGTCGGCGCCGAACGGCAGCCTCTCGACGGTCTACCTCGAGCGCGTCGCCGAGGAAATCGGCGAGGCGATCGCGAACAAGAGCGAGCGGCACACCGTCGTCTTCCGCAGCACGATGCTGCCGGGCACCTGCCTGGACCTGCTGGTCCCGATCCTGGAGAAGGCTTCGGGCCGCACCGCGGGCGTCGACTTCGGCGTCGCGGTGAACCCCGAGTTCCTGCGCGAGGGCACCAGCGTTCGCGACTTCTTCGACCCGCCGAAGACCGTGATCGGCGAGATCGACGAAGCCAGCGGTGACGCCGTCGCCGCGCTCTACGAAGGCCTGCCCGGGCCCGTCTTCCGCGTGCCGATCCCGGTCGCGGAGATGACGAAGTACGCCGACAACTCCTTCCACGGCCTGAAGATCGGCTTCGCGAACGAGCTCGGCTCGATCTGCCGGGCGCTGGGCCTCGACTCGCACCAGGTGATCGACGTCTTCCTCGCCGACACCAAGCTCAACGTCAGCCCGGCCTACCTCAAGCCCGGGTTCGCCTTCGGCGGCTCGTGCCTGCCGAAGGACCTGCGCGGGCTGGTCTACGCCGCGCACCGCGCCGACGTCAGCGTGCCGATCCTGTCGCACGTGCTCGCGTCCAACGACGATCACCTGCAGCGCGCGTTCGACCTGGTCGCACGCACCGGCAAGCGCAAGGTCGGCCTGTTCGGCCTCTCCTTCAAGCCGGGCACCGACGACCTGCGCGAGTCCCCGCTGGTCGAGCTGGCCGAGAAGCTGCTCGGCAAGGGCTACGACCTCAAGATCTACGACGCGAACGTCAGCCTCTCGCGGCTGATGGGCGCCAACCGCGAATACATCGAGGGCCGGCTGCCGCACCTCGGCCAGCTGCTCGCCGGGTCCGTCGAAGAAGTCATGGACCACGCCGACGTCCTCGTCGTCGGCTGCAAGGACCCGGACGTGCTGGCGGCCCTGCCGCACGGCGGCGACCGGGTGCTCGTCGACCTCGTCCGCCTGCCCGACGCGGCGACGCGTCGCCTTGAAGAGGGATACGCCGGCCTTGCCTGGTAAAGCGCTCATCCTCGTCGAAAACCTCTCCGTTCCCTTCGACCGGCGGGTCTGGCAGGAGTCCACGACCCTGCGCGACGCCGGGTGGGAAGTCCACGTGATCTGCCCGCAGGGCACGAAACGCGACACCGAGGCCGAAGCCGTCGTCGACGGCGTCCACATCCACCGCTACCCGCTCAAGGCCGCGACCGGCGGGCCCGCGGGCTACCTGCAGGAGTACGGCAGCGCGCTGTGGCACACGCTGCGGCTGGCCCGGAAGGTCGGGCGGGTCGACGTCGTGCACGCCTGCAACCCGCCGGACCTGCTGTACGTGGTCGCGAAGGTGCTGAAGCGCCAGGGCGCGAAGTTCATCTTCGACCAGCACGACCTGTGCCCCGAGCTGTACCTCTCGCGCTTCGACCGCGGGCAGGACCTGCTCTACCGCGGGGTCTGCGCGCTCGAACGCGCCACCTACCGCACCGCCGACGTCGTCATCTCGACGAACGAGAGCTACAAGCAGGTCGCCCGGATCCGCGGCGGCAAGAAGCCCGAGGACGTCTTCGTGGTGCGCAGCGCGCCGGTCGTCGAGCGGTTCCACGAGGTCCCCGTCGAGCCCGAACTGAAGAAGGGCAAGCCCTTCATGCTCGCCTACCTCGGCGTGATGGGCCCGCAGGACGGCGTCGACTACGCCCTGCGCGCGCTCGCGAAGCTGCGCGACGAGGTCGGGCGCACCGACTGGCACGCGGTGTTCGTCGGCTCCGGCGACGCCTTCGACGACATGGTCGCGCTCTCGGCGAAGCTCGGGCTGGCCAACCAGGTCGAGTTCACCGGCCGGATCCCCGACGAGGACCTGGTCCGCTACCTCTCCACCGCCGACGTCTGCCTGTCGCCGGACCCGCTCAACCCGCTCAACGACGTTTCCACGATGAACAAGGTCATGGAGTACATGGCGATGAGCAAGCCGATCGTCTCGTTCGAACTGCGCGAAGCGCGCGTTTCGGCGGGCGACGCGGCCGTCTACGCCCCGGCCAACGACGAGTCGGCGTTCGCGAAGCTCGTCTCGCAGCTGCTCGACGACCCCGAAGAGCGGGTCCGGATGGGCAAGCTCGGGCAGGCCAGGGTCGCCGGTGCGCTCTCGTGGGAGAACTCGGCGAAGAACCTCATCGCCGCATATGAGCACGCTGTGAAGTCCTGATCGCCGTTTGGTCAAGAACTCACCGGACGTGTAACCAATGCTCCCGGTCCGACGACGGTTCGGGTAACCGGCCGATCCACTGACCCCGTTCGGCGTACCCGTCTCAGGAATGGAGATACCGCCGTTGACTGAAGACACGGTGCGCCTGGCCCTGATCGGGCAGGTCGTCCGGCGACGATGGCGGCTGCTGGCCGCACTCGCCGTCCTGGGCGCGGCGGTCGGCGCCGCGGCGTCGTTCCTGCTGTCGCCGGGCTACCAGACGTCGTCGAGCGTGCTGCTGCAAGGACCGCGGCAGGCCGACGAGCTGCTGACCCAGGCCGAGGTCGCGACCAGCTCGGTCGTGCTCGACCGGGCCGCCGCCGTGCTCCCGTGGCACCCGAGCGGCGCGGACCTGAAGAAGCAGGTCAAGACGTCGGTGGCGAACGGCAACGTCGTGGCGATCACCGTGTCCGCCGACACCGCCGAGCACGCCCAGCAGCTCGCCGACCAGGTCGCGCAGCAGTTCGTCAAGTACTCCGGCCAGCTGGCGAGCAACTCCGCCGACGCGTCGGTGCAGCTGGCCCAGGAGCAGCGCGAGTCGCTGCGCAACCAGGTCAAGCTGACCACCGAGAAGATCAGCGACATCGCCAAGAACGTCGGCGGGGACCTCACCGTCGAAAGCGTCCAGGTCCGCACCCAGCTCGAAGGGCTGCGGTCGTCGCTGGAGCAGGCCATCAACGACCTGAACCAGGCCGACCTCGCCACCGGCGTCGGCAACACCGTCGTGATGGGCAGCGCCGAACGCCCGGACGCGGCGGCCGCGCCGACGCTGACGCAGCTCGCCGTCGGCGGCGCGGTGCTGTTCTTCCTCGCCGGCGTGTTCGGCCACCTGTTCACCGCCCGCGCCGACCGGCGGCTGCGCGGCGAACCGCAGATCGCCGCCGCGCTCGGCGCGCCGATCCTCGCCGGCGTCGACGTCGAGACCCCGCAGGGCGACCAGCTCCCGGCCGCCGGGTTCACCGGCAAGGTGCGGCGGCTGCTCGGCGGCGACCGGCCGTGGGTGCTGCCGCCGGTGGCGACCTCGGCCGACGAGGTCAACCGCGACATCCGCTACCGGCGGGTGCTGGCCCGGCTGTCCACCGGCCCCGCCGACGTCCTGCTCCTGGTCGGCGACGACGACGAGACCGGCCGCCTGGCCGCCGAGCAGCTCGCCGGGCTGGCCGACCGGCTGTCCGTGCCGCTGCGCGTCTTCGAATACTCGGCCGAACGGCCGACCGTGCCGGACGGCAGCGCCGACTCCGGCGTCCTGCTCGTCCTCGGCGCCGGCACCCGCACCGCGTGGGAGCTCGTCCGGCTCGCCGAAGCCTGCGCCGACGCCGGCCAGGAGGTCGTCGGCGCGGTCCTCACCCACCCCGTCCGACCGGCCGAGCCGGAGAAGAAGCCCGAACCCGCGGCGGAAGCCCCCGAGAAAGCCCTGGCAGGTTCGGCGTGACGACCACCTCCGAAACCCCGACCGCACCCCTCATCGACCTGCAACGCCTCTTCGTCGCCATCCGGCGCCGCAAGCGCTTCTGGCTCACCACCGCGCTGCTCGGGCTGATCGCCGGCGCGGCGGTCGGCATCGTGCTGCCGGCGCCGCCGACCGCGGTCGCCAAGATCATCGTCGTCCACCAGGACGACTCGCCGACCGACAGCGGCACGCTCATGCGCACCGACGTCGCCGTGCTGTCGACCACGCGGATCGCCGAAGGCGCGCTGAAGAAGCTCAACAGCACCGAAGCGCCCGAAGAGTTCTTGAAGAACTACGCGGGCCTGGGCCTGACGAACAACGTCCTGCAGATCACCGTCAAGGCCAAGAGCAACGAAGAGGCCGTGGCGCAGGCGCAGGCGCTGGCCGACACGTTCATCACCGACCACGTCCAGCGCAGCCAGGCCGCGGCGGCCGCCCAGTCCAAGGCCATCCTCGACCAGCGCAAGAACGCGCAGGACGAGCTGACCAAGGTCGACCAGCAGATCGCCGACGAGACCGGCAAGGGCCGCAACGCGAACGCCAGCACCCTCGAAGGCATGTACGGCCGCCGCGCCGCACTGGCGTCGCAGATCTCCGACTTCGACTCCCGCGCCCAGCAGGCCGGCATCGGCAGCCCGCAGGTCGCCGCGGGCACCCAGATCGTCGACGCGCCCCGGGCGCTGCCGAAGGCGTTCCTCAAGACGGAGGCGACCAACGGTGGCATCGGCTTCGCGCTCGGCCTGGCCCTCGGGCTCGCGTTCGCCGCGATCGGCGCGGTGTCGCGAGACCGGCCGGTGCTGCGCCGCGAGATCTCCACGCACCTCGGCGCGTCCGTGCTCGCCCAGCTGCCGTCCAAGCGCCGGGGTCTGGCCCGGGTGTGGAAGCGCGCGCGGGTGGTGTCCGACCGCGAACGCGTCGCCACGACGCTCGCCCGCGTGATCAAGAAGGACGCGCGCGGGGTGTCGGTGCTCGAACTCGGCGCGCCGAAGGTCGCCGCCGCGCTCGCCCTCGACATCGCCGCGGACCTGGCGGACGGCGGGCGCGCGAGCGTCGTCGACGACCTGCCCGGCGAAGACGTCCGCAAGCTGGCGGCGGAGGCCAAGAGCGACGTCTCCGTGGTCGGCGCCGGCGACAGCGGCTCCGGCGGGCGCCGCATCGGCGTCGGCACGGTCGCCCCGGGCACGGCGTGGACCGACCTGGAGCACCTCGGCGCGGAGACCGTGCTGGTCGTCAAGGCCGGGCACGCCAACACGCTCTGGCTGCACACCGTCGCGCGGCAGCTCGCCGACCAGCGCATCCCGATCATCGGTGTGGTGCTGGTCGACCCGGACCCGCGGGACAAGTCCGACGGCACGCTGTGGGACGGCCTGCACACGGCGCTGCGCGGCCGCGCCGGGCACGCGCCGGCCCCCGCGGCCGCCCCGGGCGTCGTCGCGGTCGAGCAGGAAGACCGCCTGGACGAGCTGGCCGCCCGGATCGCCGAGCGGGTCGCCAAGACCGAGCCGCCGACGCGCCGGTTCACCCCGGTCCGGCCGGTGCTCCCGCCCGCGCTCGCCACGCCAAAACCACCGGCGGCACCGCTGCCGGCCCCCGGCTCCGTCAGCGTCCCGGACCACCTGGACGCCCCGACGAAGAAGTTCGCCCCGGTCAAGCCGAAGCCACGGCCGACGCCGTTCAAGCGTGACCACGGCGAACCCGCCCACACGGGCGAACTGAACGCCGAGCTCGAGCCAGAAAAGAGCACTGTGCCAACCGGGGCTTCGCCCCGAACCGGGGGCTTCGCCACCCAGACCCCCGAAAAAAGCGCCGAGGTCTCCTGACCCGCGCCCCGAATGAAGGGGTCCCACTCGAGATGTGCGGCATCGCAGGCACCTACCTCTGGCCGGACGGCGGGCCGCTGACCGACCGGCTGACCAAGACGCTGGCCCACCGCGGGCCGGACGGCTCCGGCCGCTACGAGCACCGCGCCGGCCCCGGGGAAGTCCACCTCGGCCACCGGCGGCTGTCGATCGTGGACCTGTCCGAGACCGGCGCCCAGCCGATGGTCCACGACGGCCTCGCGCTGAGCTACAACGGCGAGCTGTACAACGCGCCCGAGTTGCGGGCCGAGCTCGCCGCGGCCGGCGTCCGCTTCCGCGGCACGTCCGACACCGAGGTGCTGCTGCAGGCGTGGCGGCGCTGGGGCACGGACTGCCTGCCGAAGCTGCGCGGGATGTTCGCCTTCGCCATCTTCGAGGAGGGCACCGGCGAGCTGTTCCTGGTCCGCGACCAGCTCGGCATCAAGCCGCTGTTCTTCGTGCAGCGCAACGGCGGGATCGCGTTCGCCTCCGAGCTCAAGGCCCTCGCCGGTGAGCTCGGCGGGTCGCTGCAGGTCGACAGCGGCGCGCTGATCGCGTCGCTGCTCTACTACTGGGTGCCCGACAGCCGGTGCGCCTACCAGGGCGCGGAGAAGCTGCAGCCGGGCACGTGGCTGCGCTGCCGCCCGGACGGCCAGGTCGACCGCGGCCGGTTCTGGTCGCTGCGGGAGGTCGCCGAGGAGGGCGCCGCCTTCGACGGCGAGGTCGACCTGCATTCCGTCATCGCGGAATCGACGGCAAAGCACCTGATCTCCGACGTCCCGGTCGCGACGTTCCTCTCCGGCGGCCTGGACTCCAGCTACCTGACGGCGCTGGCCGCGCGTTCGCAGCCGGGGATTTCCGCGTACACCATCGGGTTCCGCGCCGAAGACGCTAAGTTCGAGGCCATGCCGGACGACCTGAAGTACGCCCGGATCGTCGCGGAGAAGTTCGGCGTCGACCTGCACGAGATCGAGATCGCGCCGCAGGTGCTCGACCTGCTGCCGAAGATGACCTACCACCTCGACGAGCCGATCGGCGACCCGGCGGCGATCAACTCGTTCCTGATCTGCTCGGCCGCGCGCGAGGCCGGCGTCAAGGTGATGCTGTCCGGGATGGGCGCCGACGAGCTGTTCGCCGGCTACCGCAAGCACCTCGCGAACCTGATCGCGCTGCGCTACCACAAGGTGCCGGGCGCGGTCCGGCGGCCGGTCGAGTCCATTGTGGACCGACTGCCGGTCGCCTCGGCCAAGCGCGGGTACCGGTCGGTGCGGTTCGCGAAGCGGTTCCTGTCCTTCGCCGGCCTGCCGGAGGAGACGGCGTTCCGCCGCAGCTACACGATGTACGACCGCGCGGAGCTGCTCGACCTGGTCAACCCCGACCTCGCGCCGGTCGTCGACGACGTCCTGACCGAGCACTCGGACACCTACCACGACCAGGCGCTCGACGACTTCGTCAACCGCATGTGCCTGGCCGATTCGCGGCTGTTCCTGCCCGGGCTGAACCTCGCCTACACCGACCGTTCGACGATGGCGGCGTCCACCGAGGTGCGCACGCCGTTCGTCGACGTCGAGGTCGTGCGGGCGGCGTTCAAGATCCCCGGCAACAAGAAGATCGTCGGCCGCGCGGGCAAGGTCGCGCTGAAGAACGCGGCGCTGAACATCCTGCCGAGCGAGATCGTGCACCGGCCGAAGGGCCTGTTCAGCGCGCCGCTGCGGGCCTGGATGAGCCGCGACCTGGCGCCGCTGGTGCGCGAAGTCGTCAACGACGGCGTGCTCGTTTCTTCGGGATTCCTGCAGCGCGAGGCGTTGCAGCGCATGGTCGCCGAGGACGCCGCCGGCCAGGAGGACCGCGGCAAGCACCTCTGGCACGTCTTGACCCTTGAGTACTGGTACCGGAACGCGATGGCGGGAGCGAAGTGAAGCAGGTAGTCCAGAACTACAAGAGCGGTGAGCTGGCACTGCTGGAGGTACCCGAGCCCGCCTGCAAGCCCGGCGGCGTGCTGGTGCGGACGGTGTACTCGCTGATCTCGACCGGCACCGAGATGATGAAGGTGTCCGAGGCCAGCCTGTCGCTGGTGGGCAAGGCGAAGGCCCGCCCCGACCAGGTGGCGAAGGTGATGCAGAGCGTCGCCACCAACGGCCTTTCGGCGACCTACCGCAAGGTGACGTCCAAACTGGACTCCTACACCCCGCTCGGCTACTCGCTGTGCGGCATCGTCGAGCAGGTCGGCGACGGCATCACCGACGTCGCGGTCGGCGACCTCGTGGCGTGCGCGGGCAACGAGCACGCGCTGCACTCCGAGCTGAACTGGGTGCCGAAGAACCTCTACTCGCGCGTCCCCAACGGCGTCGACCCGCGCCACGCGGCGTTCGGCACCGTCGGCTCGATCGCCATGCAGGGCGTCCGCCGCGGCGAACCGCAGATCGGCGACGTCGCGCTCGTGATCGGCCTCGGCCTGATCGGCCAGCTCGTCGTCCAGCTGCTGACGTCGTCCGGCGTGCGCGTCGTCGGCGTCGACCCGGACCCGGAGCGCTGCAAGCTCGCCGAGAGCCTCGGCGCGCTGACCTGCGCGCACCCGGCGTCCGGCATCGTCGACAACGCCGTGGCCGAGCTGACCCACGGCGCGGGCGTCGACCAGACCTACCTCGCGGCCGGCGGCAACACGAACGACCCGGTGGAGCTGGCCGCGAAGCTGTCGCGCGACCGCGGCCGCGTCATCGACATCGGCAAGTGCAAGCTCGACCTGCCGTGGAACGCCTACTACGAGAAGGAACTGGACGTCCGGTTCTCGCGCTCCTACGGCCCGGGCCGCTACGACCCGTCGTACGAGCTGGAGGGGCGCGACTACCCGATCGGCCAGGTCCGCTGGACCGAGCGCCGCAACCTCGAGTGCGTCCTCGACCTGATCGCCCGCGACCGCCTCGACGTCGAGCCGCTGATCACGCACGTCTCGGACTTCTCGTCGGCGGTCGAGACGTACCAGTCGCTGAACGACGGCTCGCTGAAGGCGGTGGCGGTGCTGTTCCGCTACCCCGACGCGGTCGCCCGCACGGAGCCCGTCGTGACGTCGGCGCGCGTCGGCGTGACCTCGCGTGCGGCGGCTGCGCTCCCCGCGGGACAGCCGGTGCGCCTGGGCTTCATCGGCGCGGGCAACTACGCGTCGTCGATGCTGCTGCCGCACCTGGTCGAGCGCTCGGACGTCCAGCTCAAGCACGTCGCGACGACGTCCGCGCTGTCCGGCGCCAACGCCCGCCGCAAGTTCGGCTTCGCCGAGGCGTCCACCGACATCGACAACGTCCTCGGCGACTCCTCGATCGACGCGGTCTTCGTGGTGACGCGGCACAGCTCGCACGCGGAGCTGACGCGCCAGGCGCTGCTGGCGGGCAAGACGGTGTTCGTCGAGAAGCCGCTGGCTCTGTCGGAAGCGGAGTTGCAGAAGGTCCTCGACGCGATCGAGGAGTCCGGCAACGACCGCCTCCAGGTCGGCTTCAACCGCCGTTTCGCGCCACTGCTGCACGAAGCCCGCGACCAGTTCGGCCCCCGGGTCGGCCCGGCGACGGTTCGCTACCTGGTCAACGCGGGCCGCCTCGACCACGGCAGCTGGTACAACCAGACCACCACCGAGGGTTCGAGGTTCGTCGGCGAAGGCGGCCACTTCATCGACACGGTGAGCTGGCTCCTCGACGCCGACCCGGTCTCGGTGTACGCGACCGGAGACCTCCAGGTGACCCTCGGCTACCCGGACGGCTCGACGGCGGTGATCACGTACGCGGAGACGGGTTCCTCGGGCTTCCCGAAGGAGACCCTGGACCTGACGGCCGACGGCAAGGTCCTGAAGTTCGACGACTACGTCCGAGCGTCGGTGTACTCGCGCAAGAAGTGGGCGAGCTCTCGCATCCCGAAGGGCCGCGACAAGGGCCAGGCGGCCGAGGTGAACGCGTTCCTGGAGGCGGTGCGGACGGGTTCGCCGATGCCGATCTCGGTGGCCTCCCTGGCGGCGACGACGTTGGCGACGTTGGCGGCCCAGTCGAGCGTCGCGAACGCGGCCCCGGTGCGGATCGAGCTGCCGCAGAAGACAGGCGCCCCGGCATGACGACAACGGCACCGCTCCGGCCGCGGCCCGGCTGTTTCTTGGCCCTGACGAGCCCGCCGCAGGCGGCCGGCGTACAGGCCCTGGCGCGCGCGGTGCCGGTGCGGCCGCGGATGGCCGGCGCTCAGTCGTCGGCGGGGGTGGCACCGGTGCGTCCGCGGGTGGCAGGCGTGCAGGCCTTGGCGGGCGCGGTGCCGGTGCGGCTGCGCCGGGACCTGGCGAGTGTGGCACCGGTGCGACCGCGGGCGGCAGGCGTGCAGGCCTTGGCGGGCGCGGTGCCGGTGCGGCTGCGCCGGGACCTGGCGAGTGTGGCACCGGTGCGTCCGCGGGCGGCCGGCGTCCGGGCCCTGCCGGGCCTGGCGCCGGTGCGGCCGCGGATGGCCGGCGCTCAGTCGTTGGCGGCGGTGGCACCGGTGCGTCCGCCGGCGGCCGGTGCAGGGGACCTAGCGAGCGTGGCGCCGAAGCGGTTCGAGCTGCGGTGCAGCAGCGAGAGCCTGTTGCCTGCGCGGGCGGTGCCCGTACGGCCGCGGGCGGCAGGGGGCCCGCGATGATGGGGCCCGGCTGGTACCTGCGCCGGCTGTCCCGCATGGGGCCGGCCGAGGTCGTCGGGCGTGCTCGGCATGCCGTCGTCCAGCGGCAGTGGCGGTCCGCCTTGCCGGTGGCGCCGGACTGGCCGTCGCACCCGCGGTTCACCGCCACGCTGCCGGCCGGGGTGCTGGGCAAGGTGTCCGCCGAGGCGGCTTCGCGGCTGCTGGCCACCGCCGACGAGCTGATGGCGGGCCGCGCCGAGTACTTCGGCGTGGTCCGCACCGACATGATCTCGCCGGACTGGTTCCTCGACCCGAAGACCGGCCGCCGCGCGCCCTCGGACGTGTACGCCTTCGACGTCCCGTACCGGTCGGAAGACGCGGTCGGCGACATCAAGCAGATCTGGGAACCGTCGCGCCACCAGCACCTGACCGTGCTGGCCGCGGCATACGCCCTGACCGGCACACCGGCTTACGCCACGCGCGTCGCCGCCCACCTGCGTTCGTGGTGGGCGGAAAACCCGCCGCTGCAGGGCCCGCACTGGGTGAGCGGCATCGAGCTCGGCATCCGGCTGCTGTCGTGGGTCTGGACGCGCCGCCTGCTCGACGGCTGGGCGGGCGCGCCGGAGCTGTTCGAGGACAACCCGGACTTCCAGCTCCAGCTGTGGCACCACCAGAACTGGCTCGCGACCCTGCGCAGCCACGGCTCCTCGGCTAACAACCACGTGATCGCCGAGGACGCGGGCCTGCTGGCCGCGGCGTGCGCGTTCGGCTGGTTCCCGGAGTCGGCGGGCTGGCGGACGTCGGCGACGCGCTCGCTGGACGTCCAGCTCGGCCGCAACACGTTCCCGTCCGGGCTGAACGCCGAACTCGCGTCGGAGTACCACGGCCTGGTCCTGGAGCTGGGCCTCGCGGCCGCGCTCGAGGCCGACGCGGCAGGCACGCCGGTGCCGGACTCGACGTGGGACGTCCTGCTCCGGATGACCGATGCCCTGGCGTCCATTGTGGACAACAGACTGCACCCCCCTCGGCAGGGCGACGCCGACGACGGCTTCGGCCTGATCGTCGACGGCGTCTCGACCGATCGCTGGGCGTCGCTGCTGGCCACCGGCGAGATCCTGTTCGGCCGCCTGGACTGGTGGCCGCCGCTCCCCGGCGACGACGTCCGCACGCCCCTGCTGGCGTCGTTGGCCGCGCGCACCCCGCGGGCGACCGGCGTCCGGCCCGGTCAGCGGCCGGCCCACCTGCGCGACGCGGGCATGACGATCTTGCGCTCGGGCCGCGTGTGGGCCCGCTGCGACGGTGGCCCGCACGGGTTCCTGTCGATCGCGGCCCACGCCCACGCGGACGCGCTGTCGGTGGAGGTCCGCCACGACGGCGTCGAGATCCTCGCCGACCCGGGCACGTTCTGCTACCACGGCGAACCGCAGTGGCGGTCGTACTTCCGCTCGACGCTCGGCCACAACACCCTGGAACTGGAAGGCCGCGACCAGTCGGTGTCGGGCGGCCCGTTCCTGTGGACCCGCCACGCGGTGACGAAGGTCCTCGACGTCCGCACCCCACCTGACGGCCCCGCCCGCTGGTCGGCCGCGCACGACGGCTACGCCCCGGCGGTCCACCGCCGCACGGTCGAGCTGGACGGCGAAGTGCTGACGATCGTCGACGAGGTCCTGGGCGAAGCGGGCGCGGCGGGACGCTTGGCGTTCCACCTGGGCCCGGCGGTGACGGTGATGCTCGACGGAACGACGGCCCATCTCCGCTGGCCCGCTCCGGATGCGTCGGCCCCGGCCGCCGAGGCCGGTGCGAGCCGGTCCGGTGGGGCGGCGGGTGTCTCGAACGCGGCCGAGGAAAGCCGGTCCGACTCCGGCAGCGAGGCCGGTCGTGCCGGGCAACTCGCTGCCGCGCCCGATCCGGTCGTCGGCCGGGTGTCCGGTTCGCTCGCCAGCGACAGTGCGCTCGCCGGTGCCGGTTCGCTCGCCGGTTCCGGTGGGGGCGTGCGGACCGCGGTGCTCGAGTTGCCACCCGAGTTGTCGTGGCGCGTGCACCGCGGTGAGAGCGAGCCGCCGCTCGGCTGGTACTCCGCGGGCTTCGGCCGGAAGGAACCCTCGACCACCCTCATCGGATCCGGGACGCCCGGACAGCTCACCACCCTGCTCCACTTCAGTTAGGACCCCGCCCGTGACAGCCCGCCGCTTCCGACTCCGCCGTGCCGCTCCGCTGCTCGGCGTCCTGCTCACGGTCGCGGCGTGCTCGGGCGGGCCGGATACCGACGGGGGACCGGCCCAGGCCACCGCGGCGCCCAGCGGTTCGGTCGCGGCCGTGTGCGACAAGGAGCCCGCCGGTCCGACGGCCGCGCCGGCGGGGGCGGTCGTCGTCGACCCGGCGGTGCCCGGCGACCTCGCGGCGAAGACCCGTTCGGCCGGCCCGGGCACGACGTTCTGGCTCAAGCCCGGCAAGCACATCCTCGGCGACGACAAGTACGACCAGGTGTCCCCGAAGGACGGCGACGTCTACATCGGCGCACCGGGCGCGATCGTCGACGGCCGCAAGATCAACCAGTACGCCTTCACCGGCCACGCGGTGAACGTCAAGATCACCTACGTGACCGTGCAGGGCTTCGTCGCACCGCACGACGAAGGCGTGGTCAACCACGACTCCGGCGACGGCTGGCTGATCGAGCACTCGACGATCCAGGACAACGACGGCGCCGGCCTGATGGCGGGTGCGCGCCAGCAGGTGCGCGGCAACTGCCTGCGCCGCAACGGCCAGTACGGGATCAACGCCTACTCCGGCAGCACCCCGCTCACCACGCTCGTCGTGGAGGGCAACGAGATCGCCGGCAACAACACCGGCGACTGGGAGACGAAGATCGAGGGCTGCGGCTGCAGCGGCGGGATCAAGTTCTGGGACGTGAACGGCGCCGACGTGCGCGGCAACTGGGTGCACGACAACCACGGCACCGGGCTCTGGGCCGACACCAACAACAACGACTTCCTCATCGAGGGCAACCTCATCGAGGACAACGACGGTGCCGCGCTGATCTACGAGATCAGCTACAACGCCGTCATCCGCGACAACACGATCCGCAAGAACAACTGGGTCGACGGCCGCCGGTACGCCGACCGCGGCGACAACTTCCCGACGCCGACGATCTACATCTCCGAGTCCGGCGGCGAGCCGCGGATCAAGGCGCGCACCGCGAAGATCGAGATCTCCCGCAACTACCTGGAGAACAACTGGTCCGGGATCACGTTGTGGGAGAACGCCGACCGCTACTGCAACAGCCCGGCCAACACCTCCTCCGGCGACTGCACCCGGCTGGTGCCGGACGTGAAGCAGTGCGCGGCCCCGGCGATCACGTCCGGCCCGCTGCTGGCCGACTGCCGCTGGAAGACCCAGCACGTCGACATCCACGACAACAAGTTCGTCCTCGACCCGGCGGTCGTCGGCTGCCAGGCCGCGTGCGGCCGGATGGGCCTGCTGTCGAACTTCGGCACCTACCCGGAGTGGTCGCCGTACAAGGGCGACGTGGTCCAGGAAGCGATCACTTACCGGCAGGACAACCGCTGGCACGACAACAGCTACCTGGGCCCGTGGACGTTCATCGCGTACACGACCGATCGCATCCTCGAGATCGGCGAGTGGGAAGGCTCGCCGTACTCGCAGGACACCGGGAGCACGTACAGCGCACAGGGCGGGGGCTGACATGACGGCGCACACCGCATCGATCGCCGGCATCCGCGGCGAGGCCGCGGCCGAACCCGCGTCCGCGACCCCGAAGTGGGCCGGGCTGGCCTGGGCGCTGCTGATCCTCAACACCCTCGGGTCGACCGGCGCGAAGACGGTCATCCCCCTGCCGCGGTCGGTCAGCCAGCTGGTCACGATGGGCTCGCTGATGACGGCCTTCGTGATCGCGCTGGTGCTGAACAAGCACCTGCGGGTCCGCTCGAGCGCCTACTTGCTGCTGCTGACGCTGCTGCTGGTGTCCAGCATCCTCGCCAGCGCCGACCTGAAGGAGGGCGCGGGCGCGCTGTTCCGGTGCTTCCGGCTGACGGTGTTCGTGTCCACGCTCTGGCTGCTGACCCGCTGGTGGGACGGCAGCTTCAACTTCGTCCGCTACCACATCCGCACCTACGCCATCGTGCTCGCGTCCGTGGCGATCGGCCTGGTGATCTCCCCGGGCAACGCGATGCCGGAAATCTACGGCGGCCGGCTTTCGGGCGCGATCTGGCCGCTCACCCCGCCGCAGATCGGCCAGTACGCGGCGGTCATCGCCGGGCTCACGCTCCTCCTCTGGTTCGGGCGCCGCACGACGTGGCGCAGCGCGGTGGTCATCGTGGTGCCGGTGGTGGGCCTGCTGATGCTCACGCACACCCGCACCGCGACGCTCGGCCTCGTCGCCGGGCTCTCGGTGGCCTTCCTGTCGATGCTCCTGACCAGCGCCCGCGCCCGGAAGGTGTTCGCGTGGACGGTCGGCGTCGGCGGGGTCGCCGGCGTGGTCCTCGCGGGCGCGCTCCAGACGTGGTTCCTCCGCGGGCAGAGCGCGGACAACTTCTCCAGCCTCACCGGCCGCGCGAAGGTGTGGGACGCCCTGCTGGAGGCCCCGCGGTCGACGGCCGAGTACATCTTCGGCGTCGGGCTGACGGACAAGTCGTACGACGGGCTCCCGATCGACAACAGCTGGCTCGCGATCTACCACGAGCAGGGCTTCGTCGGAATCGCCTTGGTCGCCGGGTTCCTCCTCACGTTGATCGTCGTCGCGGTGCTGCGGCCGCCGTCGCTGGCGAGGGCGTGCGCGATCTTCCTGATCACCTACTGCGTTTCGGCCTCCTACACCGAAGCTGGTCTCGGCGACGCGTCGCCGTATCTGCTGCACCTGGCCGTGGCCGCGTCACTGCTGGTCCGCGGTGTTCCGCAGTCCGACGAACAAGCATTCATCCCGGCGAAGGGGGCAAGCGCGTGAGGGTGCTCGTGGTGCACAACCGGTACCGGTCCGAGCAGCCGAGCGGTGAGAACAACGTCGTCGACGCCGAAGTCTCGCTGCTCGCCGAGGGCGGCCACGAGGTGTCGCTGTTCGAACGCCGCAGCGACGACATCGCGGCGATGCCGCTGCCCCGCAAGGCCGCGGTGCCGCTGATGGTGCCGTGGAACCCAGCGGTGCGGAAGGAACTCGCCGCCCGCCTGCGCGCGAAGCGCCCGGACGTCGTGCACATCCACAACACGTTCCCGCTGCTGTCACCGTCGGTGGTCGCCGCCTGCGCGGACGCGGGGGTGCCCGCGGTCGCGACGCTGCACAACTACACGATGGTCTGCCCGCCCGGCACGCTCCACCGCGACGGCCACATCTGCACCGAGTGCGTCGGCGGCTCACCGTTGCCGGCGGTGAAGCACGGCTGCTACCGCGGTTCGAGCGCGGCCACGCTCCCGATGGCGGCGAGCATGGTCGCGAACCGGCGCCGGTGGTGGACGGGCGTTTCGCGGTTCTTCTGCATTTCGGCGGCGCAACGCGACCTCCTGGTGTCGGCCGGGATGCCCGGCGAGCGGATGGCGGTGAAGCACAACTTCGTCACCGACCCCGGCGTCCGCCGCACCGGCGACGGGAAGCACGTCCTGTTCCTCGGCCGGGTGACCGAGGAGAAGGGGGTCGGCCTGCTGATGCGGGCCTGGGACCGCCTCGGCGGCGCCCTGGGAGTTCCGCTGGTCATCGCCGGCACGGGCCCGATGCAGGACGAGGTCGCGGCCTGGGCGGCCGGACGTGCCGACGTCTCGTACGTGGGCCTCCAGAACAAGGCCGAGTGCCGCGCGCTCACGGCCGACGCGGTCGCCGTGGTCGCTCCGTCGACGTGGCTGGAGGCGTTCGGCCTCGTGGTGGTCGAGGCCATGGCGGCGGGCGTGCCCACCGTCGCCGCCGCCCACGGGGCGTTCCCCGAGCTCGTCGAGGACGGCATCACCGGCCTCCTGCACCAGCCGAACGACGAGGTGTCGCTCGCGGAACGGCTGCGCGAGGTCGTCGGCGACCGCAACGGCGAGATGGGAGACGCGGCCCGCGTCCGGTACGAGAAGGACTTCACCCCGGCGGTCGGCCTGGACCGGTTGATCGCCGGGTACAAGGCGGCGATCGAGGCGTGAAGCAGCTGGTCCGGACGGCACCGGCGGTCCTGCCGCTCGTGCTGCGCACCCCGCTGGCCATGTCGGGAGCGTTGGCGACGGCGGTGCTCGTGGCGCTCGGCATCCTCCACTTCCACGACTCCGGGCTGACCGGGATCGACGCCGCCGTCCTGCCGTCGCTCGACGGGGTCGAGCCACCGTGGCGGTACGTCGCGCTGGTCATCGACTTCGGCGGCGAACCGGTCGGGTCGGTGATCCTGGTCGCCCTGATCGCCGGGGTGTGCTTCCTGGCCCGCCGCGCGCGGACGGCCGTGCTGACGGTGCTGGGCGTCCTGGTCACGGTGGCCGTGACGACGGCCTTGAAGCCGATCGTCGGGCGCACCATCCACGGTGAGTTCCTGTCGTACCCGAGCGGGCACACGGCTCTGGCGACGGCACTCGCGCTGGTCATCGGCCTGCTGCTGGTCGATCGGCTGGAGCTGGGGCGCGGGACCGCGGTGCCGGTGGTCCTCGGCTTGGCGCTGGTCGCCGGGGTCGCGATGGGGTGGGCCGAGGTGGCCTTGGGGGCGCACTACCCGACGGATGCCGTCGGCGGGTTCTGCGCCGCGCTGGCCGCGGTCCCGGCGACGGGGTGGGTGGTGGATCGCGTCGCCGACCGGCTCTGAGGGCTGGTCGGTGGTCGCTCGCCGGCCCGGTTCTGGCCGCGTGGGGGCCTGGTCGGTGGGCGCAGCCGGTTGGCCGGCTGCTTGATGGGCTGATGTTGGGTGCGCGTGGTCGATTGGCTTGGCCGGTCGGGTCGTGGTCGCTCGTCGGGCCGGTGTCAGGTTTGGGTGGGTGTGGCTGGCGGCCGTCGGATGGGACGGTGCCGGTTGCGGGCGAGTACGACCGGTGGGCGTGGGCTGCCGATGGGCCGGCGTCGGGTGGGCCTGGCCGATCGGCTTTGCCGGCTGGCCGGAGCGATCGCGGACCGCGGTGGAGATCGCGGCGTCGGTGGTGTCGGTCCGGGCGGGTTTCGTTCGTCGGTGGGGTGTCCTACCTGCGAAGGAGATCCCCATGATCCAAGAGCTGATCGCCGCCGAGAGGCGGGAGCTGGCCGTCGTGCTGGACGGGCTTTCGCCCCGTGACTGGGTGGCGCCGACCTTGTGCGCCGGCTGGCGGGTGCCTGAGGTCGTCGCGCACATGACCATGCCGTTCCGGTTCTCGACCGGGCGGTTCGTGCGTGAGCTGGTGAAGTCCGGTGGGCGCTTCCACGCCATGGCTGACCGCGTTGCTCGCCGGGATGCCGCTGACCTGTCGCGCGAGGCGCTGGTCGCCTCGCTGCGCGACAACGCCGACCACCTCTGGCGGCCGCCGGGCGGTGGGGCGGAAGGCGCCTTGAGCCACGACGTGATCCACGGGCTGGACATCACGACCGCCCTCGGTCTCGAACGGCGTGTTCCACCGGAGCGCCTCGAGGTGATCTTCGCTGCGATGAAGCCGAAGCAGGTCAAGTACTTCGGGACCGACCTGGACGGCGTTGCCCTGCGCGCCGACGACCTCGACTGGTCGTACGGCACCGGTACCCCGCTCACCGGGGCGGCCCAGGACCTGTTGCTCGTGCTGTGCAATCGGCGGTTGCCCGCCGGGCGTCTTCGAGGCGAGCCGAGCGCGCGTTTCACCACGGTCTGAGTTCCTTCCGCAACTGGTCCATTGTGGACAGATGGGGCCTGCCGAAGCGCAACGCCTGGAAACCGGCGTCGCGGGCGGCGGTGACGTTTTCTTCGCGGTCGTCGATGAGCAGCACCCTTTCGGGCACCACGTCGAGCCGGCGGCACAGCGTGGCGAACGCTTCCGGGCCGGGCTTGCGCACGCCGATGTCCCCGCTGACGAACCAGTCGGTGACGTACTCGCCGAGCCCGAACCGCTCACGCAGCAGTTTCGACCACTCGCTCACGTCGTTGCTCAGGCACACCAGCCGCACGCCGGTGGCCTCGAGTTCGGCGAGCAGGGCGACCGCGCCTTCGGTGAGGCGGTGGTTCAGGCAGTACTCCTCGTCCGACGCCCCGGCCGCACCGGCTGTCGCCCAGAAGTCCGCGGAGGACATCTTGCCGAGGCTGCATTCCCGGTACAGCTGGGCGATCCCGGGCCGGTCCAGCACGCAGCCGTGGCTGCGGAGGTACGGCACGAGCAGCTCCGCGACGTCGTCGGCGCACGAGTAGAGCACGCCCATGGCGTCGAACGCGACGACCTCGATCGCGTCGCGATCGCGGGCTGCGGGGGTGGTGGTCGAGGGGGCCATGTCTTCGACGGTACCGAACACACGTGCGAGCGCCATCGCTGGAAAGGGTGAAGTGACCAGTGTCCGGAATTCTCCGTTCGCGACTTTTCCCCTGGCCCACAAGGGAAAAATCGCGTGTCCGGCCCGGACGCCGGTGGAAATTGTCGGACCCGGTCGGCAAGCTCGTGATCAGCAGCCGGCGGGCCCACCGCCGAAAGAAGAGCATTCGTCCTGCGAGTAGGGCTCCGCCCGCCAGCCCGCAGCGTCGACCGTCCTGGAGGTGTCATGCACGACGAAAGCCCACGGCCCGGTGTAGGAGTTGCCGTGCCACCGGTTGCCCTGCTTGAACGTGATCGCGTCCTCGACCACGGTTCCCTTGTAGGGGGACCAATCCGGGAAAGTCCCGTAGTTCGAGAGCAGCGCCATCCGCCCGCACAGGCTCGTGCAGCCGATCCGGCCGGGATCGAACCGGAAGGTGTTCCCGTGGATCTCGACCCGCTGCGTCTTCCAGCGGCAGTCGTCGTACGCCGGCGGCTTCTCGATCGTGCCCGCGGCGCACGAAGACGGCTGCGCGACCTCGGTGCAGTAGCCCGAAGACGTGTTCGCCGGGCTGGCGCAGAAGCGGTCGGCGTTCTCCCACGCCGTGATCCCGGCCCAGTTGTCCTCGAAGGTGTTCCCGCTGATGTCGACGGTCGTGGTCCGCGCCGGCACGCGCGGCTCGCCGCCGGATTCCGACAAGTACACCGTCGCCACCGGGAAGTTGTCGCCGCGGGCGGCGAACGCGCGGCCCTGCACCAGCGCGTTGCCGCGGAACGTGTTGCCGCGCAGCACGAGGTTGTAGCTGGTCTCGTAGAAGAACGCCTCGGCCGCGTTCGCTTCGAACAGGTTGTCCTCGACGAGGAAGTCGTTGTCGTTCGTGTCGGCCCACAGGCCGGCGCCGTGGTTGCCGTGGACCCAGTTGCCGCGGATGTCCGCCCCGTTCACGGCCCAGAACTTGGCGCCGCCGCTGCACCCGCAGCCCGGCACCTTGGTCTCCCAGTCGCCGGTGTTGTTGCCGGTGATCTCGTTGCCCTCCAGCACGAGCCCGGTGATGCCGTCGCCCGCCTGGTAGGCGTTGAGCCCGTACTGGCCGTTGTTGCGCAAGCAGCTGTGCCGGACGACCTGGCGGGCGCCGGCCATCAGGCCCGCGCCGGCGTTGTCCTCGATGGTGGTGTTCTCGATGAGCCAGCCGTCGCCGGAGTCGTGGTTGACCACGCCCTGGTCCTGGAGGGCGGCGAAGCCGCGGATGGTGAGCCCGCGGATCTCGACGTCGCGCGCCCGCTGGGTGAAGGCCGCGCGGTTGACGCTGCGGCCGTCGACGATCGCGCCCGGCGCGCCGAGGTAGACGTCACCGTCCTTCGGGGCGACCTGGCCGAACTCGTCCGTGCCGAGCGTGTGGGTGCCGGGGCGGAGCCAGAACGTCGTGCCGGGCGGGTGGGCCGCCGTCTGGGCGGAGAGGTCTCCGTCGACGCCCGGATCGACGGAGACGGCTCCGGGAGGCGCTTCCCCGTGCTCCGCGGGCTGGTGGTCGCACACCGGCCCGGGCCCGTCGGCGGCGCGCGCGACCACCGGGCAAGCCACGGCGATCAGGAGCGAGCAAGCAGCGACGAGAACCGCACGAGATCTGCCCATGGCAGGAAGTTACGCACGGACGGGCCGGAAAGCAGTCACCCTCCAGTGTCCTCATCGGACCCAGAGGGTGAATCCGCTTCCGGCCCGGTCGGGTCAGGCGTATTTGCGGAACACCGGCTGCACCGGGCGACCGCCCATCCACGGCGTCGGGTCCTGGGCGTCGAGCGCCTTCCGGTAGACCGTGCAGGCCTGGGCGACCACGTCGATCGTCTTGTCGATGTCGGCCTCGGTGAGCGCGGCACTGACCACGAAGGACGGTCCGAGCACACCGCCGCTGATCAGTTCGCGCAGGAACAACGTCCGGTACGGCTGCGACGGCTTGCCCTGTTCGTCGAGCGTGCCGAAGACGAGGTTGCTGGCCCGGCCGCGGACGACGACGTGGTCCTCCACGCCGATCCCGGCCGCCACCTCGCGGACACCTTCGGCGAGCCGGTCGCCGAGGGCGTGGAGCCTGCCGACGACGTCCTCGTCGCGGTAGACGTCCATCACCGCCATCGCGGCGGCGAGCGAATGGGTCTCGGCGCCGTGGGTGGTGGACAGCAGGAACACCCGCTCACGGTCGCTGCGCAGGCCGCCGATCTCCATCAGCTCCCGCTTGCCGGCCAGCGCCGAGACGGCGAAGCCGTTGCCGAGTGCCTTGCCGAACGTCGAGAGGTCGGGCGTGACGCCGTAGAGGCCCTGTGCGCCGTGGGGGGACCACCGGAAGCCGGTGATCATCTCGTCGAAGACCAGCACGACGCCGTACCGGGTGGTCAGCTCGCGCAGGCCCTGCAGGTACCCCGCCGGCGGCTCCACCGCCGCGGCCGCCTCCAGGATCAGGCACGCGATCTCGCCGTCGTGGCGCTGCAGCAGCTCCTCCGCGGCCTGCAGGTCGCCGTACGGGAAGGACAGGACCGCTTCCGTCGTCTCGTCCGGGATGCCGGCGCTCATCGGCGTGGTGCCGATGAACCAGTCGTCGGTGGAGAAGAAGGCGTGGTCGGCGCACTTGGCGACGAGCTTGCGGCCGGTGGCGGCGCGGGCCAGGCGGACGGCGGCGGTCGTGGCGTCGGAGCCGTTCTTGGTGAACTTCACCATGTCGGCGGTCGGCACGTTCTCGAGGAACCGCTCGGCCGCGTCGGCCTCGATGATCGACGGGCGGATGAAGTTGCTGCCCTTGCCGAGCTCGCCGCGGACCGCTTCGAGGACCCGCGGGTGGGCGTGGCCGAGGATGACCGCCCGCAGGCCGGCGCCGTACTCGATGTACTCGTTGCCGTCGACGTCCCAGACGTGGCCGCCGAGGCCGTGGGAGATGACCGGAGCCATCCCTTCGGGATACTGGTCCGAGCCCTTGGCGTAGGTGTGCGCACCGCCCGGGATGGCCCGGTGCAGCCGCTCGTTCGCCTCCGCCGAGCGGGGCAAGTTCGTTCCCATCATGGGGGTCACCTCGTTGGTTTCAACGCCTCTCCGAGAGACGGCGCGCGCTCATCCCGGTCACTGACCATTGTGACCGACAGTGGCCACGAAATGTCCAATTCTGGGTCTTTGTACGAAATTGTGATGTCTTCGGACGGGTCGTGGGGCCGATCGATACGATACGACACATCGGAGACTTCGGTGAGTGACTGGAATCCGTGGGCGCAGCCCGCCGGGATGTACACCGAAACCTGCGTCTCACCGGAAAGTTCGAACGTTTTGACATTGCGAAATGTGGGTGAATCCGGTCGGAGATCCACCACGACGTCGAAGATCGCGCCGTGCGAGCACCGCACCAGCTTCGCCTCGCCGGCTCCGCCGCGCAGGTGCATCCCGCGGACGACTCCCTTGCGGGAGCGGGAAAGGCTGTCTTGGGCGAAACCGTCCGGGTCGATGCCGACCGACGCGACGACTTCGCGGTCGAACGTCCGGCTGAAGAAGCCGCGCTCGTCCGCGTGCGGGGTCGGTTCGAACAGGTACACGCCCTCGATCTCGGGCACCGGAATGGCCTTCATCGCGCACCCCCGAAGAGGGCCGCCGAAAGGGCGGCGAACTGGTCCTTGAGTCGCTGGGTGTTGTTGTCGTTGCGTTCGGCCAGGATCTGGTGCAGTTCCGGCGCCCGGTTTTCGAGTTCGGTGAACTGCTCGACGAGCCGGTCGAAGTCGACGGCCTTCGCCCGCTGGGTGAAGTCGTCGAGGCCCATCTCCGCCATGAGCACGTCGTTCTTCGGCGCGTACCCGATCGCGACGGTCGGCTTCGCGACTTTCAGGGCGCAGAGCACGTTGTGGTAGCGCGTGGCCACCACGCTGTCCACCGCCGCCATCTCGTGCATCAGCTCGTCCAGGGTCTCCGCCGAGGCCGCCGTCACCAGCGGGGAAGCGGTGTTCTCGATGATCTCGTCGACGACCTGCCGGTCGATCTGGTCACCGATGAACAGCCGGACGGGTCTGCCCTGGTCAACGAGCCGGCCGACGAAACGGTTCATCGTGTCGACGTAGTGGCGGTAGATGCGGTCGCCGTCGGCGCGGTCGTCGTTGCCGCCGTAGTAGGCCATCACGCCGACGCCGACGGTGCCCGGCACTCCGTCGGCGGCCGGAGTGGGGAGGGAGAACGCGAGGTCGGGGTAGACCTCGTCGTAGCTGGTGTCGACGCCCATGGCGCGCATGGCGTCACGGGAGATGTCGTCGCGGTAGGAGCGGTAGGCGGCCAGGCGGCCGGCCCAGCGGACGAGCGTCCGGGTGGCCCGCGCGCTGATGTGGTTCGCGCCGACGCTGACCAGCGCGATCTTGGTGCCGAAGAGCCGCCCGGTGGCGGAAAGGAGGAAGAGCGAATACGGGAAACCCCACGGACGCAGCGGGAGTGTCGCTTCGAGGACGCCCATGCCGGGCACGATGACGACGTCCTGCCGGCGGACCCAGGCGGCCGTACGGCCGATGTCGACCAGCTTGCCGAGTCCCTTGAGGACGATCGACCGGAGGCCGGACGCCGTCTCGTACTCGGCCTGGTTCCAGTGCAGGGGCGTGGTGTCGACGCCGTACCGCTCGCGGACGATGTCCGGGCCGCCCACCAGGCCGGTCAGGACGGCGTCCGGGTGCTCGGTGCGCAGGTAGCCGAGCACGGCTTCGAGGGAACCGTCGTTGCCGAGGTTCCCCGAGCCGAGCAGGCCGAAGACGCCGACGCGCGGGGCACGCTTCACGCGAGCCTGCCTTCGCGGCCGGCCACGATCTCGTTGACCGTGGTGACGTCGGAGGCGGTCGGGGCGCGGTCCTCGACGCGCTCGCCGTGGCCGGAGCGCGCGCGGTTCGTCAGCCAGGCTCCGAGGTGCCCGAAGCACTCGCGCTTGTCGGCGGCCGAGATCGGCGCGCGGCGGATCAGGTCCGCGAACCCGTACACGTACTCGCCGAGCAGGCGGACGGTGGGATTCCGGAGCCGGTTCGCGCGCCGCGGGTCCAGATTCGCGCACCGGCTCCGGATGGTCGGGTTGGCCCGTTCCGCGCGGCCCGGGTGGTCGCGGCGGAAGTAGAGCAGCTCGGGCACCTGGTAGAACGGGCCGTGCAGGGCCATCTCGGCCGAGTACGTCCGGTCGGCGTGGTGGTAGCTGTCGAGCGGCTTGACGCGGCGGAGGACGTCGGCGCGGATGACGCCGTAGAAGTCGTCGCCGCCGGGCTCGAACAGGATGCTGCGGAAGCGGTCCGGCGCGTGCCGGGAGCCGGTGTCCAACGTGTACTGCAGCGGCTGGACGATGCGGCCGTCGCCGTCGATGATGGCCTGGTCGCAGTGGGCGAGGATGACGTCCGGGCGCTCGTCGAGGGCGTCGACGCACCGCTTGAGCAGGTCGCGGGCGTACAGGTCGTCGTGCGAGACCCACTTGAAGAGCTCGGTGCGGGAGACGTCGAACACGAAGTTGTGGTTCGGCGTCGCGCCGATGTTCTTCGGCTGGCGGACGTAGCGGATGCGCGAGTCCTTGTCGGCGTAGCGGCGGCAGATCTCGTCCGTGCCGTCCGTGGAGGCGTTGTCCGAGATGACCAGCTCGAAGTCTTCGTAGGTCTGGCCGAGCAGGGCGTCCAGTGACTCGGCGAGGTACTCCTCGCCGTTGTACACCGGGAGGCCGAGGCTCAGCCGCGGGACGGTGGTCATGGAGTCCTCATTCCTTGATGGGCTCTTTGATCGGCTCGAAGACGACGGTGGGCTCGTCGGCGCCCGGCGGGACGTAGTCGCGCAGCCCGAGGCGCAGCTGCAGCCACCAGACGACGGAGCCGGTGAGGGTCGCGGTCGCGACGCCCCACGCGGATCCGGCCGCGCCGTCGAGGAAGGCGCCGGTGATGCCGAACGTGACGTAGAACAGGGAGGCGATCAGTTGCGAACGCAGGCTCCGCTTGGCCGCGCCCAGCGCGCGGAGTCCGGCGGCCGCGCCGGTGGCGAAGCTCGCGCCGACCACGGCCAGGGTGACCGGGAGAATCAGCGGGGACGACGAGTCCCACACCGAGCCCATGACCCAGCGGCCGGCGCTGTCGGGCAGCAGGAGCAGCAGGCCGAGGCCCCAGCACAGGGCGGCGGCGGCCTGCCCGCCGCCGAGGATGACGCAGAAGTGCTTCAGCCGGTGCGGCGCCCGCTGAAGCACCCGCGCACCCTCGGCGACGGTGACCAGGGAAAGCCCCATGAGCAGGGCGAGGAACGGGCCGAGGAGCTGCTCGGCGCCGCGGACCGCGCCGACGGCGGTGATGCCGGCGATGGCGCCGAGGCCGTACGCGCGCAGCTGGGACGCGCCGCTGTTGCTGACGTTCTCGACCAGGTACCGCACGCTCAGGTCGCGCTGCGACCGGAGCCAGCCGGCGAGCTCCCGCGGGTGCGGGAGGATCCCGGTCTGGAACCAGCCGTAGACCGCGGCGATCGCGGCCGCGATGCCCCAGGCCAGGACGAACGCGACGACCGTGCCGACCCGTCCGGCGATGAACAGCGCCGGGAGCAGCGCGACGCCGCACACGACGTCGTTGAGGAACGCCTTCTTGCCCTGCCCGCGGGCGAAGAACGCGAAGCGCCAGGCGTCCTGCAGCAGCAGGCCCGGCAGGACGGCGGCGAGCGCGACGAAGGCGTTGCCGAGCGGGCCGCCCGCGGCCAGGCCGGCGAGCAGGCTGATCACGCCCGTCACGCAGCCGACGCCGATGGCCGTGCCTGACGCGCTGGCGACCCCCAGGCGCCAGCGGTCCTCGGGCACCGCGCTGAACCGCACCATCAGCGGGTCGGTGGCGAGGCCGCGCGACACGTTCAGCACCACGCCGTAGGTCACCCAGGCGAGGCTGAAGATGCCGAACGCGAACGTGCCGAGCTCGCGGGCCACGTACAGGCCGACGGCGAAGTTGGTCAGGCTGGACACCGCCTGGTCGCCGAGCCCCCAGCTCAACCGTCCGGCCATCGCGCGCACCGCGCCCGACCGAAAGATCGAGCGCGGTGCACGGCGATGGTTGGCCACGTCGCTCACTCCTTGACCAGACCGGCGTCGTGCAGGGCGCGGGCGGCGACGTCGACGATGTCGAAGGGCAGCCCGGCGCGTTCGGCGATGTCCAGGAGGCTGTGCTCGCCGTCGGAGAGGTTGAGCACCCACAGCATCGCCATCTGGGCCTGCTTGGCGTCGCTGCGGCCGCCGAGCGAGTCGTACAGCCCGCGCTTGCCGAGCTGGGGCTCGCCGTACGGGCTGAGGTTGACGTACCGGCGGTTGCGGTCCAGGACGCCGAAGGCGTCCTTCAGAGCGCCGAGCGTGTCCTCCATGGCCGCCGGGGAAACGAAGCTCGGGTTGTCGGCGGAAGTGTGGTACTCGGGGTAGCCCGCGTACGGCGTGCGGGTCAGGGACCCGACGCCGAGGTTGAAGCCCGGCGAGCAGAACTGGCGCTCGTCGTAGCCGTACGGCGAGAAGTCGACGACACGGTGTTCGCGCGAGCGCAGGACGTGCTGCAGGACGCGGTCGATCTCGGCGTCGTCGCGGCGGGACTTCTTGTACGTCAGCGGTCCCGGGTCGCCCGCGCACGCCAGCACCAAGCCGTGCTTGACCTTCTCGATGCGCGAGGCGTTGCGCGCGAGCCACGTGATCGAGCCGATCGTGCCCGGCATGAACAGGAAGCGGTAGGTGTAGTGCGGCTGCTCCGAAGCCAGCTGCTGAGCCAGCGAGATCGCCACCGCGATGCCGGCCAGGTTGTCGTTCGCCAGCGACGGGTGGCAGACGTGGCAGGACACGATGACCTCGTCGGTGACCCGCCCCGGCACGACGTGCTCGCCGTAGGTCAGCGAACCGTCGGCGAGGGTCGAGTCGATGACGACGTCGTAGTCGCCGTCGGGCAGCGCGTCGAGCTTCTCCTGCGCGAGGCAGAAACCCCAGGCCGGGGCGTAGTAGCTGGTCCGATAGGGCACCCACGACGGCTGGTCCGGCAGCGTGTGCAGGTGTTCCCGCAGCTCGCTGAGCGGCATCCGCTGCCGCACCGGGACGCTGTACCCGACGACGTGCAGGTTCGACTCCCGGAAGTCGATCACGCGCTCACCGGAGGGAGCGGCGACGTAGGCGTCGCGGATGTTCCACTCCTGCGGGATGGTCCAGTCCAGCACCGCCGTACCGGTCGGGACCTCGTGCCGCTCCAGCGGGATGTGCTCGCCGATGATGTCCAGGGTCTGCCGCACACCGTCGCCGGTGATGCTGCGGCAGAGCGGGTACAGCCGCTCGACCAGGGCGTGCAGCTCCGCCCCCGTCCGCAGCTGCGGGCCCGCCACTAGCGCCGCCGCATGGTGTCGTCGATGCGGCCGGCTTCGCCTTCGCTCTTCAGCCAGGCGAGCCGGGTGAACAGCTGCTGGAACGACTCCCGCGTCAGCCCGAACTTGCGGTACGCCTCGATCAGCTCGACGGCGCCGTCCTTGACCGACCATTCGCAGGCGAAGCCCGGGATGGCGGCGCGGAAGCGCGAGAAGTCGACGCGGTAGGAGCGCGGGTCGGCGCCGGCCTCGCCGGTGATGTTCAGGGTCGAGCCCGGCACGGCCTCGACGACCTCCTGGGCGATCTCGGCGACGGTGACGTTGTTGTCCTCGGTGCCGATGTTGAACGCCTTGTTGTGCACGGCTTCCTTGGGCGCCGTCAGGGCCGCGGTGAACGCGCGCGCGATGTCCTGGGCGTGCACCAGCGGCCGCCACGGCGTGCCGTCGGAGAGCACCAGCACCTCGCCGGACAGGTGCGCGTGCGCGGTCAGGTTGTTCAGCACGATGTCGCCGCGCAGCCGGGGCGAGTAGCCGAACGCGGTCGCGTTGCGCATGTAGACCGGGGTGAAGTCGTCGTCGGCGAGCTCGTGGACGTCGGCCTCGACGCGCACCTTCGACTCGGCGTAGGGCGTCACCGGCTTCAGCGGGGCGTCCTCGTTGACCAGCTTGTCGCCGCCGGCGCCGTAGACCGAGCAGGTCGACGCGTAGAGGTACCGCCCGACGCCGGCCTCCTTCGCCAGCTTCGCGAGCTTCACCGAGGCGTGGTGGTTGATGTCGTAGGTCAGCTCCGGCGCGAGCGAGCCGAGCGGGTCGTTCGACAGCGCGGCCAGGTGGATCACCGCGTCGAAGCCTTCGACGTGCGAAATGGTGACGTCGCGCAGGTCGACGGCCACCCCGGCCGGGTCGGCCGGGACCGGACCGAGCAGGCAGGACTCGAAGAGCCCGGAGTCGAGGCCGACGACCTCGTGGCCGGCGGCGGCGAGCACCGGGGCCATCACCGTCCCCAGGTAGCCCTTGTGCCCCGTCAGCAACACCCGCATCGGATTCAGCCCTTCAGGTCGAGAGTGAGTTTCTTGACGAAAAACGCTTCGGCGTACTTCGCGGCGGCTTCGATGCCGCGGATCCGGGCGAGCCCGAGGAACGCCTCGCGGTCGTACCAGGGCCGGTGCCGCTGCGACGCGTAGTGCTCCTGCAGCAGCCGGACCTTCTCCTCGGCGACGTCGTCGTCGAGCGGCTGGTACACCGACGGCGCCCCGAGGTCGCCGTCCCACTTGACGATCTCGTAGCCCAGCGCCAGGTGGTCGCGGAACGCCGTCGGCACCAGCTTCGCGAGGCCGCGGTGGTCCTGGTGGGCGTCGTCGGTCCGCGGCGCCAGGATGACGTCCGGGTCGGTCCGCCGCCGCAGCTCCTCCAGCGCGTTCTTGGCCTCTTCCCAGTGCGCCGGGAACCGCCCGTCGGGCAGCTTGAGCACCGTGACGTCGACCTGCGCGCCCGGGCAGAACGCGGCCAGCGCGGCTCGCTCCTCGTCCTCGCGGGGCGTGCCGCCGCCGGAGAGGACGAGCGCGTCGACCTTCAGCCCCGGCCGCGACGAGCACAGCGTCAGCAGGGTGCCGCCGGCGCCGATCGCGATGTCGTCGCAGTGCGCGCCGAGTGCGACGACGCCGCCGAGCCGTCCCGGCCGCAGCCCGATCACGCGGTGCTCGCGACGGGCCGCTCCCAGAGCGCCCAGGGCTTCTTGCCGTGCGTGTAGGCGTCGTCGAGCGCGGCGCGCTCCTTGACCGTGTCGGTCGGCTTCCAGAACCCGCGGTACGGGTAGGCCAGGAGCCGGCCGCGCTTGGCCAGTTCGCCGCAGCCGTCGGCGACCAGGTCGCCGTTCTCCGGGATGTGGTCGAAGACCTCCTGGCGTAGCACGAAGTACCCGCCGTTCTCCCACAGCGGCATTTCGCTGACCGCGGTGATCGAGCCGACCATGCCGCCCTCGTCCATCTCCACGCAGTGGAACGACGACTGCGGCGGCACGACCATCATCGACGCGCCGGCGTCGGTGTTCTTGAAGCGCTCGATCATGTCCGGCAGCGGCACGTCGGACAGGACGTCGGCGTAGTTCGCGAGGAACATCTCGTCGCCGTCGAGGTAGTCGCGGACGCGGCGCAGGCGCTCGCCGATCGGCGACTCGATGCCGGTCTGGACGAAGGTGATCGTCCAGTCGGCGATGTCGGTCGAGAGCAGCTCCGCCTTGCCGTCGCGGAGGATGAAATCGTTGGAAATGGTTTCCTGGTAGTTCAGGAAGAAGTTCTTGATGTGCGCCGCGCCGTAGCCGAGGCACAGGATGAATTCGGTGTGGCCGAAGTGCGCGTAGTAGCGCATCACGTGCCAGATGAGCGGTCTCGGACCGACCATCGCCATCGGCTTGGGGACGTCGTCGGCCGCGCCGTTGCGCATCCGCATCCCGTAGCCACCGCAGAAGAGGACGACCTTCACTTCACTGCACCTCGACGATTTCCAGGTGGGGAATCGGGAACACGAGCTTTCCGCCCCACGCACCGATGTAGGAGAGCTGTCCGGTCAGTTCCTCCCGGAGGTTCCACGGGAGGACGAGCACGTAGTCGGGCCGATCGGCTTCGATCCGCTCCGGCGGCAGCACCGGGATGCGCGTGCCCGGGGTGAACCGGCCGTGCTTGTACGGGTTGCGATCGACCGTGTACTGCAGCAGGTCCGTCCGGACGCCGCAGTGGTTGAGCAGGGTGTTGCCCTTGCCCGGGGCGCCGTAGCCGACGACGGTCTTCCCGTCGTTGCGCGCCTCGATGAGGAACTTCAGCAGGTCCAGCCGCACGCGGGTGACGCGCTCGGCGAACTCGGTGTACCCGGACAGCTCGTGCAGCCCGGCGGCCTTCTCGCGCTCCAGGACGTCGGTCATCCGCTCGCTGGGCTCGCCGGCGACCGCCTCGGGCCGCGCCCACAGCCGGATCGACCCGCCGTGCGTCGGCACGAGCTCGACGTCGACCACGGTCAGGCCGCCGGTCGCGAGGGCCCGGCGCGCGGATTCGACCGTGTAGTACTGGAAGTGCTCGTGGTAGATCGTGTCGTACTGGTTCTTCTCGATCAGCGTGAGCAGGTGCTGGACCTCGATGGAGACCCAGCCGTCGTCGGCGACCAGGGCGCGCAGGCCCTTGGTGAAGCCGAGGACGTCCGGGATGTGCGCGTAGACGTTGTTCGCGGCGACGAGGTCCGCGGGCCCGTGCTCTTCGCGCACCTGCAGGCCGGTTTCCTCGGAGAGGAACGCCGTCAGCGTGGGCACGCCGGCGTCGCGCGCGGCTTGCCCGACGTTCACCGAGGGTTCGACGCCCAGACACCGGATGCCGTGCCCGACGACATGCTTGAGCAGGTAACCGTCGTTGCTCGCGACCTCGACGACGAAGGATTTCTCGCCGAGCCCGAGCCGCTCGACGGAGCTGTCGACGAAGCGCTTCGCGTGCTCGACCCACGACGTCGAGAACGACGAGAAGTACGCGTACTCGGTGAAGGTGTCGTCGGGGTCGATCAGCGGCGGGATCTGGGCGAGCCAGCAGTCGGTGCACACCTTCAGGTGGAGCGGGAAGGTGGCTTCCGCCTCGTCGAGCTGTTCGGCGGTCAAGAATCGCTCACACGGGGGAGTGGCCCCGAGGTCCACCACGCTGGCCGTGTTTGTCGAACCGCAGAGTCGACATGTGGTCATCTACCAGGCTCCTTGGCTCGCGGTCGCGATGTGCGCTTAACACGTCGAGCAGGGGCGGACCGTCGTTACAGCGACGCGTGGCAGCCTGGTGGACCGATTCGGAACCGCAACCTGGAGCGGCGAACTGTGGCGGAGATCACCGAGGGTACCCGTCCGGACCCGTAACGTCCACTGTGGACCGGTCATAGGCTGGCCGGATGACTTCGGAGACGGGGCCCCGCCTGAGCGGCGTCGCGGGCGTGGTGCTGACGGTCCGCTTCCTCACCGAGCTGGCCCTCCTGGGCGGCTTGGCCCTGGCCGGGACCCAGCTCGGCACCGGCGTGGCGCTGGCGATCGTCGACGCGGTCCTCCTGCCGCTGGTGGCCGCGGCGATCTGGGGGCTGTTCATCGCCCCGCGGGCCCGCCGACGGCTCCCGGAGCCGGCCCGCTTCCTGGTCGAGTTCGCCCTGTTCGCGGTGGCCGGCGTGGTCCTCGTGCTGGTGGGGTGGCCGGTGAGCGGGATCGTCCTGGCGGTGGTCGGCATCGGTGTCGCGGCGCTGACCCGGGTCGTCGCCAAAGACGGCTGAAGCCCTCCGCGCCGGAATGGCGCAGAGGGCTCCGGCAAAATTGCCGAGCGGGAATTGCTCAGCCGATTTTCTCCGCGGCCGGGATCACCTCGGTGCCGAACTTCTCCAGCACCGCCGGGTCGTGGACGTGCGGGACCATGCCCAGGGCCACGTCGATGCCCAGCCCGTGCAGGCGCTCCAGCTCGGTCAGCAGCTCGCCGGACTTCGAGCCGTCCTCGCCGATGTCGAGGATGTGGTAGACGGTCTTGGTGATCGAGTCGTAGTCGCGGCCCTCGTTCTCGCAGTGCTGCTTGAGGACGTCGAGCTTGTGCTCCAGCTCCGGGCTGTTGAACAGGTTGCACTGGTCGGCGTACTTCGCGACCAGCCGCAGCGTCTTCTTCTCGCCGCCGCCGCCGATCATGATCGGGGGGCGCGGGTCGGAGAGGGCCTGCGGGACGTTCAGCAGCCTCGTCGCGTCGAAGTGCTTGCTCTTGAACGGCTCGTCGCCGTCCGCCCACATCTGCAGCACGTACTGGAGGTTCTCCTCCAGCAGCTCGAAGCGCTCCGCGACCGGCGGGAAGGGGAAGCCGAGGCCGCGGGACTCGTCCTCGTTCCAGCCCGCGCCGATGCCGAGGATCGCGCGGCCGCCCGACAGGACGTCGAGGGTCGTGATCGCCTTGGCCAGCAGGCCCGGGTGGCGGTAGAGGACGCCGGTGACGACGGTCAGCAGCTTGGCGCGCTCGGTGTGCGCCGCGATGAAGCCGAGGGTCGTGTACGCCTCGAGCATGTCGTTTTCGACGGGGCCGACCCCGCCGATCTGGAAGAAGTGGTCCATCACGGCGATGGAGTCGAAGCCCGCGTTGTCGGCGGTGCGGACGACGGCGGCCAGTTCGGCGCCCAGCGCGGACGCCCCGTTCGGCCAGGTGAAGTCGGGGATCTGCAGTCCGAGTTTCATGCTTCCCGACCGTATACCTGGAGTTGCCCCAGCTGGCGGCTCAGAAATCGCGGACGACCGAAACCCGCCCGTTCAGGGGATCGGTGACCCACACCGCGCGCGTGCGCTGGTCGACCGCGACGTCGCCGGGGTTGACGCCCAGCGACAGCTCGCCGGTCAGCGTGCCGCTCGCGCCGTCGACGCGGCTGAGGCCGTTCTGGCCGCCGTTGGTGTACACCGTGTTCGTGCCCTGGTGCACGGCCAGCGCGGAGGATTCGCTGCGCAGCAACACGGTCTTGCGCTCGGTGTGCGTTGCGGCGTCCACAATGGACATGTGGTGGATGCCGGAGTTGGCGACGTACACCGTGCCGCTCGCCGCGTGCACCGCGACGGCCGTCGGGCGCGCGCCGACCGGCACGCTCGCCACGAACTTCCCGCTGTCGATGGAAAACACCTCGACCGAGTCCGTCGCGGTGCTGGCGCAGTAGGCCAGCTTGCGGCCGGGGTCGACGGCGATGCCGGCGAGGCTCGGCTTCGGGCCCGGCACCAGCGCCGCCAGCGTGCAGCTGACGCCGTCGAGCACCGCGAGCGAGCCGGTGCCGCCGCTGGCTGCGTAGACGCGGTCGGCCTGCTCGTCCACCGCCAGCGCGGACGCGCCCGTCCCCGCGCCGATCACGCTCACCAGGTCGTGCGTGCGGGCGTCCAGCACCACCACGGTGCCCGCCGGCGGGTTCGCGACGTAGATCCGGCCGGCCTTGGCGTCCACGGCGACGTCACCCGGCTCGCCGCCGACGTGGACCTGCGCGACCACCGCGGCCCTCGCCGGGTCGACGACGGACACGGCCCCGGCCTCGGGATCCGCGACGTAGGCGAGCCCCGTGACGGGATTCACCGCCACCCCGGCCGGTGACCCGCCGACGTCGATCGACCGGACCTCCTCCGCGCGCGCCGCCCCGGGCAGGACCAGGGCCCCGGCACCCGCGGTGACCAGGGCGAACAGGGTCCGTCGGCCCAGCTGGCGACCTCGCATCGGCGCCTCCGCTCTTGATCGACTCGCCTCCCGAGCGTAACTCGCGCGATGCTCACCTGAAGGAACTTCGCGTCCCCCGATCGCGTTGTTTCCAGTGGGTAACCCACTTCCAGAGCGGACGGAGGCGAGCGCGTGCACGGGCACCAGAACGGACTCAAGACGGCGTTGCTGCTCGGCCTGCTGTCGGCGATCATCATCGCGATCAGCGGGCTCTTCGGCCGCGGCGCCCTGATCATCGGCCTGCTCGTCGCGCTCGGGATGAACGCGTTCGCCTACTTCAACTCGGACAAGATGGCGTTGCGCGCGATGCGGGCGCGGCCGGTGTCCGAGGTCGAGCAGCCGGCGATGTACCGGATCGTGCGCGAGCTCGCGCACGTCGCCCGCCAGCCGATGCCGCAGCTCTACCTGAGCCCGACCGTCGCGCCGAACGCGTTCGCGACCGGCCGCAGCCCGCGCCACGCGGCCGTCTGCTGCACCACCGGCATCCTCGACCTGCTCGACGAGCGTGAGCTGCGGGCCGTGCTCGGGCACGAGCTGTCCCACGTCTACAACCGCGACATCCTGATCTCGTGCGTCGCCGGCGCGCTGGCCAGCGTGATAAGCGTGCTCGCGAACATCGCGCTGTTCTTCGGCGGCAACAACCGCGACGGCAGCCCGCTGGTCAGCCTGATGCTGATCTTCGTCGGCCCGATCGCGGCCGCCGTCATCCGGATGGGCGTCAGCCGGTCGCGGGAGTACCAGGCCGACGCGTCCGGCGCGGAACTCACCGGCGACCCGCTGGGCCTGGCCTCGGCGCTGCGGAAGCTCGACGCGGGCACGCGGGCGCGGCCGCTGGTGGCCGAGCCGCAGCTGGTGTCGCAGTCGCACTTGATGATCGCGAACCCGTTCCGCCCCGGCGAGGGCCTGAGCAAACTGTTCTCGACCCACCCGCCGATCGCCGACCGGATCCGGCGGCTCGAGGAGATGGCCCGCCGCGGACCGGGCGGGCTCTAGGCCGACGCCCCCGCCGCGACGGCGACCGCCTTCACGTAGTCGCCGTAGCCGGACTTCGCGAGCTTCGCACCCAGCGCGTAGCACTCGTCGGCGTCGATGAAGCCCATCCGCAGCGCGATCTCCTCCAGACACGCGATGCGCACGCCGGTCCGGTGCTCCAGCACCTGCACGAACTGGCCGGCTTCGAGCAGCGAGTCGTGCGTGCCGGTGTCGAGCCAGGCGAACCCGCGGCTGAGCTCGACCAGCGTCGCCCGGTCCTGCCGCAGGTAGGTCAGGTTGACGTCGGTGATCTCCAGCTCGCCGCGCTTCGACGGCTTCAGCGAGCGCGCGATGTCGACGACGTCGTTTTCGTAGAAGTACAGCCCGGTGATCGCCTTGTTCGAACGCGGCTTCGCGGGCTTTTCTTCGATCGTGCGCAGTTTCCCGTCCGGGCCTACCTCGCCGACGCCGTAGCGCTCGGGGTCCTTCACCGGGTAGCCGAACAGGACGCAGCCGTCGAGCTCGCGCACGGCCTGCTGCAGGCGGCTGGAGAAGCCCTGCCCGTAGAAGATGTTGTCGCCGAGCACGAGCGCCACGTCGTCGCCGCCGATGAAGTCCGCGCCGATCACGAACGCCTCGGCCAGCCCGTTCGGGCTGGGCTGCTCGGCGTAGGAGAACGAGACGCCGAACTGGTCGCCGCTGCCCAGCAGCCGGCGGAACATCGGCAGGTCGGTGGGGGTGGAGATGATCAGGATCTCGCGGATCCCGGCCAGCATCAGCACCGAGATGGGGTAGTAGACCATCGGCTTGTCGTAGACCGGCAGCAGCTGCTTCGACACCGCCTGGGTGATCGGGTGCAGGCGGGTCCCGCTGCCTCCGGCCAGCACGATGCCCTTCATGAACTGCCTCCCTCTCCTCGGCCACGACTGGGTCCCCACCCTACGGGCTGGGCCGGACCGGCCGATCGAGAAGCGCTAGAAGGCCGGTCCTTTGCCGAAGTAGGCCTTGCAGCCCAGGTTGTACTCGGTGGCGACCTCCAGCACGTTCCGGCCGTCGTCGACCGGCAGCAGCGTCGAGGAGTAGTTGGGGCAGAAGTTGTTGTAGATACCGGTGATGTGCACGGGAGCGGGCAGCTCGTACCAGTGACCGCTGCCGAAGTCGTCGTTCGCCAGCAGGACCTGGCCGTTGTTCGGCTGCGGCTGGCCCTTGGCGTTGGTGTAGATCTGCCCGACCATGACGATCCGCACGCCGTTCGGGCCGCCGGGGAACAGCGTGATCGTCTGCGCGTGCTGGAAGTAGTTGCCGTTGGCGGTGTTCACCCGGGTGCCCGGGTCGGTGGGGCTGCCCCAGTTGGCGCCGTCGGCCGAGATCTTGAAGTACGGGTCGCAGTAGCGGTCGCGGTAGTTGCAGATCTCGTAGGCGAAGTAGAAGCGGCCGTCGGGCAGCCGCCGGATGATCGGCATGCCGGGCCGGACGCGGTCCGGCGGGATCGCCAGGGTGAGCTGCTTGGTGCCCCAGGTCACGCCGTCGGTCGAGGCGACCCGGTTGAGCACCTGCGCGTACTTCGGCGCCTGCGTCTCGTCGGCGTAGTGCAGCCAGAGCGTGCCGCCGGCGTCGACGGTGAACTCGGGCTCCCAGATGCCGTCGATGTTGTGCGACCGCGCGGCTTCGGACAGGAAGCTCCACGCGCGGCCGCCGTCCTTGCTGGCCCAGATCCGGATCCCGACGCGGCGCTGCGGCCCGGCGTCCTGCCGGTAGGACGCGGCCCACAGCAGCGTGCCGGCGCGGAGCTTGCCGACGCGTTGCGGCAGCTCGTAGACGGTGCCGCAGCACATGCCGTACCGGCCGTCGGGGTCGTGGATCTCGCCGATCTCGTGGAAGGACTCGCCCTCGTCGGTGCTCTCCAGCACCGGGGTGAACTTGCCGCCGGCGTCTTCGCTGGTCAGCGTGGCGATGATGCGCCCGCGGCCGATGACGGAGTGGTCGAGCCGGATGAGCCGGGCGTAGGAGCCGTAGCCGGGCACGAGCTGACGGCGCTCGGCGGCGCTCGCGGGGGTGAGCAGCGTCGCGATGAGCGTCAGCGGCAGCACGAAGACGAGAAAGCGGCGCATCCGGACCCTCTCCACGGTGATCGCGCGATTACAACACGCTGATCGGGTCCGCCGTGGACAGTCACACGGCTCATTAGCGCGTTCGGGGGGTTTGCTGTGCGCCATCGGGTGACCGAGTCGCGGCCCGTGACGGTAACGCGGAGGTGGGGGCCGTCGAAAGATCACGGGGGGCCGGTGGTGGCCCCGAGGGGGAACGATGAAACTACGGCTGTTCGGCGCGCTCGTCCTGGTCCTGGCGGCGGGGTGCACGCCCGGTGTCGGCTACGGGACGATCGAGGAGGCGTCGTCCGGCGGCTCCGTGCAGATGCCGACGTCGACCGCGCCCCCGGCGCCTCGTGAAGTGCCGACGGAGACGCACACGGGCAAGGGCAGCGGCGAGTTCGAGACCAGCTGGCCGGCCGACCAGATGGGCTTCTTCACGTTCGACTGCCCGAAGTGCTCGTCGAACGTGATCATCGACTCGGACGGCGGCGAGCACGGCCTGGTCAACGCGATCGGCGCGTACAAGGGCACGACGTGGCTGAACACGTACGAGGGCCGGCCGACGAAGCGGGTGACGGTGCACGCGAACGCGGCGTGGACGGCGACGATCTCGGACTTCCGCAGCCTGCCGTCGACGGCGGCGGGGCAGGAGTCGAAGGGCAAGGGCGAGGCCGTGTTGCGCCTGCCGGCCGGGGTGTCGAAGGTGCGGTTCACGGCCAAGACGCGGGGGAACATCGCGCTGTGGATCAACGCGGGGGACTTCCGCGACCTGCTGCTGAACCAGATCGGTGACGTGCAGGTGGAGCGGGATGTGCGGGGGCCCGGGTACCTGAAGGTGTCGGGGTACGAGGCGAGCTGGACGTTGACGCCGTCCTGAGCGGGCACCCGGTGCCGCCGGGTGCCCGCGGTGACGTCAGCGGTAGTTCGTGAACTGCAGCGCGATCTCGAAGTCCTTGCCCTTCAGCAACGCGATCACGTCCTGCAGCTGGTCCTTCTTCTTGCCCGAAACCCGCAGCTGGTCGCCCTGGATCTGGGCCTGGACGCCCTTCGGGCCTTCGTCGCGGATGAACTTCGCGATCTGCTTCGCCTTGTCCGAAGCGATGCCCTGGAGGATCTTGCCGCCGATCTTGTAGATCTTGCCCGAGAGGGCCGGCTCGTCCGCTTCGAACGCCTTCAGGGAGATGCTGCGCTTGATCAGCTTCTCCTTGAAGACCTCGACCGCGGCCAGGGCGCGCTCCTCGGTCTCGGACTCGATCGCGATCGCCTCCTCGCCGGACCAGTTGATCGTCGTGCCCGTGCCGCGGAAGTCGAACCGCGTTCCGAGCTCCTTGCTCGCCTGGTTGAGCGCGTTGTCCACCTCCTGGCGGTCGACCTTGCTCACGACGTCGAAAGAGGGATCCGCCACGTGTCCTCACACCTCGTACTCGCTTGTCAGGGGCCACCCAGCCTAGCCCCCACCGGGCCACGGGTATCCCGGTTGACCCCCGTCCGGACCCGTTGGGTAAGCTTCTCCCCGGCCGGTTCGCCCGGCCTTGGCGGGTTACCCGAGTGGCCAAAGGGGACTGGCTGTAAACCAGTTGGCTTACGCCTACGGGGGTTCGAATCCCTCACCCGCCACCCCATGACGACGACCCCGTGACCGCTCGGTCACGGGGTCGTCTGCTATGCCGCGATTGTGCGAATTGCCGAATAATACCGAGTCCCCGCGATTCGGCGGGCATTCAGCCGCGCAACGGGTGAAGATTCGTTCCCCCTTTCGCCTGCATTTCGAAATACTTCCGTGAATCGGTAACGGCGCCCGTGACCGGCCCGACCACCGCAGGGGGCAGGGGTCGACAATGGAGGTGCACATGCCGGTACCCGGGATGCTCGAACGCCCGACGCGCGAGCAGCTCGTGCGGGTCCAGTACGCCGATGCCCGGCTCGTCGGCGACTACGCCGACGGCTACTCCGGGCCGGGGCCGACCGCGCGGTACCACCGGTCCCGGCTGCACGCCGTGGACCGGGTGCTCGAAAGGCGGTGCGGTGGCGCGCTGCTCGACGTCGGGTGCGGGCCGGGGATGATGGTGCGGCACCTGCTCGACGGGCGGCCGGGGGACTTCGCCGTCACCGGGTGCGACCGGTCCGCCGCCATGGTCGACGCGGCCCGGGAACGGGCCGGGAAAGAAGCGGAATTCGCCGTCGGCGACATCGGGGAAATGCCGTTCGCGGACGGCGCTTTCGACATCGCGCTCGCCATGGGCGTGCTCGAATACGTGGACATCGGGCCGGCGTTGCACGAAATCGCGCGGGTGGTCCGGCCCGGCGGGCTCGCCGTCGTCACCATGCTCAACCCGCGCAGTCCCTACCGGCTCGTCGAATGGGGGCTGTACTGGCCGGCGCGCCGCACCGGCATCAAGGCTTACGCGCCGCGGCGGTTGCGCCACGAGCTGTGGCGCGCCGGGCTGCAACCCGAAGACACGCTGTACTACGACGTGACCGCGCTGGTGCCGCCGCTCGACCGCCTCGTGCGGCGTCCGCCTGACCGTCCGGAGAGGACGGTCGGCCGCGGTGCCGTGGGACGGCTCGGCACCGGGTACCTGATCGCCGCCCGGCGGCTCTGACCACACGCGAACGGCCGGTTTCCCCGGGGGAAGGGGAAACCGGCCGTTCGTCGGGTGGCGGCGCTCGGGGTTACGCCGCCTGGGGAACCGGCGCGGACGCGGTGGTCAGTGCGAGGTCGAGGACCTCGCGGACGTTCGCCACCGCGTGGACGTCCAGCTGGGACAGCACCTCGGCCGGGACGTCGTCGAGGTCCGGCTCGTTGCGCTGCGGGATGATCACCGTCTTCATCCCCGCCCGGTGCGCGGCCAGCAGCTTCTGCTTGACGCCGCCGATCGGGAGCACCCGGCCGGTCAGCGACACCTCACCGGTCATCGCCACATCGGAGCGGACCACGCGGCCCGAGAGCAGCGACGCCAGCGCCGTCGTCATCGTGACGCCCGCCGACGGCCCGTCCTTCGGGACCGCGCCCGCCGGGACGTGCACGTGGATGCCGCGCTTCTTCAGGTCGCCCACCGGCAGCTCCAGCTCCGCGCCGTGCGAACGCAGGTAGGACAGCGCGATCTGCACCGACTCCTTCATCACGTCGCCGAGCTGGCCGGTCAGCTGCAGCCCGGACGCGCCGGACTCCTCGTCGGCCAGCGACGCCTCGATGTAGAGGACGTCACCGCCGGCGCCGGTGACCGCCAGGCCAGTCGCCACGCCCGGGGTCGCCGTGCGCTGGGTCGAGGCCGGCAGCGACGACTCCGGGATGTGCCGCGGACGGCCGAGGTAGGTGTCCAGATCGGGCGCGTCCACCGTCAGCGGCAGCGAAACCTCGTCCAGCGCGACCTTGGTCGTGATCTTCCGCAGCACCTTCGCGATGGTCCGGTTCGCGTTGCGCACGCCCGCCTCGCGGGTGTACTCGGTGGCGATCCGGCTGAACGCGGCGTCGGTCAGCACCACGTCGGCGGTGCCCAGGCCGGCGCGCTCCAGCTCGCGGGGGAGCAGGTGGTCGCGGGCGATGGTGACCTTCTCGTGCTCGGTGTAGCCGTCCAGCGTGACGAGCTCCATGCGGTCCAGCAGCGGGCCGGGGATGGTCTCGAGCGCGTTGGCCGTCGCCAGGAACACGACGTCGGACAGGTCCAGCTCGACCTCGAGGTAGTGGTCGCGGAACGTGTGGTTCTGCTCCGGGTCCAGCACTTCGAGCAGCGCCGCGGTCGGGTCGCCGCGGTAGTCGGCGCCCACCTTGTCGATCTCGTCGAGCAGCACGACCGGGTTCATCGAGCCGGCTTCCTTGATGGCGCGGACGATCCGGCCGGGCAGCGCGCCGACGTACGTGCGGCGGTGCCCGCGGATCTCCGCCTCGTCGCGGATGCCGCCGAGCGCGACGCGGACGAACTTGCGGCCCATGGCCTTCGCGACGGACTCACCCAGCGACGTCTTGCCGACCCCGGGAGGGCCCGCGAGGGCGAGCACCGCGCCGGAACGCCGTCCGCCGACCGGGGCGAGCCCCGATTCCGCGCGGCGCTTGCGCACGGCCAAGTACTCGATGATGCGTTCCTTGACGTCGTCGAGACCGGCGTGGTCGGCGTCGAGCACCGCCCGCGCGCCCGCGATGTCGTAGACGTCCTCGGTGCGCTCGTTCCAGGGCAGCTCCAGGACGGTGTCCAGCCAGGTGCGGATCCAGCCGCCTTCGGGGGACTGCTCGGACGTGCGGTCCAGCTTGTCCACTTCGGCCAGCGCGGCCTTCTTGACGGCGTCGGGCAGTTCGGCGGCCTCGACGCGGGCGCGGTAGTCGTCGTCCTGCGCGGTGCCGTCGAGCTCGCCGAGCTCCTTGCGGATGGCCTCGAGCTGGCGGCGCAGCAGGAACTCCTTCTGCTGCTTCTCCATGCCCTCGGCGACGTCCTTGCGGATGGTGTCGGTGACCTCGAGCTCGGCCAGGTGCTCCTTGCTCCACTCGAGCGCCTTCTCCAGGCGCGCGCTGACGTCGAGCGTGGTCAGCAGCTCGAGCTTCTGGTCGGTGTCGAGGTACGGCGCGTTGCCGGACAGGTCGGCGATCGCGGAGCCGTCTTCGACCTGCTGGACGGCGTCGATCAGCTGCCAGCCGCCGCGCTGCTGGAGGATCGAGATGACGACGGCCTTGTACTCGGCCGCGAGCGGCGCGGTCCGGTCGTTCGTGGTTTCGGGGGCGTCCTCGGCGTGCACCCAGCGGGCGGCGCCGGGGCCGTCGGCGATCCGGCCGACGAGCGCGCGGGACGTGCCGCGCAGCAGCACGGCGGCCTTGCCACCGGGCACGCGGCCGATGCGCTCGACCGTGGCGACGGTGCCGAACTCGGCGTACTCGCCGTGGACGCGCGGGACGATGAGGACCTCGGCCTTGGTGGCGCCGGTCGACCGGATGCCGGGGAAGGAAGCCTGGCTCGGGGTGTTCGCCTGGGCGGACTCCACCGCGGCCCGCGTCTCGGTGTCGGTGAGGTCGAGCGGGACGACCATGCCCGGCAGCACGACGTCGTCATCGAGCGGGAGCACGGGCAGGAGGCGGGTGTCGGACATGTGCACTCCTCGGTTAGTTGAGTCTGCCTAGCTCAACTCTCCGATGGGTGTGTTTGTTTCCGATGGTGCGTTCGCCCACAGCGATCAGGGAAAGTGCAGGTCAGGGGGTTGGTCGGGCCGCGATGCCGCACCAAGCGAGCGGGCGGGCCTCGGTGCTGCGGGTCGGGCCGCCAACCCGGCAACGCCCTGATCTCCGGCGACGGCAGCGGCTGGTCGCCGAATTCAGGGCAAGAGCTCGACCGCCGGACGCGGCCACGCCGGCTCGGCCCGGTCGATCAGCGAGTACCGCGGCGGGACGATCGGCGCGGCTGCAGGTCAGGGGGTTGGTCGGGCCGCGATGCCGCACCAAGCGAACGGACGCGCTTCCGCCTCCAGCGCGTTCAGCTTCCGGTCCGGCCGCCAGTCCGGCAGGTGCACGATGCCCGGCTCGAGCAGTGGCCAGTCGCCGAACAGCGGCTCGATCTCGTCGCGGTCGCGCAGCCACACCGGGTTGCTCGTCTTGCGGTACTGCTCGACGAACCAGCGCAGCCCGTCGAGGTGCGGGCCTGTGCCGTCGCCCTCGCTCATCTGGGAAATCGCCAGCCAGCTGCCCGGTGCGAGCTTGTCGCGGTACGCCGCCAGGATGCCTTCGGGGTCGTCGTCCGGGCCGACGAAGTGCAGCACCGCCATCATCATCAGGCAGACCGGCTGCGAAAAGTCGATGAGCCGCTTCGTCTCCTCGGCGCGCAGGACGGCCTTCGCGTCCCGCATGTCCGCCTGGACGATGCCGGCCCAGTCGGTCGCGGCCTCCTCTTCGAGGATCAGCGTCGCGTGCGCGACCGCGACCGGCTCGTAGTCGACGTACACCACCTTCGCGTCGTGCTCGTCGGGCAGCTCGGCCTCGACGACCTCGTGCACGTTGCCCGCCGTCGGGACGCCGGAGCCGAGGTCGATGAACTGGCGGATCCCCGCGCGCAGGGCCGCCCGGACCGCGCGGTTCATGAACTCGCGGTTCTGCTTCGAGCCGGGGCGCACCAGCGGCCACTGCTGCTCCATGCGCCTGCCGAACTCGCGGTCCACGGCCCAGTTCTGGGTGCCGCCCAGGTACCAGTCGTAGATCCGGGCCGCGGACGGCTTTTCGGTGTCGACGCCCTCGGGCGCTCTCGGCGCCGAATCCCGCTGGTCGCTCACTCCCGGCTCCCCTCGCTCCTCGCGGGACCAGCCTATAAGGACCGGCCGGCCGGGGTAAGCCGCCAGTCGTTCAGCGAACGGCCGGCCGGCGCTGCCAGTACGTCCACAGCGGTCGGTAGCCCTGCGCGTACCAGAACGGCGTCGACAGCGGGTTCGCCGCCGCGTGGTGCAGGAGGACGACGTCGGCGCCTTCTTCGTCCAGGACGTGGTGGGCGTGCGTGGCCAGCGCGGTACCGACACCGGACGACCGCGCCGTCTCCGCGACGGCCAGCGAAGAGAGGTAGCCGACGCGGGACGCCTTGACGCGGTCGCTGATCCAGCCGGTCTCGCCGGGGTGCTGGACGTTGACCATGCCGAGCGGACGGCCGTACAGCTCGGCGATCCACAGCGGCGGCTCCGGCCGGGCCAGCTGCTCGGCCAGGTCCTTGGCCATGATGTCCTCGATGCCCTTGCGGAAGTTGACCGTGCCGTACTGCGCGTCGAAGGTGTGCAGCTCCAGGCCCAGCTCGACGGCGGTTTCGAGGTCGCCGGGCTCGGCGCGGCGGATCTTGACGCCGGGCGTGCCGCGCGGGCCGGCCGGGATCATCCGGTCCGCCGGGCGGACCGCGACCACCCGCAGCGGGGCGAACCCGTGGTGCAGCATTTCCCGCGTGCCGGCGGCGTCCCGGCTCGCGCGCGGCACGATCGCCGCGGTCTCGGTGTCGCCGCGCTCGGCGACCGCGCGCAGATGTTCATCCCATCGGGTGAGGAGGGCGTCGAGGGCGGCCGCCGGCTGCGGGCCGGCGAGCTGGAGGTCGAGCCGGTGCTCGGTCAACGCCCGCCACGGCGCGTTCGGCGCGTCCTGGTCGACCTGGATGCGCGAGGCGAGGCCGGAAGCGGCCGAGCCGGCGGTCGCGACCTCCAGCACCACCGCGCTTTCGGCCGCTTCGAAGGGAGAGGAACCGGGGAGCAGGGGATCCACCGCCGCGAGCCGGGCCGCGTGTTCGGTGGCTATCACGTCGCTGTGCATGGGTTCATTGAAGCGCTACCCGGGACGACGTGCGCAGAGGACCGACCCCTGGTTCGCCACCCGATGTTTCACCCCTTGGTCCACGCAGGTCAGCGCGTTCGAGGCATTGTTAACCCTGGGGTGATCTCCTACTGTCTCGAAAGGGACACGGGTACGCCCTACGGGGTACGGTATGGCCCTTGTCCACACCCGAAGTCACGGATCAACACCGGTGGACAAGCTGGGAGGGAAGGTCGGATGCCGGACACCAACGCCCACGGCGACGCCGTCGCGCAGGCGCAGCCCGGGCCGGGAGCCGCTTCCGGGACACCACCCCAACCCGCCGCCTCCGCCGAAGCCCGCACGGACGAACGCCGCTTCCGCGTGTACACCTTCGCGGTGCTGAGCCTCGGGCTCGTCGCCGCGTTCGCCGTCGGCTCGTGGCAACCGTTCCACTGGGACAGCAAGCTGCTCTGGATCGGGCCGGTTCTCGCGGTCGCGTTCCTGCTCGCCGAACAGCTCGGCATCAACGTCGACGTCCGCAGCGGCATCTCGTGGACCATCTCCTTCACCGAGATCCCGCTCGTCATCGGGTTCTTCGTCGCGCCGTTCGAAGTCGTGCTGGCCGCGCACCTGGTCGCCGGCATCGGCATGGGCACCGACCTCGGCGACCTCGCGGTGGTCCGCTCGATCGTCGAGCTCGGCCACTCGCTCGGGCTCACGGTGGTGGCGGAGGGCGTCGAGGAGGACGTCGCCCGCGACCAGCTGGAGGCGATGGGCTGCGACGTCGCGCAGGGCTACCTGATCTCGCGGCCGCTGCCGGAAGACCGCCTGGAGGCGTGGCTGCAGGCCCGCACCGCGCGCTCGCCGGGGCGGCACTCGGAGACCGTGCTGACCCTGCTGACCTGAGGTTTTCGGGTTAATCGACCCCGGTTGCACGGCCGGGTGACGGGGCTTGCTAACCTTTCCAAGTCCTCGCGAGAGGCCAGGCCCCTTTAGCTCAGTCGGCAGAGCGTCTCCATGGTAAGGAGAAGGTCTACGGTTCGATTCCGTAAAGGGGCTCACGACCTCAGCCGCGTCACGCCTGCGTGTCGCGGCTTGGGTCATGTAAGGGCGGTGTAGCTCAGTTGGCAGAGCAAGCGGCTCATAATCGCTGTGTCGCCGGTTCAAGTCCGGCCACCGCTACGCGGTAACGACGGGGCTGGCCCCCGGACCTGAGAGAGAAGGAAACGCTGTGGCTGCCACCGACGTGCGACCCAAGATCACGCTGGCGTGCGAAGAGTGCAAGCACCGCAACTACATCACCAAGAAGAACCGGCGCAACAACCCGGATCGCCTGGAGATGAAGAAGTTCTGCCCGAACTGCGGTACGCACCGGACGCACAAGGAAACCCGCTGACGTAGCGCGTTCACACCAGCTTCGAAGAGCCGCCCAGGACCACCTGGGCGGCTCTTTGCTGTTGGTAGCCTGGCCGGCGTGCCTTTGGACGAGTCGTTCACCGGGCGGGTCTACCCGCCGCAGACCAGCTACGAAGTGAGCCGGGAGAAGATCCGGGAGTTCGCCGACGCGATCGGCGACGCCAACCCGCTCTACCGCGACCCGGAGGCGGCCCGCGCGGCCGGCCACCCGGACGTCGTCGCGCCCCCGACGTTCCTCACGATCATCAACCTCGCGTCGATCAACTCGATCGTCACGGACCCCGAGCTCGGCCTCGACTACTCGCGGATGGTCCACGGCGACCAGCAGTTCACCTACAGCCGCCCGGCCCACGCCGGCGACACGCTGCTGCTGACGACCCACATCGACCGGATCATGGCCCGGGCCGGCAACGACTTCATCAACCTGCGCGCCGAAATCACCGACGGCGACGGCGCGCACATCGCCACCACGCGCGCCCAGCTCGTGGTGCGAGGGGAGGACGCGTGAACACCGGCGACGAACTGCCCGCCCTGGAGGTCCGGATCACCCGCGAACAGCTGGTGCGCTACGCCGGTGCGGCGCTCGACTTCAACCCGATCCACTGGAACGAGGCGTTCGCGAAGGACGTCGGCCTCCCGGACGTCATCGCCCACGGCATGCTGACGATGGCGGTGGCCGGCCGCGTGGTGACGGACTGGCTCGGCGACCCGGGCCGCCTGGTCGACTTCAGCGCCCGCTTCACCCGCCCGGTGGTCGTCCCGAACACGCCGGAGGGCGCCCTGGTGGAGATCACGGGGAAGGTCGGCGACGTCAAGGACGACGGCACGGCGCGGATCGACCTGGTGGTGAAGTTCGACGGCAAGACGGTGCTGGGGAAGCCCCAGGCACTCGTCCGCACCTGAGCCCCCGCCGCCTCGGCAGACCGGCTAAGGCAGCTTCAGCACCGACAGCACCGCGTCGGCCATGCCCTGCTCACCCCTCGCGTTCGGGTGCAGCGGGGCGGCCGGCGAGGCGGGCAGCAGGCCCTCCACCCACCGCGTGTCCGACGCCGAGCAGACGTCGTGGCCCTTGCCCGGGGTCGCCGTGTCCGCGTAGCCCGCGCGGTGGGCGTCCGCCTGGTCCTCGAGCATCTTGTTCAGCTTGCCCAGCTCCTCGCGGAAGTACGCGATGTCGCCGCTGCCGAAGGGGAGGATCGGCCAGCAGCCGTCGCCGTCCGGGAGGACCGTCGGGTAGCCGACCACCACGACCTTCGCCTTCGGGGCCTTCGTGTGGATGCGGTCCAGGATCGCGCCGACCTTCGGGGCGGCCGCGTCGATCCGCTCGGCGAGCTGGTCGTGGCCGCCCGCGGTCAGCTTGTCCTTGCACGGCGACGCCGTCGAGTGCGCCGTCGCGCAGCCCGCCGCGTACGCGAAGAAGCCGACGTCGTTGCCGCCGATGCCGATGGTCACCAGCGTCGTGTCCTTCGTGACCGCGTCCAGCTGCGCCGGGTTCGTGCCGTCGCCCGTCTTCTGCGGGGCCGTCAGGTGCGCGGTCGTCGCGCCGCCGCAGCTGACGTCGGCGAACTGGGCCGGCTTCAGCTTCGCCGAGACCACGTGCGGGTAGTTGTCGTCCGAGCGCTCGCAGCCTGCCGGGGTGCCCGCCTGCCGCCCGGTGCGCGGCGACGACGTGTACGAGTCGCCCAGCGCCACGTAGCGGCCCGAACCGCCGCCGGTGTCCGCGCCGTCCGGTGGTGCCGAGGACGAGCCGTGCTGCCACTTGTAGTACCCGAAGCCGAGTAGTGCGAGTACGAGTACGACGACGAGACAGCCGCCCCCACCGCTTTTCTTCGCCACTTCTTCGTTTCTACCGAAGGAGTGCGCCCGGCGAGCTAGCCAATCCGGGTGATCCGCCGCGCGATCAGGTCGTTCACCAGCCCGGCGCCGGTCTCCGGGTCGTCCACGCTGACCAGCACGCTCCGGCCGTTCTCCAGCGACAACGCCAGCGCGGGGCCGCCGCGCACCTTGTACGCCGTCGTGCCGGTCACCGGGTTGAAGCGCAGGCCGAGGCCGCCGTCGCCGAACGTCGCCAGGTCGCGCGCCGTCGCCTCGCGGATGCTCGCCAGCTTCAGGTGCCGCCAGGGGAAGCCGAGGAAGCCGAAGCGGATCGTCACGCCCTTGGCGTCCACGGTCGCCTTGAGCCGGTACGTCAGCGCGGTGACCGCGGCGCCGACGAACGCGATCCAGGCGGCCGTCGGCCAGGGGAGCCCGGCCGGCAGGAGGCCGATCGCGACGGGGACCAGGAGCAGCGCCCAGAGCATCGCCGGGTTCGCCGCCCGGCCCGACCAGAACGCGCGCTGACCCGGTTCGAGCCCGACACTCGGCCGGTGGGCCGACTCTTCGCGGACCGGCGACGGCAGGCCGCCCACGACCGCCGCGACCGCGCCGAGGACGGCCGCGCCCAGCATGAAGAACACCACGGTGACGCCGGTGCCCGCCGCGTGCCAGTCCGGCGCGTCGAGGTTCGGGACGAGCACCGAAAGCAGCACCGCGGACGGCAGGGCGGCGAACGCGGCGCCCACGCCGACGGTCAGGCGGGGCAGCGGCCGGCCCCGGCGCAGCGCGGTGACCCCCGACGTCGCCAGGAGGACGACGGCGACCGCGCCGAGCGCCAGGCACGCGGTGACGAACACCGAGAACGGGGTGGAGCCGTTCGGTCCGCTGTTCCAGTGCGTCGCGAGGGGGTCGGGCAGGCGGTCCGCCCAGGCGTCGGCGAGGACGCCGGTGACGGCGAGCGCGGCGCCCGGCAGCACGGCGGTGGCGAGCAGGACCCGGATCAGCTTGGTCATGTGTACTTCTCCTTCAGCACCCCGGTGAGTTCGTCCAGGCCGACGCCCGCGCGCTTGGCCTCGCGGACCAGTTCCCCGGCCAGCTCGGCGAGCCGGGCCCGCGACGACGCGCCGCCGAGCACGACCGCGCCCCGGCGTCGCCGCAGGTCGATCAGGCCCTCGTCGCGCAGCAGCGCGTACGCCCGCAGCACGGTGTGGACGTTGATCTCCAGCGACGCCGCCAGCTCCCGCGCGGGCGGCAGCTGCTCCCCGGGCGCGGGGCTGCCGTCGCCCAGCGAGCGGCGCAGCGACGCCGCCACCTGCTCGAAGATCGGCTCGGTGGAGCTGGGATCGATCCGGACCAACATAGTTCTAACTATAATAGAACTATTGCTGGGTAAGAGAGACTTGCGTCACACTTTCCCTGGCGCTCAGCCCATCTTGGCGATGAGGTCGCCGGCCAGCTCCAGGGCGTGGTCGACGTCCCGCGCGACGTAGTGCAGGTCGACGAGCACCTCGGAAATGCCCAGCTCGGCGGCCACGTCGAGGCAGGGGAAGACGTCGACGACCGTTTCGACGCCGGTGCCCTGCCGTGGGTTGATCCGCAGCACCCGGCGCAGCGCGTCCGGGTCGCGTCCGGCCTGCTCGGCGGCATCGCGGGCGACCGACCAGAGGCCGTCGAGGTACTGCTTCGGCATCCACCCGGCCAGCCAGCCGTCCGCGCGGCGCCCGACCCGGGCCAGCGCCGGCGGGGAGAACCCGCCGAGCAGCACCGGCGGCCGCGGTTCCTGCGCCGGGCGCAGGCCCACCGTCGACGGCGCGATCCGCCACTGCGGGCCCTCGTGCGCCACCGGGTCGCCGGTCCACAACGCCTCCAGCGCGTCGAGGACCGCGTCGAGCCGCTTGCCCCGGCCCGCCCACGGGACCCCGGTCGCGAAGTACTCCTCGCGCAGCCAGCCCAGCCCGAAGCCGACGTCCAGCCGTCCCGAGCTGGCCAGGTCGAGCGAGGTCAGGGCCCTGGCGAGCAGGACCGGGGAATAGACCGGGCCGGTCAGCGCGCTCATCCCGAGGCGGGCCGTCCGGGTCACGGCGGCCGCGGTGGCCAGCGTCGTGAACGGGTCGGCGAAGGTCTCGAACTCTTCCGGGTACGGGTGCTCCGGCGTCCCGCCGCCCGGGTAGAGGTCCGACGGCTCCCGCGGCGTCAGGATCCGGTCGCCGACCCAGAGCGACCCGTAGCCGAGGTCCTCCGCGGCGGTCGCGAAGCGCGCGACGGCGGCGGGGTCGGCGAGGGCGCCGTACTGGGGCAGCGCGAGCCCGAGGCGCGTCCCGGCCACCACCATCCGACCGGGGGTGTCCGTCATGGCGGACATCCTGGCATGATCACGTCGCCGGCGGGGAGTGTTCCGCAGGCCGACCGGGGTTCGGCGGTCGATCGGGGGGCGCGGTTGCGGGCTCTCGTGAGGCTTGCCGTAGACTTCGGGACTTGGAACGCACTACGGTCATCCCCGCCTGGATGGTGGGGATGCTGGAATGCGTCCTCCGGGGCTCCGAGCGATCGGGGCTCCACAGGGGTGTAGCTCAATTGGCAGAGCAGCGGTCTCCAAAACCGCAGGTTGCAGGTTCAAGTCCTGTCACCCCTGCGTAACGGAACTGGTGGAGCGGAGGAGTGGTCGTGAGCGACAGCGACGCCAGCGGCGGCGAGCAGGAGCAGGACGGAAGCGGGCAGAAGCCCGAGAGCCCGTCCCGTCCCGTCACAGCTGCCGCCCGGCGTGAGCGCCGTGCGACCGCTCGTCCGGCGGGCAAGTCCGCGGCACGTGCGGACGACAAGACCCGCCCGGCCGGGAAGTCGGGGGAGAAGTCCGCCCCCGACGCCAAGGGTGCGCCGACTCCCAAGCGGGACCAGAAGGCGAAGAAGGCCTCCGTGTTCGCGCGGCTGGTGCGCTTCATCCGCGAGGTGTGGGCGGAGCTGCGCAAGGTCATCTGGCCCAACCGCAAGCAGATGGTCACCTACACCGCGGTCGTGCTGGTCTTCGTGGTGTTCATGGTGGCCCTGGTGAGCGTCTTGGACTTCGCGTTCAAGAAGGGCATCGGCGCGATCTTCGGCTGACCCGCCGCCGTGCCGCGCGGGCCGGCCCGACCGACCCGGAATGATCAACTGAGAGGACGGAACGTGACCTCCGACAACGGCACATCAGCCGGTCACGACCTGACCGAGCTTTCCGACGAGCAGGTGCACGCGGCACTCGGTGACGAGGAGTCCGAGCACCTGGAGCCCGTCGAGGTGTCCGACGAGGTCGACGAAGCCGCTTCCGATGACGACGGCGCTTCCGACGAGGCCGCCGCCGACGACGACGTGACCGACGAGGCCGCCGAGCCCGAGGCCGACGACGAGGACCCGGTCGCCAAGCTGCGTTCCGAGCTCCTCGCCGCGCCCGGCGAGTGGTACGTCGTGCACTCGTACGCCGGTTACGAGAACAAGGTGAAGACCAACCTCGAGACCCGGACCCAGACCCTGGACGTCGAGGACTACATCTTCCAGATCGAGGTTCCGACCGAAGAGGTCACCGAGATCAAGAACGGCCAGCGCAAGCAGGTGCAGCGCAAGGTGCTGCCCGGCTACATCCTGGTCCGGATGGACCTGAACGACGCCTCGTGGAGCGCGGTGCGCAACACGCCGGGTGTCACCGGGTTCGTCGGCGCCACCTCGCGGCCGTCGCCGCTGACCGTGGACGAGGTGCTGAAGTTCCTCGCCCCGCAGGTCGAGAAGGAAGCCCCGGCCAAGGCCAGCAAGGGTGACTCCGCCGCGTCCGCGCCGCTGGGCGCTCCGGCCGTCGAGGTCGACTTCGAGATCGGCGAGTCGGTCACCGTCATGGACGGCCCGTTCGCGACGCTGCCGGCGACGATTTCCGAGGTCAACGTCGACGGGCAGAAGCTGAAGGTCCTGGTGTCGATCTTCGGCCGGGAGACCCCGGTCGAGCTGTCGTTCACGCAGGTCTCCAAGATCTGACGGCCGGCCTTCTCGGCCGCAGTCCCCGCGTCCACGGCAGGTACGCGGGGAACGTAGTACAGGACAGGAAAAGAAATGCCACCCAAGAAGAAGAAGCTTGCGGCGATCATCAAGCTGCAGATCAAGGCGGGTGCGGCCAACCCCGCGCCGCCGGTCGGCCCGGCGCTGGGTCAGCACGGCGTCAACATCATGGAGTTCTGCAAGGCCTACAACGCCGCGACCGAGTCGCAGCGCGGGGACGTCGTCCCGGTCGAGATCTCCGTCTACGAAGACCGGTCGTTCGACTTCAAGCTGAAGACGCCGCCGGCCGCGCGCCTGCTGCTCAAGGCCGCTGGTGTCGAGAAGGGCTCCGGCGAGCCGCACAAGACCAAGGTCGCCAAGGTCACTTGGGACCAGGTCCGCGAGATCGCCAAGACCAAGGAGACCGACCTCAACGCCCACGACATCGACCAGGCCGCGAAGATCATCGCCGGTACTGCCCGGTCGATGGGCATCACGGTCGTCGACGCCTGAGTCTTTTCGTAGCACCACGTGGGAGAGCCGGTGCGGCTCGTCACCACACTGATCCGTTTTTGAAGTAAGGACAGAAGCATGACCAAGCACAGCAAGGCTTACCGCCAGGCTGCGGAGCTGATCGACAAGTCGCGTTTCTACGCGCCGCTCGAGGCTGCGAAGCTGGCGAAGGAGACCTCCAAGACCAAGATGGACGCGACCGTCGAGGTCGCGATGCGTCTCGGTGTGGACCCCCGCAAGGCCGACCAGATGGTCCGCGGCACCGTGAACCTGCCGCACGGCACCGGTAAGACCGCCCGCGTCATCGTCTTCGCCGTCGGCGACAAGGCCGCCGAGGCCGAAGCCGCCGGTGCGGACGCGGTCGGCACCGACGAACTGATCGAGCGCATCCAGGGTGGCTGGCTCGACTTCGACGCCGCGATCGCGACGCCGGACCAGATGGCCAAGGTGGGCCGCATCGCCCGCATCCTCGGCCCGCGTGGCCTGATGCCGAACCCGAAGACCGGCACGGTGACCCCCGCGGTCGAGAAGGCCGTGAAGGACATCAAGGGCGGTAAGATCAACTTCCGCGTCGACAAGCAGGCCAACCTGCACCTGGTGATCGGCAAGGCTTCCTTCGACACGGAGAAGCTGGTCGAGAACTACGCCGCCGCGCTGGACGAGATCCTCCGCGCCAAGCCGTCCTCGGCGAAGGGCCGCTACCTCAAGAAGGTCACCTTCACCACGACGATGGGCCCGGGCATCCCGGTCGACCCGCTGCGGACCCGCAACCTCCTTTCCGAGGAAGCTGCGGTCTGAGTCTGAGATCACCAGAAAGGGCGTCCCCGCTTACTGCGGGGGCGCCCTTTCTTCGTGTCTGATGGACGCCATGCCGACTTTCGCGTCGTTCGACGGCCTCCGGTTGAACTACACCGTGTGGGAGGGCGACGGCGCCCACCGCCCGGTGCTGCTCCAACACGGCTTCGCGGCCGACACGAACGCGAACTGGATCTCCACCGGCGTGGTCGCCGCTTTGCGCTCGGCCGGCTTCACCGTGATCTCCCTGGACGCGCGCGGCCACGGCCGGTCGGAGAAGCCGCACGACGAGTCCTGCTACACCGAAGACACGATGGCCCGTGACGTCTCGGCCCTGCTGGACGAACTGACCCTCGACGAGGTCTCGATGGTCGGCTACTCGATGGGCGCGATCATCGCCCTGACGGCCACGGCTGCGGACAAGCGCATCCGCTGCCTGGCCACGGGCGGCGTCGGCTCGGGCATCGTCGACTTCGGCGGCGTCGACCTGCGCGTGGTGAAGCCGGCGGACATCGCTTCGGCGCTGCTGGCGGAGGACCCGTCGACGGTCCCGCCGTCGGGCGTCCCGTTCCGGCTGCTGGCGGACGCGGTCGGCGGCGACCGCCGCGCACTGGCGGCAGTGGCGCTGGCGTCGAAGGAGGGCCACCTGGACCTGTCCGCGATCGGAGTTCCGACGCTGGTACTGGCGGGCGACCAGGACCAGCTGGCCGCGGAACCGGAGCGCTTGGCGGCGGCGATCGCGGGGGCCAGGCTGGTCCGCATCCCGGGCGACCACATGACGGCGGTGATGTCCCCGGCGTTCTCGGAGGCGCTGGTGGCGTTCCTGTCGGCACCGCACCCGCGTTGAGAGCTCAGCGGGTCGTCGGCGCCGGCGCCGGGCACGGGTTCGGCTCGTTCGTGTGCGCCGTGATGAGCCACTGGCTCTTCTCGACCTTCTGCACGGTGAACGCTCCCAGCGCGGGGCCGCCCTCGATGCCGAACCGGCACGAGCTGATCGTGAAGCGGTCGCCCGGGATGGGCTCCGAGACGTACGACGGCATCGACTCGGCGTACTTGTTCTTGCTGGTGACCTTGCGGTTCAGCTCGTGCACCGCGACCTGGCAGTCCGCGTAGCCCAGATCCTGGGCGAACTTCTGCTGGATCGGCTCGTCCATCCGCCCGCACGCCTGCGGGACGAGGTTCTGCGCGATGGCGTCGTAGACCTCGCGGACGGCTTCGTACGGGCTGGTCGAGAGGATGTGGTTGGTCTGGTACTTCCCGCCGCCCTCCTGGGCGAGCTGGGCGGATGTCTTGCCCGAGTCGTTCGGGAAGAAGTGGTTGTACAGCCACGTTCCCGCGACGCCGAGGATCACCAGCGCCAGGACCCACGCGATGACCTTCTTGCCGAGCCAGCTCAGCCACCTCGGGGCGCGGCGGCGTTCGGCCGGGACCAGCTGGTAGCCCGGGGGGATCACCGGGGGCTGGGGCGGTGGCGCCTGGACCAAGCCGGCGTCCGGTGGAGGAGCCGGCTGGTTGCCCTGCTGGGACTGGGTGAACCTCAGGTAGTCCTGGAACTGCTGGAACTGGCGGAACTGCTCCAGCTGCGCCGGGTCCACCGGCGGCTGCCCAGACGGCTGCCCCGACGGCTGCGGGAGCGCTGGGGTGCCGCCCGGGGGTGTGGGTGCGTTCGAGCCCGCCGGTTCGAGTTCCGAGCCCGGCTTTCCGTCATCGCGCTGCTCCGCCACGTGACCATGATGCCCCACGGCGCCGCGAAGGTGGGGGTCGGAGAAGGCTTGTCGACTTGACAATGTATTCTTCTCGATGGTTCTACCGAAGACCGCTGGTTTTCCCCGCTTCCGTGGGGAACGAAGGTCCCGCAACTCGCCGGGCGGCCCGCGCAGGAGGAACGAGGCCCCGGCACGTGTGCCGGAAGAACGCCCCGCGCCTGCTTGCGCGAGGGCGTTTCGTCGTTTGGGGGCTCCTCGACGCCAGTGGAAACACTAGCCAAGAGAGGAGGCGACCATGGCGAAGCCCGACAAGGTGGCGGCCGTCGCCGAGATCGCGGAGAGCTTCCGCAACAGCTCGGCCACCGTCGTTACCCAGTACACCGGCCTCTCCGTGTCCCAGCTGTCCCAGCTGCGCCGCGCTCTCGGCACCAGTGCCAAGTACCGGGTCGCGAAGAACACCCTCGTCAAGCGTGCCGCGGAAGACGCGGGCGTCACGGGGCTCGAGGACCTGTTCGTCGGTGCCACCGCCATCGCCTTCGTCGAGGGTGAAGCGGTCGACGCCGCCAAGGCGCTTCGCGACTTCGCGAAGGACAACAACGCGCTTGTGATCAAGGGCGGCTACATGGACGGCAAAGCGCTGTCCGTGGACGAGATCAACAAGATCGCCGATCTCGACAGCCGTGAGGTCCTGCTCGCCAAGGCGGCGGGCGCGTTCAAGGCGAAGCTGTCCCAGGCCGCCGCGCTGTTCCAGGCGCCGGCGTCCCAGGTCGCCCGCCTGGCTGCCGCGCTGGAGGAGAAGCAGCGCAACGCCGCCGGTACCGAAGCAGCCGAAGCACCCGCCGAGAGCTGATCCACCCCCCACCCCGAACGCTTTTAGTTCGTTTTTCTGAGAGGAAGCCATCATGGCGAAGCTGAGCACCGCCGAGCTGATCGACGCCTTCAAGGAGCTCACCCTCCTCGAGCTGTCCGAGTTCGTGAAGGAGTTCGAGGACACCTTCGACGTCACCGCCGCCGCGCCGGTCGCCGTCGCCGCCGCCGGCCCCGCCGGTGCCGCCCCGGCCGCCGTCGAGGAGCAGGACGAGTTCGACGTCGTCCTCGAGGGCGCCGGCGACAAGAAGATCCAGGTCATCAAGGTCGTCCGCGAGGTCGTCTCCGGTCTGGGCCTGAAGGAGGCCAAGGAGCTGGTCGAGGCCGCTCCCAAGGCCCTCCTGGAGAAGGTCGACAAGGAGGCCGCCGAGGCCGCCAAGGAGAAGCTCGAGGCCGCGGGCGCCAAGATCTCCATCAAGTGATCTCGGGCGCGAAAGCGCCTCAGCACCACCTCGAGAAGGGGCGGGCATCCACTCGGATGCCCGCCCCTTCCGTTTTGCCTGGTCACGGGCATCCCCTAGGAGTGGTGTCCGAATGGCCCCGGGTCCCTAAATCGCGGGTGCGGGGCTGCGGAGGTCTGCGTCGTTGCCCCGAATGGACTAGGTTCCCTGCAGTTGCCGATCACGGCGGGGTGACGATGGGTCCGGGTCTGGCCAGAAAAGAAAACTGGTGAGTAACCTGTTCGCACTCAGCTCGTTGCACCTGGTTGACGCGGGTTAATGCGGCGCACGGCCCGCACCCGCCGCCGACGTGGGGTGGCATGGGTGTGGCAGCGGGCGCAATGACGCGGAACAGCTCCTGGAGGTGCGATGGGTGCCGAGGTGGTCATCGAAGGTCTGACCAAGTCCTTCGGTAAGCAGGCCATCTGGCGGGACGTCACGCTGACCCTGCCCCCGGGCGAGGTCTCGGCGATGCTCGGACCGTCCGGAACCGGCAAGTCGGTGTTCCTCAAGTCGATGATCGGCCTGCTCAAGCCCGACCGCGGGCGCTGCGTGATCAACGGCGTCGACATCGTGACGTGCTCCGAACACAAGCTCTACGAGATCCGGAAGCTCTTCGGCGTCCTCTTCCAGGACGGCGCGCTGTTCGGCTCGATGAACCTCTACGACAACGTCGCCTTCCCACTGCGCGAGCACACGAAGAAGTCCGAGACGGAAATCCGCCGGATCGTCCTCGAAAAGCTCGACATGACCGGTCTGAACGGCGCCGACAAGAAGCTCCCCGGCGAGATCTCCGGCGGTATGCGCAAGCGCGCCGGCCTCGCCCGCGCCCTGGTGCTCGACCCCGAGATCATCCTGGTCGACGAGCCGGACTCGGGTCTCGACCCGGTCCGCACCACCTACATCTCGCAGCTGTTCCTCGACGTGAACGCGCAGATCGACGCGACGTTCCTGATCGTCACGCACAACATCAACCTGGCCCGCACGGTGCCGGACAACCTGGGCATGCTCTTCCGCAAGGAACTGGTCATGTTCGGCCCGCGCGAGGTGCTGCTGACCAGCGAAGAGCCGGTCGTCAAGCAGTTTCTCAACGGCCGGATGCAGGGCCCGATCGGCATGTCCGAGGAGAAGGACTCCGCTCAGATCGCGGCCGAGCAGGCGATGTTCGACGCCGGGCACCACGCCGGCGGGGTCGAGGACATCTCCGGGGTGCCGCCGCAGATGCAGACGACGCCGGGTGTGCCGACCCGGATGGGCGCGGTCCGCCGCAAGGACCGGGTCATGGAGGTCCTGCACCGGCTGCCGCAGCCCGCGCAGGAGGGCATCATCGCCTCCCTGAGCCCGGAGGAGCAGCGCCACTACGGCGTCAGCCCCCGCCGCGTCGCCCAAGCCCAGCAACAGCAGCAGGTGCCGGCCGGCGCCCGCCCGCAGGGTGACGGCGTCCCGAACCAGCACCACGGGCAGCTGCCCGCCGACCAGGTGGCGCGCATCCCGGGCGGCGGCCAGCCGCCGAGACCCGGCTCGCACCGGATGCCGCCGCCGCGTGACAACGGGCCAGGTGGCCGGTGAGTTCTCCCGCAACACAGGCGAAGATCCCCGGGATCGGCATGCTCCGAGAGACCGGGAACCTGTTCGCACTCGGCCTGGACATCGTCCGCGGCCTGTTCCAGCGCCCGTTCCAGCTGCGGGAGTTCATCCAGCAGTCGTGGTTCATCGCGAGCGTGACCATCCTGCCGACGGCCCTCGTGGCGATCCCGTTCGGCGCGGTCATCTCGCTGCAGTTCGGTTCGCTCGCCCGCCAGCTGGGCGCGCAGTCCTACACCGGCGCGGGCTCCGTGCTCGCCACCGTGCAGCAGGCCAGTCCGCTGGTCACCGCGCTGCTGGTGGCGGGCGCGGGCGGCTCCGCCGTCTGCGCCGACATCGGCGCGCGCACCATCCGCGAAGAGATCGCCGCGATGGAGGTGCTCGGCGTCTCCGCGGTGCAGCGGCTGATCGTGCCGCGCACCCTCGCGATGATGCTGGTCGCGCTGCTGCTCAACGGCATGGTCAGTGTCATCGGCGTGCTGGGCGGCTACTTCTTCAACGTCGTGCTGCAGGGCGGGACGCCGGGTGCGTACCTGGCGAGCTTCTCCGCCCTCGCGCAGCTGCCCGACCTCTGGGTCGGCGAGCTCAAGGCGCTGATCTTCGGGTTCATCGCCGCCGTCGTCGCGTCCTACCGGGGTCTGAACCCCTCCGGCGGCCCGAAGGGCGTCGGGGACGCGGTGAACCAGTCGGTGGTCATCACGTTCCTGCTGCTGTTCGTCGTGAACTTCGTGATCACCCTGATCTACCTGCAGATCGTGCCCGGAAAGCTGGACTAGCGCCATGACGTTCCTCCAGGGCGCGAAACGCGTCGCCAACCGACCCCTCCAGACGCTGGACACCCTCGGTGACCAGATGTCGTTCTACGGCCGGGCGCTGCTGTGGACGCCGCGGACGCTGCGCCGCTACACCAAGGAAGTCCTCCGGCTGCTGGCCGAGGTCAGCTTCGGGTCCGGCTCGCTCGCGGTCATCGGCGGCACGGTCGGCGTGATGGTCGGCCTGACGCTGTTCACCGGTGTCCTCGTCGGCCTCCAGGGCTACTCGGCGCTGAACTCGATCGGGACGTCCGCCTTCACCGGCTTCCTGACCGCGTTCTTCAACACCCGCGAGATCGCGCCGCTGGTCGCCGGCCTCGCGTTGAGCGCCACGGTCGGCGCCGGGTTCACCGCGCAGCTGGGCGCGATGCGGATCTCGGAGGAGATCGACGCGCTGGAAGTCATGGGCGTGCCGAGCCTGCCGTACCTGGTGACGACCCGGATCATCGCCGGGTTCGTGGCGGTCATCCCGCTCTACATCATCGGCCTGCTGAGCTCGTACCTCGCGTCGAGACTGGTCGTCATCTACATCTACAACCAGTCGGCCGGTACCTACGACCACTACTTCGACTTGTTCCTGCCACCGCAGGACGTGCTGTATTCGTTCATCAAGGTGCTGCTCTTCAGCGTCTTGATCATCCTGTCGCACTGCTACTTCGGGTACCGGGCGACCGGCGGCCCGGCCGGGGTCGGCATGGCGGTCGGCAAGGCCGTGCGCCTGTCCATCGTCACGGTGTCGATCATGAACTTCTTCATCGGCTTCGCCATCTGGGGAACCGACGTCACGGTAAGGATCGCGGGATGAGGACGCTCCGACGCAGGCTGCTCGGCCTGCTGCTCATCGCCGTGATGGTCGGCGGGGTGGCGCTGTCCATCGCGCTCTACGACAAGGCGTTCACGCCGTTCGTCACGGTCAAGCTCCAGGCCGACAAGATCGGCAACCAGCTGATCAAGCAGTCCGACGTCAAGGTGCGCGGGCTGATCGTCGGCTCGGTCTCCGACATCGTCGCCACCGACCACGGCGCCGAGCTGACACTGGCCCTCAACCCGGAGTCGGCGAAGCTGATCCCGGAGAACGTCTCGGCGCGGTTCCTGCCGAAGACGCTCTTCGGCGAGCGGTTCGTCTCGCTGGAGATCCCGAAAGCGCCCTCCGCCAAGACACTGGCCAGCGGTGACGTCATCCCGCAGGACCGCACGTCGAGCGCGATCGAGCTGGACCAGGCGTTCGAGCACCTGATGCCGGTGCTGCAGGCGGTGCAGCCGCAGAAGCTGTCGGCGACGCTCACCGCGATCTCGACGGCGCTGCAGGGCCGCGGCGACCAGCTCGGCGACACGCTGACGCAGCTGGGCACCTACATCGGCGAGCTGAACCCGCACGAGCCGGAGCTGCAGCACAACCTCAAGGCGCTCGCGGAGTTCTCCGACCACCTCTCCGGCGCCGCGCCGGACCTGGTGCAGACCCTCGACAACCTGAGCACGACCACCCGGACCGTGGTCGACCAGCAGCAGAACCTGTCGAACCTCTACGGCAGCCTGACGCAGGCGTCGATCGACCTGCAGACGTTCCTGCAAAACAACAAGGAGAACATCATCTCCCTCGCCGACACCGCCCGGCCGACGGCCGAGCTGCTGGCGAAGTACGCCCCGGAGTACCCCTGCGTGATCTCCCAGATGGCCCGGAACGTGCCGCTGATCGACCAGGCGCTCGGCAAGGGCACCGACAAGCCCGGCCTGCACGCCACGATCGAGATCATCGTGCCGCGGGCGCCGTACGAGGCGGGCAAGGAAGAGCCGCGGTTCGAGGACAAGCGCGGGCCGCGCTGCTACGACATGAAGGACATCCCGAAGCCGTTCCCCTCGGAACCGCCGGACGGTGCCTTCCAGGACGGGACCAAGCACCAGGCCGCGCCGAAGACGGTCGGCGAGGGGCTCAACCCGGCCAAGTTCAAGGCCGACGCGGCCGGCAACGGCGCGGGAGCCGGTGACCTGGCGTACTCGAGCGCGGAACAGGGCTTCCTGGCCGACCTGCTCGGCCCGCAGCTGGGCATGAACGCCTCGGACGTCCCGGGCTGGAGCGCCCTGCTCGTCGGCCCGCTGTACCGGGGTGCGGAGGTGACGGTCAAGTGAGGGGACTGCTCGCACCGCTGATCAAGCTCGCGGTCTTCGTCGTCGTCACCGTGCTGTTCACGACGATCCTCGGGATCAGCATCGCCAACATCAACACCACCAGCACCAACGCCTACAAGGCGCGCTTCACCGACGCGACGCTCCTGCTGCCCAACGACGACGTCCGCATCGCCGGCGTCCGGGTCGGGCAGGTCAAGGACGTCAAGATCGTCGACAAGCGCCAGGCCGAGGTCGAGTTCGAGGTCGACGCCGGCCGGCAGCTGCCGGCCGGGGTGACCGCGCAGATCAAGTTCCGCAACCTGGTCGGCCAGCGCTATGTCTCCCTCGGCGAAGGCGAGAACAGCGGCGGCAAGACGCTCGGCCCCGGCGGCACCATCCCGCTGGACCGGACCACGCCGGCGCTGGACCTGACCGAGCTGTTCAACGGCTTCAAGCCGCTGTTCACCGCGCTCAACCCCGACGACGTCAACAAGCTGTCGTACGAGGTCATCCAGGTCCTGCAGGGCGAGGGCGGCACCGTCGAAAGCCTGCTTTCGCACACCGCGTCGCTGGCCACCACGATCGCCAACAAGGACCAGGTGATCGGCGAGGTCATCGACAACCTCAACTCGGTCCTCGACACGGTCAACGCGCACACGCCGCAGCTCAACGACCTCATCATCAAGCTGCAGCAGCTGACCTCCGGCCTCGCCGCCGACCGCAAGCCGATCGGCGACGCGATCGAGAGCCTCGGCAACCTGGCCGAAACGACGTCCGGGCTGCTCGGCGAGGTCCGCGAGCCGCTGAAGAACGACATCAGCGCGCTCGGCACCCTCACGAACCAGCTCAACAAGAACGAACCGGAGCTGGAGCACTTCATCCAGTTCCTGCCCACCAAGGTGAGCACGCTGACCCGCACCGCGGACTACGGCTCCTGGTTCAACTTCTACGCCTGCGAGTTCACCGGGAGCGTCAGCTTGCCGCCGCTGATCAACGACGTGCCGATCCCGCTGGTGCCTCTCAACCGGGAGAGGTGCAAGGGATGAAGTCCTTCCAGAAGCGCAACCCCGTCCCGATCGCCCTGGTCGGCATCGTCGTCCTGGGCCTCGGTTTCCTCGCCGCGCTCAACTCCGACGACCTGCCGGTGATCGGCGGCGGCACCACCTACACCGCCGAGTTCAGCGAAGCCTCCGGGCTGCAGAAGGACAACGACGTCCGGGTCGCCGGCGTCAAGGTCGGAAAGATCAGCGACATCGAGCTCGACGGCGCGTCGGTCAAGGTGTCGTTCAAGGTCAAGGACGCCTGGCTGGGCGACCGGACCAGCGCCGCGATCAAGATCAAGACGCTGCTCGGGCAGAAGTACCTGTCGCTGGACCCGCAGGGCCAGGGCGCGCTCGACCCGGGCACGGCGATCCCGCGGGACCGCACGATGGCGCCCTACGACGTGCTCGACGCCTTCCGCGGGCTCTCGCAGACCGTGGACAACATCGACACCAAGCAGCTCGCGCAGAGCTTCGACACCATCTCGCAGACCTTCGCCAACACGCCGCAGGACGTGAAGGGGGCGCTGTCGGGCCTGTCGAAGCTCTCGGACACCATCGCCTCGCGCGACCAGCAGCTGTCCAACCTGCTGGCGAACACCCGCGAGGTGTCGCAGACGCTGGTCGACCGCGACGCCGAGGTGCAGAAGCTGCTGACCGACGGCAACAAGCTGCTCGACGAGCTGTCGAAGCGCGAGGACGCCATCACCTCGCTGCTCAACGGCTCCCGTGAGCTGGCCACGCAGCTGCAGGGCCTGATCGACGACAACGACAAGCAGCTCGACCCGGTGCTCACCTCGCTCGACCAGCTGACGTCGATGCTGCAGCGCAACCAGGACTCGCTGGCCGACGGCATCAAGAAGTTCGCGCCGTTCATCCGCGTCTTCACCAACACCATCGGCAACGGGCGCTGGTTCGACAACTACATCTGCGGCCTGCTCCTGCCGTCGTTCGGCCCGATCAACGAAGAGGGGTGCTACACGAAATGAGTGACACCCGCTTCGGACTGGCCCTGACCCGGGGCTTCACCATCGCGATCGTCCTCGCGCTCGTCGTCGCCGGCGGGATCTGGTGGACCCTCAAGGACGCCGGCCGCAACCACCTGACCGCGTACTTCGCCGGCGCCGTCGGCCTGTACGAGGGCAACAGCGTGCGGATGCTCGGCGTCGACATGGGCACGGTCACCAAGATCCAGCCCATGGGCAACCAGGTGAAGGTCGAGTTCGAGTACGACCGCAAGGTCGCCGTCCCGGCCGACGCGAAGGCGCTCATCGTGGCGCCGTCGCTGGTGTCCGACCGGTACGTCCAGCTCGCCCCGGCCTACACCGGCGGCCCGCGGATCTCCGACGGCGCGGTCATCGGCCTCGACCGCACCGAGGTGCCCCTCGAGGTCGACCAGCTCGCCGCCAGCCTGGCCCGGGTCAGCGAGACCCTCGGCCCGAACGGCGCCAACAAGAACGGGTCGCTGTCGAACCTGCTGAACACCGCGGCGGCCAACGTGGACGGCAACGGCCAGGCCCTGCACGACACGATCACCAAGCTCGGCCAGGCGGCCGGGACGCTGGCCGGCAACAAGGACGACCTGTTCTCCACGGTGGAGAACCTCGGCAAGTTCTCGCAGACGCTGGCCGACTCCGACAAGTCGGTCCGCACCTTCGAAAGCCAGCTCGCCGACGTCAGCGGCTACCTGGCGTCCGAAAAGGACAACCTGGCCGCGACCGTGCAGCAGCTCGGTACCACGCTCACCGCGGTGCAGTCGTTCATCGACGCCAACCACGACCGGCTCAAGTCCAACGTGGACAAGCTGGCCGGCGTCACCAAGGTGCTCGTCGACCAGCGCGGCTCGCTCGCCGAGATCCTCGACGTCGCCCCGGTCGGCCTGAGCAACCTGGTCAACACCTACAACGGCTCGGCCGGCACGCTCGACGCCCGGCCGAACCTCAACGAGCTGACCCAGCCCCCGCTGGTGATGATCTGCCGGCTGCTCAAGCAGACCGGCAAGGGCATCCCGGACGTGCTCGGCAACGCCTGCGAGGGCATCGCCGGCCTGGTCGACGGGGTGGTCCCGCTGCCGTCGCTGGCGCAGACCGTGCAGGCCCTGCAGTCCGGTCAGCTGCCGCCGCTGCCCCTGCCCATCGCCGGGCAGCTCTACGGAGGTGGCCAGTGAAGAAGCTCGTGACCGTCGGCGCGCTCGCCACGGCCTCCGCGCTGGTCCTCTCCGGCTGCGCGTTCAAGGGCATCTACGACCTGCCGCTGCCCGGCGGCGCCGACCTCGGCGACCACCCGTACACGGTGAACGTCGAGTTCCGGGACGTGCTCGACCTGACCCCGCAGGCCGGGGTGAAGGTCGACGAGGTGCCGATCGGCCGGGTCGAGAACGTCGGGCTGACCAAGGACGGCTGGCACGCGCTGGTCACGCTCAAGGTCAACGGCGACGTCAAGCTGCCCGCCAACGCGATCGCCAACGTCAAGCAGTCGAGCCTGCTCGGCGAGAAGTACGTCGAGCTGGCCTCGCCGGGCGACGACCAGGCCCAGGGCAAGCTCGCCGACAACGCGACCATCCCGCTGGCCAGGACGAACCGCAGCGTCGAGGTCGAAGAGCTGCTCGGGGCGCTCTCGCTGCTGCTCAACGGTGGCGGGGTCGACCAGCTCAACACCATCACCAAGGAGCTCAACAACGCCACGTCCGGCCGCGAGCCGGACATCAAGGCGCTGCTCGACAACGCGAACCAGCTGGTCACGAACCTCGACCAGCAGTCGCGCAACATCACCCGCGCGCTCGACGGGCTGAACCGGCTGTCCTCGACCCTCAACGGCCAGAAGGACAAGCTGGTCGGCGCGGTCGACAACCTCGCGCCCGGCCTCGGCGTGCTGGAGTCGCAGCGCGGCCAGCTGGTCACGATGCTGCAGGCCCTGGACAACCTCTCCGGCGTCGCCACCGACACCGTGAACCGGTCGCAGAAGGACCTCGTAGCCGATCTGAAGGCGCTGACCCCGACGTTGCAGAAGCTCGGCGAGGCGGGCAACGACCTGCCGAAGGCCCTGCAGATCCTGCTGACGTTCCCGTTCAGCGACCAGGCCGTCAACGGCGTGAAGGGCGACTACTTCAACCTGTTCGCGAAGGTGGACCTGAACCTGAAGACCGTCGTGGAGAACCTGGGCAACAGCAGGCAGAACGCCCTCGCCGGCCAGATCCCGCTGCCGGGGCTCACCGGCGGCGTCGAGGGCACCCCCGCCAACCAGCCGCCGCCGCTGCCGATCCCGGGCGAAAGCGGGCAGGCCGGGCAGTCCCAGCCGGGCCTCGGCAACCTCTTCGGGCTCCTGTCGGGAGGTGCGGGCTGATGCTGGTGCGCAGGACGAAACTCCAGCTGATCGCCTTCGCGGTCATTTCCGTCGTCGCGATCGTGTACGCGCTGGTCCGGTTCGCCGGGCTCGGCACCGTGTTCGGCAACGACGGCTACACGGTGAAGCTGCAGCTCAACGAGTCGGGCGGCATCTTCACCAACGCCGAAGTCACCTACCGCGGCTACAACATCGGCCGGGTCGGGGAAATGCGGCTCACCGCGACCGGGCTCGAGGCCGACCTGAACATCGACCCGTCGGCGCCCCAGGTGCCGGCGGACCTCGACGCCGTCGTCGCCAACCGGTCGGCGGTCGGCGAGCAGTACGTCGACCTGAAGCCGAAGGCCGACAAGGGCCCGTACCTGGCGGCCGGGTCGGTGATCCCGGCGGCCAAGACGACCACCCCGGTCAGCACCGACCGCCTGATCGGCGACCTCGACTCGCTCGCGGCGTCGGTCCCGGTCGACTCGCTGCGCACGGTCGTCGACGAGTCCTACGACGCCTTCCGCGGCACCGGCGGCGACCTGCAGAAGCTCCTGGACACCGCGCGCAGCTTCACAACGACCGCGCAGGAGTACCTGCCGCAGACGATCCAGCTGCTCGACCAGGGCGGCAAGGTGCTCGACACGCAGAACGACGAGGCGGCGAACTTCGCGTCGTTCAGCAAGAGCCTCAACGAGCTCACCGGCACGCTGAAGAACTCCGACGGTGACCTGCGCAAGCTCATCGGCATCACGCCGCAGGTGGCCGCGCAGGTCAGCCAGGTGCTGAAGGAGTCCGGGCCGGGCCTGGGCGCGCTGACGGCGAACCTGCTCACCACGGCCAACCTGACCGTGACCCGGCTCGACGGGATCGAGCAGGGCCTGGTCACCTACCCGGCGCTGGCCGGCGCCGCGAGCAGCGTCGCCCCCGGCGACGGGACCGCCCACCTGGGCCTGGTGCTCAACCTGTTCAACCCGCCCGCCTGCACCAAGGGCTACATGCCGTATTCGCAGTACCGGACCGGGGACAACACGACGCCGCGGCCCGCGGACGACAACGCGTACTGTGCCGAACCGAAGGGCAGCCCGATCAACGTCCGCGGTGCGCAGAACGCGCCGTACGGCGGCGTGCCGGTCAAGCCGTCCGACGCCGACGTCTCGGCCAACGCGAACCGGCCGGCCGAGGAGCTGGCGGAGGAGCGCAACAGCCGGGGCGTGCCGGGCATCGTCGGCAGCCCCGGCGTCAGCCTCACCAGCCTGGGCGCGCTGCTCGGACTGGCCTGACGTGGATTTGATGACCGACCCCTACCCTGGAGTGCCATGAGTACGGACGAGCAGTCCGCCGTCGAAGCGGCGGACGCCACCCCGACGCCGGCCCGGGAGCCGTCCTCGTCGCGGATCCTGGTGCTCGGCGCCGGCGCGCTGGCACTGGCCGCGCTGATCGCCGCCGCGTTCTTCGGGATCCAGTGGTGGGCGGCCGCGGCCGACGACAACGCCGGGCTGGCGGCTTCGCGCGAGGCCGTCGTCAAGGCGGGCGGAAACGCGCTGAAGGCCTACACCGAGGTCGACTACCAGGACCTCGACGGCTTCTTCGCCCGGCAGAAGTCGGTGTCGGACGACAAGATGGCGCAGCAGATCGACCAGTCGGCGCCGACGTTCCGCAAGGCGCTCGCCGACGCCAAGACGAAGGTCACCACGGACGTCCAGGACATCGCCGTCGAGGAGCTGGACGACCACGAAGGCAAGGCCAGCTTCCTCGCCGCCATCGCCACGACCGTCACCCAGGGCGACAAGAGCAGCGCGAAGCCGTTGCGCCTCGAAGTGTCGATGACCCGCGTGGGCGAGGAGTGGAAGCTGTCCGGCATCGACAGCGTCCCGCTCGTCGCGGCCGGCCAGTAGCGTCACCCGTAAGGAGCCCGTAGTGCCCCCCTCCCGCCGCCAGCCGCCTCGCAGCAGCAGCACCCCGCCGTCGCGCCGGCCGCGCGTGGCCGGACTGCGCAAGCCGCCGGCGGACGAGTCCGCCGCCGAGCGGACCGGCCAGCTCCCCGCTGTGCCCGCCGAGCCGCGCAAGCCGCGCCCCCGGCCGGCCCCGCGCCCGGCACCGCGGCCCGCGGCCCGGCCCGAGTCGTTCGAAGCCGCGAGCGGGCAGCTCGACACGGCGCCGTCGGCCGAGGACACGGCGGTGTTCGCGGCGGTCGGCACCGAGGAGGAGCCGGAGGTCGACGCCCTCACCGGCGAGCCGGCCGAGGCGGCGGACGAGGAAGCTCCGCCCGCCCGCCCCGCGCCGCGCCGGAAGAAGCGCGACACGGGGATCGCGAAGCCGACGGAGGAGTCCGAGGTCGAGGTCGCCGACGCGGCGTCGGTGGCGGAGCCGGCCAAGGGCGCACGGGTGCAGAAGCCGTACGTCGTGGCGGGCGCGCTGGTGCTCGTCGCGCTGGTGCTGGGCGGCCTGGCGTTCTGGTTCAAGTCCGAAGAGGTCGAGGTCTCCTCGGCGACCAGCAACACCGCGCTGCTGGACGTCGCGAAGACGGCGCAGGTCAAGGACGCCGTCTCGAAGGCGGCCGAGGCGCTGTTCTCCTACGACTTCAACAACATCAAGAAGACCGAGGACGCGGCGAACGACCTGCTGGCCAACGACGACGTCCGCGCCAAGTACAACTCCCTGATGGGCGAGGTCAAGCGGCTCGCGCCGGCGCAGAAGATGGTCGTGACCTGCAAGGTCACGCGCTCCGCCGTCATCATGCTGAACGGCGACCTGGCGAAGGTGATGGTCTTCGTCGACCAGACCTCGACCCGCACGGACACGAAGAAGACCACCGCGGGCACCGCCCAGCTCCATTTGAACGCCCAGCTGCAGGGCGACAAGTGGAAGATCACGGACATGGACACGTACAACGCGCCGAAGGTCCCGGCGGCCACCCAGGCCCCGGCGTCCTCCGCCCCGCCGGCGTCGCCTTCGCCGACGAAGTAGCTCCGCCGGAGGGTCCCGTCCGCTCGCGAGCCGAGGGGGAGGGACCCTTCGTCGCGTCTCGGGGCCAGCCGCTCTTGTACGTCGTTCACCGGCTCGGTGGGGTGCCGGGCCGAGCGGCGCCCCGAACGCCCGCGAGAGGCCCTTCGGAGACCCCTCGCGGGCCTCTCCGGCCGCCGTGACGCCTGGGGCGCGAGTGACCGCTGGGACACGCGCCGGGCCGCCCGATCCGGCCCTCCGCGACACCCTTTCGCGCGCTCTTCGGAGAACTTCTCCGCCCGTGCCGGGTGGCGTGCGGCACACGAGCGACGACGAAATCCGTTGAATACCTGCAGGTCGAGCCGCTTTACTGGCGCTACCAGCCGGTAACCTGCATGATATTCGGTCGCTTACGCTCCGCTGACCCTCTTCAACGCTGCGCCAACCGGGCCGACCCCCGTGTGGCATCTTGACTCTCGGCGCCGCTGGGTTCACGCTTACTCCCGACGGCGAAACCGGCGGCCCTTGCGGGAGGGACAACCGGCTCGCCTGGAGGCATACCTGAAGACGTCGCGAGGCAGGCTGGGCCCCATCGGGAGCGCCCCCTGGACAGACCGCGCCGTTCGGGCTAGACTGCCTCTTTGCGCTGCCCTCTTTCAGGCTGCCCGGAGCCGGTAGTTAGGATAGTGGGCACACGGCACCCTTGACAGTCGCTCATAGCTGTTGCTATGGCGGCCGTCACCGCTCATTGTCCCCGGAAGGACGCATCTTGGCAGTCTCTCCCGCGAACCAGGCCACTGCTGCGACCACCTCGGCTGAATCTCGCTCGGAGTCCACGGGAATCCCCGGCGCGCCCAAGCGGGTTTCCTTCGCAAAGATTCGCGAACCGCTCAACACGCCCAACCTGCTCGACGTCCAGATCCAGTCGTTCCAGTGGTTCACCGGGGACGAAGCGTGGTTCGAACGCCGTGTCGAAGAAGGTGAAGAAAACCCGGTCGGCGGCCTCGAAGAGGTCCTGAACGAGATCTCCCCGATCGAGGACTTCTCCGGTTCGATGTCCCTGTCCTTCTCCGCCCCGCGCTTCGACGAGGTCAAGGCCTCGATCGAGGAGTGCAAGGACAAGGACATGACGTACGCCGCGCCGCTGTTCGTCACGGCCGAGTTCGTCAACAACAACACGGGCGAGATCAAGAGCCAGACGGTCTTCCTCGGCGACTTCCCGGTCATGACCGACAAGGGCACGTTCATCATCAACGGCACCGAGCGTGTCGTCGTGTCCCAGCTGGTCCGCTCGCCGGGCGTCTACTACTCGAAGGACGTCGACAAGACGACCGACAAGGACGTCTTCAGCGTCCGCGTGATCCCGAGCCGCGGCGCGTGGCTCGAGTTCGACGTCGACAAGCGCGACACCGTCGGTGTCCGCATCGACCGCAAGCGCCGCCAGCCGGTCACCGTGCTGCTGAAGGCGCTGGGGTGGACCACCGAGGCGATCCGCGAGCGCTTCTCCTTCTCGGAGACGCTGCTGGCCACCCTCGAGAAGGACCACACGGCCGGCACCGACGAGGCCCTGCTCGACATCTACCGCAAGCTGCGCCCGGGCGAACCCCCCACCAAGGAGAGCGCGCAGACCCTGCTGGAGAACCTGTTCTTCAAGGCGAAGCGCTACGACCTGGCCAAGGTCGGCCGGTACAAGGTCAACAAGAAGCTCGGCCTGTCGACGGCCTACGACACCGGGACGCTGACCGAAGAGGACATCGTCACGACCATCGAGTACCTGGTCCGGCTGCACGCCGGCGAGGACAAGATGGACGCGCAGAACGGCACCGAGATCCCGGTCGAGACCGACGACATCGACCACTTCGGCAACCGGCGCCTGCGCACGGTCGGCGAGCTGATCCAGAACCAGATCCGGGTCGGTCTCTCCCGCACCGAGCGCGTCGTGCGTGAGCGCATGACCACGCAGGACGTCGAGGCGATCACGCCGCAGACCCTGATCAACATCCGCCCCATCGGCGCGGCGATCAAGGAGTTCTTCGGCACCTCGCAGCTGTCGCAGTTCATGGACCAGAACAACCCGCTGTCGGGCCTGACGCACAAGCGTCGTCTGTCGGCCCTCGGCCCGGGTGGTCTGTCCCGTGAGCGCGCCGGCATGGAGGTCCGGGACGTCCACCCGTCGCACTACGGCCGCATGTGCCCGATCGAGACGCCGGAAGGCCCGAACATCGGCCTGATCGGCTCGCTCTGCTCGTACGCGCGGGTCAACCCGTTCGGCTTCATCGAGACGCCGTACCGCAAGGTCGTCGAGGGCCGGGTCACCGACCAGGTCGACTACCTGACCGCGGACGAAGAGGACCGGTACGTCAAGGCCCAGGCCAACGCGCCGATCTCGGACGACGGCACCTTCGTCGAAGACCGGGTCATGGCCCGCCGCAAGGGCGGCGAGGTCGAGCTGATCGACCCGCTCGACATCGACTACATGGACGTCTCGCCGCGGCAGATGGTCTCGGTCGCGACGGCGATGATCCCGTTCCTCGAGCACGACGACGCGAACCGCGCCCTGATGGGTGCGAACATGCAGCGCCAGGCCGTGCCGCTGCTGCGCAACCAGGCCCCGTACGTGGGCACGGGTGTGGAGCTGCGCGCCGCGGTCGACGCCGGTGACGTGCTCGTCGCCGAGCAGTCCGGCATCGTCGAGGAGCTCTCGGCGGACCTGATCACGATCATGCACGACGACGGCACGCGGAAGAGCTACGGACTGTACAAGTTCCGCCGCTCCAACCACGGCACCTGCTTCAACCACCGCCCGATCGTCAACGAGGGCGACCGGGTCGAGCAGGGTCAGGTCATCGCCGACGGCCCGTCCACCGAAAACGGTGAGATGGCGCTCGGCAAGAACCTGCTCGTCGCGGTCATGCCGTGGGAGGGCCACAACTACGAGGACGCGATCATCCTCTCGGAGCGCCTGGTGCAGGACGACGTCTTGACGTCGATCCACATCGAGGAGCACGAGATCGACGCCCGCGACACCAAGCTGGGCGCCGAGGAGATCACCCGGGACATCCCGAACGTCTCCGAGGAGGTCCTGGCCGACCTCGACGAGCGCGGCATCATCCGCATCGGTGCCGAGGTCCGCGACGGCGACATCCTGGTCGGCAAGGTCACGCCGAAGGGCGAGACCGAGCTGACGCCGGAAGAGCGCCTGCTCCGCGCGATCTTCGGCGAGAAGGCCCGCGAAGTCCGCGACACCTCGCTGAAGGTGCCGCACGGCGAGACCGGCAAGGTCATCGGCATCCGCGTGTTCTCGCGCGAGGACGACGACGAGCTGCCCCCGGGCGTCAACGAGCTGGTCCGCGTCTACGTGGCCCAGAAGCGCAAGATCCAGCCGGGCGACAAGCTCGCCGGCCGCCACGGCAACAAGGGCGTCATCGGCAAGATCCTGCCGGTCGAGGACATGCCGTTCATGGAGGACGGCACCCCGGTCGACATCATCCTGAACACGCACGGTGTGCCGCGACGGATGAACATCGGCCAGATCCTCGAGCTGCACCTGGGCTGGCTGGCCTCGCAGGGCTGGACGATCGAGGGCGACCCGGACTGGGCGAAGAACCTCAACGAGGAGCTCTACGACGTCGCGCCCGGCACGAACACCGCGACCCCGGTGTTCGACGGCGCGAAGGAAGAGGAGCTCACCGGGCTGCTCGGGGCGACCAAGCCGAACCGCGACGGCGAGCGCATGGTCAAGGAGAACGGCAAGGCGACCCTGCTGGACGGCCGCTCCGGCGAGCCGTACCCGTACCCGGTCGCGGTCGGCTACATGTACATCCTGAAGCTGCACCACCTGGTCGACGACAAGATCCACGCCCGCTCCACCGGCCCGTACTCGATGATCACGCAGCAGCCGCTGGGTGGTAAGGCGCAGTTCGGTGGCCAGCGCTTCGGTGAGATGGAGTGCTGGGCGATGCAGGCGTACGGCGCTGCCTACACGCTGCAGGAGCTGCTGACGATCAAGTCGGACGACGTGGTCGGCCGCGTCAAGGTGTACGAGGCCATCGTCAAGGGGGAGAACATCCCCGAGCCGGGCATCCCGGAGTCGTTCAAGGTGCTCCTCAAGGAGCTCCAGTCGCTGTGCCTGAACGTCGAGGTGCTCTCCAGCGACGGTGCGGCCATCGAGATGCGCGACTCCGACGACGAGGACCTCGAGCGCGCCGCGGCCAACCTGGGCATCAACCTGTCCCGCAACGAGTCGCCCTCGGTGGACGACGTCGTGCACTGATCGCGAGCTGAGCGAGGGGGCCGGCCTCCCGCAGGCCCCCTCGCTCGCCCGCCACCCCCTCTCTAGCCGAAACAACCCCAAGGGGATCTAGACGTGCTGGACGTCAACTTCTTCGATGAGCTCCGCATTGGTCTCGCCACTGCTGACGACATCCGTCAGTGGTCCTTCGGCGAGGTCAAGAAGCCGGAGACCATCAACTACCGGACGCTCAAGCCCGAAAAGGACGGCCTCTTCTGCGAGAAGATCTTCGGTCCGACCCGGGACTGGGAGTGCTACTGCGGCAAGTACAAGCGCGTCCGCTTCAAGGGCATCATCTGTGAGCGCTGCGGCGTCGAGGTGACCCGCGCCAAGGTGCGCCGCGAGCGGATGGGCCACATCGAGCTGGCCGCCCCGGTCACCCACATCTGGTACTTCAAGGGTGTTCCCTCCCGCCTGGGCTACCTGCTGGACCTGGCGCCGAAGGACCTCGAGAAGATCATCTACTTCGCTGCTTACGTCATCACGGGCGTGAACACGGAGCTGCGCCACAACGACCTGCCGACCCTCGAGAACGAGATCGGCGTCGAGCGCAAGAACCTCGAGACCAAGCGCGACGCGGACATCGAAGCCCGCGCGCAGAAGCTGGAAGCCGACCTGGCCGAGCTGGAGGCGGAGGGCGCCAAGTCCGACGTCCGCCGCAAGGTCAAGGAAGGCGGCGAGCGCGAGATGCGCCAGCTGCGTGACCGCGCCGGTCGCGAGCTGGACCGCCTCGAGGAGGTCTGGACGACCTTCACGAAGCTCGACACCCGCCAGCTGATCGCCGACGAGCTGCTCTACCGCGAGCTCGTCGACCGCTACGGCGAGTACTTCACCGGCGGCATGGGCGCGGAGGCCATCCAGAAGCTGGCCACCGAGTTCGACGTCGCCGCGGAAGCCGACAACCTGCGCGACACCATCCGCAACGGCAAGGGGCAGAAGAAGCTCCGCGCGCTGAAGCGGCTCAAGGTCGTCGCCGCGTTCCAGGCGACCGGCAACGACCCGCGCGGCATGGTGCTCGACGCCGTCCCGGTGATCCCGCCGGACCTGCGTCCGATGGTGCAGCTGGACGGTGGCCGCTTCGCGACCTCCGACCTGAACGACCTGTACCGCCGCGTGATCAACCGCAACAACCGCCTCAAGCGGCTGATCGACCTCGGCGCGCCCGAGATCATCGTCAACAACGAGAAGCGGATGCTGCAGGAGGCCGTCGACGCGCTGTTCGACAACGGCCGCCGCGGGCGTCCGGTCACCGGCCCGGGCAACCGGCCGCTGAAGTCGCTGTCCGACCTCCTCAAGGGCAAGCAGGGCCGGTTCCGCCAGAACCTGCTCGGCAAGCGCGTCGACTACTCGGGCCGTTCGGTCATCATCGTCGGCCCGCAGCTGAAGCTGCACCAGTGCGGTCTGCCGAAGGACATGGCGCTCGAGCTGTTCAAGCCGTTCGTCATGAAGCGGCTGGTCGACCTGAACCACGCGCAGAACATCAAGTCCGCCAAGCGGATGGTGGAGCGCTCGCGGCCGCAGGTGTGGGACGTGCTGGAAGAGGTCATCACCGGCCACCCGGTGATGCTGAACCGCGCGCCGACGCTGCACCGCCTCGGCATCCAGGCCTTCGAGCCGCAGCTGGTCGAGGGCAAGGCCATCCAGCTGCACCCGCTGGTCTGCGAAGCGTTCAACGCGGACTTCGACGGTGACCAGATGGCGGTGCACCTGCCGCTGTCGGCCGAGGCGCAGGCCGAGGCCCGGATCCTGATGCTGTCGGCGAACAACATCCTCTCGCCGGCGTCGGGCCGTCCGCTCGCCATGCCGCGACTGGACATGGTGACGGGCCTGTTCCACCTGACCCGCCTCAACGAGCAGGCCGAGGGCGCGGGCAACGCGTACTCGTCGACGGCCGAGGCCATCATGGCCTTCGACCGCAAGGCACTGGGCCTGCACGCCCCGGTCAAGATCCGCATCACCGACCGTCAGCCGGCGAAGGCCGACGAAGCGGCGCTCGCGGAGAAGGGCTGGGAGCCGGGCAAGGCGTGGCTGGCCGAGACGACCCTGGGTCGCGTGCTGTTCAACGAGCTGCTGCCGGCGGACTACCCGTTCATCAACGAGCCGATGCCGAAGAAGCGTCAGGCCGCGATCGTGAACGACCTCGCCGAGCGGTACTCGATGACCCAGGTCGCGCAGACCCTGGACCGGCTGAAGGACGCCGGTTTCTACTGGGCGACCCGGTCGGGCGTCACCATCGCCATCTCGGACGTGCTCACCCCGGTGGGCAAGGCCGCCATCCTCGACGAGTACGAGGGCAAGGCCTCCCAGGTGGAGAAGCGCTACCAGCGTGGTCAGCTGTCGCACACCGAGCGCAACAACGAGCTCGTCAAGGTGTGGACGCAGGCCACCGAAGAGGTCCACAAGATCATGGAGACGGCGCTGCCGGACGACAACCCGATCGCGGTGATCGTGAAGTCGGGCGCGGCGGGCAACATGACGCAGGTCCGATCGCTGGCCGGCATGCGTGGCCTGGTGTCGAACCCGAAGGGTGAGTACATCCCGCGTCCGATCAAGGCCAACTTCCGTGAAGGCCTGTCGGTGGCGGAGTACTTCATCGCGACGCACGGTGCCCGGAAGGGCCTGGCGGACACGGCGCTGCGGACCGCCGACTCGGGTTACCTGACCCGGCGTCTGGTGGACGTCTCGCAGGACGTCATCGTCCGCGAGACCGACTGCGGCACCACCCGCGGCATCATGATGCCGATCGGCGAGGACATCGGCGACGGCAAGGTCCTGCGCGACCAGCACGTCGAGACCTCCGTGTACGCGCGGAACCTCGCGACGGACGCGGTGGACGCCAAGGGCAACGTCGTGCTGAACGCCGGCGACGACATCGGCGACCCGGCCATCGACAAGCTGCTCTCCAGCGGCATCTCGAAGGTCAAGGTCCGCTCGGTGCTGACCTGCGAGTCGGTCGTCGGCATCTGCGCGACCTGCTACGGCCGCTCGATGGCGACCGGTCTGCTCGTCGACGTCGGCGAGGCCGTGGGTATCGTCGCGGCCCAGTCGATCGGTGAGCCGGGTACGCAGCTGACGATGCGTACGTTCCACCAGGGTGGTGTCGCCGGTGACGACATCACGACCGGTCTGCCCCGTGTGCAGGAGCTCTTCGAAGCTCGTGTCCCGAAGGGCAAGGCGCCGATCGCCGACGTCGATGGCCGCGTGCGCATCGAAGAGAGCGAGCGGTTCTGGAAGATCACGCTGATCCCGGACGACGGCGGCGAAGAGATCGTCTTCGACAAGCTGTCCAAGCGTCAGCGGCTCGCGAACACCCCGAACGGCCCGCTGGGCGACGGCGACCACGTCAACGTCGGCCAGCAGCTGCTCGAGGGCACGCCGGACCCGCACGAGGTCCTGCGGGTCATGGGGCCGCGCGAGGCGCAGATGCACCTGACGGACGAGGTCCAGAAGGTGTACCGGGCGCAGGGTGTGTCGATCCACGACAAGCACATCGAGGTCATCGTGCGGCAGATGCTGCGCCGTGTGACGATCATCGACTCCGGTGCCACGGACTTCCTCCCGGGCGAGCTGCCCGAGCGGACCAAGTTCGAGGCGACGAACCGGGCCGCGGTCGCCGAGGGCGGCGAGCCGGCTTCGGGCCGTCCGGTGCTGATGGGCATCACGAAGGCGTCGCTCACCACGGACTCGTGGCTGTCGGCGGCGTCGTTCCAGGAGACCACGCGCGTCCTGACCGACGCGGCCATCAACGGCCGCTCGGACCGGCTCGTGGGCCTCAAGGAGAACGTGATCATCGGTAAGCTGATCCCGGCCGGTACGGGCATCAACAAGTACCGCAACATCCAGGTGCAGCCGACGGAAGAGGCCCGGGTCGCGGCGTACGCGATCCCGTCCTACGACGACGGCTACTACACCCCGGACGTGTTCGGTACGGGCACCGGTGCCGCGGTCCCGCTGGACGACTACGACTTCGGCCGCGACTTCCGCTGAAGCTGAGTCACGGGAAAGGCCCTCGCCGGGTTTCCGGCGGGGGCCTTTCCCGTTCCCGGGTCACCGGGGTCGAGGTCGTCCTCGTTTCCGGCCGGGACTGCCCGGTCACCGGTGAGCTGACCACCGACGTGAAGGGGCACTTCGGCTGTACTCCTGCCGCCTGCACGGGCGCCGAGGCACTCGGGCTCGGCGCGCCGGCACTGATCGCCTTGGTGCTCGGCGGCGCTCTGGTGCCCGGCGCCGGCCGGCGGCGGAACGCGGCCCGACGGAATCGGAGGCCTCCGGCGGATCGGGGCCTCCGCGGTCAGCACGGGGCGTGGCGGGTCACCGGGAAGTCGAAGTACGTGTCCGGGAACGGCTCGTCGTTCAGCGTGAAGTGCCACCACTCCTCGGGCAGGTTCCGGAATCCCGCCGCGGCCATCGTGCTCCGGAGCAGGTCGCGGTTCTCCCGTGCGACCCCGGTGATCGCCGGGTTGTCCGTGTGCGCCAACGGGTCGAAGCAGTCGTAACCGGTGCCCATGTCGACCGTGTTGTCCGGGAAGCGCTGGTCCCGCGGGGCGAAGCACGGCTCGAGCCGCTCGCCCGGGACGTACGGCCGCTGGAACCGCGGCGGGAGCCGGACGAGCGTCAGGTCCATCGTGCTGCCGCGGCTGTGCCCGGACTTCTCCGCGATGTACCCCTCGGCGAACAGCCGGTCCTTCGCGACGTCCCGGTAGAACTCGGCCTTCATCTTCTCGTCCGCGAGGTCCTTCGCCCACCGCACGAAGTGGTCGACCGCGCGCTGCGGGCGGTAGCAGTCGTAGACCTTCAGCGTGTAGCCCCGCTTCCGCAGCCGCTGCTGGGCCTTCCGCAGCCCGTCGGCGGCTTGGCGGGTCAGGAGGCAGCTGGGGGCGAGGTAGCCGTCGACGCGCCGGCCGACGAAGTTGTGCGGTGTCGCGTAGCGGATGTCCTGCAGGATCGAAGGGGCGACGTCGGAGAGCGCGACGAAGCCGGGTGACGTGGCCTGCGCCGCGGTGGGGACGGCGAGGGCCGTGGCGGCGGCGAGGGTGACGGCGGCGAGCGCCCGGAAGATCGGCATCCCTCTCCTTTAGCACCTCGATGCCGGACATTCAGCCGCCTTTCGGGCAGCACTTCGGGATCCGTAACGGCTGGTAGCCGCGCCGTTGTCGGCAAATCTCTCGTCCCCGGCGGCGCGGCCGGCTGGCGAAGATGGGCCGTGGCTGACTCTGTGCCCTTCACGGACAACTTCTCGGACCTCTCGAACACGCAGGGGTACCAGTTCGAGTTCCGCTGTGAACGCTGCGGCAACGGTTTCCGTTCCGCCTTCCAGCGCGACAACATGGAAACCGGGCGAAGCGTGCTTCGCACGGTCGGCTCGTTCTTCGGCGGCACGCTGCGGGACTTGAGCAACTCGGCCGACCAGTGGCGCTACGACCGCGCGACCAACTCCCCGGCGAAGGACCGCGCGCTGGCCGCGGCGGTCAAGGAGATCACCCCGAGCTTCCGCCAGTGCCGCGGCTGCGGCGACTGGATGTGCCAGGACCAGTGCTGGAACGAGGAGATCGGCCAGTGCCTGCGCTGCTCGCCGAGCGTCGCGGAGGAGATCTCGCGCGCCCAGGCGTCGGCCCAGCGCGACCAGATCTGGGACAAGGCCCGCGAGAAGGACTGGACGTCCGGCCTCGACCTCGACACCCGCGCCAAGGTTTCGTGCCCCGGCTGCGGCCTGAAGGCCGACGGCGGCAAGTTCTGTTCCTCCTGCGGCACTTCCCTGGCCCTGAAGGTCGGCTGCGGCGGCTGCGGCAGCGAGACCAACAAGCCGGGAGCGCTGTTCTGCTCGGACTGCGGCGCCAAACTCTGACCGGAGTTCCCGGCTTTTCATAACGAATCCATAACTCACAGCCCCGGCGTTCAGGCGCCGGGGCTGCGCCATTGTGACCAACTGTGACGCACCCGGTTGGCCTAGACTTCCTGCTCACCCGTTCGATGTAGCGACGCCTGTCAACTCGGCCCACTTCGTGGGAGATTCACCCGATTGGGTCGGTTCTCATTCTTTGATCACGGCTGGACGCTTCGCCCGCTTGGCGCGAACATCCCGTCCAGGTCTGCTGACGTCAGCTTTCCGTTGTGTCCCAACGGTTTTCGTCCGTGAGAAAGAACTGGGAGAACCATGCGATCAACTCCGTTGCGTCCTGGGCGATGGCGAAAGGTGGTGACCGGCGCCGCCGCGCTCGCTCTCGCGGCCGGCGCGGTCACCTACACCGGCTCGGCCACCGGCGCCTACGCCGATGTCCAGACCGTCACCGACGCCAAGACGGCGGCCGACGGCAAGCAGTACTGGGTGCAGAACCACCTGGTCACCAAGGACCTCGCCGCCCAAGCGCGCTCGGCGGGTGGCACGCCCAAGAAGTGGCTGCTCGTCTGGGCCGGTGACGAGAACATCGCCGACACGCTCGTCAAGGACGTCAAGAACCTGCCGGGCACGCTCGGCGGCGGGCTCACCAAGCTCAAGAACGCCTTGCCCGGCCCGGACTTCCTCGCCGTGATCGACGCGACGCAGGGTTCGCCGACCTACGGCAAGGTCGTCAACACCGCCACCGTCGGGCCGCTCGTCGAGAACGAGCCGCACCACATGCAGTACGTGTGGCACCGGGGCGACACCGTCTACGCCGGCGCGCTGTTCGCCGCCGCGACGTACGCCTTCGACGTCAGCGCGTTGCCGCAGCTGAAGCTCAAGGGCGTCAGCCTGCCGACGAACACCCTCGGCGGCAGCGTTCCGGACGCCTACTGGGTGCTCAAGGACGGCACCGCGTACGGCACGTACATGGGCGGCCCGGTCGTGCCCGGCCCGCACTCCTACGCCGACGGCTCCACGCAGGTCGGCAACGGCTTCGCGGGCAGCCCCGGCGAAGTCGTCCACTTCGGGAAGAACGCCGAAGTGCTTTCCGAGTCGCCGGCCGCGACCCCGCAGGGCGACAACCAGAAGCTCTGCGACAACCTGCCGCAGCTGGGCAAGCCGACCTGCGCCAACCCGCACGGCATCCAGGCCCGCGAGGACCTGAACACGCTCGTCACGTCCGACTACGCCGAGCCGCGCAACATCATCCTCGACCCGGTGAAGCAGCCGTCGCCGTACCTGCGGCGGCCGACCGTGCGGACGTGGGACATCTCCGACCGCAACCACCCGAAGCTGAAGTCGGTGTCGTACCTGGCCGACGGGCCGCGCGCCGATCCGGCCGACCCGCTGCACGCCGAGAGCCGCGCGGTCATGGAGACCACCGTGACCAACCTGCCGGGTCACAAGGGCGCGTTCGCCCAGACCATGCAGGGCGGCGCGGTGTTCTACACGCCGGACATCACCGCGGCCGAGCCGCACTGGATCGAGGTGTTCGACGACGGCGCCGCGAACAAGTCCATCTACGCCACCAACGACTCCAACGGCGCCAGCTCCAACGGCGGCTGGATCCAGACGAGCCCGGACGACAAGTACCTCTACCGCGCGATCGTCGGGCGGCAGAAGGGCACCCTCTCGGCCGACGACCCCGGCACCACCGGCGGCGTCTACGTCCTCGACATCCAGAAGCTGGTCGACGCCGGTGACCGGATCGAGGACATCCAGGGCCGGGTCGACACCAAGGCGAAGGCGCAGCAGGGCGGGGGCGGCGACCTGCCGACCGTCGTCGGCGCGGCCCCGATCAACCCCGGTACGCCGGGGGCGGGCCCGCACTGGGGCGCCTACGACAACTGGGCGCTCGGCAGCGACGGCTTCTACCGCGAAACCACGTCGCCGCAGCACCTCGCGGTGTCGAACTACTTCGTCGCACGGTCCGGTTTGGACGGTGACCACAAGGTCAACCTGCTGAACCTCGGGCCGGACGGGAAGGTCGCGGTCGACCCGAACTTCCGGGACGAGTTCACCGGGCAGGTCGGCATCAACTTCAACCGCAAGTCGTGGCCGCACGGGGACTTCGGCAACGCCAAGCCGCACTCCGAGCTGTTCGTGGTCGCGGACGCCGACATCAGGTAACGCGGTCGTGAGTGGTTAGGGCGGTTCTGGCCGCCCTAGCCACTCGCGACAACTCGCACCGAGGAGTCTTGATGGAACACGACCACACTGCGCCGTCAGGTTCGTCCACTGTGGACGTACTGGCGCTGGTGCTGCGGCTGGCCCTGTTGCTGGCCACGGCGTTCCTCGCCGGCGGCGGCCTGCTGCGGGCGCCGGGGCAGCGGCCGCGGCACACGCTCTACGTCCTCGGCGGGGTCTCGGCGCTGCTCGCCGTGGTGTCGGCCTTCGCCGTCGACGTCAACGTGGTCGCGCTGGCGATCCACGTCGTGCTCGCGGTGGCGGTGCCGGTCTTCCCGCGGGCCACTCGCTGGACGTCGGCCGCGCTGCTGGTGCTCGTCGTGCTGGAGACCTCGCTCGGCGGCACCGGCGTCGAGTTCGCGATCGACACGGTGTTCGTCGCCGCGGCGGCCGTGTGGTTCGGCTTCGCGCTGCTCGGGCCGGTGACGACGGCGGCCGTCCGGCCCGGGCCCCTCGCGCTCACCCTCGGCGGCCTGCTCGTCCTGGCCGGCGCGGTCCGGTTCGGGCTGTCCGGCCTCGGCTTCGACCGGCGGCTCTACAGCACGCTCTTCGGGCTCGCGGTGGTCGCCGTCGTGGTGCTGCCGGTCGTGGTGAGCGTGCTCGCCGGGGTCTTCAAAGGCCGCGCTTACCGCTTCGGCGCGGCGGCGGTCGCGCTCGGGTTCCTCGCCTGGAGCGCGCTCGGCGCGATCCCGGCACCCCCGCCGCTGCCCGTGCCGGGCGTGCCGCTGCTCGCCGACGACGCCGGGTTCCCGGTGCTGGTCAGCCCGCAGCGGCCGGGGCGCAACGTCGTCCACTTCCCGCCGAGCGCGGGAAACGACCTGTCCGTGGGGGCTGGTGGGCTGGTCACGAAGGCCGTCGCGCGGCCCGGCGCCGAGGGCACGTGGGCCGACGTCGACTTGCCGCCCGGCCGCAGCGACCTGGAGATCCGCCACGGCGGCACGACGACGGTCGTCGAGGTCGACACCGGGACCGCGCCCGGCCCGGCGATCACCGACGCGGACGCGCCGGAGTGCGCGTCGGCCGCGCTCGGCGGCCTGGTCGCCGGCCGCGCCGACGTGCTGGGTGCCTGCCCGGCCGACGCGCTGACGCCGGCGGACGGGGGAGCGCTGGTCAAGCTGGTCGAGTTCCTCGCCGGGCGCAAGCCGTCCGCGCTCACCCTGGTCGAGGACGACTCCCCGCGGGGGATCGCGGCCGCGAAGCTGGTGCGCGAAACCGCGGCGCGCACCGGACTCGCCGTGCGGCCGGATGCCGGGCCCGACACCGCGCTGGTCGTCGTCTCCGGCTGGGCCGCCGGCTACACGGCGATGACGCGGGCCGCCGAGCTGCAACGCCTCGAACCCACCCACCAGTACGGGCTGTACCTGGCGCCGTGGCTGCTGAACGGGCCGATCGTCAACGCCGTCGCGAGCGCGTCGCTGCCGCTGCGGTTCGACCCGCGGGAGGCGACCGCGGTCGGGTACGCCGTGGCGGTCGGCAACCGCTTCGGCGGCGAAAGCCCGACCCTCGGCGGCTTCCGGAACTGGCTCGGCGCCGGCGGTGCCGCCGCGGGCGACGTCCAGATCTTCGCCGCCGCCCAGGTCAACGCCATGCCGATGTACCCCACCGAACCCCACGCCACCGGAATGGTGATGGACCGCGACTACGCGGGCCAGTGGGTCCCCGACGGAACCATCGTGCCGATCACGTCGGTTCTCCGCTGAAATCCCTTGGTAGGAAAGGAAAAATATGAAGCGTCTTGCTGCCCGCGTGCTGCTGCCGCTCGTCGCGGCGACGGCGTTCACGGGCCTGGCCGCGGGGGTCGCCAGTGCCGACCCGACCGACGGTTCCGTCTGGCTCGTGCCCGGCGTCGACCTGGGCAGCGTGCTCGGGCCGCTCGGCCAGCCGGTCGACCTGCTCGCGCCCGTCTTCGACCTGATCACCGCTGTTTCCTGAAAGGCAGAGAACCCGTGAAGAAGACCCTCGCTCGCGCGGCCGGTGCCGCCGTCCTCGCCGGTGCCGCCCTGTTCACCGCGGCCGGTCCGGCGCTCGCGGCCGACGCCCCCGGTGTCGTCGTGGTCGACGAGCCGGACACCAGCGGCCTGAACAACATCTGGACGTTCGCCCCGCTCGGCGTCCCGGTGCTCGGCCTCATCCAGTCGATCAACGGTGTGCCGGGCAAGCTCCTGCCCTCCTTCTGACCCGACTGCGGCCCCTCTTGCCGGAGGGGTCGCCCTCTTTCCCTGGGGAGTCCCCATGAACCGGCAGCTGATCGGCAGGCTCGGCATCGCGGTGATCGCCATCGCGGCGGTGACCGCGGGCATCTTCGTCCTCGGCGACGACGGCTCGTCCCCACCGGCTCCAGCGGTCGCCGTGGTGGGGGAGCCGTCGCTGTCGTCGGTCCCGCCGCGCACGATCATGGCGACGGCGACGTACACCTCGACCCCGCCGGCGCTGTCGGGCCACCAAGTGACCTACGAGCTGACCGGCACCGGCACGGCGACGGTCGTCTACGACTCGAACGGCCTCGGCCTGGTCCACCAGGAGCTCGCGGTTCCCCTGCCGTGGCGCAAAGAGTTCTCCTGGGCGGCGCCTGGGTCGATCCAGCTGCTCGGGCAGGGGAGCGGCGTGGTCGAATGCCGCGTCTCGGTCGGCGGCCGGGTGGTCAAGACGCAGAAGTCGGCGCCCGGCGAGGTCGCTGCCTGCGTCAGCTGAGCGCCTTCGCGAACCAGTGCTCGGCGAACTGCCCGTCGTTGAAGGGCTCGACCTCGTCGTAGCCGATCTTCGCGTAGAGCGCGCGGGCTTCGACGAGGTCGTGGCGGGTGTCCAGGCGCATGAGCGCCGAGCCGAACCCGCGCGCGGCCTCCTCGGCGGCTGCCACCAGCGCGGGGCCGCCGCCGGTGCCGCGGTGGGCGGGCTTGATGAAGACCTTCGTCAGCTCGGAGATCCCGGGCTCGACGACGCGCGTCCCGGCGCACCCCGCGACTTCGCCGTCGCGCCTGCCGACGAAGAACGCCCCGGCGGGCGGCACCAGATCGGTGCCGGGCTCCTCGGCGACGTAGTGCGTGAGCTCGGCTTCGGTGATCGGGCGGCCGTAGTAGCGCGAAGCGACTTCGTCCATGTACTCGCGCATGATCGCGACGGCGTCCGGGTGGGCCACGTCGGTCCGGATGATCGTCCAGTTCACGTACCCATCCTGGGGACGCTGTCCAGCGAATTGGCCCGTACCCCGGCACCATGGGGACATGACGACTGTCACGAAGCGCCTCACGGTGGTGGCCGTCCTCCTGATCACCGTGGGGGCGATCCTGCTTTCGGTCGGCGCGATCGGTTTCCGGGCGACGTCCGACCAGCCCGACGCCAACATCGGCGCCGGGTTCGCCCTGCTGGCCGGCCCTTACGTCGTGGGGCTGGGCCTGGTGTTCGCGCTGTCGGCGGGCCTGACGCACCTCACGACGCGTCGCCGCTGACGCTCCACAGCACGGCGGGCAGCGCGTCCGCCAGTTCGCCGAGGTAGTCGGCCTCGGCCACGATGTTCGCCCGGGTCGCGCAGCCCTGGCCCCAGGTCCGCGCCGAGCCGTGTTCGACGACGACGTCCCGCCCGGCGAAACGCGGGTTCGCGGCCAGCCACCGGGTCAGCTCGCCCTCGAGCCGCGGGTCCGACGGCACCGACAGGCCCTTCCCCCCGGTGATCCGCAGCTCGGGGGAGACCGGGACCCGCACCTGCGTGACGTGGATGTCGCGGAAGTACGTGTGGTCGTCGAAGTGCCGGTACGGCTCCTGGGCGTCGACGGCGATCACCGGCCGGTCGCGGTGCCGGAACTCGACCCACTTCGTGTGGGTGCTCCCGGCCAGCGGCCGGCCGCTCGGGTGGCGCACGCCGAAGGTCGGGACCGCCCGCGCGTCGCTGGGGACGCCGCTGTCGAAGGTGCCGCCGCGCTCGGCCGCGAAGGCCTTGAACCAGTGCTCCTTGCGGCTCTCGACGAACTTCGTGCGCGACCGCCACCAGAGGGCCGCCACCACCGCGAACACCGCCACGATCAGGACGACCGCCACCACGCCTGCCATCAGAAGTCCAGGTCCTCGCGCGTCTCGTCGTCGGATTGGGTCCGGCCGGTCTCGCCGTGGTCGCTCGCCTTCTTGGCGTTCTTGACGTGGCTGTTGAGCTTGCCGAGGTGGTCGTTCAGCGTCTTGGCCGGGTTGTCGCCGGGGTTGGCCGGGTTGAACCCGAAGACGCCCTTGGCCGCGGCTTCGCCGCCCTTCTTCGCGATCTCGGACAGCGCGTTCTCGCCGGCCCGCTTGCCGATCATGCCTTCGGCGCCCTTGAGCTTGTCGACCATGCTCTTGCCCGCGTTGCCTTCGGCGATCTCCGCGAGCTTCTCCGCGGTCTTGCCGTCGGCGAACACCTTGCCCAGCTTCGTGGCGGCCAGCTTGGCCTTCATCTTCTGCAGCCACTCGAGGATCTTCTGCAGCAGCTCGCGGACCTTCGAGACCTTCTTCGTCGTCTTCGCGGCGGTCGTGCCGAGCTTGACCTCCGACGCCGTGCCCGCGGTGGCCACCGACGCCCCGCAGGTGGGCACCGCGGCCGCGAGCGCCGGGATCCAGATCATGATCAGCCAGGTGACCAGCTCGGTGAGGATCGCCTTGATCAGGTCCTCGACGAAGCTCATCAGCATGCTGCTCAGCTGCAGCATCTGCGCCATGTCGCCGGACTTCGCGGAGACGCCGCCGATGCCGTGGGCGAACTCGCCGAGCGACCTTCGCGCCGCGTCGCCGGCGTCGCCCTTCCAGCCCGCCAGCGACGTGTCGGCGACCGCGGCGAAGTTCTTCGCCAGCTCGTCCAGCCCGGTGGCGATGGCGCCGAAGTTGCCGGCCGCGGTGGCGAGCGCGGGCCCGTCGCCGCTGACGAAGTGGATCGCGTCCTGGATCGGCTGGACCGCGCTGATCAGGAAGTTCAGCCCCTGCCCGACGAGCCAGCCGAGCGGGTCGGTGGCGATGTCGGTGACGGTGCTCGCGCTGGACTGGATGAACGACGTCGTGTCGGTCGCGATCGAGGCCACCCCGAGCGCGATGTCGACACCGTCGGGGTGGGGCGCGGTGACCGCCTGGTACACGGAGACGACGTCCTTGCCGGCGGTCACGGCACCGCCCACGAACGGCGTCGCCTTGACCGCGTTGTCGACGTTCACCCCCAGCACGGTGCCCGGGTCGTCGCTCTTCACGCTGACGCCGCTCGCGACGTCCTGGAACTCCGCCATCGTCGTGGCCCCCTCAGGGCTTCTTCGGGCCGTCGAGCAGGACCTCGACCTGCCCGAAGAAGGCCTTGTGGTCGTCTTCGGTGCCCTGGTAGACGTTCGCCGCGTCGGTGAACTTGCCCTGCGCCGAGGTCAGGCCCTCGGCCATCGAGGCCAGCAGGTCGCGCAGCTCCCGCAGCGTTTCGTCGTACCCGTGCTTGGTGAACAGGCCGACCACGCCCCACGACTTGTCGCCGACGTCGGACTGCCCGACCTTCTCGGTGAACTTCGCGCCCTGGTCCTTGTACTGGCCGAGCACGCCGACGTACTTGTGCAGCGCGTCGACCTCGACCTGGTAGCCGCCGGTCCCGTCGGGCATCAGTCCTCCTCGTCGAACAGGTTCCGCAGGAACGACTCGCCCGCGGTCCCGCCGCTCGCCGGCGGTGCCGGTGGCGGCGGGGCGTCGCCGGCCTGGCGCAGCACCCGCTCCTCGGAGAAGTCCTCCGGTGCGGACGGCCGCTCCCGCGACGGCGTCCCTTCCGCCAGCTTCGACCGCATTTCTTCGACGGTGGTTCCGAACGCCTCGGCCTGCGTCTCCAGGACCTGGTCGACCAGGCCGAGCTCGTCGCCGAGGTGCTCCTGGACGAGCACCGCCTGCCGCCGGGCCGCTTCGCCGACGGCTTCCCGCAGCGTCGTCATCAGGGCCGCGGACAGCGCCTGCGGCCCCTTCGCCAGCGCGGCGTCGGTGAACTTGACGTCCAGGACCGCACCACCCGGCCCGGTGACGACGGTCACCCCGCCGTCCGGCGACGACGCGCTCGCCTGGAGTTCCGACAGCTCCTGCTGCATCGCGCCGAGACCGGCGAACCGGTCGTCGACGTCCCGGATGCTCGACTGGAACCGCTCGAACTCGGTCACCAGTCGGTCGAACTCGGCCGCCATGCCCTCGTCCCTCCGATCGCCTGTCCACTCATCGTGGCCCTTCGGTGGCGGTGTGACGCACGGAACGGCCGATCCGATCCCACTGCGTCACCCGGTCGGGTAGTGGGTAGGTTTCCGGCCGCAAGGGGAAGCAGGGATGAACGCTAGGAGTGTGTGATGACCAGCACCGAAGGGGCCGGCCGGCCCGACGAGGAGCCGAAGTCGACCGGGAGCCACGCGGCACCCGAGGGGGCGGGGGTGCACCCGCTGATCGACCTCTCGCGGGACCCGAACCCGGGCAAGCCGGACCACGCGAAGCCCGACGAAGACTGACGCACCGCGCGCCCGGACCGAGCCGCCCGCGGTGCCGTGAACGACTCGTTCACCTCGTCCGGCGACGTGAACGGGTCGTTCACGTCGCCGGACGAAGGGCGAGCTCCGGGCTCCGGTCGCGGAGTGGTCCGGGCAGCGACCGCCGAGGGGGGCGGTTCGCGGCCCGGCCGCGGCTGACGTGCGGCCCTGCTGCCCGTGCATCGCCGGGAACCGGGAGCGGCACGACCGCCGGCGCCCGCGTCGTGGCCGGGGCCGGAGCGCCGCGGGAGGGGGGAGCGCCCGTCCGCGCGGCCCCTGGAACATCCCGGGGGTCACCCGCGTTGAGAACACTGTCGGCGGGAGAAGCGCGGGCCGGGAAGTGCGGCCGCCGCACCGGGGTGACCGGACTCCGGAACATCCCCCGGCCGGGCGGTGCCGAGAGGTAGGCTGAACGTTCGCCGACCTTCAGACCCCCCGCCGCGCTCCGTCCGGATCCGGGCGGGTATCTTTGGAGACCGTGCCCGGCATGCGTCGGGCCGCTCCGCGTGCCGTGCGGCATGGGCGGGGTGCTCAGGCACCCGGTCACCGGCTTCGGCAGGTCGGGGTTCCGACGGAAATCCCTCCGGGAAGTTACCGGTCGTCAGACCGTGACGCGGGCCGACACGCCCGACCGCGGGGGCCGGTGAAGACACGAAGAAGCAGATCACGACAGGAAGCTGGTCCATTGCCCACGATCCAGCAGCTGGTCCGCAAGGGCCGCCAGGACAAGGCTGCCAAGCAGAAGACCGCGGCCCTCAAGGGGAGCCCGCAGCGGCGCGGCGTGTGCACCCGCGTGTACACGACCACCCCCAAGAAGCCGAACTCGGCGCTGCGCAAGGTCGCGCGTGTGAAGCTGACCAGCGGCATCGAGGTCACCGCCTACATCCCCGGTGAGGGCCACAACCTGCAGGAGCACTCGATGGTGCTCGTGCGCGGTGGTCGTGTGAAGGACCTTCCGGGTGTCCGTTACAAGATCATCCGCGGTTCGCTCGACACGCAGGGTGTCAAGAACCGCAAGCAGGCGCGCAGCCGGTACGGCGCGAAGAAGGAGAAGAGCTAATGCCCCGCAAGGGTCCGGCCCCGAAGCGGCCGCTGATCTCCGACCCCGTCTACGCCTCCCCGCTGGTCACCCAGCTGGTGAACAAGGTGCTGAAGGACGGGAAGCGGTCCCTGGCCGAGCGCATCGTCTACGGCGCGCTCGAAGGCGCTCGCGAGAAGACGGGCACCGACCCCGTCGTCACGCTGAAGCGCGCCCTCGACAACGTGAAGCCCACCATCGAGGTGAAGAGCCGCCGCGTCGGTGGCGCCACCTACCAGGTGCCGATCGAGGTCAAGCCGGGCCGCTCCACCACCCTGGCGCTGCGCTGGCTGGTCTCCTTCTCGCAGGCTCGCCGCGAGAAGACGATGATCGAGCGCCTGCAGAACGAGCTCCTGGACGCTTCCAACGGCCTCGGTGCCTCCGTGAAGCGTCGCGAGGACACGCACAAGATGGCCGAGTCCAACCGGGCCTTCGCGCACTACCGCTGGTAAGTAGTTCGGCATCGCCGCCCGTCTTCTGGGCCAGCCATGCCGGGCCCCAAGCTTGAGAACAGGGGAACACTCTCGTGGCACGTGAAGTGCTGACCGACCTGAACAAGGTCCGCAACATCGGCATCATGGCCCACATCGACGCCGGCAAGACGACCACCACCGAGCGGATCCTGTTCTACACCGGGGTCAACTACAAGATCGGTGAAGTCCACGACGGCGCCGCCACCATGGACTGGATGGAGGAGGAGCAGAAGCGGGGCATCACCATCACCTCGGCTGCGACCACCACCTTCTGGGACGACCACCAGATCAACATCATCGACACCCCGGGCCACGTCGACTTCACCGTCGAGGTGGAGCGCAACCTCCGGGTGCTCGACGGTGCGGTCGCCGTCTTCGACGGCAAGGAAGGCGTCGAGCCGCAGTCCGAGCAGGTCTGGCGGCAGGCGGACAAGTACGACGTCCCGCGCATCTGCTTCGTCAACAAGATGGACAAGCTCGGTGCGGACTTCTACTACACCGTGAAGACCATCGTCGAGCGCCTCGGTGTCCGGCCGCTGGTCATCCAGCTGCCGATCGGCGCCGAGAACGACTTCGAAGGCGTCGTCGACCTGGTCCGCATGAAGGCGCTGACCTGGCGCGGCGAGGTCCAGAAGGGCGAGGACTACTCCGTCGAGGAGATCCCCGCCGAGCTGGCCGAGCTGGCCGCGGAGTACCGCGAGAAGCTCGTCGAGACCGTCGCCGAGGCGGACGACGCGCTGATGGAGAAGTTCCTCGAGGGTGAGGAGCTCACGGAAGCCGAGATCAAGTCCGGCATCCGCAAGCTCACCATCAGCAGCCAGGTCTTCCCGGTGCTGGCCGGTTCCGCGTTCAAGAACAAGGGCGTGCAGCCCATGCTCGACGCGGTCATCGACTACCTGCCGACCCCGCTGGACGTCCCGGCCGTCGAGGGCCTGCTGCCCGACGGCGAGACCGTGGCGTCCCGCAAGGCGTCGGTCGACGAGCCGTTCGCCGCGCTCGCGTTCAAGATCGCCGCGCACCCATTCTTCGGCAAGCTGACCTACATCCGGGTCTACTCGGGCAAGGTCGCCGCCGGGGCGCAGGTCGTCAACGCGACCAAGGAGCGCAAGGAGCGCATCGGGAAGATCTTCCAGATGCACTCCAACAAGGAGAACCCGGTCGACGACGCCCAGGTCGGCCACATCTACGCGGTCATCGGGCTGAAGGACACCACCACGGGTGACACCCTGGCGGACCCGCAGAACCCGATCGTGCTGGAGTCGATGACGTTCCCCGAGCCGGTCATCCGGGTCGCGATCGAACCGAAGACGAAGGCCGACCAGGAGAAGCTGTCCCTGGCGATCCAGAAGCTGGCCGAAGAGGACCCGACGTTCCAGGTCAAGCTGGACGAGGACACCGGCCAGACGATCATCGCGGGCATGGGCGAGCTGCACCTCGAGGTGCTGGTGAACCGGATGAAGTCCGACTACAAGGTCGAGGCGAACATCGGCAAGCCGCAGGTCGCCTACCGTGAGACGATCAAGAAGACGGTCGACAAGCTCGACTACGTCCATAAGAAGCAGACCGGTGGTTCCGGCCAGTTCGCGAAGGTCATCGTGAAGCTGGAGCCGCTCGAGCGCACCGACGGCGCGCTCTACGAGTTCGACAACAAGGTGTCCGGTGGCCGCGTGCCGCGGGAGTACATCCCCTCGGTCGACGCCGGCGCCCAGGACGCGATGCAGTACGGCGTCCTGGCCGGCTACCCGCTCGTCGGGTTGAAGTTCACCCTGTTGGACGGTGCCTACCACGAGGTCGACTCTTCGGAGATGGCGTTCAAGATCGCCGGTTCCATGGCGATGAAGGAAGCCGCGAAGAAGGCCCAACCCGTGATCCTGGAGCCGATGATGGCGGTCGAGGTGACCACGCCCGAGGACTACATGGGTGACGTCATCGGTGACCTCAACTCCCGTCGTGGTCAGATCCAGGCCATGGAGGAGCGGGCGGGTATCCGCGTCGTGAAGGCGCTGGTCCCGCTGTCGGAGATGTTCGGCTACGTCGGTGACCTCCGGTCCCGCACCCAGGGCCGGGCGAACTACTCCATGTTGTTCGACTCCTACGCCGAGGTTCCCGCGAACGTCGCGAAGGAAATCATCGCGAAGGCGACGGGGGAGTAACTCCTCCCCCCAGCGCTCGCGGGCATTAAGGGACTCTCCTGAACGTCCGCAGCACCGACGAAGGAACATTCAGCGGGCGGCAGCCACGCCGCCCGCTGAGCACGAAGCAAATCAGTCCAGGAGGACATTCCAGTGGCGAAGGCGAAATTCGAGCGGACCAAGCCGCACGTCAACATCGGCACCATCGGCCACGTTGACCACGGCAAGACGACTCTGACCGCGGCGATCACCAAGGTGCTGCACGACAAGTACCCGGAGCTGAACGAGTCGCGGGCGTTCGACCAGATCGACAACGCGCCGGAAGAGAAGCAGCGCGGCATCACGATCAACATCTCGCACGTCGAGTACCAGACCGAGAAGCGTCACTACGCGCACGTCGACGCTCCCGGTCACGCGGACTACATCAAGAACATGATCACCGGTGCGGCGCAGATGGACGGCGCGATCCTCGTGGTCGCGGCGACCGACGGCCCGATGCCGCAGACGCGTGAGCACGTGCTGCTCGCCCGTCAGGTCGGCGTGCCCTACATCGTGGTCGCGCTGAACAAGGCCGACATGGTCGACGACGAGGAGATCCTGGAGCTCGTCGAGCTCGAGGTCCGCGAGCTGCTGTCCTCGCAGGAGTTCCCCGGCGACGACGCCCCGGTCGTGCGCGTGTCCGGTCTCAAGGCCCTCGAGGGCGACGAGAAGTGGGCCGACGCCGTTCTCGAGCTGATGAGCGCGGTCGACAACAACGTGCCGGACCCGGTGCGCGAGCTCGACAAGCCGTTCCTGATGCCGATCGAAGACGTCTTCACCATCACCGGTCGTGGCACCGTGGTGACCGGTCGCGTCGAGCGCGGCCAGATCAACGTCAACGAAGAGGTCGAGATCGTGGGTATCCGCGAGAAGTCGACCAAGACCACCGTCACCGGTGTCGAGATGTTCCGCAAGCTGCTCGACTCGGGCCAGGCGGGCGACAACGTCGGCCTCCTCGTCCGCGGCATCAAGCGCGAGGACGTCGAGCGCGGCCAGGTCGTCGTGAAGCCGGGTACCACCACCCCGCACACCGACTTCGAGGGCCGGGTCTACATCCTGTCGAAGGACGAGGGTGGCCGTCACACCCCGTTCTTCAACAACTACCGCCCGCAGTTCTACTTCCGCACCACCGACGTGACCGGCGTCGTGACCCTCCCCGAGGGCACCGAGATGGTCATGCCGGGCGACAACACCGACATCACGGTCGCGCTGATCCAGCCGGTCGCGATGGACGAGGGTCTGCGCTTCGCCATCCGCGAGGGTGGCCGGACCGTCGGCGCGGGCCAGGTCACCAAGATCAACAAGTGATTCGACGCCCCGGCCGGGGGTAATACACCCCCGGCTCAGGGGCGTCAAATCACGTGTGCGACACTATTCGGGTTGCTCGTCCTGGGGCGGCCGATCCACGTCGGAGTTTTCTCCACGAGGGTCCGGCCGCCCTGGCGCGAGTGGCCACGGTCCGCCGAGCCTCTTCCTTCGGGTAGGCGAGCGGGCAAAGGCGGTGAGACGGCGTTCTTGCAAAAGAGCAGCCGGCTCATAGCCTCCTCACGTTGAGGAAGACCAGGCAAGACGACGATCCCGCGGGATCCGTCTGTGCGTCGGGCGCGACACGCCCGACCGCGTGGACCGGGGACAGGGCCGTTGAACTGCGGAAACCCAGCCAGGGTGGCGACATCCGGGCGGGGTTTGTGAGATAGCGGCACGAGACGACAAGGAACGAGCAGCCACCATGGCGGGACAGAAGATCCGCATCCGGCTCAAGGCCTACGACCACGAGGCGATCGACACCTCGGCGCGCAAGATCGTGGAGACGGTCACGCGCACCGGCGCCCGTGTTGTCGGGCCGGTGCCGCTGCCCACCGAGAAGAACGTTTACTGCGTCATCCGCTCGCCGCACAAGTACAAGGACTCGCGCGAGCACTTCGAGATGCGCACGCACAAGCGTCTGATCGACATCCTCGACCCGACGCCGAAGACGGTCGACGCGCTCATGCGCATCGACCTGCCGGCGAGCGTCGACGTCAACATCCAGTAGTAGCGGCGGGCGAGCGGCGGAGAGTAAGAGACTCATGTCTGACAGGCAGATGAAGGGCATCCTGGGCACCAAGCTCGGCATGACCCAGGTCTTCGACGAACAGAACCGGGTTGTCCCGGTCACCGTCGTGAAGGCCGGTCCGAACGTGGTCACCCAGGTTCGGACGCAGGACAAGGACGGCTACGGGGCCGTGCAGCTGGCGTTCGGCGCGGTCGACCCGCGCAAGGTGAACAAGCCGCGCACCGGCCACTTCGACAAGGCGGGCGTGACGCCGCGCCGGTTCCTCGCCGAGCTGCGCACCACGGACGCCGAGACCTACGAGGTCGGCCAGGAGATCACCGCCGAGGTGTTCGCTGCCGGCGTCGAGGTCGACGTGACCGGGACCAGCAAGGGCAAGGGCTACGCGGGCGTCATGAAGCGCCACGGTTTCAAGGGCCAGGGCGCGAGCCACGGTGCCCAGGCCGTGCACCGCAAGCCGGGTTCGATCGGTGGCTGCGCCACCCCCGGCCGCGTCTTCAAGGGCCTGCGCATGGCAGGCCGGATGGGCAACGACCGGGTCACCACGCAGAACCTGACCGTGCACGCCGTGCGTGCCGAGGACGGCCTGCTGCTGATCAAGGGCGCCGTGCCCGGTCCCAAGGGCGGCCTGCTGTTCGTGCGCAGCGCCGCGAAGGGTGGTAACTCCGAATGACAAGCGTCGAGCTGAAGACCCCGGCCGGTAAAGCCGACGGCACCGTGGACCTCCCCGAGGAGATCTTCGACGTGCAGGCCAATGTCGCGCTGATGCACCAGGTGGTGGTGGCCCAGCAGGCCGCCGCGCGCCAGGGCACGCACGACACGAAGACCCGTGGTGAGGTCTCCGGTGGCGGCAAGAAGCCGTACCGGCAGAAGGGCACCGGCCGTGCCCGCCAGGGTTCGACCCGCGCGCCGCAGTTCGTCGGCGGTGGCGTCGTCCACGGCCCCACGCCGCGTGACTACTCCCAGCGCACCCCGAAGAAGATGAAGGCCGCCGCTCTGCGTGGCGCTCTCTCCGACCGGGCCCGCGCCGGCCAGCTGCACGTCGTGACCGAACTGGTGACCGGCGAGAAGCCGAACACCAAGGCCGCCAAGTCCGCTCTCGCCGCCGTCACGGCCGCGAAGCGCGTGCTCGTGGTGCTGCACCGGGACGACGAGCTGAGCTGGGTTTCGCTGCGGAACCTGCCCGAGGTGCACATCCTCTGGGCCGACCAGCTCAACACCTACGACGTGCTGGTCAACGACGACGTCGTGTTCACCAAGGCCGCGTACGACGTGTTCGTCGCCGGCCCCGCCCGCGGCAAGACCGTCAAGGCTTCCGCGCGGTCGGGCGAGGTCACGGAAGGGAGTGACGAGAAGTGAGTTCGGTCGCCATTCCGGACCCCCGCGACATCCTGCTCGCGCCGGTCATCTCCGAGAAGTCCTACGGGCTGCTCGAGGACCACAAGTACACGTTCATCGTCCGCCCGGACGCCAACAAGACCCAGATCAAGATCGCGGTCGAGAAGGTGTTCGGCGTCAAGGTGGTCAGCGTCAACACGGCCAACCGTCAGGGCAAGCGGAAGCGGACTCGCGCGGGCTTCGGCAAGCGCAAGGACACCAAGCGCGCCATCGTGACTCTTTCGCCCGAGAGCAAGGCGATCGAGATCTTCGGCGGACCCACCGCGTAAAGGACTGAGCTGACAATGGGCATCCGCAAGTACAAGCCGACGACCCCGGGTCGTCGCGGTTCGAGCGTCTCGGACTTCGCCGAGATCACCCGCTCCACCCCGGAGAAGTCGCTGCTTCGTCCGCTGAGCGGTTCGGGCGGTCGCAACTCGTCCGGCAAGATCACCACCCGGCACAAGGGTGGCGGCCACAAGCGCGCGTACCGAGTCATCGACTTCCGTCGCAACGACAAGGACGGCATCCCCGCCAAGGTCGCGCACATCGAGTACGACCCCAACCGGTCGGCTCGCATCGCGCTGCTGCACTACGCCGACGGCGAGAAGCGCTACATCATCGCGCCGGAGAAGCTGAAGCAGGGCGACACCGTCGAGAACGGCCCCCGGGCCGACATCAAGCCGGGCAACAACCTGCCGCTGCGCAACATCCCGGTCGGCACCGTGATCCACGCGATCGAGCTCCGCCCCGGTGGCGGCGCGAAGATGGCGCGGTCCGCGGGCGCGAAGGTGCAGCTCGTCGCCAAGGACGGTCCGTACGCCCAGCTGCGTCTCCCCTCGGGTGAGATCCGCAACGTGGACGTGCGCAACCGCGCCACGGTCGGCGAGGTCGGCAACTCCGACCACGCCAACATCAACTGGGGCAAGGCCGGCCGCAACCGCTGGCGCGGCAAGCGCCCCACGGTCCGCGGTGTCGTCATGAACCCGGTCGACCACCCGCACGGTGGTGGTGAGGGTAAGACCTCCGGTGGTCGCCACCCGGTCAACCCGAACGGCAAGCCCGAGGGTCGTACGCGCCGGCGCAAGCCGAGCGACGCCCTCATCGTCCGCCGCCGCCGCACCGGCAAGAACAAGCGCTGAGCAGGGAGGTAGAAGCAATGCCACGCAGCCTTAAGAAGGGCCCGTTCGTGGACGACCACCTGCTCAAGAAGGTGGACGCGCTGAACGAATCGGGCAAGAAGACGGTCATCAAGACCTGGTCGCGCCGCTCGACGATCATCCCGGACTTCCTGGGTCACACGATCGCCGTGCACGACGGCCGCAAGCACGTCCCGGTGTTCGTCACCGAGGCCATGGTGGGTCACAAGCTGGGCGAATTCGCCCCGACGCGGACCTTCAAGGGCCACATCAAGGACGACCGCAAGTCGCGCCGCCGCTGAGCGGGCACGAAACCAGACAAGGGAAGTAGCGATGAACGCCCAGAACGACGCGACGGTCGAGGCCCTGCCTACGGCTTACGCGCGGGCTCGCTTCGTCCGGGACTCGCCGACCAAGGTGCGCCGGGTGATCGAGCTCATCAAGGGACGTAGCGCCGCCGACGCCTTGGCCGTGCTCCGGTTCGCCCCGCAGGCGGCCAGCGAGCCGGTCGCGAAGGTGCTCGCCAGCGCCGTGGCCAACGCCGAGAACAACCTTCAGCTGGACCCGGACACCCTCTGGGTCAAGAACGCGTACGCCGACGAGGGCCCGACCCTCAAGCGCATCCGGCCGCGGGCCCAGGGCCGTGCGTACCGGATCCGCAAGCGGACCAGCCACATCACCGTCGAGGTGGAGTCGCGTCCGGCCGTCACGCAGAAGGCGCAGAGCAAGAAGAAGGCAGGTGGCCGGTAGTGGGCCAGAAGATCAACCCGCACGGTTTCCGCCTGGGTATCACCACGGACTGGAAGTCGCGCTGGTACGCCGACAAGCAGTACGCCGAGTACGTGGCCGAGGACGTCAAGATCCGCAAGCTGCTGGCGACGGGCATGGAGCGCGCCGGCATCTCCAAGGTCGAGATCGAGCGCACCCGTGACCGCGTCCGCGTCGACATCCACACCGCCCGGCCGGGCATCGTCATCGGCCGCCGCGGCGCGGAGGCCGACCGGATCCGCGGCGCGCTGGAGAAGCTGACCAAGAAGCAGGTCCAGCTGAACATCCTCGAGGTCAAGAACCCCGAGGCCGACGCCCAGCTGGTCGCCCAGGCGGTCGCGGAGCAGCTCTCCAACCGCGTGGCGTTCCGCCGCGCGATGCGGAAGGCGATCCAGACCTCCATGCGCTCGCCGCAGGTCAAGGGCATCCGCGTGCAGTGCGGCGGTCGTCTCGGCGGTGCCGAGATGTCCCGCTCCGAGCACTACCGCGATGGCCGCGTCCCGCTGCACACGCTGCGCGCCGACATCGACTACGGCTTCTTCGAGGCCAAGACGACGTTCGGTCGCATCGGCGTCAAGGTGTGGATCTACAAGGGTGAGCTCGTCGGTGGCCTGAAGGCCCGCGAAGCCCGTGACGCCGCCGAGCGCGCGCCGCGTCGCGAGCGCAGCGACCGGCCGTCCCGCCCGCGTCGTTCCGGCGCGTCGGGCACCACGGCGACCTCGACCGAAGCCGGTCGGGCCGCCGCTGCCGCCACGACCGAGGCCCCGGCGGCCCCGGCCACCGAGACCGCAGAAAAGACGGAGGGCTGAGACGTGCTCATCCCGCGCAGGGTCAAGCACCGGAAGCAGCACTCCCCGAAGCGCCACGGCGCCGCCAAGGGTGGCACGAAGGTCAGCTTCGGCGAGTACGGCATCCAGGCGCTTGAGCACAGCTACGTGACGAACCGGCAGATCGAGTCCGCTCGTATCGCCATGACCCGTCACATCAAGCGTGGTGGCAAGGTGTGGACGACCATCTACCCGGACCGCCCGCTGACGAAGAAGCCGGCCGAGACCCGCATGGGTTCCGGTAAGGGTTCGCCCGAGTGGTGGATCGCCAACGTGAAGCCGGGCCGCGTGATGTTCGAGATCTCGTTCCCGAACGAGGAGACCGCCCGTGAGGCGCTCCGCCGCGCGATCCACAAGCTGCCCATGAAGTGCCGCATCGTGACCCGTGAAGGTGGTGAGTTCTGATGGCGAACGCTGGTGCTCTGGCATCGGAGCTGCGTGAGCTCACCGCGGAAGAGCTCGTCCTGCGTCTGAAGGAATACAAGGAGGAGCTCTTCAACCTCCGCTTCCAGATGGCGACCGGGCAGCTCGACAACAACCGCCGTCTGCGCACCGTCCGCACGGACATCGCGCGGATCTACACGGTCATGCGCGAGCGCGAACTCGGCCTGTCCGTTGCCCCCGACGCCGAGAGTGAAGGTGCCGCATGAGCGAGCCCACCACCGAGACGCCGGCCCGGAACGACCGCAAGGTCCGCGAGGGCTACGTCGTCTCGGACAAGATGAACAAGACGATCGTGGTCGAGCTCGAGGACCGCAAGAAGCACCCCCGTTACTCGAAGGTCGTCCGCTCCACCTCCAAGGTGAAGGTGCACGACGAGAACAACGAGGCGGGCGTGGGCGACCGGGTCACCCTGATGGAGACCCGCCCGCTGTCGGCTTCGAAGCGGTGGCGCCTCGTGCAGATCGTGGAGAAGGCCAAGTAAGCAGGGCTCTTTCGAGAGTTCTTAGTTCCGCAAGGCTCGCTCGTCGGGCGAGAACCGGCGCGACATACAGGAGTTGACGTGATCCAGCAGGAGTCGCGGCTTCGGGTAGCCGACAACACGGGTGCGAAGGAAATCCTCTGCATCCGCGTTCTCGGTGGTTCCGGGCGGCGCTACGCCGGCATCGGCGACATCATCGTCGCCACCGTGAAGGACGCCATCCCGGCCGCCGGGGTGAAGAAGGGCGACGTCGTCAAGGCCGTCATCGTCCGCACGGTCAAGGAGCGTCGTCGTCCGGACGGTTCCTACATCCGGTTCGACGAGAACGCCGCCGTGCTCATCAAGAACGACAACGAGCCCCGCGGCACCCGCATCTTCGGCCCGGTGGGCCGCGAGCTGCGCGACCGAAAGTTCATGAAGATCATTTCGCTCGCGCCGGAGGTGCTGTGATGAAGGTGAAGAAGGGCGACACGGTCGTCGTCATCGCCGGCAAGGACAAGGGCGCCAAGGGCAAGGTCATCCAGGCCTACCCCGAGCGCGACCGCGTGCTGGTCGAGGGCGTGAACCGGATCAAGAAGCACACGCGGATCAGCCAGACCCAGCGCGGCGCGCAGTCCGGCGGCATCGTCACGCAGGAGGCGCCCATCCACGTCTCGAACGTGATGGTCGTCGACTCGGACGGCAAGCCGTCACGGGTGGGTTACCGCATCGGCGAGGACGGCAAGAAGGTCCGGATCTCGCGCCGGAACGGTAAGGACATCTGATGACCACCGCAGAGAAGGTCGCGCCGCGCCTCAAGGTGCGCTACCGCGAAGAGATCAAGGGCCAGCTGCAGGCGGAGTTCTCCTTCGCCAACGTCCACCAGATCCCGGGCGTCGTGAAGGTCGTCGTGAACATGGGTGTCGGCGACGCCGCCCGTGACAGCAAGCTGATCGAGGGTGCGGTCAAGGACCTCGCCCTGATCACCGGTCAGAAGCCCGAGGTCCGGAAGGCCCGCAAGTCCATCGCGCAGTTCAAGCTGCGCGAGGGCCAGCCGATCGGCGCGCGCGTCACGCTGCGCGGCGACCGGATGTGGGAGTTCCTCGACCGGCTGCTGACCATCGCGCTGCCGCGTATCCGCGACTTCCGCGGGCTTTCGCCGAAGCAGTTCGACGGCCACGGCAACTACACGTTCGGTCTCAACGAGCAGTCGATGTTCCACGAGATCGACCCCGACTCCATCGACCGCCCGCGCGGCATGGACGTCACCGTCGTCACGACCGCCACGAACGACGACGAGGGCCGGGCGCTGCTGCGCAAGCTCGGCTTCCCGTTCAAGGAGAACTGAGCCGATGGCCAAGAAAGCACTGGTTCACAAGGCCGCGAAGAAGCCGAAGTTCGCCGTGCGCGCCTACACCCGCTGCCAGCGGTGCGGCCGCCCGCACGCCGTGTTCCGCAAGTTCGGGCTCTGCCGGATCTGCCTTCGCGAGATGGCGCACGCGGGCGAGCTGCCCGGCGTCCGCAAGTCCAGCTGGTAAGAGCTTTTTTTAACTCCCACTTCGCCACAGGCCCTGCCGCCCGGATACCGGGCGGCGGGGAACCAGGGCGAGAAAGGTTGACAGGTCACCATGACGATGACCGACCCCATCGCAGACTTCTTGACGCGTCTGCGTAACGCGAACTCGGCGTACCACGACGAGGTCAAGCTCCCGCACTCGAAGCTCAAGGCGAACATCGCCGAGATCCTCAAGCGCGAGGGTTACATCGCGGGTTACCACGACGAGCCGGGCGAGAAGCACAAGAACCTCGTCGTCGAGCTCAAGTACGGCCCCAACCGTGAGCGGAGCATCGCCGGCCTCCGGCGCGTCTCCAAGCCCGGTCTGCGGATCTACGCCAAATCGACCGAACTGCCGTCCGTGCTCGGCGGCCTGGGCATCGCGATCATCTCGACGTCCGGTGGCCTGCAGACGGACCGTCAGGCCAAGCGAAACAGCGTGGGCGGCGAAGTCCTCGCCTACGTCTGGTAAGGGAAGGGGTACAGGCATGTCACGCATCGGAAAGCTGCCGGTCGCCGTCCCTTCCGGGGTCGAGGTGACCATCGACGGTCAGCAGATCAAGGTCAAGGGGCCCAAGGGCACCCTTGAGCACACCATCGCCGAGCCGATCACCGTCGAGCGCGACGAAGACGGCACGCTGCTGGTGAAGCGCCCGGACGACGAGCGCACCTCCAAGGCGCTCCACGGGCTCACCCGCACGCTGGTGAACAACCTCGTCGTCGGCGTCACCGCCGGCTACGAGAAGAAGATGGAAATCCACGGCGTGGGTTACCGCGTGCAGGCGAAGGGTTCGGACCTCGAGTTCGCCCTCGGCTACTCGCACCCGGTGAAGATCGAGGCCCCCGAGGGCATCACCTTCAAGGTGGAGACCCCGACCCGGTTCTCGGTCTCCGGCATCGACAAGCAGAAGGTCGGCCAGATCTCGGCCGTCATCCGCAAGCTGCGGCGCCCGGACCCGTACAAGGGCAAGGGCCTGCGGTACGAGGGTGAGAAGATCCGCCGCAAGGTCGGAAAGACGGGTAAGTGATCATGAGCGACACGACTACGAAGCGCAAGCCGGTCGGCACGGACGTCTCGACCCGGCGCCGCGTCGCGAAGGCCCGTCGGCACTTCCGGCTCCGCAAGAAGGTTTCGGGCACCGAGCAGCGCCCGCGCCTGGTCGTCAAGCGGTCCTCGCGGCACATCGCCGTGCAGGTGATCGACGACCTGGCCGGCCACACGCTGGCGTCGGCGTCCACCCTCGAGGCGGACCTGCGTGCGTTCGACGGTGACAAGAAGGCCAAGGCCGCCAAGGTCGGGGCCCTCGTCGCCGAGCGCGCCAAGAACGCCGGGATCTCGGCCGTGGTGTTCGACCGTGGGGGCAACGCCTACCACGGCCGCATCGCCGCGCTCGCCGACGCCGCCCGCGAGGCGGGGTTGGAGTTCTGACGATGCAGAAGCTTGTTAACGGAAGGAAAGCCTGATGCCGGGACGTACACGGCAATTCGGCGGCGGACAGGGCGGACCCGGCGGGCAGGGCGGCAACGACCGCAATGACCGTCGCGGTGGCGGCCGGGACCGGCGCGACAGCGGCCGTGGCGGGGCCGGCCAGGACAAGACCCCGCACCTCGAGAAGGTCGTGACGATCAACCGCGTCGCCAAGGTCGTCAAGGGTGGTCGTCGCTTCAGCTTCACCGCCCTCGTCGTCGTCGGTGACGGTGACGGTCAGGTCGGCGTCGGCTACGGCAAGGCCAAGGAAGTTCCCGCGGCGATCGCCAAGGGCGTCGAGGAAGCGAAGAAGAACTTCTTCCGCGTCCCGCGCGTCGGCGGCACCATTCCCCACCCGATCACGGGCGAGGAAGCCGCCGGTGTCGTGCTGCTCCGCCCGGCGTCCGCCGGTACCGGCGTCATCGCCGGTGGCCCGGTGCGCGCGGTGCTGGAGTGCGCGGGCGTCCACGACGTGCTGTCGAAGTCGCTCGGCTCCGACAACGCGATCAACATCGTGCACGCGACCGTGGCGGCCCTGAAGGGTCTGCAGCGTCCCGAAGAGGTCGCGGCCCGCCGCGGTCTCCCGCTCGAGGACGTCGCGCCGGCCCGGATGCTGCGCCAGCGTGCGGGCCAGGGGGTCTGACATGGCTGAGCTCAAGGTCACGCAGGTCAAGAGCAAGATCGGCACGAAGCACGCTCACCGCGAGTCGCTGCGCACCCTCGGGCTGCGCAAGATCCGCCAGAGCGTCGTGCGTGAAGACACCCCCCAGGTGCGCGGCCTGATCCACACCGTCCGCCACCTGGTGGAGGTCGAGGAGGTCAAGGCATGACGGCCATCAAGATCCACCACCTGCGTCCGGCTCCGGGCGCCAAGCGCGAGAAGATGCGCGTGGGTCGTGGTGAAGGTTCGAAGGGCAAGACGGCCGGTCGCGGTACGAAGGGCACCAAGGCCCGGAAGAACGTGCCCGCCGGGTTCGAGGGTGGGCAGATGCCCATCCACATGCGGCTCCCGAAGCTGCGTGGGTTCAAGAACCGCTTCCGCACCGAGTACCAGCCGGTGAACGTGGGCGACATCGCCCGCGTCTTCCCGGACGGCGGCAAGATCGGCGCCGAGGAGCTCGTGCAGGGCGGCCTGGTCCGCAAGGGCAAGCTGGTGAAGGTCCTCGGCAACGGCGACCTCAACGGCGTCAAGCTGGACATCACGGCGGACGCCTTCTCCGGCTCCGCCAAGGAGAAGCTCGAGGCGGCCGGCGGTTCGGCCACCACCAACTGAGCTGTTCCGCTCTTCGAAGGCCCGTCTGGCTCGCGCCAGGCGGGCCTTCGGCGTACCCGGGTTCCTTGCCGGGAGGCGGATCCGGACGCCAGGATCGGGGAGTGGACAGATCACCGCAGGACCCGGTCGACCCGGCTGAGCCGGCCGAGTCGCCGTTGAGCTTCCCGGTCGAGGCCCCGAGGCCGGCCGGTCTCGAGCCGGGCGCGGGTGCGCAGGCGGGGGAGCCGGCACGCCCTTCGCCGCCGGCGCCGTGGGACTTCCCGGTGGAGCCGCCGCGGCCGCCCGCGACCCCGGTCTTCCCGGCCGATGCGTCGCACCCACAGCCTTCGCTGCCGGCGCCGTTCCCCGTCGCGCAGCTGCCCGGCCTGCCGCTTCAGCCGGCCCAGCCGGAGCCGGCCCAGCCCGGCGAGGACCCCGCGCCGGCCCCCGCCGCCGGGGTTCTGCGTTTCCTCCCGGCCGCCCTCTCCTTCCTCGCGGCCCTCCTGACCGTCGCCGGCACCCTGCTGCCGCTCTTCCGCGTCCAGGAGCACCTCAGCGTCCGCCAGCGGTCCTTCGAAACCCGCCTGGTCATCACCCAGACCGCCTGGGGCACCAGCGTCGAAATCCCCGGCCAGGACGCCACCGACCGGGCCGGCGCGCCGCTCGGGGTGCCGCTCGTCCTCGCCGCCGTCCTGCTGTTCGCCGCCGCCTTCGTGGCCTTCTCCCGGACCGGGCGCGGCCGGTTGCTCATCGGGGCGGCCGCCGTCTTCACCGCCGGCGTGGTCACCACCGTCGGGATGAACCGGTTCGAGCTGAGCGCCCTGGTCGGCGACGTCGACCTCGAGGTCGTCACCGCGACCGGGATGTGGCTGCTGATCCTGGCCGCCGCCGTGGCCGTCGCCGCCGCGGTCGTCGCCCACCTGCCGCTCCGGAACCGCGACTGGGCCGACCCCGCCGTCGCCTACGCCGACACCCCGACACCGCCGAGCGGAGTCGCGATCACCGTCCTGCCGCCCGAAGAGCCGGAACAGCCCGGGCAGCCCGGCTGATCGCCCTTGCGCCAGGGGCGAACGCTGACCGACGGTGCTCGCCGGGCCGGTCCCGCCGACGATCATCGAACGGGCTACGGCGCCCCTCGGCCCGCGCCGGTGCGGGAACACCTCCGAAACCCCGCGACGGGCACCCGCCCGGCAGCCGTCCCGCAGGTGGAAGCCGCAATCCCGTGTACCCGGCATTAAGCGCTTGATCCACAATCTGTCAAGGAATACCGCCAAGACGACGATGTGGATCAACCCGCCGGAGCAACCTTGGTACGGAAAACGCACACGGACTGCGGACACGCCCTGTGAAGCTGTTAGAGTCGGCGACACGCTTCGGGACGAGTGTGCCCCGAAGCGTTCCTGGCTTGCGTGCCAGTAGTGCTGTGTGTTCCCGCCGGCCACCGTGCCGGCCAAGCCGATCGTCGGTTGAGGACGGCCGACGACGCCGAGGAGGTCCCCCGCGTGTTCAGCGCCTTCCGCTCGGCTCTCGCGACGCCGGATCTACGCAAGAAGATCCTGTTCACGCTAGCCATCGTCGCGGTCTACCGAATCGGTGCGACCATTCCGGCACCCGGGATCTCGTACGGAGCCGTCCAGGCCTGTAGTTCCCAGGCGCAGCAGGAAGGCGTCTACCAGCTGCTGAACCTGTTCAGCGGCGGTGCGCTGCTCCAGCTGTCGCTCTTCTCGACCGGCATCATGCCGTACATCACGGCGAGCATCATCATCCAGCTGCTGACCGTGGTCATCCCGCGGTTCGAAGAGCTGAAGAAGGAAGGCCAGTCCGGCCAGGGCAAGCTGACCCAGTACACCCGGTACCTGACGATCGCGCTGGCGATCCTGCAGGCCACCGGTGTGGTCGCGCTCGCGGACCGCAAGCAGCTCTTCCCCGACTGCGCCTCGCCGATCATCCCGGACAACAGCATCTACTCGCTGACCCTGATCGTCGTCACGATGACCGCGGGCACGGCCGTGATGATGTGGCTGGGCGAGCTGATCACCGAGCGCGGCATCGGCAACGGCATGTCCGTCCTGATCTTCCTGAACATCGCGGCGCGCATCCCGGTCGAGGGCGGCAACATCCTCAGCAACGCGGGTGGGGTCGGCCTGGCGGTCGTCTGCGTCTTCGGCCTGATCATCATCGCCAGCGTCATCTTCGTCGAGCAGGGGCAGCGCCGGATCCCGGTGCAGTACGCCAAGCGCATGATCGGCCGCCGGATGTACGGCGGCACGTCGACCTACCTGCCGATCAAGGTGAACCAGGCCGGTGTCATCCCGGTCATCTTCGCGTCTTCCCTGCTGTACCTGCCGGACCTGATCAGCCGCCTCGTCGGCGACCAGAACGCCAACTCCGGCTGGCAGGTGTTCATCAAGAACTACATCGTGAACCAGTCCAGCTGGGTGCACATCGCGCTGTACTTCGCGCTCATCATCTTCTTCACGTACTTCTACATCACGATCACGTTCAACGTGGACGAGCGTGCGGAAGAGATGAAGAAGTTCGGCGGGTTCATCCCGGGCATCCGCCCCGGCCGCCCGACCGCGGAGTACCTGAGCTTCGTGCTCGGCCGGATCACCCTGCCGGGCTCGCTGTACCTGGGCATCATCGCGATCCTCCCGAACTTCTTCCTGTCGTTGACCGGTAGCGGGAACAACCAGAACTTCCCGTTCGGCGGCACGGCTGTGCTGATCATGGTCGGTGTCGGGCTCGACACCGTGAAGCAGATCGAAAGCCAGCTGATGCAGCGCAACTACGAAGGGTTCTTGAAGTGACGCGGCTGGTTCTCGTGGGTCCGCCCGGCGCGGGTAAGGGTACGCAGGCGGTGGCCCTGTCCGAGCAGCTGCGGATCCCGCACATCTCGACCGGCGACCTGTTCCGCGCGCACGTCGGCCAGGAAACCCCGCTCGGCCAGGAAGCGAAGCGCTACCTGGACTCGGGCGAGCTCGTGCCCGACTCGGTGACCAACGAAATGGTCCGCGAGCGCCTCGCGGAGCCGGACGCCAAGGTCGGCTTCCTGCTCGACGGCTTCCCCCGCAACACCAAGCAGGCCGAGGTCCTCGGGGAGATCCTGGGCGACACGGACGTCTCGCTCGACGCGGTGATCCAGCTGCAGGTGCCGGAGGACGTCGTCGTCGGCCGGCTCATGTCGCGCGGCCGCGCGGACGACACCGAAGAGGTCATCCGCCGCCGTCAGCAGATCTACGTGTCGGACACCGCGCCGCTGCTGGAGTACTACGCCGACATCCTCGTGACCGTCGACGGCGTCGGCAGCGTCGAGGAGATCTCCGGCCGGGTGCTGGAAGCGCTGCGCGACCGCACGTGAATCTCGGAGGGTTGCGTGTTCTGCAAGTGCTCCGCCGCGGGCGCATGATCGAGGTCAAGACCCCGGACGAGCTCCAGGCGATGCGGGCGGCGGGTCTCGTCGTCGCGCGCACGCTGGCGGCCGTCCGCGCCGCGGCGAAACCGGGTGTCAGCACCGCCGAGCTCGACGAGCTGGCCGAGCAGACGATCCGGGACGCTGGCGCGGTGCCGTCGTTCAAGGGCTACCACGGTTTCCCGGCGTCGATCTGCGCCTCGGTGAACGACCAGATCGTCCACGGCATCCCGGCGAAGACCCAGGTGCTCGCCGGCGGCGACATCATCTCCGTCGACTGCGGGGCGATCCTCGACGGCTGGCACGGCGACTCCGCCGTCACGCTGGCCATCGGCGCCGTCTCCGACGCCGACCTGGCGCTGTCCGCGGCGACCGAAGCGGCGATGTGGGCCGGGATCAAGGCCGTCAGCGCCGGCGGCCGGTTGACCGACATCTCCCACGCCGTCCAGACCGCCGCCGAGCGCGCGGGCCGAGACGACGGCATCGAGTACGGGATGATCCTCGAGTACGGCGGCCACGGCATCGGCCGCCAGATGCACATGGACCCGTTCCTGCCGAACGTCGGCAAGCCCGGCAAGGGCCCGCGGCTCAAGCCCGGCATGGCGCTGGCGATCGAGCCGATGCTGACCGGCGGCGGCGGGGAGACCCGCGAGCTGGACGACGGCTGGACGGTCGTCACGGCCGACGGCTCCCGCGCGGCGCACTGGGAGCACACGGTGGCGATCACCGAGAACGGCCCCTGGGTGCTCACCGCCCCCGAAGACACCTGACGCTTTCGGGGGTCCGGGTGGCGGCGCCCCCGGCCCGGGGCGCAGCCCCGGATGTCACTGACCTGCGCATTCACCCACAAGCGGTGATCGCGGTCACGTCCACCTGCACGTTCCTTTAGCATGGTCACCCCCGGTTTGGGGGTCGCGACACGGGTTGCGTACACTGTCAAGTCGGCGCACTTATCGCGCCCGGATCCTGCGCGCTCGTGAATTCACGATCTTGGGAACCGGGCACCAGTGTGCCACGCAACACCCGACCCAGCACTAGTGCTCGAGTTGATCAGGTGTGGCGACAGACGCTGTTGACAAGGAAATGCGGAGGACATGGCGAAGAAAGACGGGGCCATCGAGGTCGAAGGCCGCGTAGTCGAGCCGCTCCCCAACGCGATGTTCCGCGTCGAGTTGGAGAACGGTCACAAGGTCCTGGCACACATCAGCGGCAAGATGCGGCAGCACTACATCCGCATCCTGCCCGAGGACAGGGTTGTCGTGGAGCTCTCGCCCTACGACCTCTCTCGTGGTCGCATCGTCTACCGCTACAAGTGATCACGAAGAGCAGCTACTAGGAGAGCAGAAGACGTGAAGGTCCAGCCGAGCGTCAAGAAGATCTGCGACAAGTGCAAGGTGATCCGCCGTCACGGCCGGATCATGGTGATCTGCGAGAACCTGCGGCACAAGCAGCGGCAGGGCTGATCGCCCAGCACTCGACCAGAGTGGATTGACGGCTACACAACCTCCCCGCACCTGCCGGGCCACGCGAGTGGCCCGGTTCACCCCCGGACTTCAGGCCGGGGCCGGGACACCCGAAGCGCAAGCAGAGGGCACGACAGGCGAGTCGGTCCCGGAACCGGACGGGGAGCAGACCTGAAGAGGAAACCCACGAAGGAGCATCAGCGCCAATGGCACGACTCGCTGGCGTAGACCTCCCCCGCGAAAAGCGGTTGGAGATCGCGCTTACGTACATCTACGGCATCGGCCGTACCCGCTCGAAGCAGCTCATCAAGGCTGCCGAGCTCAACGCGGACACCCGCGTCAAAGACCTCAGCGATGACGACCTCGCGAAGCTGCGTACGTACATCGAAGAGAACTTCAAGGTCGAGGGTGACCTTCGCCGCGAGGTGAACGCCGACATCCGTCGGAAGATCGAGATCGGGTGCTACGAGGGCCTTCGCTGGCGTCGCGGACTTCCCGTCCGCGGTCAGCGCACGAAGACCAACGCCCGTACCCGCAAGGGTCCGAAGAAGACGGTCGCCGGCAAGAAGAAGGCTGGCAAGAAGTGAGCGTCCAGGGCAAGAAGGTCGTGCAGATGGGCGGCGTCCGCCGCCGCGGCACGGCTTGCGTTTCGCCCAAGGCGCTCTACGCCCGCCCGATGGCGCTCCGCAACCTGTACACCGACGCCGGTTCGATCATCCGGCGCGGACAGGCCGAAGCGGTCGCCGCTCACCAAGAGAACGCGCGCTAACAGGAGATCCCTCACAACATGCCACCGAAGTCTCGTACTGCGGCCGGGGCCAAGAAGGTCCGCCGCAAGGAAAAGAAGAATGTCGCGCACGGTCACGCGCACATCAAGAGCACCTTCAACAACACCATCGTCTCGATCACGGACCCGACCGGTGCCGTGATCGCGTGGGCGTCGAGTGGGCACGTGGGCTTCAAGGGCTCGCGCAAGTCCACCCCGTTCGCCGCGCAGATGGCCGCCGAGAACGCTGCCCGCAAGGCCGCCGAGCACGGCATGAAGAAGGTCGACGTCTTCGTGAAGGGCCCGGGTTCGGGCCGCGAGACGGCGATCCGCTCGCTGCAGGCGGCCGGCCTCGAGGTCGGCACCATCCAGGACGTGACCCCGCAGCCTCACAACGGCTGCCGCCCGCCCAAGCGGCGCCGGGTCTGAGGAACGGGGAGGAGTAAGAAGAAATGGCTCGTTACACCGGCCCCGCGACGCGTATTTCGCGTCGCCTCAAGGTTGACCTCATCGGCGGCGACCAGGCTTTCGAGCGTCGCCCCTACCCGCCGGGCCAGCACGGCCGCGGGCGCATCAAGGAGTCCGAGTACCTCCTGCAGTCGCAGGAGAAGCAGAAGGCTCGCTACACCTACGGCGTTCTCGAGCGTCAGTTCGTCCGGTACTACAAGGAAGCCGTCCGGCGTCCCGGTAAGACCGGTGAGAACCTGCTGCAGATCCTCGAGTCCCGCCTGGACAACGTGATCTACCGCGCCGGCATCGCCCGCACCCGCCGTCAGGCGCGTCAGCTGGTGAGCCACGGCCACTTCCTGGTCAACGGCGTCAAGGTCAACGTCCCGTCGTACCAGGTCACCAAGTGGGACATCATCGACGTGCGGCCGAAGTCGTTCGCGATGCTGCCCTTCGTCGTGGCCAAGGAGTCCTACGGCGACCGCCCGATCCCGGCGTGGCTGCAGGTCGTCCAGTCCAACCTCCGCGTGCTGGTCCACCAGCTCCCGGAGCGCGCGCAGATCGACGTTCCGGTTCAGGAACAGCTGATCGTCGAGCTCTACTCGAAGTAGTCCGGCCCCGGTCGGAATACGGGCGGCGGCGCAACAGGTGCGCCGCCGCCGCGCCATCCCTTCGACGTCATATGGCGGGCGTCGTCTGGAAAGGAATTAGGAAGAATGCTGATTTCCCAGCGGCCGGCTCTCGGCGAAGAGACGGTCAACGAGACCCGCTCCCGGTTCACCATCGAACCGCTGGAGCCCGGCTTCGGCTACACGCTCGGCAACTCGCTGCGTCGTACGCTGCTGTCGTCCATCCCGGGCGCGGCCGTGACGAGCATCCGCATCGACGGCGTGCTGCACGAGTTCACCACCGTTCCCGGGGTGAAGGAAGACGTCACCGACATCATCCTGAACCTCAAGGAGCTCGTGGTGTCCTCGGAAGAGGACGAGCCGGTCACCATGTACCTGCGCAAGCAGGGCCCGGGTGAGGTCACGGCGGCCGACATCGTGCCGCCGGCGGGTGTCACCGTGCACAACCCGGATCTGCACATCGCGTCGCTGAACGGCAAGGGCAAGCTCGAGATCGAGCTCGTCGTCGAGCGCGGCCGCGGTTACGTTCCGGCCCTGCAGAACAAGCAGGCGGGCGCGGAGATCGGCCGGATCCCGGTCGACTCGATCTACTCGCCGGTGCTCAAGGTGACCTACAAGGTCGAGGCCACCCGTGTCGAGCAGCGCACCGACTTCGACAAGCTGATCCTGGACGTCGAGACCAAGCCGTCGATCACGCCGCGTGACGCGGTCGCGTCGGCCGGCAAGACGCTGGTGGAGCTGTTCGGTCTCGCCCGCGAGCTGAACGTCGACGCCGAGGGCATCGAGATCGGCCCGTCGCCGCAGGAAGCGGACACCATCGCTGCCTACGCGATGCCGATCGAGGACCTGGATCTCACCGTCCGGTCGTACAACTGCCTCAAGCGCGAGGGCATCCACACGGTGGGCGAGCTCGTCTCGCGCAGCGAGGCGGACCTGCTCGACATCCGCAACTTCGGCGCCAAGTCGATCGACGAGGTCAAGCTGAAGCTCGTCGGTCTCGGCCTCGCGCTGAAGGACAGCCCGCCCGGGTTCGACCCGACCGCGGCGGCCGCCAGCTACGACGGTGAAGGCTGGTCGGAGGGTGTCGGTGGCATCGCCGACGGGATTTCGGACGGCCACGACGATGGCCAGGACTACGCAGAGACCGAGCAGCTCTGAGGCGCTGAGCCTGGACGCTGTGAGCTGAACTAGGAGAACCAATGCCCACCCCTACCAAGGGAGCCCGGCTCGGCGGGTCGTCCGCGCACGAGCGGCTGATCCTGGCCAACCTGGCCACGCAGCTGTTCGAGCACGGCAAGATCACGACGACCGAGGCGAAGGCGAAGCGGGTCCGCCCGCTGGCCGAGAAGCTGATCACGAAGGCGAAGCGGGGCGACCTGCACAACCGCCGTCAGGTGCAGAAGGTCGTCCGTGACAAGGACGTCGTGCACAAGCTGTTCGCCGAGATCGGTCCGCACTTCGCGGAGCGGGCGGGTGGCTACACCCGGATCACCAAGACGATGCCGCGCAAGGGCGACAACTCGCCCATGGCCGTCATCGAGCTGGTGGCCGAGAAGACGGTGACTTCGGAAGCCGAGCGCGCTCGCAAGACGAAGTTCGCGAAGGACGAGAAGCCCGCCGCCGCCCCGGCCGCGGAGGAGACCACCGAGGCGCCCGCCGCCGAGGAGGCTCCGGCCGAGGACACCGCCACCGCCGAGACCGAAGCTCCGGCTTCGGACGAGGCCGACGCGGACGCCAAGAAGGACTGAAGTCCTGACGGCAGATTCGACACCGGACGAGCCCGCCACTCCCGCTGGGGAGGGCGGGCTCGTTCGTCTGCGCCTGGACGTCTCCTACGACGGCACGGACTTCTCGGGCTGGGCCCGCCAGCCGGGCCGCCGGACGGTCCAGGGGCTCCTGGAAGAGGCGCTACAGCGCCAGCCGCCCGGGGCGTCGGTGCCGAAGTCCGTGGTCGTGGCGGGCCGCACGGACGCCGGCGTGCACGCGACCGGCCAGGTCGTCCACGCCGACGTCGTACCGCTTGCCCCGGGGGCGCCCGGCCGGATCCCCGTGTCCGCCGAAGGCATCCCGGACCTGACCCGCATGACGGGCCGCTGGAACCGCCTCCTGCCCGGTGACGTCCGGGTGCTGGGCGCCCGCGTCGCCCCGGCGGGCTTCGACGCCCGGTTCTCGGCGATCCGCCGCCACTACCGCTACCGGGTCTCGGACGCGCCCTGGGGTGTGGACCCGTTGCGCCGCAACGACACCCTCGCGTGGGGCCGTCCACTCTCGACGGACGCGATGAACGCGGCCGCGGCGGAACTGCTGGGCCTGCACGACTTCGCGGCGTACTGCAAGCAGCGCGACACGGGCACGACGATCCGCGAGCTGCAGCGCCTGGTGTGGACGCGGGTGGACGAGCACCTGCTGGAGGTCGAGGTCTCGGCGGACGCGTTCTGCCACTCGATGGTCCGCAGCCTGGTCGGCGTGCTCCTCCTGGTGGGCGACGGCCGCCGCACGGACAGGTGGCCGTCGAAGGTCCTGGAGAGCGGCATCCGCGACAGCGCGGTCGCCCCGGCCCACGGCCTGACCCTGCTGGGCGTGGACTACCCGCCGGACGCGGAACTGGCCGCCCGCGCGGACCAGACCCGCAACGTCCGCACGTCCCCGTGACTACTGCTCGGAGACGACAGCCTGTTGCAGCCTGGTCGAGCCCTCTCAAGAGGTAGAGGAAGAACTACTACCGGAGAGGATCGAGCCGCGATGCTGTTGAACGAGAAGCCTTTGCAGGTCTGCGAGGGAGTGCGCCTGACGCAAGCGATGGTCGACCGGGCGCTCGCCGATGTCGACCCCACCGATGCCGTCGGCCGCAGCGATGCGCTCGCCGCACTGGAACGGCGGCTGCAGGCCGCGGGCGAGGCGGCCACGCCGTCGGCTGGATTGCGTCGCTGACCTCGGAGACGAAAGCGGGTGGCTCCCTCGAGAGGAACCACCCGCTTTCGCACGTCCGAAGTGGTGCTCAGTCGCCGCGGCGGACGGGGCCCAGGAGCTGCTGCTCCTTGCCCGTCGTCACCAGGCGCAGGGGACGCCACAGGTTGCGGCCCAGTGCCACCACCTGGTCGTCCTTCAACGTCGTCAGCTGCCGCATCATCTGCGGCGGCAGGCGCCAGATGCGGGCCGCCAGCTCGGCCTGGCCGGCCGGGAGGCGCTGCATCAGGACCAGGTCCGCCGCGTTGGCCGTCGCGCCCGCCTGCGGGTGCAGGTACGGGAGGACGTAGATCGTCGTCTGCCACGGCGAGCGCGGGGGGAACAGGTCCTGCGGGGTCGGGCCGCCGTCGGTGACGACCAGCAGCGGTGCGTCCTCCGACGGCCTCGGCAGCTCGACCGGGGACAGGCGGCGGATCTGCACCAGCGGGGACGGCCGGCCGTCGCGGCTGCCGGCCGCGCGGGACAGCACCTGCCACTCCGTCGGACGGCCCGTCGCCACCACGACCCACGCGCCGACCGCCATCGCGCGCATCGCGACCTGGCGGGCCAGGTACAGCCCGCCCACCAGCACGATGCGCGTCGGGGTCGAGCGCAGCGCCGAGATCGTCAGCGGCTCGCCCTTGAGGCCCGAGCCGAGCACGATGCCGCCGCGGTCGCCCGAGGGGCTGATCGCGTCGAGCATCGCGGGGTCCACGGTGAACTCCGGCGACACCCCGGTGTTCTGCCCGGCGTCACGGACGCGGGAAGTCATGCCGTACCTCCGATCGGCAGCGTCGCGGCGAACGCGGAGACCTGCAGCCCGCGCAGCGGCGTCAGGTCCACGCCGAGCCGCTCGGACAGCCCGTGCAGCCGCTGGTCGGCGGCGTCGAGCTCACGCGGGTTGCGCGCGCTCAGCCGGACCACGCCGCGCAGCCCGATCTTGCCTTCGTCGGACGCGGGGGAAATCGACATCGCGAGGGTCGCCGACAGCGCGCGGACGCTCGTCAGCGCGTCGAGGCTGCCGGCGATCTTGCCCTTCGGCCAGCCGGTGATCGCGTAGCTCGCGTGGCCGATGCCGGCCGCGGTCACGCCGGACCAGCGTTCCTGCAGCGTGACCTTGTTCGGCGAACCGGCGACGGCGGTGAGCTCGGCGGCCGAGATGCCGGCGCGCAGCAGCTCGTCCGGGTCCAGCGGCCGGGTCGGCACGCCTTGGGACTCGAGTGCGTTGCGCACCCGCGAAAGCGCGCCGATCAGCGCGCGGTGGGCGCCGACGACGCCGCCGCCGCGCTCGCGGATCGCCGCCGGGCAGCGCTTCGGGTCCAGCCGGATCGCGACCCACGTCGTCCGCCGCGCCGCCGCGGGCAGCGGCCCGAGCACCTCCATGTAGGAGCTGAGCGCCGGCGAGTCCGACGGCAGCGCCGCGCTGCCCGGGTAGCAGTGCCAGATCATCTGGATGGCGTCGAGGACCACACCGCGGTCTTCGAGGCAGGGGGCGAGCGCCGACAGCGGGAGGCTGGGCGCGCCACCGGCCTGGGTGATCAGCGCCGGTGTCGGCTCGACGAGCAGCACCGCCGTCCACGTGCCGTCGTTCCACGAAAGGCCGACCTGCTGGCGTTCGTGGTCGACGCCGTGCGCCACCACGAGGTCCGGCACCGCGATGCGGAGCAGGTTCACGCGGGCGTCGTCCGGGCCGGTCACCGCGGTCTCTTCGGCCGCCAGCTCTTCGACGGTGCTCGGCGGCAGCGGGTTCGCGGTGCGGTCGTGGGAGCGGAACGAGTAGCGCATCGTGAGGCCGATCCACTGGGTGAACCAGCGGCCGCGCCAGCGCAGCAGCGCGACGATGAGGGCGAAGGCGACGATGCCGATGCCGACGTACTTGAGCGACATGTCGATCGCGAGCAGCACCAGCCCGACGGCGAGGCCGACCTCGAGCACTACGAGGTTGGCGACCGGGAGCGGGCCGAGGTTGACGCCGGAGGAGCGGCGCCGCGCCGGCGGGGCCAGCCGCGTCGCGCCGGAGGGAGGAGCGGGGCTGTCTTCGGGTCCCTGCGGGCCGCTCGGGCCACCGGGTCCACCCGGACCGCCGGGACCGCCGCCGCCGGGACCACCCGGGCCACCGGGACCGCCGCCGCCGGGTCCACCCGGGCCACCGGGACCGCCGCCGCCGGGACCACCGGGACCACCGGGACCACCGGGACCACCAGGCCCACCGGGACGCGGACCGGGACCACCGGGACCAGGAGCGCCGGGACCGGGGCCACCAGGGCCACGCGGGGGCATGCCCGGGCCACCCGGACCGCCACCGGGTCCGCCAGGTCCACCGGGGACGCCTCCTGGGCCGCCGGGACCACCGGGTCTCACCGGACGCGGCGGCGGGCCCGGCTGGCGGCCGGGCGGCGGGGGCCCGGGCGGGCCAGGCGGACGTGGAGGGTTGGTGACGGACATCCGCGCTTTCTCTTCCCCTCGTGCTTGCTGCGTACCCGGAAGCCGGGTCCCGGGGAGTCCGACACTAGCTTGAGTTGGTAGAAACCCCACACCAGACGGTCCCCGTACGGCTATCCTGCGGAACCGTACCGCGACGGGGAGAGCTGTAGGTCGAGAATGCCATCAACACCCACGACTAAGTCTCAGGTTCAGGCGTATCAGTTCGTCCTGCGGCGGATGCAGTCGGCGCTGGTCCGGCGGGACGCCGTGATGCTGCACGACCCGATGCGCACCCACACGAGGGCGACCATCGTGGGGGTCGTGCTGGGCGCGCTGGGCATGATCGTGTTCATCGTCTGGGGCCTGCTCAGCCCGGCGCCTTCGGTGCCGGAGGCCGGGAACATCGTGATCGGCGAACAGTCCGGCACGGTCTACGTCGTGACGGGCAACCCGAAGAAGCTGATCCCCACGTTCAACCTCGCGTCCGCCCGCCTCCTGCTGCTGGCGCAGTCGAAGAACTCGAGCGCGGGCAGCGGCGGTTCGACCGCGGCACCGGCCGCGCCCGCCGCGGCGAGCCCGGCGAGTGTGAAGAACCCCACGGTCGTTTCCGACGCGCAGCTCGAGTCCATTCCGCGCGACAAACTCACCGGAATTCCGGACGGCCCGCAGCTGATCCCGTCGGATTCCCAGCGCATTTCCCCGAATTGGGCGGTGTGCGACCAGGTCCAGCTCGACCCGGCGCTGCCGAACCCCGACACGGGCAAGACCAACACCTACGTCTTCGGCGGCATCGCGCCCACCGGCCTCGGCACCGAGCTGGGGGAGAACGAAGCGCTGCTGGCGAAGGCCGACAACGGCAAGACCTACCTCGTCTACCGGCTGCCGAGCTCGCGGAACCGGCCGAACGCCAACACCGTGCGCGCCGAGGTCGACGTCGACAACGCCAACAACGCGGTCGGGACGGCGCTGCAGCTGCCGCCGACGGGGCGGAAGATCACGCCGGGGCTGCTGAACGCGATCCCGGAGGTCGCGCGCCTGACCCCGCCGCAGATCCCGAGCGGCCAGTCCCCGGCGGACTTCGACGGCCTCACCGTCGGCGACGTCTTCTCCACGCAGCCGACCGGCGCGCAGCCCGACTACTGGGCGATCACGCCCGGCGGCATCCAGAAGATCTCCAACGCGGTCGCCGACATCATCCGCGTCGCGAAGAACGGCAGCGGGAGCAAGATCCAGGTCCTCGGCCTGGACAAGCTGGCCGGCGTGCACGTGCTGCAGCCCACCGACAAGGACTACATCGCGGTCGACGACTTCCCGCGTTCGGTGCCGACGGTGCTCGACGCGACGAAGAACTCCTCGGTCGCCTGCCTGGGCTGGTCGCTGGTCGGCTCCGGCGCCGACCAGGACGCGCACACCTCGGTGTACGTCGACACGCAGCTGCCGGGCCAGAAGGGCACCGGCGACAAGTTCACCCCGATGACGGTGACCACGCCGGGCCCGAACCGCGTGCCGATCAACGGCTTCTACCTCAAGCCGGGCTTCGCCGCGGTGGTCCAGTCCGCGACCGGCAAGGACAGCTTCGGCAAGGGCACCATCCAGCTGGTCTCGGACCGCGGGATCCGCTACAGCGTCCCGGACGCGGCGACGGCGGACGCGATCGGCTTGAACAACCGGCAGCCCGCGCCCGAGTCGGTGATCGGGCTGCTGCCGACCGGGGCGTCGCTGAACACCCAGGACGTGCTCAAGCAGTTCGACTCGGTGCCGATCGACCCGATCGCGGGTTCGTTCTCGACGCCGACCCGCCCGGCGGGGAGCTGAGCGGAACCGCCGGCCCGCTCCGCGCGTCACACGCCCGGAGCGTTGTCTGCTGAGCGGAGGTGCCGTGGCCGGCTTGAGGATGGACGGCGTCGTCGTCGCCGAGTACGCCAAGACGGCCGAGGCGGCCGCCGGCGACTTGGACGCGGCGGCGGCCGGGGTCGGGGGCGAGGGCGTTTCCGCGGAGTCCTACGGGCCGCTGGGGGCCGGGATCGGCCTCGGTGAGTCGTACGGGCGCGCGGCCGGGGCGCTGCGGCGCCAGCTGACCGACGGCGCGGAAGCGCTGCGCTCGGCCGCGGAAGCGCTGCGGCAGGTCACGGTGCGCCACGACGGCCAGGACGCCGACGCCGCCGAGCTGATCAAGCGCGCCGGGAGGCTCGAGGGATGATCGCCGAAAGCACGACCGAGTCCATTCCGCACCCGCTGGCGAAGCAGCAGCCGGTGGCGGTGGCGGTGCCGCAGGGCGAGGACATCACCGAGGCGGCCGAGCCGTACCTGGGCTACCTCACCGACCTCGCCCGGCAGCTCGGGGTCCTCGACCCCGTGGAGACGTACTTCCGCCCGCTGATCGGGCGCTGGGCCGACCTGGGCGCCGAAGCGGACCGGTTGCGCCAAGCGGCTTCCGTCGCGGCCGAGGTGTCCACCCGGCTCGACGACCAGCTCGGCCGCCTCGACGCGGGCTGGGAGGGGCGCGACGCGGACTCGTTCGTCGCCTACATCCGGGAGATCGGCGCGGCGGGCGGTGACCTCGAGGAAGCGCTGAACGTCCTGGCGGGCGCGCTCGACGAGCTGGTCGAGACGGTCCGCCACGTCGTCGTCGACCTCGTCGAAGTCCTGGTGGACGCGGCGGACCTGACGTCGGAGACGATGCTCCTCCCGAGCGGCGGCGCCCGGCGGGCGCGGGCCCAGCTGGAGGAGACGCAGGAGTCGGCGAAGGCGCTGTACGAGACCGCGCGGGACGTCATGGAGGCGTTCGACCGGCTCTGCGAAGGCGTCGACGACCCCGACGCGGCTTCGCGGAGCATCGAGATCCGGCACCGGTACCCGCAGGAGAAGTTCAAGCTGCACGACGGGGCGCTGAACGAGGGCGACGCCGTGGACCCGGCCACGCCGTCGGCGGCCGGGGAAGCGACGACGCCGTCCTCAGCCGGAGCTTCGGACGAGGTCACGTCGCCGTCTTCGGCGGAGCCGAAGCACACCGCTTCGGGAACCCCGGACGACGCGCCGCCCGCCGACGCCCCGCAAGCCGCGCCCGCCCCGGACCACGTGGCGAACCAGCAGACGTCCGGCGGTGTCCCGATGATGCCGATGATGGGCTTCGGCGCGTTCGGCGGCGGCGGTGGGGGACGGCGTCAGCCGAAGACGCGCCCGGTGACGACGTCGTCGGAACTGCTGGGCGAGCCCGGTCTGGTGGCCCCGCCGGTGATCGGCGAGGACGAGAAGCCGGCGCCGGAGAAGAAGAAGCCGTGAGCTTTCCCTTGGCCCGCACGGGAAACGCGGGCCAAGGGGAGGTCGTCAGCGGCGGGCCGGCCCGGTCTCGGCCGTGCGGGTGCGGCGGAGCGTGCGCATCACGAACAGCGTGATCAGCAACGCCACCACGCCGCCGCCGGTGCCCGCGAGCGCCACGATCACCGGGGTCGAGCTGCGGTCGTTCGCCGGCGGCAGCTGGGCCATCTGCTGGGACGGGATCGGCGCCATGCCCCCGACTTCGGACGGCAGGGTCGCGGTCAGCGCGGCCACCGGGTCGACCACGCCGAAGCCGACGAAGTTGTCGCGCCCGCCGGGTGCGGCCGGGTGCTGGGCCGTCTGCTTGATCCGGTTGACGATGCCCCGCCCGTCGAGCTGCGAGAACTTCGCCTTCACCAGCGCGGCCAGCCCGGCGACGTACGGCGCCGCGAAGCTGGTGCCCTGGATCTCGCTGGCCTTGTCGCCGCTTTCGAAGGTCAGGTTCGCGAGGCCGTTCGAGCCTTCGGCGGGGTCGAGCGAGACGATCTTCGTGCCCGGCGCCGCGACGCCCACCCAGGGGCCGTGCACGCTGAACGCGGCCACGCCGCCGGTGTCGTCGATCGCACCCACCGACAGGACGTCGTCGGCGAACCACGGCGGCGTCACGATCGTCTTGGGCTTCTTCGCGTCGGGCTGGTCGTTCTGCGGGCACGTGTCCGTCGCGTTGCCCGCGGCGGCGATGATCACGACGCCCTTCTCGGCCGCGAAGTGCACGGCGGCCTGCACCTGCTGCTCGCCTTCGGTGATCGACCCGGTCGCCGGACGGCAGTTGTCGACCGACATGTTGATGATGTCGGCCTCGTTGCGCTCGGCGATGCCGCGGATGATCTCGGCCAGCGTCTTCAGCGTGCCCGCGGTGCCGGCCTTCTCCAGCTGGCGCCCGCCGTTCGACTGCCCGGGCGAGGTCTGGTCGCCTTCGCCGGTCCCGCCGCCACCACCCGACGGCGGCAGCGACGATTCCGACCCGGACGGCGGGTTGGTGCTCGACGAGGGCGTGCCCGCGGTGCTGGACGACGGCGGCGGCGGCGCCGCCGTTTCCGTGTTGGGCTCGTAGTTCTCGCTCAGCTGGCGGTAGGACACGATCGTCGCGTCCGGGGCGACGCCGACGAAGCCGACCTCGGGGTTGTCCGGCTTCGCCGCGATGATCCCGGCGACCTCGGTGCCGTGCCCGTCGCAGTCTTCGAGCCCCGGCGGCTGGCCCTTCGTCGTGGTGGAGACGTAGTCACCGCCGGACAGGAGGTTGGGCAGCCAGGGGTGCCGCGTCACGCCCGTGTCGACCACCGCGACCCGGACGCCCTTGCCCGCGCCGCCGCCGGTGGCCGCCCTGACGATGTCCTGCGCCTTGGAGATCTGCAGGTAGTCCTGGCCCCAGGGCCGGTACTTGATTTCGATGTTCTGGCCGAGGGTGCTGCGCTGGACGCAGCCCTTCGACTGCTTGTAGTTCTTGTCCGGCTTGCGCTCGTCCGCGATCAGCTTGCCCGGGTCGACCGGCGGCGGGGTCGCGAAGTAGCCGTCGGTGGACTGCTGCGCCCACCCCGGCACCGCCATCCCGAGCGGCGCCAGGACGCCGATCGTGCCGGCCAGCAAAGCCGTCGTGGTCCGCCGTGCCACTGACATCCGAGATTCACCCGATCCGGTTACTTGAAGTTCAGGTGCCGCAGGGTGGTGTAAAGGTCCATCACACCCAGGGCGAGCGGGAGCACCGACGCGATGCAGAGCGCTTCGATGATCTCGACGGTCCGGCGCAGCGGCGGCGAGAAGCGCTGGTTCGGGAAGATCACACCGACCACGAGCGCGCCGGCGGCGAGCAGGATCAGCGCGCCGAAGACGTAGAGCAGGCGGTTCTGGGCGCTCGCCGAGATCAGCCAGCCGACGCCGATCCCGGTCGCCGAGACCAGGCCGGTGGTGAGCAGCGCGATCGCCTGGCTGCCGTTGGCGTACGCGCGGGCGCGCAGCAGCAGCACGAGCGTCGCCACGACGCCGAGGATGATCCCGAACACGCCGGGCGCGCTGGCGGCGATGACCGCCGAGACGGCGACGGTGGCGCCGCAGCCGACCATCAGGCCGGTCATGTAGTTGTGCGCGATCGCCGTGCGGAGCTCGATCGCGCGGTAGTCGGGGAAGCCGGAGTCTTCCTTCAGCTCTTCGGCGTTGCTGGGGACGTGCGGCAGCGGCAGCTTCGCGAGCCAGATCGTGGCGCGCGGCAGGATCGAGATGCAGGCGAGGGCGACCGCGACCGTGCCGGCCGCGATGCCGGCCGCCGGGTGCGCGACGAGCGTGCCGAAGAGGAAGGCCAGCCCGCCGAAGGTGCCGGCGGTGGCGGCCGCGATGAACGTCGTGATGCCGGCGCCGATGACCATGATGCAGACGGACGCGACGATGATCACGAGGACCGCGCCGAGCAGCAGGTTCGCCCGCAGGGAAAGGCCGGGCACGATGTAGAAGCCGCTGACGAACGCGAGTGGCAGGCCGCCGGCCGCGGCGATCAGGACGCCGGTCGCTTCCGCCTGGTAGGCCTTGGCGAGCGTCGCGCCGACCGCGACGCACGCGATCGCGCCGATGCCGCCCGCGATGGCCGCGCCGAGCGCGCTGCCGCCGTAGAAGGACCCGCTCATGAACAGCGCGACGGCGGCGATGACCAGCGCCAGCCCGCCCGCGACGTGCCCGAAGCGGTTCGCCGTCTCCTTGGTCCACGGCCGGAAGCTGTCGGGCGAGGACTCGGCGATGGCGTCGACGACGTCGTCGTAGAGCGGCGGCGGCGGGTTTTCGTTGCGCTTGCGCAGCTGCAGCAGCTCACCGTCGACGACCCCGAGCGAAGCCAGCGTCCGGCTCGGGTCGAGCGGCGCGTCCCCGAGCTTGGCGAGCGCCCAGCCACCGTGGCGCGCCCCGCCGTCGGGCGCGGTTTCCTTGGCCATGTCCAGCAGCATCGGCAGGAGGTCGGCCACCGCGACGTCGGCGGGCAGCGCCACATCGATCCGCGTCGAGGGCGCGACGACCGTCACCCTGCTGAAAACTGTCGTGCCCGTAGCCACTGCACTGCCCCCGCTCGGTCGAGACTGCTCCCGGGGGAACTTATACCGAACCCCGGTGCCGGCATCATCGAACGTCCGAAATTCACCGCCGGGCCCAGCTCGGGTCGCCGGGAGAACGCAGGTCGGTGGCCGGAACGCCGGATCACTGCCGGTGCCGGGCCGTACACTCGCCAGGCGGGGTCAGGACCACGCCGGTGAGCGGTTACGGCATCCGCCGGAATTCCGCCAGGACGTTCGATAGGTTGTTCGCGCACCTTGCGCACCAAGCGGTGGCCGCCATCGTCGAGTTTGAATGAGGGGTCCTTCGATGAGCACGCTGCAGTTCAAGAAGTCGCCGCGGCTGGCGGCACCGCGCCCGCCGGGTGGTGAGGTGCACCTCGAGCCGCCGCCCGAGGTGCCCCGGGTCATCCCCGGCAACATCGTGATGAAGGCGCTGCCGATCGTCATGATCTTCGCGTCGCTCGGGATGATGGTCTTCATGTTCACCGCCAGCGGGCGGAACCCGATGATGATGGCCATGGGCGGCATGATGGTCGTCGGGACGCTCGGGATGATGGCCGGCGGCGGTGGCAAGGGCGGCGGTGCCAAGCGCGCCGAGATGGACGAAGACCGCAAGGACTACCTCCGCTACCTCGGCCAGATGCGCGACCGCGCCCGCGAGGCGATGGTCGACCAGCGCGCCGCGCTCGAGTGGGTGCACCCCGACCCGCAGTCGCTGTGGTCGCTGGCGGCCAGCCGCCGGATGTGGGAGCGGCGGCAGAACGACCAGGACTTCCTGCACCTGCGCGTCGGGCGCAGCTCGCACCGCCTCGCGACGCGGCTGGTCCCGCCGCAGACCGGGCCGGTCGACGAACTGGAGCCGATCGCCACCCTCGCGCTGCGCCGGTTCGTGCGCGCGCACTCGATCGTGCCGGACCTGCCCACCCAGATCACCCTCCGCGGGTTCGCCGCGGTGAGCATGCAGGGCGACCGGGCGCTGACCCGCGGCCTCACCCGCGCGATGCTCGCGCAGATGGTCACCTTCCACAGCCCCGACGACGTGCTGGTCGCGGTCGCCACCGCGGGCCGCGCGAAGGAGGAGTGGGAGTGGGCGAAGTGGCTGCCGCACGCCCAGCACCCGACGCTGTCGGACGGCATCGGCCAGCTCCGCATGATGGCCGGTTCGCTGGCCCAGATCGAAAACTGGCTCGACGAAGAACTCCGTGACCGCCAGCGGTTCTCGCGCAACGCCACGCCGGCGCCGGACCAGCCGCACGTCGTCATCATCATCGACGACGCCGAGGTCACCCGCGAAGAGCAGATCGTCCTCGAGGAGGGCCTGGTCGGCGTCACGCTGATCGACCTGTCCGACTCGCTCGGCAACCTCGCCGCCCGCCGCGGCCTCCGGCTCGTCGTGGAGGCCGACCGGCTCGGCGCCCGCAGCGCCGGCGGCGTCGAGTGGTTCGGCCGCCCCGACACGCTCAGCCTGGTGGAGACCGAGTCGCTGGCCCGCCTCATCTCGCCGTACCGCGTCGGCGGCGCCGCGGGCCAGGACGTCGGCGACGAAGAGCCGCTGCTGTCCAACCCGTCGCTGCTCGAACTGCTCGGCATCCCGGGCGACCCGATGACCTTCGACGTCCAGCAGGCGTGGCGGCCCCGGCCGATCCGCGACCGCTACCGCGTCCCGTTCGGCGTCGGCGAGTACGGCCAGCCGGTCGAGCTGGACATCAAGGAAGCCGCCGCCGAGGGCATGGGCCCGCACGGCCTGTGCATCGGCGCGACCGGTTCCGGCAAGTCGGAGTTCCTCCGCACCCTGGTGCTGGGCCTGCTGGCCACGCACTCGTCGAGCACGCTCAACTTCGTCCTCGTCGACTTCAAGGGTGGCGCGACGTTCATGGGCCTGGACAAGGCCCCGCACGTCTCCGCGGTCATCACCAACCTCGCGGACGAGGTCACGCTGGTCGACCGCATGAGGGACGCGCTGGCCGGCGAGATGAACCGGCGCCAGGAAGCGCTGAAGAACGGCGGCAACTTCAAGAACGTCTGGGAATACGAGAAAGCCCGCGAAAACGGCGCCGACCTCGACCCGCTGCCCGCGCTGTTCATCGTCTGTGACGAGTTTTCCGAGCTGCTGTCGGCGAAGCCGGACTTCATCGACCTCTTCGTCGCGATCGGCCGGCTGGGCCGGTCGCTGCAGATGCACATGCTGCTCGCCTCCCAGCGCCTCGAGGAAGGCAAGCTGCGCGGCCTGGATTCGCACCTGTCGTACCGGATCGGCCTCAAGACCTTCTCGGCGGCGGAGTCCCGCGCCGCGATCGGCGTGCCGGACGCGTTCGAGCTGCCCTCGGTCCCCGGTGGTGGCTACCTGAAGTACGACACCTCGACGCTGGTGCGGTTCAAGGCGTCCTACGTCTCGGGCCCGTACCGGCCGGCAGGCCTGAAGGCGGCCGGCCCGGCGGCGACCGTGGTCCGCGCGGACAAGCGGCCGCAGCTGTTCGTCCCGGACTTCGTCGAACTGCCGAAGGAGCCGGAACCGCAGTTCATCGAGGAAGCCCCGAAGGAAGAGCAGCGGCAGCCCGAAGAGGCGGTCGAACCCAGCGAGCTGGACGTCATCGTCTCGCGGCTGGTCGGGCAGGGCCCGCCGGCGCACGAGGTGTGGCTGCCGCCGCTGAAGGACCCGAACTCCCTCGACACGCTGCTGCCGAACCTGAACCCGACCGACGACCGCGGCCTGTCCCCGGTCGGCTTCTTCGGCAACGGCCGGTTGCAGGTCCCGCTCGGCATCATCGACCGGCCGTACGAGCAGCGCCGCGACCCGCTGTGGGCGGACTTCTCCGGTGCGTCCGGCCACGGCGTGATCGTCGGTGGCCCGCAGTCGGGCAAGTCGACGATGCTGCGGACGCTGATCATGTCGATGGCGCTCACGCACACCCCCGAGGAAGCGCAGTTCTACTGCCTCGACCTCGGTGGCGGCACGCTGACCGGTCTGGCCGACCTGCCGCACGTCGGCGGCGTCGCGGTGGCGCGGCGCGAGCCGGACAAGGCCCGCCGGATCGTGGCGGAGCTGACCACCCTGCTCACCGAGCGGGAAGGCCGGTTCGGGGCGATGGGCATCGACTCGATGACCGAGTTCCGCAACCGCAAGCGCCGCGGCGAGATCCGGCCGGACCAGGACCCGTTCGGCGACGCGTTCCTCGTCGTCGACAACTGGCGGGCCCTGCGCGACGACTTCGAAGAGCTGGAAACCACCATCACCCGGCTGGCCACGCAGGGTCTGTCCTACGGCGTGCACGTCATCGTCGCCGCCAACCGCTGGGCGGACATCCGGCCGGCGATCAAGGACATGCTGGGCACCCGGTTCGAGCTGCGCCTCGGTGACCCGACCGAGTCCGACATCGACCGCCGCGTCGCGGTCAACATCCCGGCCGGGCGGCCGGGCCGCGGCCTGACCCGGGAGAAGCTGCACATGCTCGGCGGTCTCCCGCGGATCGACGGGTCGAGCGACCCGGAGACGATCGCGGCGGGGGTGGCCGACGCGGTGGCGAAGATCAAGGGCGCGTGGCGCGGCCGGGTCGCGCCGCAGGTCCGCCTGCTGCCGGAGATGATCACCTACGAAGAGGTGCTGAAGCTCGACACCGCGCGGGACTCCAAGCTGGTCCCGATCGGCGTCAACGAGGAAGACCTGCAGCCGATCTACCTCGACTTCAACGCCGAGCCGCACTTCTACGCCTTCGCCGACGGCGAGTCGGGCAAGACGAACCTGCTGCGGCAGATCGCCCGCGGCATCTCGGAGCGCTACACCCCGTCCGAAGCGCTCATCCTGCTGGTGGACTACCGGCGCACGATGCTCGGTTTCGTCCAGGGCGACGCGCTGCTCGGGTACGCGGTGTCGTCGAACCAGCTGGAGAGCATGGTCGGGGACGTCTTCAACTCGATGACGCGGCGCCTGCCGGGCCCGGACGTGACGCAGGAGCAGCTGAAGACGCGGTCGTGGTGGAAGGGCCCGGAGCTGTTCATCCTGGTCGACGACTACGACCTGGTGGCCACGTCGACGACCAACCCGCTGCGGAAGATCTCCGACTTCCTGCCCCAGGCCAAGGACGTCGGCCTGCACCTGGTGGTCGTGCGGCGCACCGGTGGTGCGAGCAAGGCGATGTACGACCCGATCATCGGCAAGCTGAAGGAGATCGCGGCGCCGGGCATGGTGATGAACGGTTCCCGCGACGAGGGCGCGCTGGTCGGCAACATCAAGCCGAGCGCGATGCCGCCGGGCCGGGGCAACCTGCTCACCCGGAAGGCGGGCAAGCAGCTGATCCAGGTCGCGTGGATCCAGCCCGACTGACGACGGCGGCGGGACGAGCTCCCGGCGGGGTGGGTAGGTTCCTCCCCGAGGGAGCGCCCCGCCGGCGGGGTGTGGGGAATCGCGACGAAATGTGCGGGAGCTGCTGGTGACGGTCCGGGTTGCGGTGGACTTCGGGACGTCGAGCACCTGCGTCGTCGCCTCCGTGAACGGGCGCGAACCGCAGGTCGTGGTGATCGACGGCCAGCCGCTGATGTCCTCGGCGGTGTTCGCGGCCGCGGACGGCACGCTGTTCGTCGGCCAGGAGGCCGAGCGGCAGGCGGCGGTCGACCCCTCGCGGTACGAGCCGAACCCGAAGCGCCGGATCGACGAGGGCGAGCTGCTCCTCGGCGACAGCGTCCTGCGGGTGACCGACGTCGTGCACGCCGTTCTCGGGCGCGCGGTGGCCGAAGCGCGCCGTCTCGCCGGGGACGCCGAGATCGACCTGCTGGTGCTGACCCACCCCGCGGACTGGGGCGCGATCCGCACCCGGCTGCTGCGGCAGGCGGCGGGCGGGCTGGCGCGCGAGGTCGCGCTGGTGCCCGAGCCGGTCGCCGCGGCGGTGTACCACGCGGCGACGTTCGCGCCGCAGGACGTGACGAACGACCGCACCGTCGAGTTCAGCGGCCGCCCCGGCGACGCGCTCGCGGTGCTGGACCTCGGCGGCGGCACGGTGGACGTCAGCGTGGTCCGGCGGCTGCCGCCGGAAAACGCGCGGGACCGCGCCGGCCGTCCGCAGCGCGGCGGGTTCCAGGTCCTCGCCACCCGGGGCGACCCCGGGTTCGGCGGCGCGGACGTCGACCAGGCGCTGCTGGAGCACGTCGGCTCGCTGGTGTCCGCGGCCGACCCGGACGCGTGGCGCCAGCTCGTGGAAGGGCGGGAGCTGGTCGACCGGCGCCGCCGCCGCGTGCTGCGCCAGGACGTCCGGGGTGCGAAGGAGACGCTCTCGCGGCACGCCTACACGGACGTGCCGATGCCGCCGCCGTTCGCCGACGCCCACGTCACCCGCGAAGACCTGGAGCGGCTGATCGCCGCGCCGCTGGGCCGCGCGGTGGAGCTGACCGTCGCGGCCATCGGCGACGCGGGCCTGCGGCCGAAGCAGCTCACGGCGATCTTCCTGGTCGGCGGCTCGAGCCGGATCCCGATGATCTCCCGGCTGGTGCACGAGCGCACCGGCGTCGTGCCGACGAGCCTCGACCAGCCCGAGACGGTCGTGGCGCGCGGCGCGCTGCGGGCGGTGCTGGTGGACCCGGACCGCACCGGCGCCCTCCCCGGCGAAACGATGGCGCGGCTCGGCGCGGTACCGGGCGGCGCGCACAGCCCGGCGGCGCAGCGCACGGAGGTCGTCCGGCCCGGCGACGTCGCCCCGCGCCAGGCACCGGTCCCGCCGCGCACCGCGCCCGCCGCGGGCGGGTTCCCGAACCGCCAGGGGCCGCCGCCGTCGCCGCCCCACGGCCAGCCCGCGGCCCGCCCGTGGACCCCGGCCGCCGGCCAGCCCGCCCAGCCGGGCCCGCCGCCGGTGCGGCCCGCGCCGGAACCGGCCGCGAAGAGCAAGCGGAAGCTGTGGGGCGTCGCCGGGATCGCGGTGGTCGTCGTGGCCGCGCTCGTCGTCGCCGGCATCCTCGTGTTCAAGAGCTCCGGGAACGACGCCGCGAGCGGGCGCACGCTCTCGCAGTACGACTTCAAGTTCGTCTCGCCGGGGGACTGGGTCCAGACCGACGACCGGGTCGCCGACCGCCAGGTCGTCATCCACCCGCAGGAATCCCGCGACGGCAACGACCTGCTCGTCGCGCAGGAATACGTGATGGACTACGACGCGACCGCCGATCCGCAGAAGCTGGTCGACGAGCTCAAGCGCAGCGCGGAGGCCGACACCGAGCGCTGGAGCGCGTTCAACCCGAGCGTGTCCTACGCCGGCCGGACCGTGATCGGTTACCACGAAAGCAAACCGGACCGGCCGGATCTCCAGGTCGACTGGTACGTGGTCGCGAAGGGCAAGGTGCGGGTGCACATCGGCTGCCAGTACGCCACGGCGCAGCTGAAGGACCGGGTCGCCGTCGCGTGCACGCAAGCCGTGTCCACGGTCGAAATCCTCAACTGAGAGAGGCACGCGGTGCCGTCCGAAGAATTCGAAAGCGCCGCGGCGTCCTTCAAACGGGCGGGCCAGGACGCGGTGACGCACGCGCGCCGCGTCGCCGGGAACGCGAAGGCGCGCGTCCAGCGGCGCCGCAGCGAAAACGCCGAGCTGCTGAAGCGCAGCGGCCGCGGCGCGAAGTCCGGCGACCCGACGCCCGGCGCGCTGCGCGCCGCCGCCGAACGGTTCCGCCGCGCCCGCGGGCTGCCGGTCGCGGAGGTTCCCGATCCGGTTCCTTCGCTTTCGCAACCTCCCGCCCGGACGCCTCGATCGGGTGATGAAGACGAAGACTTTTCCCAGATGCGAATCATGAAACGCGATCAGTGACAGCGGTGCCGCGGTCGCTGTGCGTGTGCTAACTCCGCTGGTGGAGAAGACATTTTCGGGTGACGCGTCGCTGGTTCGGAGTGGCCGGCGAATACCTCCGGCGTTCGGTTCCCGCAGTGGGCGTTAACGCAAGCAACTACTTGCGGGCAAAGCACGACACGGGGGAACCGGGCATGGCAATGTCTGCGTCGTAGGGCCGTACAAACGAACAAGCCCGGTACGGACGACCACCAAACTTGCGAAGGGGGTTCCGGCATGTCTGTCGGATTCCAGGGAACACCGGAACAGTTCACCGAGGCCGAAGGCCGCGTCACCGAGGTGCGCGCCGGCATGGACCAGAACCTGTCCACGCTGCGCGACCGCATCGAAGCCACCCGCGCCGGCTGGCAGGGTGAGGCGAAGAAGGCGTTCGACAACGTCATGATGCGCTTCGACGAGGACGCCCGCGGCATGAACCAGGCGCTGCAGAAGATCGCGGAGCTGCTGAAGGAAGCCGGTTCGAAGTACCAGCGCTCCGAGCAGCAGCAGCAGGAGATCATGCAGGCCGTGAACCGCGGCTTCGACCGCCTCGGCTGAGCTCGACCCCGAACTTCTTCTCCACCCACCAGAACTTCCTGAGCACACAAGGAGCATCCCATGCCTGATGGCGCCGGCATTGTCGTAAATTACGCCACCATCAACGCGGCCGCCGAGGACTGCAGGACCACCGGCAACGAGCTGCAGCAGGCGTTCGACCGCCTGAAGGACGACCTCAAGCCGCTGGTCACCACCTGGACCGGTTCCGCGAAGGACCAGTACGACCAGGCCCAGCGCAACTGGGACCAGAAGTTCGAGGACCTGAAGCAGGTTCTGGCGCAGATCGCCGCCGCCCTGCCGCAGATCTCCGACGGCTACCAGAGCACGGACAAGGCCGTCGAGGGCCTGTTCTGAGCCGCTAGCCCCGGGAACCACGGCGGGCCCGCACTCCGGTGCGGGGCCCGCCGTTTTCCGTTGTGCGGCAAGCGAATTCCCGGCGACGGGAAAGTGGCCGGCGGGAAAACCCGGTGGGGCGGGGCTTTCCGGCGCCGCCCGGTCAGTGCGGGGCGCCGACCTCGTACTCCGGCCGGTCGTTGAGCACCCGCACGGTCACCTTCTTCTCCTGCCCGCCGATCGTGACCGTGCAGTCGAAGGTCGTCCCGTTCCGGGCCGCTTCGTTCGACGGGCACTGCGCGTTCTTCACGTCCGGCTCGCCGTAGTTCTCGTTGAGGACCTTGACCACACCGTCCTGAAGGGACTGTTGCTCGAGGACGTCACCGCGGAACGCGCCGAGCAGCCACGCCGCCCCGCCGCCGACCACGAGCACCAGAACCGCCGCGCCCGCGATCAGCAACGGCTTCTTGGACTTCGGCTTCTTCGCCGGCTCCGGGGTGAACGCGCCGAGCCCGCCGTACTGCGCCGGCTGGAAGCCGCCGCCGAACTGCTGCCCGGGCTGACCCTGCGCCGGCCCGCCACCCCCGGGTGTACCCGGGTGCTGCTGGGACGGCGGCTGCCACGGAGCCGGCGCGCCCGGCTGCCACAGGCCCGAGAACGACCCGGACGTGCCCGGCTGCGGCCCCTGGTTCCACTGGCCCGTGTAGGAACCCGTGCCCGGCTCGGCGTTCTGCTGCTGCCACTGCCCGGCGTGCGGGCCGGTCGCCTGCTGCTCCGGCTGCCAAGCGGGCGGCTGACCAGGCTGGCCAGGCTGGTTCGGCTGCGGCTGCCACCACTGCGGCTGCTGCGGGTCCGGCGGCTGGGTCATCGGAGTTCACCTCGGGTCGTGGTCACGCGTCAGCTGCCCTGCGCTTCGCCGAGCCGGCGGTAGAAGTCGTTCACGGCGGCGCGGTCCGGCAGCACGGTGATCTGGGACGCGTCCGGCAGTTTCGGCATGTCCTGCAGGCTCGCCTTGCCGGTGAACCGGAAGTCGTACTTCAGCTCGACGTTGTGGCCGTCGCCGGAGAACTTCGCCTCCATGCCGAACGAGACGAGGCTGCCGTCCGGGTTCAGCGTGATCGTCGCCGGGACCGGCGCCTTCTTCAGCTCCGGCCCGACCTGGTTCGTGATGCTCGGCGGCAGGATCTCGACCTTGTTCTTGACGAAGACCTCGAACGGCACGGTGACCGTCAGCGCGGTCTTGCCGTCGCCGAGGCTCTTCGCGCCGCGCACGGCCCGCTTGTCGGCCTTGTAGGCGTCGACGGTCGAGTCCGCCATCCGGCACGGCGTCAGCACGCCGCCCCACACGCACGGCTGGACCAGCCCGGCATCCGGCTTCGGCATCGAGACCCACGCCGTCGGCGAGACGCCCTTCTGGACGTACATCGGGCCGAGGTAGGTGTACTCGACCGTGCCGTCCGCGGGCGTGTACGTGTCGATGATCTCGTCGGGGTTCTTCTGCGAGCGGTGCCGCACCGCGCGGCTCTCCGGGCTGCCCGTGCGGGCCGACGTCACCGTGCTGTGGATCCACTTGTCGTCGAACTTGAAGTAGGCGTCCAGCGAGTTGGTGACGTCGCGGGTGTCGGTGATGGCGTCGCCCAGCTTGCCGATCACCTGCTCGAACTTGCCGCCCACGTAGTCCGCGGCGTCGTCGCCCTTCGCCAGCGCGGTGCCCGCCTTCGCCTGGCCGCAGGCGCTGACCAGGGCCAGGAGGGCAGCCAGGGCGAAGATCGCCGTCGGTCGTTTCCTCATGCCGTCCCCTGCTCGCGTGTGCCGCCCGGATGGTCCCATCCTCGCGTGTCGTGGCGACGCGTGCAGGCGGTTCGGCCGGAAAACCGGGTAGAGTCCGGCTGCGCCCGGGCCGGTGGAAGCCTAGTATGGGCGCTCCCACCCACCCCCGATGCACGGGCGCGGTGGACGTGGGGGTATCTTCATATGTCGTTGTGCGTTGCGGCGCATCAGCGCTAGGCCCGCACAGAACCCACACGCAATGTTGACGACGAGGTAGACCCTTGCCCACGTACAGCCCCAAGCCCGGCGACGTCACTCGTGCCTGGCACGTGATCGACGCCGAGGATGTCGTGCTCGGCCGGCTCGCGACCGAGGTCGCCACGCTGCTGCGCGGCAAGCACAAGCCGACCTACGCCCCGCACGTGGACACCGGTGACTTCGTCATCATCGTCAACGCCGAGAAGGTCGCGCTCACCGGAAACAAGCGCGAGCAGAAGTTCGCGTACCGGCACAGCGGTTACCCGGGCGGTCTGCGGAAGCGCTCGTTCGGCGAGCTGCTGGACACCAAGCCCGAACACCTTGTCGAAAAGGTCGTCAAGGGCATGCTGCCGAAGAACAAGCTCGGCCGCGCCCAGGCGAAGAAGCTCAAGGTGTACGCCGGCCCGCAGCACCCGCACACCGCGCAGCAGCCGCAGGTGCGCGAGATCACCAAGATCGCGCAGGTCGCGCAGTGAGTGAGGAACAGTCTGTGACCAGCACCGAGCCCGAGACCCCCGAGGTCGTTGAGGCCACCGAGGCGACCGAGACCGGCGCCGAGGCCACCAGCGAAACCCCGGCCGCCACCAGCGAGACGCCGGTCGCGACCAGCGAAACCCCGGTTGCGACCAGCGAGACGCCGGTCGCCACCAGCGAGTCGGAAGCCGCGCCGCGCCCGTCGCGGGCCGCCGGCGGCAACGCGCAGACGGTCGGCCGCCGCAAGGAAGCCGTCGTCCGCGTCCGGGTCGTCCCGGGCACCGGCGAGTTCAAGCTCAACGGCCGCACCCTCGAGGAGTACTTCCCGAACAAGGTGCACCAGCAGCTCATCAAGGACCCGCTGGTCCTGGTCGAGAAGCCGGACTCGTTCGACATCTTCGCCAACCTCCACGGTGGCGGCGTTTCGGGTCAGGCGGGCGCGCTGCGCCTGGCGATCGCCCGTGCGCTCATCGAGGTCGACGCCGACGACCGCCCGGCCCTCAAGAAGGCCGGCTTCCTGACCCGTGACGCGCGCGCCACGGAGCGGAAGAAGTACGGCCTCAAGAAGGCCCGCAAGGCCCCGCAGTACAGCAAGCGCTGATCGCGCCCTCAGGCGCAACCCACCGGAGCGCCCATCCGTCCATCGGATGGGCGCTCCGGTTTTTGCGCATCCGGCCCCCGGAGCGACACTCGGGGGTGGGGGAACGCGGTCCGTCAGGATCGCTAGGTTGTCGTGGTGGTTCCACTAGGAGGTCGATCGATGGCACGCCTGTTCGGTACCGACGGGGTACGTGGCCTGGCCAACGCCGAGCTGACGCCGGAGCTGGCGCTCGCACTGGCGGCCAGCGCCGCCCGCGTGCTCGCCGCGCACGACCGCTCGCACCGGCCGGTCGCCGTCGTCGGCCGTGACCCGCGCGCCAGCGGCGAGATGCTCGAAGCCGCGGTGGTGGCGGGTCTCACGTCCGCCGGGGCCGACGTCCGGCTGGTCGGCATCCTGCCCACGCCCGCGGTCGCGTACCTGGTCGGCGCGCTCGAGGCCGACCTCGGCGTGATGATCTCCGCGTCGCACAACCCGATGCCCGACAACGGCATCAAGCTCTTCGCCGCGGGCGGGCACAAGCTCCCCGACGGCATCGAGGACGAGATCGAGGCCGGCCTCGCCGACGGCAAGGTCCGCCCGACCGGTACCGGCGTCGGGCGCGTCACCACCGTCGACGACGCCCTCGACCGCTACGCCACCCACCTGCTCGGCGCGACCCCGGGCTCGCTCGCCGGGCTGAAGGTCGTCGTCGACTGCGCGAACGGCGCTTCCGCCGCGGCCGCGCCCGAGGTCTACCGCCGGGCCGGTGCCGAGGTCGTCGCGCTGCACGCCGACCCCGACGGCGTCAACATCAACGACCACTGCGGCTCCAACCACCCGGAGAAGCTGCGCAAGGCCGTCGTCGCGCACGGCGCCGACCTCGGCATCGCGCACGACGGCGACGCCGACCGCTGCGTGGCCGTCGACTCCGCCGGCGAGCTGATCGACGGCGACCAGATCATGGCGGTGCTGGCGCTCGCGCTGGCCGAGGCCGGCGAGCTGACCAAGGACACGCTGGTCGCGACCGTGATGAGCAACCTCGGCCTGCACCTGGCGATGAAGGCCAACGGCGTCAACGTCGTGACGACGGCGGTCGGCGACCGGTACGTCCTCGAGGAGCTCCGCGCCAGCGGCTTCGCCCTCGGCGGCGAGCAGTCCGGCCACGTGGTGCTCCCGGCCCACGCCACCACCGGCGACGGCCTGCTCACCGCGTTGCGCCTGATGAGCCGCATGGCCGAGACCGGCAAGTCGCTGGCCGACCTCGCCGCCGTGATGAACCGGCTGCCGCAGGTCCTGGTGAACGTCCCGGTCGCGGACAAGGCGGCGGTGGCGGACTCGAGCGAGGTCCGCGACGCCGTCGGCGCGGTCGAAGCCGAGCTGGGTGAGGAGGGCCGGGTGCTGCTGCGCCCGTCCGGCACCGAGCAGCTGGTCCGCGTGATGGTCGAGGCCCCGGCCCAGGCCACCGCCCAGGCGGCGGCCGACCGGCTCGCGGGCGTCGTCTCAGCGGTCTCGTAACCGGTCGTGAGTGTTCAGGCGGGTTCTAACCCGCCTAACCACTCACGACCACCCGCGCCGAGGCCAGGCCGTGGAACACCGGGTGGGTCTTCCAGGCCACGTCGGTGACTTCGCAGCCCGGCGCCAGGACCTTCGCCAGCGCTCCCAGCGCGACCTCACCCTCGGCCAGCGCCACCCCGGAACCCGGGCACGCGTGGCGGCCCAGCCCGAACGGCAGGCCGTCGGCCAGCGAGACCGCCACCGGACCGTCGGCGCCGAAGCGCAGGACGTACCGGGCCGGGCAGATCTCCGTCACCAGCTCGCGCACGGACCTCGGCCCCGAGGTGGCCAGTGCCAGCCCGGCGCAGGCCAGGAAGTTCAGCGAGTTTTCGTAGGCGGCGTGCGCGAGCACCACCGGGGTGAACGTCAGCTCGTCCTCGTCGAGCCGCCCGGCCGCGTGCGCCTCCCGCAACGCCGTCAGGCCGCCCGGCCCGGCCGGGGTGCGGCTCAGCTGCACCGCGAGCCGGAACGCGGCCGCCTGCCCGGCCCGGTCCCTGCCGCCGAAGACGTCGAGGTTCGCCGTCGTCGCCTCCAGGCGGTCCAGGAAGGCGTCGTCGAGGGGGATCCCCAGCACCGCCGACGTCACCGCGCCCGCCACCGGCCGCGCGAAGTCGCGCACGAGGTCGAACGCCGGGCCCAGCCCGGCCACCACGGCCTCGATCCCGGCGCGCACCGGCGCCGGCAGCGGCTCCAGCCCGGCGATGATCTCCCGCAGCACCCCGCGCAGCCGCGTGTGCCCCTCGCCGTCGCGCAGCAGCACGCTGGGCGAGCCGCCACCGGGGTCCGACGTCAGTTCCGGCGAGCGCAGGGCCCGCGCGCTCGCGTCGCGTCCGGTGACGACGCCGATCCCGTGCTCTTCGAACTGGTCCATCGCCCGCCAACGGTAGGGCAGGATGGGGCCGTGCCGCCCGCAGCCGTCCCGGACGAGGTCCTGGCCACGCCGTTCACGGACCACCTGCTCCGCAACGCCGCCGAAGATCGCCCGGCCTTCACGTGCTTGACCTTCCCCGGACCGGCCGAGCACACGCTGACCTGGCCGCAGGTGCTCGCGCGCGTCCGCGGTGTCGCCCGCGAACTGCGCCGCCACACCCGGCCGGGCGACCGCGTGGCGATCGTCGCCCGCCAGGACCTCGAGTACGTCGTCGCGTTCCTCGGCACGCTCTACGCGGGGCTCGTGGCGATGCCGCTGTCCGTCCCGACCGGCCGCACCCACGCCGCCCGGATCGAATCGGCCTTCGCCGACGCCGGTCCGGCGGTGTGCCTGACCTCGAAGAACCTGCTCGAGAAGACGGCCTCGCTGGCCGGTGCGCCGGACGTCGTGCTCGCGGTCGAGGACATCGGGCCCGACGACACCGAGCCGCCCGCCGGAGTGGCGATGTCGGACCCCGCCTACCTGCAGTACACGTCGGGCTCGACGCGGCGCCCGGCCGCCGCCGTGATCTCCCACCGCGCGCTGGTGGCCAGCTGCTGGCAGACCACCCGCTGCTACCACGCCGACGCGTCGACGCCGCTGGCCGGCTGGGTCCCGTTCTTCCACGACATGGGGCTGGTCCTGCTCATCGGCACGCCGGTCTTCCTCGGCTCGCGGTCGGTGTTCTTCACGCCGATGGAGTTCGTGCGCGACCCGCTGCGCTGGATCCGGCTGCTGGCCGGCTACCCGGGCGCGATCACCGCGGCGCCGAACTTCGCGTTCGACCTGGCCGCCGAAGCGGCGGGGGAGCTGGAGGCCGTCGACCTCTCGCACGTCAACTCCGTGCTCAACGGCAGCGAGCCCGTCCGCGCGGCCACCGTCGAGGCGTTCGAGCGGGCGTTCGCGCCGTTCGGGCTGCCGCGCGCGGCGCACAAGCCGTGCTACGGGCTGGCCGAGGCGACGGTCTTCGTCACGAGCACCGGCGACGAGGGCGCGACCGTGACGACGTCCGAGCGCGGCGAACCGCTGGTGTCCGCGGGGCGGCCGTACGGGCAGCGGATCCGGATCGTCGACAAAGCGACCGGCGAGCTCCGGCCGGACGGCGAGGTCGGCGAGATCCAGGTGTCCGGCCCGAACGTCGCCGACCGGTACTGGGGCCGGGAGGACCCGCTGGCGGCCGACGGCTGGCTGGCCACCGGCGACCTCGGCTTCGTCCGCGAAGGACTGCTGTACGTCACCGGCCGGCTCAAGGACCTGATCATCGTCGACGGCCGCAACCACTACCCGCAGGACGTCGAGGCGACCGTCGAGGCCGCGCACCCGGCCGTGCGGACCGGCCGGGTCGCCGCGTTCGCCGTCCGGGACGCCCGCGGTGAGGGGGTCGCGGTCGTGGCCGGCTGCGCGGCCCCGGACGAGTCGGTGGAGAAGGCCGTGCGGCGGGCCGTTTCGGTGGGGCACGACCTGCCGCTGCGCGGCCTGTGGCTGGTCCCGCCGGGCGCGGTGCCGCGGACCTCGAGCGGCAAGGTGGCCCGCGCCGCGGCCCGCGACCGCTGGTGGGGCGAGAATGAGCGGCATGGCTGACCCGGGCGCGTACGTCGAGGAGCTCCGGCGGATCATCTGCTTCGCGCTGGAGATCCCGCCGGAGCGGCTGACCGAGGTGACGCCGTTCGACGAGCTGGGCATGACGTCCCGGCAGCGGATCCAGCTGCTCGCGCGGGCCGAAGTCACCTACGGCGTCTCGGTCGACCTCGACGAGCTCGACCGGCTGGTGGACGTCCGCGGCGTGGCCGAGGTGATCGCCGAGGCGGTCGCCGCGCAACGCCCGACCGGGTGAGGCGCAGTTCGGCAAAGCCCAGGTAGGGCGCGGGGCCGACCGCTAGACTCTGTGTGCATCTGCGACGGCACCGAACGGCGGCCGGGCGCGTCACAGTCTTGAAAACCCGAGCCAGGGACTGTGGGATCGAAGGGGGCAGCGACCATGCCAGACGGGTATGCAGCGAGTTCGGAAGCGATGACGCGGGCGCAGGTCCGCCTCGCGGACGCCGCCGACGACCCGGGGGCGGAAGCGAAGAAGGTCGCGCCGACCGAGATCGCCGCCGCCGACTTCGGCCGCGTGCACCAGGAGGGCTTCGGGAAGTACAAGGCCGGGATCGACGAGATCGGCGCGGGCATGACGGGGCTGTCGAACGCCCTCATGAACCTGGGCAGCGGGATCGGGACGGCCGGGGGCAAGTACACCGCGCAGGAGCAGAACGCGAGCGCGACGGCGAACCAGGCCGGGGGTAACCGCTGATGGCTGAATGGGCCGAAATCAAGAAGGTCCTCGACGACCCGAACGTGTCGATGGAAGCCAAGTCCAAGCTGATGGACGAGTACGGCGAAGACACGTTCAACTTCAGCGACGAAGAAGAAGAGTACGCGAAGAAGTACATCGAGAACTACTCCGACAACAGCTGGACCAACGACTGGCTCCCGGGATCGTCGGACGACGTCGACGAAGCGCTGAAGGAAGCCCAGCAGGAAGCCGCGGCCAAGAACCAGGAGCACCAGCGCGACACCGCGGCGCGGGACGACGCGAAGAAGAACCTCGACGGGATCGCGACGCCCACGCTGGGGGCCGGCGCGAAGAGTTCCGACGAACTGCTCGACCAGGGCAACGTCGCGGTCGACCTGCTCGCCAAGTGGACCGACGAGGTCTGGAACCAGATCAAGGGCGAAAACACGAAGATCGATTCCAAGGCGGAGCTCAAGGACAAGTTCCACGAGAACCGCGGGATCCAGTTCCAGAAGTTCCTCACCGAGGCCGACGACCTGACCAAGGCGCACAAGGTCGTCGAGGATTCGCTGAGCAAGAGCGACACCGAGCTCCAGACCCTCTTCGGGGAGTGGAAGGGCAAGGGCGCCAACGCCGCGGAGATCAAGTACGACGAGACGATCAAGCCGCACGCCAAGGAGCTTTCGCAGCAGATCGACGGCGCGGCGAAGCTGATCCCGCAGACCGTGACGCACGTCTACGACGCCGTCAAGAAGAAGGTCGACGAGGTCCTGCAGCTGCACCGCCCGGTGATCGCCGAGGCCGACATCCCGATGGCCAAGGACGTCCTCAAGGTCGCCAACGGCGAAACCGAAGAGTTCGACGACTTCATGAAGGTCGCGAGCTGGATCGACGCCGTGAACGCGAAGCACAACAACCAGTCGAACCTCGCCGAGCGCCTGCAGAACGACGACTGCGGCTTCAACGACGAGAACAAGGAATACGGCCGCCAGGTCACCCGCTTTTGGCGTGACGGCGCCTTCTCGACCGAGTACAAGAGCCTGATCAACGCCTTCAACGGCTCCTGCAAGTCCGCCAAGGACACCATCGACCAGCAGTTCGGCGCGCTGGCGCGGTTCATGGACGGCTACCGCAACCAGCTGACCGAGGCGAAGAACGAGGGCGGCGGCGACAAGGGCGGCGACAAGGGCGGCAACACCGGGGGCGGGGACAAGGGCGGCAACACCGGCGGGGGTACCGGTGGCGGCACGGGCGGCGGGACCGGCGGGGGCACCGGGGGCGGCGGCACGACGCCGTCCGCGGCCGAGCCGCCGAAGGCGGAGGAGCCCGCGAAGCCGGAGGAGGGCAAGAACCCGATCACCGGCAAGCCCCTCGAAGTCGACCCGTCGACCGGCGAGCCGTACCCGATCGACCCGAAGACCGGCGAGGCCATCAAGGACATGGACGACACCGACACGGTGTCGGTCAAGAAGGGCGACAACACGATCGAGATGTCCGAGCCCGACAAGGAGGGCAAGCAGGACATCTCCGTGGACGACGGCCACGGCAACAAGAAGGACTACCACCTCGACTGGGGTGACGACGACAAGGCCGAAGCGGGCAAGGACGGCAAGGACGGCGCCAAGGACGGTGCCAAGGCCGACGGCAGCTTCGGCCCGCAGGGCAGCCAGCAGGCGGTCAAGGAGGGGCAGCCCTCGGCCGACGGCAGCTACAAGCCGGGCCCGGACGGCAAGATCCACATCCAGGACGGCAACCTCAAGATCACGGCCGAGCGGCCGGAGGGGCCCGACGGCCCGACGATCGTGACGGTCGACGACGGCAAGGGCGAGCCGACCACCTACACGCTGGACGAGAAGGACGACCCGAAGGCGGACGACCTCAAGGGCGACGGCAAGACCGACGGAAAGACCGACCCGGCGGCTTCGGACGTCAAGCACGACCCGAAGGCCGAGCCGCCGGTGACGAAGGACCCGTCGCCGCCCAACCCGGACCCGGGCTTCACGCGCAGCGAAGCGGCCGGTGGCGGGGGGAGCGGGTTCAGCGCTCCGGGCGGCGTGGACGTCAGCGGTGACTTCGGTGGCAGCGGTGGCGGTGGCGGCGTAGCGGCGGAGCCAGCCGTGGCGATGGCCGACGCGGGTGCCGGGGCCGGCGGCGACGCGACCTCGACGGCCGGGGCGAGCGACTTCGGCTCCGCCGTCACCGGTGGCGGCGGGACGGCGGACTTCGCCGGCGCGGTGTCGCTCGACCCGGGTGCCCAGACCGGCAGCGACGCGTCGATGCCGATGTCCGACGGCAGCGGCCTGGGCGCGACCCCGGTCGACGCCGGCGCGCACCAGGCCGCGGCGAGCGGCTCGTCCGGCATGAGCGGGATGAGCGGCATGGGCGGGATGATGGGCGGCATGGGTGGCGCCCCGGGCGGCGGCGGTGGCGGCGGCGACCAGCAGCGCGGGCCCAGCCAGTACCGCATCGAGGGCGGCGTGTTCGAAACCAGCGGCGCGAAGGGCCGGATCAGCGGCTCGCTCGACGACGAGGGTGACCGGTCGATCCGGTACGACCGGTGACGAGGGCTGAGGAGAGCCGATGACCAGCGCCGAAGACCGATATCGCACGGCGATCTCGACGATGGACGCCGCCGCGCGCGAGCAGGACGAGCAGCGGGGGCTGCGCGACCGCCACGTCGCCGAGGCCAAGGAGCAGGCCAGTGCCGGGCTGCAGCGGGAGATGGCCGCCGCGCAGAAGTACGCCGAGCACATGGACGAGCTCAACAAGCGCAAGCAGAGCGCGGGCGGCTGGGCGACGGAGAAGACGCTGGCCGACAAGTCGCGCGAGTCGCTGATGGAGTTCGGCGTCCAGGACGAAGAGGCCGACACCGGCTACACGGCGTACCCGACGCCGAGCTACGGGACACCGGTCCCGGCCGCGGCGGCACCACGGCCGGCCGCGGTGGCACCGCGTCCCGAGCCGGTCCCGGAGCCCCCGGCACCCGAGCCGCCCCGGCGGGGCCGGCACGCCCGCCAGCCGGACGACGACGACGATTTCTCCAGCACCAGCTGGCTGGTGTGAGGAAGGGCCCGGCTCCGGCCGGGCCCTTCCCGCGTCAGAGCGCGGGTTCTTCCTCGCGCTCGATCGGGGCGCGCTTGACGTCCGCTTCGAGCAGGGGCCGGTACTTGTCGGTGCCGGTCAGGTGCGTCAGGAAGAAGGCGGTGAACAGCGCGCGGGTCAGCTGCTGCGTCCCGCGGTGCGGTTTGCCGTGCATGATCAGCTGCGACCAGTGCCTGCCCTCGGTGACACCCAGGTGCGACGCCTTGCCGAGCAGCCGCAGCTGGACGTCGTCGCCACCCCAGGCGTTCGCGATGGCTTCGGCGTGCCCGACGGCGGGCGCGACCAGGTCACCCTCGGCGGCGAGGTGCATCCCGGGCACGGTGATGGCCTTGGCGGCCTCGTGCGCGGGCGGCAACGTCTGCGCGGCGGTGATGGTGGCGACGGCCTTGATCCGCGGGTGCTCGGCCCGCGCGTCCTGCGCGGCGGCGAGCACGGCGGCGCCACCCCCGGCCGAGTGCCCGGCGAGCCCGAGCTTGGCGGGATCGACGCTGATGCCATCGGGCCCGAGCCGCACGGTGGTGACGACGTCGAGGGTGGTCAGCAGATCGGCGGCGAGCAACCGGTGCGACGGCAGAGGCCCCTTTTGGGTAGCCGGCGCGGCGGCGACGATGCCCCAGCTGGCGAGGTGCCGCAGCAGCTGCCGGTAGCGATCGGGGGGCTGCAGCCACCCGTGCCCGAAGGCCACGGCGGGCAGGCCGAGACCGGCACGGGGGGTGAAGACGACACCGGGCAGCCCGACCAGGGCGAGATTCCCCCGCAGGACCTCGTGCGGACCGGGGTGCGTCAACTCCGCGAGCAGCTGCTTGGGCTTGCTGGCCATGGCGGGAACCCTACTGTGCGAAGGGGCGGGAGGCGCGCCCGCCGCCCCGGCGAGCGAGACCGGCAGGCCGACAGCGCAACAGGCACTCCACCCAGCCCCCTCCCCCCACCCCGATCCGAAGCCCAGAACACGGACGGCAGCACCGGGTCAAGGCATCTTTCCCGCCTTGACGCGGTGTTGCCGTCCGTAGTCACAATCAAGCTTCGGGGTGGCGGGTCACCAAAGACACGTCCGGGTGACAGCGCATTGGTCCGAACCACCACCCCTCCCGTTCTCCCAGGTCAAGCACCCTTTCCGGACCCCATCACCCCGGCGAACATCCCTCGTTAGGCTGGTGCGCGTGTGTGGAATCGTGGGATATGTCGGGCACCGCCCGGCTCTGGACGTCGTCCTCGGCGGGCTCCGGCGCATGGAGTACCGCGGGTACGACTCGGCCGGGGTCGCGGTCCTCGACGGGGCCGGTGCGCTGACCGTCGAGCGCAAGGCCGGCCGGCTGGCGAACCTGGAAGCCCGGCTCGACGAGGTCGGGCGGGACGCCTTCGCCGGGACCGCCGGCATGGGGCACACCCGCTGGGCGACCCACGGCGCGCCCGTCGACCGCAACTCGCACCCGCACCGGGACGTCTCGCAGCGCGTCGCCATCGTGCACAACGGCATCATCGAGAACTTCGCCGCGCTCCGGGCCGAGCTCGAAGCCGACGGGGTCGAGATGGCCAGTGACACCGACAGCGAGACCGCCGCGCACCTCGTCGCCCGCGCGTACAGCGACGGGGACACCAAGGGTGACCTCGCCGCCAGCGTCGCCGCTGTCTGCCGGCGGCTCGAAGGTGCCTTCACCCTGGTCGTGACGCACGCCGACGAGCCCGACACGATCGTCGCCGCGCGGCGGTCGTCGCCGCTGGTCGTCGGGGTCGGGGACGGGGAGCACTTCGTCGCCTCCGACGTCGCCGCCTTCATCGAGCACACCCGCGAGGCCGTCGAGCTCGGGCAGGACCAGCTCGTCGTCATCACGCGCGAGGGTTACGAAGTCCTGGACTTCCACGGCGACGCCGCCCAGGCCAAGCCGTTCACCGTCGACTGGGACCTCTCCGCCGCCGAAAAGGGCGGCCACGAGTACTTCATGCTCAAGGAGATCGAGGAGCAGCCCGAGGCGCTGGCGAACACGCTGCGCGGGCACTTCGAGTCCGGCCGCATCATCCTCGACGAGCAGCGCATCTCCGACCAGGACCTCCGCGACGTCGACAAGGTCTTCGTCATCGCCTGCGGGTCGGCCTACCACTCCGGCCTGGTCGCCAAGTACGCCATCGAGCACTGGACGCGGCTGCCGGTCGAGGTCGAGCTGGCGTCCGAGTTCCGCTACCGCGACCCGGTGCTGGACCGCGACACGCTGGTCGTCGCCGTGTCCCAGTCCGGCGAGACGGCGGACACGCTCGAAGCCGTCCGGCACGCGCGTGAGCAGAAGGCCCGCGTCCTCGCCGTCTGCAACACCAACGGCGCGCAGATCCCGCGCGAGTCCGACGCCGTCCTCTACACCCACGCCGGACCCGAGATCGGCGTCGCGTCGACCAAGGCGTTCCTCGCCCAGATCGCGGCCAACTACCTGGTCGGCCTGGCGCTGGCGCAGGCCCGCGGCACGAAGTACCCGGACGAGGTCGCCCGCGAGTTCGCCGAGCTCGAGGCCATGCCCGCGGCCGTCCAGAAGGTACTGTCCACTGTGGACCAGGTGCGTGACCTCGGCCGCCGGATCGCGGACTCGAAGGCCGTCCTCTTCCTCGGCCGCCACGTCGGGTTCCCGGTCGCCCTCGAAGGCGCGCTGAAGCTCAAGGAACTCGCGTACATGCACGCCGAGGGCTTCGCGGCCGGCGAGCTCAAGCACGGCCCGATCGCGCTGATCGAGGACGGCCTTCCGGTCGTCGTCGTGATGCCCTCGCCCAAGGGTCGCGCGGTGCTGCACTCGAAGCTGGTCTCGAACATCAGCGAGATCCAGGCCCGCGGCGCCCGCACGATCGTGATCGCCGAAGAGGGCGACGAGACCGTCCGGCCGTTCGCCGACGAGCTCATCGAGGTCCCCGCGGTGCCGACGCTGCTGCAGCCGCTGGTGTCCACCGTGCCGCTGCAGGTGCTGGCCGCGGAGATCGCCCGCGCCCGCGGGTACGACGTCGACAAGCCGCGTAACCTGGCGAAGTCCGTGACTGTTGAATAACACAGCGTAGAGAGGCCCCGCCGTGCAGGGAATCTGGACCACGGAACGGATTCGCGAGGCGGAGGGGCGGGCGTTCGCCGTCACACCCGACGGCGAACTCATGCGCCGGGCGTCGTTCGGGCTCGCGGTGCAGATCGCCGACCTGCTCGAAGACCGCACCGGCGGGGTTTCCGGACGTCGGGCCGTGCTCCTGGTCGGCTCCGGCGACAACGGCGGTGACGCACTCTGGGCGGGCGCCTTCCTCCGGCGACGCGGAGTCGCCGTCACGGCCATCCTGCTCAAGCCCGAGAAGGCGCACGCCGAAGGACTCGGCGCGCTCGAGCGAGCCGGTGGCCGCGCGGTGCCCGCCGCGGACGGTCCACAGTGGATCGCGAAGGCCGACGTCGTGGTCGACGGCATCGTCGGGATTTCCGCCAGCGGCTCGCTGCGCCCGGACGCGGCCCGGCTGGTGGACCTGGTCGAAGCCCCGATCGTCGCGGTCGACCTGCCCAGCGGCGTCGACCCGGACACCGGCGCCGTCGACGGCTCCGCCGTGCAGGCGACCCGCACGGTCACCTTCGGCGCGCTCAAGCCGGTGCACGCGCTCGCGCCCGCCCACTGCGGCGAGGTCGTCCTGGTCGACATCGGCCTCGAGCTGACCGACCCCGACCTCCGGCGGCTCGACGTCGCGGACGTCGCCGCGGCCTGGCCGGTGCCCGGACCGGACGACGACAAGTACAGCCAGGGCGTGGTCGGCATCGCGGCGGGCTCGGCGACGTACCCGGGCGCGGCGGTGCTGGCGGCGGGCTCGGCGGTGCGCGCGACGTCGGGCCTGGTGCGCTACGCCGGTCACGCGGCCGACGTCGTCCGGTCGCAGTGGCCGGAGATCATCGCGACCGGCACGGTCGCCGACGCGGGCCGCGTCCAGGCGTGGGCGGTCGGGCCGGGCATCGGCACCGGCTCGGACGGCCGCGACGTCCTGCGGCACGTGCTGGGCCAGGGCGTCCCGGTCTGCGCGGACGCCGACGCGACGACGATCATCGCGAAGTCCCCGGACGTCCTCGACGCCCGCGACCCGGACACGCCGCTGGTCCTGACCCCGCACGCGGGCGAGTACGAGCGCCTGATGGGCCGCAAGCCGGGAGCGGACCGCGTGACAGCGGCGCGCGAAGCGGCGAAGAAGTACGACGCGGTGGTGCTGCTGAAGGGCCACGTCACGGTCGTGGCGGCCCCGGACGGCCGGGTCGCGGTGAACAAGCCGCACGGCGCCTGGCTGGCGACGGCGGGCTCGGGCGACGTCCTGTCCGGCCTGGTCGGCGCCCTGCTGGCGGCCGGCCTGGACCCGTGGCTGGCGGCGGCGATGGCGGCCCACGTGCATTCGCTGGCGGGCGCGATCGCGGCCCAGAACGCCCCGACCTCGGCGTCCGGCCTGGTCCACGCGATCCCGGAGGCCATCCGCGCGATCCGCTCCCTCACCCCCTGACCGCACTTTCCCTATGAAAGTGATCCGGAGGTAGGGGTTCCACATCACTTTCGTAGGGAAAGTGCGGTCTTGGGGGTCGGGGGGGGCGTGGGAAGAGTTATCGAGTTCTCTGTTAACTCTGGGCGGGAAATCTGGTAAGAATGCCGTGTGAGCGGCGGCACAACACCCGGAGACCGGAAGACCCGGCCGTCCGACGCTGCCGTGGAGCAGCGGCGGCAGGGGATCCTCGACCACGTCATCGAGCAGGGCGAAGCACGGATCGACGACCTGACCGCGCGCTTCAAGGTCAGCCTGATGACCATGCACCGCGACCTCGACGACCTGGCCGAACGCCGGCTCCTGCGCAAGCTGCGCGGCAAGGTGGAGGCCTACCCGGCGCTCACCATCGAGTCCGCCGCCCGCTTCCGCGACACCCTCCACCACGACGAAAAAGACGCGCTCGGCGAGGCCGCCGCGAAGCACGTCCACCCCGGCCAGACCGTCTTCGTCGACGACTCCACCACGCTGCTCCCGCTGGTCAAGCGGCTGGCCGAGGTCGACGCGCTCACCGTCGTCACGAACTCGCTGCACGCCGCCCGGCTGCTCGGCCCGAAGGTCGACGTCGTGCTGGCGGGCGGCCGGTACTCGCCCGAGTACGACTCCTGCGCCGGTCCCGAGGTGCTGAACCTCCTGGACTCGATCCGCGCCGACGTCTCCTTCGTCTCGGTCACCGCGGTCGCCGTCGGGCGGCTCTTCCACCCGGACCGCGACTACGCCGAGCTCAAGAAGGCGGCCCTCAAGGTCGCCAACCACAACGTCCTCGTCCTCGACCACTCGAAGTTCGGCCGCACCGCCACCTACGCGCACGGCGACGTCGGCGACTACGACCTGCTGATCACCGGCGAAGCCACGCCCACCGAGGAGATCGAGGCCGCGCTCAACGCGGGCACCGCGATCGAGATCGTCGAACACGTCGCAGAGGGGCAGCCCTATGACAGCTGAACTGGTCGCCGGCATCGACTCGTCCACCCAGTCGACCAAGGTCGTCGTGTGCGACGCGAGCACCGGTGAGATCGTCCGCACCGGCCGCGCGCCGCACCCCGAGGGCACCGAGGTCGACCCCGCCGCCTGGTGGGACGCCTTCCAAGAGGCCACGAAGGGCCTGCTCGACGACGTCAAGGCCATCGGCGTCGGCGGGCAGCAGCACGGCATGGTCACCCTCGACGAGCACGACGAGGTCGTCCGGCCCGCGCTGCTCTGGAACGACACCCGTTCCGCGCAGTCGGCGCTCGACCTCATCGAGGAGCTCGGCGGGCCGTCGGTCTGGGCGAAGTCCGTCGGCTCGGTACCGGTCGCCAGCTTCACCGTGACGAAGCTGCGCTGGCTGGCCGACCACGAGCCCGAGCTGGCCGACCGGGTCGCGCGCGTGCTGCTGCCGCACGACTGGCTGACCTGGAAGCTCACCGGCGGCGACCCGGTCACCGACCGCGGTGACGCGTCCGGCACCGGCTACTTCTCGCCGTCCGACAACGCCTACCGCCTCGACGTCCTGAGCCACGCCTTCGGCGGCCGGACGCCGGAGCTGCCCGCCGTGCTCGGCCCGGCCCAGACCGCCGGCCACACGGCCGACGGCGTGCTCGTCTCGGCCGGCACCGGCGACAACATGGCCGCCGCGCTCGGGCTCGAACTGCGGCCCGGCGACGTCGTCGTGTCGCTGGGCACCAGCGGCACCGTGTTCGGCGTCGCCGAGACCGGCGCGGCCGACGCCACCGGCGAAGTCGCCGGGTTCGCCGACGCCACCGGCCGCTTCCTGCCGCTCGCCTGCACCCTCAACGCCGCCCGCGTGCTGACCGCGACGGCGTCCATGCTCGGCGCGACGCTCAGCGAGTTCGACCGGCTCGCGCTGGCCGGCGAGCCCGGCGCCGAGGGCCTCACGTTCCTGCCCTACCTGGACGGCGAGCGCACGCCGAACCTGCCGGGCGCCACCGGCTCGCTGACCGGCCTGACCAGGGCCAACATGACCCCGCAGAACCACGCGCGCAGCGCCGTCGAAGGCATGCTCTGCGGCCTCGCCGCCGGTCTCGACGCGGTGCGCGCGCACGGTCTCGACGTCCGCCGCGTGCTGCTGATCGGCGGGGGCGCGCAGTCGGCCGCCGTCCGCGCGGTCGCGCCGCTCGTGTTCGGCGTCCCCGTGCAGCTGCCCGAAGTCGCCGAGTACGTCGCCATCGGCGCGGCGCGGCAGGCGGCGTGGGCACTGACCGCCAGTGCGGAACCGCCGTCCTGGCAGAAGAACCAGAAGCTCCGGCTCGAGCTGGACGAGCCGACCGAGGCGCAGCGCGCCGCGGGCCACCGGATCCAGCAGCGCCACCTCGAAGCCCGCGAAGCGGCGCACGGGGTCCGGCGGAATCTCGGAGAGGACTGACCGATGGCTTCCATCACCTACGACAAGGCGACCCGGCGCTACGCCGGTTCGGAGCGCCCCGCGGTCGACGCGCTGGACCTGGAGATCGCCGACGGCGAGTTCCTGGTGCTGGTCGGCCCGTCCGGCTGCGGCAAGTCGACCAGCCTGCGCATGCTCGCCGGCCTCGAGGACATCGACGACGGCGCCGTCTGGATCGGCGACCGCGACGTCACCCAGCTGCCGCCGCGCTCGCGCGACATCGCGATGGTGTTCCAGAACTACGCGCTGTACCCGCACATGACGGTCGCGCAGAACATGGGCTTCGCGCTGAAGATCGCCGGCCGCCCCGCGTCCGAGATCAAGCAGAAGGTCCTCGAGGCCGCGAAGCTGCTCGACATCGTGGACTACCTCGACCGCAAGCCGAAGGCGCTCTCCGGTGGTCAGCGCCAGCGCGTCGCGATGGGCCGCGCGATCGTCCGCGAGCCGCAGGTCTTCCTGATGGACGAGCCGCTGTCGAACCTCGACGCGAAGCTGCGTGTCTCGACGCGTACGCAGATCGCCGCGCTGCAGCGCCGCCTCGGTGTCACCACCGTGTACGTCACGCACGACCAGGTCGAGGCCATGACGATGGGTGACCGCGTCGCGGTGCTCTCGGACGGCCTGCTGCAGCAGTGCGACACCCCGCGCGCCCTGTACGACCGGCCCGCGAACGCTTTCGTCGCCGGCTTCATCGGCTCGCCGGCGATGAACCTCGCCACCGCGAAGCTCACGGCCGACGGCGCCGAGGTGGGTGGCGCGCGCGTGCCGCTGACCCGCGAGACCATCGCCGCGGCCGACGGCGACACCGTGACCCTGGGCTTCCGGCCCGAGGCCCTCGAGGTCGTGACGAACGAGGACGGCGCCCTGCCGATCAAGGTGGACCTGGTCGAGGAGCTCGGCTCGGACGCCTTCGTCTACGGCAAGCTCGCCCAGACCGACGCCGACGACACCCGGCCCAACGTCGTCGTCCGGGTCGACCCGCGCACGCCGCCGGCCATGGGGGACACCCTCCACCTGCGGATCCGCCCGAACGAGCTGCACGTGTTCTCCGCCACGTCCGGGGCGCGCCTGCCCTGACCTCGGGTCATGGGAAACTGGAGGCGTTATGTCCTCCAGTTTCCCTCGCGCCCAGGTCGACATCGACCTCGACGCGATCCGCCACAACCTCACCCTGCTGGGCGCCCGCGCGCCCGGCGCCGAGGTGATGGCCGTGGTGAAGGCCGACGCCTACGGCCACGGCGCGCTGCCGGTGGCGCGCGCCGCGGTCGAGGCCGGCGCGGGCTGGCTCGGCACCTGCTCCCTCGGCGAAGCCCTTGCCCTGCGCGAGGCCGGGATCACCACCCGGCTGTTCAGCTGGCTGGACACCCCGGACGTCGACTTCGCGGCGGGCATCGAGGCGGACGTCGACCTGGCCGCCAGCTCGCTGGGTGAGCTACGCCGCATCGCGGCCGCGGCGAAACCGGGTACTCCGGCTCGCGTGCACCTCAAGATCGACACCGGGCTTTCGCGCAACGGCTGCCCGCCCGCCGCGTGGGCCGAGCTGGTCGCCGCCGCGGCCGCCGAACCCCGCGTGGACGTCGTCGCGATCTGGTCCCACCTCGCCTGCGCGGACGAGCCCGAGCACCCCTCGATCGACATGCAGGCCAAGCGGTTCGAAGAGGCCTACGACGCCGCCCGCGCCGCCGGGCTCGACCCGAAGCGGCACCTGGCGAACTCCGCGGCCCTGCTCACCCGGCCGGACCTGCACTTCGACGTCGTCCGCCCCGGCATCGCGATGTACGGGCTCAACCCGGTGCCGCAGGCCGAAGACCTGCGCCCGGCCATGACGTTCCGGTCCGCGGTCGCGCTGGTCAAGCGCGTCGAAGCCGGCGAATCGGTGTCCTACGGGCACACCTGGACCACTCCGCGCGACACGAACCTCGCCCTGGTCCCGACCGGGTACGCCGACGGCGTCCCGCGGTCGCTGTCGGGCCGGATGGACGTGTGGCTCGGCGGGCGGCGGCCGGTGGCCGGGCGGGTCTGCATGGACCAGCTCGTCGTCGACTGCGGTGACTTCGAGCCGTCCGTCGGCGATGAGGTCGTCCTGTTCGGCGCCGGTGGGAACGGCGAGCCGACGGCCCGGGAATGGGCCGACAAGCTGGGCACCATCGACTACGAGATCGTCACCTCGATGTACCGCCCGCGGGTGCGGCGCAGGTATCTGGGAGAGCGCTCGTGACACCTTCACGTCGACTGCTGGCCATCGCCGGCGGGGTCGGGGCCCTCGCCACCGGGACGGCCGCCGCCGCTATCGTCGCCGCGCAGCAGCGGCGGCACAGTGAGGATCCGTACGTGGACGAGCCGCTGGGGGAGCTGAAGCCGGACCGTACTTCCACGGTCGCGGCCGAGGACGGCACGCCGCTTTCGGTCGAGGAGATCGACCCGGAGGACGGCGGGAACCCTGAACTGACTGTCGTGGGGGTACACGGCTTCGCGCTTTCGCGGCGCTGCTGGCACTTCCAGCGCCGTGACCTGGCTTCCCTGAGGCTGCCGCGCGTGCGTCAGGTGTACTACGACCACCGCGGCCACGGCCTGTCCGGCGCGGCGTCGGCGGAGAACTCGACGATCGAGCAGCTGGCGCGCGACCTCGACGTCGTGCTGCGGTCCGTGGTCCCGGACGGGCCCATCGTGCTGATGGGGCACTCGATGGGCGGCATGGTGATCATGGAGCTGGCCGCCGAGTTCCCTTCGCTGTTCGAAGAACGCGTCGAAGGCGTCGCCTTCATCGCGACCGCGGCGGGCGAAGTGGGCGCCCGCGGGTTGCCGCGTTCGCTGCTCTCGAAGTACAACCCGCTGACGCGCGCCGCCGGCGGTCTGGCCGGCTGGCAGCCGGGGCTGGTGGAGTTCGTCCGCGCGGCCGGCGGTCAGCTGACGCGCCAAGCCGTGCGACGGCTGGCGTTCGGCAGCCGGGACGTCGCGCCGAGGCTCGTCGACTTCATGCTCGAGATGCTCGAAGTGACGCCGGTGCGCGGGCTCGTCAACTTCGTCGACACGCTCGGCAGCCACAACCGCTACGCGGCGCTCGCCGGCCTGAAGCACGCGGAAGTCCTGGTCATCGGCGGCGACTCGGACCGGTTCACGCCGTTCGCGCACGCCGAGCGGATCGCGGCCGAGCTGCCCGACGCGGAGCTCGTGCGCGTCCGCGGCGCCGGCCACATGGTCCAGCTCGAGCAGCCCGAGCTGGTGACCAGCCACCTGATCGATCTCCTGCAACGCTGTTCCGGTGTGGACGGCGAAAACTCGTCCCGGCGAAACTGGTGGTGGCAGCGTTGACCGTGATCTCCCCGATGGCGTTCCCGACGCCCGAAGAGACGATGGACTTCGGGCGCGCGCTCGGCCGCGCACTGCGCGCGGGCGACCTGGTCCTGCTGGCCGGCCCCCTGGGCGCGGGCAAGACGACGCTGACCCGCGGCATCGCGGCCGGCCTCGGCGTCGGCGGCCGGGTCAGCTCCCCGACGTTCGTCCTGGCCCGCGTCCACCCGGCGGGCGCTTCCGGCGTGCCGCTGGTGCACGTCGACGCGTACCGGCTGGGCGGTGACCTCTCCCAGCTCGACGACCTGGACCTGGACACGGACCTGGAGCGCTCGGCGATCGTGGTCGAGTGGGGCGAGGGTTCGGCGGAGCGGCTTTCGGACGACTACCTCGTGGTGCGGCTGGACCGCCGCGAGGACGACGTCCGCGAGGTGACCCTGGAACCGCACGGCTCGTGGGCCGATCGCACCCCGGAGCTGGTCCGGGCCTGAGGCGTCCGGTGAACGCCCTCCCGAACCCGGCACGCCGGTTCGTCGTGCTCAACGACGCCCCGGTCGGGGACGGCACCGAGGAAGACCTGCTCGACGTCACGTCCGTGGCCCACAACCTGAGCGCGCTCATCCTCGCCTCGCGGGACACCGCGCCGTTCACGCTCGCCGTGGACGCGGCGTGGGGCATGGGCAAGAGCAGCCTGCTGCACCGGCTGGAGGCGACGTTGTCCGCCGAGCCCGGGATGTCCACCGTCTGGTTCAACGCGTGGACGGCCGGCCCGGCGAGCGCGCTGGAAGGCCTGATCAAAGCGGTGCTCCTGCGCTTCGACCGCAACATCATCCGCCGCGTCCTGCGGTCGATGTCCCGCCGCGCCCACCTCCTCGGCGCCCTGCGCGGGCTGGGGCTCGTCCTGGCCAGCTTCTTCGGGCTCGGCCGGGTCGTGGACGAGATCTGGCAGCGGATGTCGCTGGACGCGCAGGCCCGCAACCAGATCAAGGGAGTCCTGCGGGACGCGTTCGGTGCGTGGATGGCGAAGAGCGGCACCCCGGACCGACGGCGGCTGCTGGTCGTGTTCGTCGACGACCTGGACCGGTGCGGCAGCGAGCGCATCGTCGAGGTGTGCGAAGCGATCAAGCTCTACCTGGACGTGCCCGGCATCGTGTTCGTCCTCGCCTGCGACCAGAGCGCGTTGTGGCGGGCCGTGCAGAAATCGGCGGGCTTCGACGACCCGGCGGCCGCGGTCGAATACCTGGAGAAGATCGTCCAGATCACCTACCGGATCGCGCCGCCGTCGGTGGAGCAGGCGATCCAGCTGGTCGACGGCTATCTCCACCGCTCCGGAACCAGCGGGTTGTTCGACGAATCGTCGAAGAGTTTGATCATCGGCCGGTCGCGGCACAACCCCCGGCGGATCAAGCGCGTGATCAACAGCTTCGTGCTGGAGTACCACCTCGACCCGTCCTGGGACGAGATCGGCCTGGCGCACCTGGTGAACGTGATCCTGCTCCAGCACTTCTACCCCGGCTTCCACAGCCTGCTCGCCCACCCCGGGAACGACCACCTGATCGGCGAGTTCCTGGACTACCAGGAACTGCGCGCGATCGTGAAGCACGGTGACCAGGTGGACGCGGAACGTTGGGCGAAGCTGTTCGAGTCGAAGGGGTTGCGCCCGCCGCGGACGCCGGACCTCGCCGAGCTGGAAAGCGAACTGCCCGCCGACTACCCGGTGCTGGCGGCCGACCGGGATTTCGTGGCGCTGCTCCGCGGAATGGCCCAGCACAGCCGAGTCCTGGTGCACCGGCTGCGCAGCCGTCCGGTGGGCCTGCTCCGGCCACCGGCGGTGTCGCCGGACGAGGGGGACTTCGGCGCCCCGCGGATCGACGGCCGGCCCGCGTTGCGCAACCTCCGGGTGCTGTGGATCGACGACCACCCGTCGAACAACATCACGCTGGCCGATCACCTCCAGGTGAACGGGGTGCTCTTGGAGCAGGTGACCGACCGGGCGGGTGCCCTGGCGTCGTTCCGGCGGTTCACCCCGGACGTGGTGCTGACGGACCTCGGCCGTGGCTCCGACAAGAACGCGGGCGTCACCGATCTCGACCACTTCCGGCACGGCGGTGCGGACTACCGGGGGCCCGTCCTGTTCTACACCGGAGGTCCCCCGGGCTTCGCCACGCAGAAGCGGATCAAGCAGCTCGGCGCCGACGGTCCGGTGTACTCGGCGGGCGACGTCGTCGCCTGGCTGGAGCGGGTGGCGACGGCGAAGAAGGCTTAGCCGGCCGGCTTGACCACCGCCCGGGCCACCCCCAGGTCCACCAGGTCCTGGGGGCGCAGGTGCAGCTGGTTCGCGATGTCCGGCACCTCCGAAGCCGGCCGCTTCAGGATCGCCGCCGCGGCTTCGGGCGACGTCACCGAGAAGTACGCGTCCGGGGTCACCCACGTCGACTCCGCGCCCGCGAACGCCAACGCCCCGCCCGAGCCGCCTTCGCCGATCACCAGCGTCGTCACCGGGATCGCCGCCGTCGCGACCGCCTCGAACATCGCCGCGATCGCCGCGCCCGCGCCCGCTCGCTCGGCCGCCGCGTCGTTGGCCGCGCCCGGGGTGTCGACCAGCGTGAGCACCGGGAAGCCCAGCCGGGACGCCAGCCGCACCAGCCTCGCAGCCGTGCGGAAGCCCGCCGGGGACGTCGGGGTGCCGCACTGCGCCGCGTACGCGATCGTCCGGCCGTCGCGCCAGCCGAAGCCGCACGCGACACCCGGGTCGACGCCGCCCGCGCGGTCGCCGCTGATGTCTTCGCGCCAGTCGAAGTACGCGTCCAGGTACTCGGCGGCCCGGGGACGCGAAGGCGACCTCGCCGCCTGGACCGCCTCCCAGCCCGTGGAAGGCAGCGGAGCGGCCCTAAGCGCCGAAGGCGGCGGAGCGGCCGCCGACGAGCGCGCGGTCAGCAGCCGCAGCCAGCGTTCCAGCGTGGGCCCGAGTTCGTCCGGCGTGACGACGGCGTCGACCTGACCCCACTCGAACTTCGCCTCCGCCGTGTACGCCTCCGGGGCCTCCGGCGGCCGCACCCGCGAGCCCGCGAACCCGACCTGCGCCTCCGGCAGCGCGAGGACGACGTCGGCGCCCGCGCCGAGGGTCGCCCAGCCGCCGCCGGTCGTCGGGTCGCGCAGCACCGAGATCTGCGGGATGCCCGCCGCGCGCGTGAGCGCCGCCGCCCGCGCCACGCGCTGGAGCTGCATCAGCGCGCGCATGCCCTGCTGCATGCGGCTGCCGCCGGTCGCGACCAGCGAGACCACCGGCAGCCGCGCGTCGCGGGCGTGCGCGAACGCCGCCTCGATCCGGTCGCCGGTGCGCTGCCCGAGCGAGCCGCCGAGGAAGCCGAACTCGAAGGCGATCAGCACCGCCTCGACGTCGCCGATCTTCGCCGTCCCGCAGACGACCGACTCCTTCTCGCCGGTGCGTTCTTCCGCCGCGGCACGGGCGGTGCGGTAACCCGGCCAGCCGATCGGCCCGTCGGCCGGCTCGTCGCGCAGCGGCGTGGGGAACTCCGTGAAGTCGTTCGCGATCGTGCCGACGACTTCGCGCGCCGGCAGCCTAGACACCGAGCGCCCGCTTCATGACCTTGCCCATGTCGTTGCGCGGCAACGCTTCCAGGTAGCGGACGACCCGCGGGCGCTTGTGCGGCGCGAGCAGCTTCGCGACGTGGTCGGCCAGTTCCCCGGCCGTCGGCGGCTCACCGGAAGGCACGATCCACGCGACGATCCGCTCGCCGAGGTCGTCGTCCGGCTCGCCGGTGACGGCGGCTTCGGCGACGCCGGGGTGTTCGAGCAGCGCGTTTTCGATCTCGCCCGCGCCGATCTTGTAGCCGCCGCTCTTGATCAGGTCGGTCGCCTTGCGCCCGACGATCTTGACGTAGCCGTCGGCGTCGCGCGTCGCCACGTCGCCGGTGCGGAACCAGCCGCCGTCGAACGCCGCCGCGGTCGCGTCCGGGCGGTTGAGGTACTCGGTGAACAGGTTCGGGCCGCGGACCTGGATCTCGCCGACGGTCTCGAGGTCGTCGACCACCTCGCCGGCCTCGCCGACCAGCCGCAGCTCGACGCCGCCGAGCGGGACGCCGACCGTGCCGGGCTTGCGCTCGCCGTCGGCGCGGACGCTCGTGTTCATCAGGGTTTCGGTCATCCCGTAGCGCTCGACGACCTGCTGGCCGGTCGCCGCGGTGATCCGCTGGTGGTCGTGCACCGGCAGCGCCGCGGACCCGGAGACGAGCAGCCGCGCGCCGCGCAGGGCGTCCGCGAGCGCGGTGTCCGTGCCCACTTCGCCGGCGATCCGGTGGTACATCGTCGGGACGCCGAACAGCATGGTCGCGCCGTTCGCCAGTTCGCGCGCGACGCCCTCGGTCGAGAACCGGCCGAGGTGGCGCACCGAACCGCCGCGGCGCAGCGGGCCGAGGATGCCGAGGATCAGGCCGTGCACGTGGAACAGCGGGAGCCCGTGCACGAGGACGTCACCGGCCGTCCAGCCCCAGGCGTCTTCGAGGGCGTCGAGCGTGCTCGCGATCGCGCGGCGGGGGAGGACGACGCCCTTGGGCGGGCCGGTGGTCCCCGACGTGTAGACGATCAGCGCGGGCGTCTCCGGGTCCGGCTCCGCCGCGTCGAGCGCTTTCCCGCCGGTCAGCGGGATGTCCCGCCGCGGCAGCCCGGCCAGGGCCGCGGGCAGTTCGGCGCCGGGCTCGGCCAGCACCAGCTGCGGCTCGCTGTCGGTCAGGATGTGCGCGAGCTCGCGCTCGCCGATCTTCGGGTTGAGCGGCACGGCCGGCACCCCGGCGAGCAGCGCGGCGACGACCGCGACGCTCGTGTGCACGGTCGGGGTCGCCCAGACGGCCACGCGGCCGCGAGGCAGCTCGGCGGCGAGGCCCCCGGCCACGGCGGCGAGGTCGGCGTAGGAGAGGACGTGGTCGCCGAAGCGCAGGGCCTCTTCGGCGGAACCGTCGGCAAGGGTGGGGAACAACGGGGCGGGCACCGCGGGGACCTCCCAGAGTCGGACTCCGTCCGCACGTTACCGTGCGGATCAGTCCCCTGCAGCGACCTCTCGAAGACGCTGGTCGTAGGCTGGGACACCGTGTTGGTACTGGCGATCGATACCTCGACCCCGGCGGTCACCGCGGGCGTCGTCGAGGTGGACGGCGACGGGGTCGAGACGCGCGGCGAGCGCGTCACGGTCGACCCGCGCGCCCACGGCGAGCTGATCACCCCGCACGCGCTGGCCGCCGCCGAAGCCGCGGGGGTCGCGCTCAAGGACCTCGACGCGATCGTCGCCGGGGTCGGCCCCGGTCCGTTCACCGGCCTGCGCGCCGGGATGGCGACCGCCGCCGCGCTCGGGCACGCCCTCGGCCTCCCCGTGCACCCGGTCTGCAGCCTCGACGCGCTGGCCGCCGACGTCGTCTCGGCCGGGGCCTTCCTGGTCTGCACCGACGCGCGCCGCCGCGAGGTGTACTGGGCCGCCTACGACAGCGACGGCAACCGCACCGACGGCCCGCACGTCCAGCGCCCCGCCGACCTGGCGACCGGCGTCGAGGCCGCGGCCGGGGACGGCGCCGTGCTGTACGCGGAGGCGCTCGGCGTCCAGCCGATCGAGCCGCGCTTCCCGTCACCCGCCGGGCTGGTCAAGGCCGCCAGGAGCGCGTTGCTGGCGAAGGCAGAGCCCGCGCCGCTGACGCCGCTGTACCTGCGCCGTCCCGACGCCGCCGAGCCCGCCGCGCCGAAACGGGTGACCGCGAGGTGAGACTCGAGCCGCTGCGCCGCCGGGACATCGCCCGGTGCGTCGAGATCGAGCAGATCCTCTTCCCCGGCGACGACCCGTGGAACTCCCGCGCGTTCCACTCCGAGCTGGACATCGGGCACTTCTACCTGGCCGCCCGCCCGGACGAGGGCGACGAGCTGCTCGGGTACGCCGGGCTCGCCGTCGTCGGGCGCCGCCGCGGCGAGTACGAGGCGACCGTGCACACCATCGGCGTCGCCCCGGAGTACCAGGGCAAGGGGATCGGCAAGGCGCTGCTGCGGGCGCTGCTGGATCGCGCCGACCAGTACGAAGCGCCGGTCTTCCTCGAGGTCCGCACGGACAACACGACGGCACTCGGCCTGTACGAGAGCCACGGTTTCGAACGGCTCGGCATCCGGAAGCGCTACTACCAGCCTTCCGGCGCCGACGCGTACACGATGGTCCGCCCCGCGCGGACGCGAGACGGGGTGGCGGGCTGATGTCACGCATCATCATGGGCATCGAGAGCTCGTGCGACGAGACCGGCGTCGGCCTGGTCCGCCTGCACGACGACGGCACGGTCGAGCTGCTCGCCGACGAGGTGGCGTCCAGCGTCGAGCAGCACGCGCGCTTCGGCGGCGTGGTGCCCGAGGTCGCCAGCCGGGCGCACCTGGAAGCGATGGTCCCGACGACCACGCGCGCCTTCGAGAAAGCCGGGCTGGCACTGTCCGATGTGGACGCCATCGCGGTGACGGCCGGGCCGGGCCTGGCGGGCGCGCTGCTCGTCGGCGTCTCGGCGGCCAAGGCGTACGCGACGGCGCTGGACGTGCCGCTCTACGGCGTCAACCACCTGGCCGGGCACATCGCGGTGGACACGCTGCAGCACGGGCCGCTGCCCACGCCGTGCCTGGCGCTGCTGGTGTCCGGCGGGCACACGCAGCTGCTGCGCGTCGACGACATCGCGTCGGAGATCACCGAGCTGGGGTCCACTGTGGACGACGCGGCGGGCGAGGCGTACGACAAGGTCGCGCGGGTGCTCGGCCTGCCCTACCCGGGCGGCCCGCCGATCGACAAGGCGGCGAAGAACGGCGACCCGGCGGCGATCGCGTTCCCGCGCGGCATGACCGGCCCGCGCGACGCGAAGAACGACTTTTCCTTCTCCGGCTTGAAGACCGCGGTCGCGCGCTGGGTCGAAGGCGCCGCCCGGCGCGGCGAGGAGATCCCGGTGGACGACGTCGCGGCGTCGTTCCAGGAGGCCGTCGCGGACGTGCTGACGATGAAGGCGATCCGCGCCGCGAAGGAGCAGGGGATCGGCACCATCGTGATCTCCGGCGGCGTGGCGGCGAACTCGCGGCTGTCGGCGCTGGCGGCGGAACGCTGCGCGGCGGCGGGCATCGAGCTGCGCGTCCCGCGCCCCCGCCTGTGCACGGACAACGGCGCGATGATCGCGGCTTTGGGCGCGCACGTGGTGGCGGCGAAGCGCCCGACGGCGAAGCTGGACTTCAGCGCGAACCCGGCGTTGCCCGTGAACGTGGTCTCGCTCTCGTGAGTGTTCGGGACGGTTGGAACCGCCCCGAACACTCACGACGGGTCTGGGCCTACGTAGCCGCGACCTCGTTGCGGGTCGTCGCGGCGACGCCGAGCAGTTCCTCGATCGCCGCCACCGCCAGGGTGGCCGCATTGCCTTCGCCGTAGGGGTTTCCGACCTGCGCCGGCCGAAGCTCGCCGCTCAGCAGGCGGGCCGCCGTGTCGGCGATGCGCTCGGTGTCCGTGCCGACCAGCCACGCGCACCCCGCCTCCACGACCTCGACGCGCTCGGTCACGTCGCGCAGCACCAGCACCGGGGTGCCGAACGTCGGCGCCTCCTCCTGGATGCCGCCCGAGTCCGTCAGCACCAGCGACGCGGCCCGCAGGGCGCGGACCAGGTCCGGGTACTCCAGCGGGTCGGTGACCGTCACGCGCGGCAGGCCGGCCAGCGCCGCCTCGACCTGGGCGCGGACCTGCGGGTTCGGGTGCGCCGGGAACAGCACCTGCACGTCCGGGTGCTCGGCGACGATCAGCTGCACCGCGGCCAGCGTCCGCTCGAGCGGCTCGCCCCAGGACTCGCGGCGGTGCGAAGTGACGAGCACCAGCCGCTCGCCGGCCTCGGCGATCTCCATCTCCAGCAACGCCAGCGCCGTGTCGCGGGCCGGCAGGTCGCGGGCCGCGATCTCCAGCACGGCGTCGACGACCGTGTTGCCCGTGACCGCGATGCGTTGCCGCGCAACGCCTTCCGCGCGCAGCTCGGCCGCCGCGCCGAGGGTCGGGGCCAGGTGCAGCGCCGCGAGCCGCGACACCATCTGGCGCGCGCCCTCCTCGGGGAACGGCGCCGCGAGGTCGTGCGTGCGCAGCCCGGCTTCCAGGTGCACCACCGGGATGCCCAGCCAGAACGCGGCCAGCGCGCCCGCGAGCGTCGTCGTGGTGTCGCCCTGGACGACCAGCGCGGCCGGCGGGTGCCGGCGCAGCAGGTCGTCGAGCGCGGGGAGCAGACCGGCCACGAGTTCCGCCTGCCCGCCGGTGACCCGCGGCGGCACGTCCAGCCACACGTCGGCGGTCAGCCCGAACGGTTCGAGCGCCTGCTCGACCATGCCCGGGTGCTGGCCGCTGTGCACCAGGACCGGCCGCAACGCCGGGTGCGCGTCCAGCGCCAGTGCCAGCGGCGCGAGCTTCAGCGCTTCCGGCCGCGTCCCGGCCAGCACCATCACGTCCACCCGGCGGTACCCCTTCTCCACATAGTCCAGTCTCCACGAAAATTTCCACCGCGGGCCGCCGGCGTGCGAGGGGCACACGCCGACGGCCCGTTCCTCAATCCCGCGCCTGGGAGAGGCGGCGGTTGCGGCGGTGGACCGCGATCAGCACCACGGTCCCGAGCAGGACCAAGAGCACGCCGACGGCCAGCCACCACCCGATGTCGGCGCCGGTGGCGGCGAGGGTGCCCACCCCGCCACCGGCGACTCCGACACCCGCGCCCGGCATCTTGTACATCCGGGCCTCCGCTCAGGCCTGTGCGGAACGGCGGCGGAAGATGCGCGTGCCCACGGGCACCGCGACCGCGCCGAGCAGGCCGAGGCCGATCCACAGCCCGGCGCCGGACGCGAGCGGCATCGGCGGCGCGGCCGGGCCGCAGGTCGCCGACGACACGATCACGTCACCCGAGCCGAGCGCGCCGACCACACCGCCGAGCAGCTTCACGTGGATGGCGTTGACCGTGAGGCTGCCGTCCTTGTTCTTGATCTGCTCGTTGAGGATGACCGTCGCGATGTTGATCCCGGCGATCGCGACCTTGACCTGGGTGTTCGGCGCCGGGGTCGCGTCGACCGCGCCCGCGCTGCCGAGGTTCGCGCCGACCAGCGTGGTGCTGCCCGTGACGCCCGCCTGGGTCGCCGTGCAGACCGCCTCGACGGCCTTGGCACCGACGTTGTTGCCGAGGGCCTTGAGCAGCGGCAGCCCGACGTCGGCGGTGCTGGCCTTGGCCGTCACCGCGCCGGAGTTGTCGTCGCGCTTGGCCTCGGTGTTGATCACACCGGTGGTCAGGATCCCGGTCAGGTTCGCCGAGGCCAAGCTGTTGGTCGTCGGGCCCGCGGTGTTCGCGGCCGCGAGCGGGCCGGCCTTCACCGCCGGCTGCCCGAGCAGCGTCACGTCGACGTTCACGCCGTAGGCCGACCCGTCACCGGGAGCGGCCGACGCGGGGGTCGCGCCGGCGAGCACGACGCTCGCCACGACCGCGGCGAGCAGGCCGCCACGGCGCACGAGGGAGCTCTTCATCAAACTTTCCTCCGAATTCGCTGGAGTTAATCGGGGGTGCGTGACGTCGGCGCGGATAAACCGGCTTGCTTCGAGTCGGCACGCGAATCGACTATCGCGAAGAGCGGCCCGAATGGCACACGATATTTCCCGAATCACCGGATCGGGTACAACGTGGCGGAGTTTCCGCAGGTCGTTTCCGCATCACTCGGATGGCCTAGCAAGTTTGCGGGTGGAGCTGCCGAATGGGCCGCTAAACCACACCTCCGAGTGGAAGTGAGGGCCGGTGGTGTTTTACGCTCGCCCGGGGTCCGCAGCTTGATCCGACAACCGACACCGAGAGGAACGTCGTGGCCGTAGCGAGCGCTCCGAACGCAGGTATGGCACGGTTCCCGCTGGTCATCGCGCTGAGCGCGCTGGCGGCCGCGGGTGCCGTGGTGGTGCTGGCCGAGCGGTTCTACCGCGAACTGGAAGTGCGGCTCGCCGGTGCGATCCTCGAGGTGATCACTACATCGGGTGTTTATGTAGCACCCGATCGGGAGTCTGTTTACTTTGGGTTGACGAGCACTACTCCGTTCGGGTTGAGAATGACACCGGAATGTTCTTCGGCGTTCCTTTTGCTTCCGTTGCTCGTTGTGACGATGATCATGCTGTACTTCCGGCCCGCGAATGCGAAGCGGCTCTTCTTTTCGCTCGGTATTTCCGCGGTCGTCGTCGTGCTGGTGAACCAGCTGCGCATTCTCACGATCGTCGGGCTCGTGCACGGGTTCGGCACCGACGACGGCTACTACTGGGGTCACACGCTGCTCGGCTCGATGGTCAGCGTGTTCGGCGGTGCCGTCTCGCTGGTCCTGTTCGTCTGGCTGGCCACGCGGAAGAAGAAGGCATGAGCGTCAAGGTCCTGCTGGCGATCACGCAGGCGTTCGCGCTCACGATGAGCGTGGCGTTCCTGGTGTACGTCGTCGTCATCGTGGTGCCGTACCTGCGGCGCAAGCCCGCGCCGGTCGGCGACCCGGCCGACTACACGTGGCACTTCTTCGTCCCGTGCCGCGACGAGCAGACGGTGATCCGCGAGACGATCCGCTACCTGCGCACGACGTTCCGCAAGGCGCACGTCTGGGTCGTCGACGACGACTCGGAGGACCGCACCGCCCGCGTCGTCCGGATGCTGTGGCGCCGCCACGGCGGCTACGACCCGTACCTGCACCTGGTGCCGCGCACGCGGCCCGAGGCGCGGACCGGCAAGGGGGACGCCCTCAACGCGGCGTACCGGGCGCTGAACGACTGGATGGGCCCGGACGCCTCGCGCGACGACGTCGTCGTGGTGGTCGTCGACGCCGACGGCCGCCCGGCGCCGAACTGCCTCGAGGTCTGCGCGGCCGACCACCTCTTCGGCGACGAGGGGATCGGTGCGGTCCAGCTGGACGTCTGGATGAGCAACGTCGGAACGCCGCCGCCGTCGCGGAACCCGGTCGGGCGCTGGTTCGGCCTCAAGCTCGCGCAGCTGCAGGACCTCGAGTTCCGGACGGCGATCGCGGCGATCCAGACCTCCCGCGGCTTCACCGGCACGATCTCCATGGGCGGCAACGGCCAGTTCACCCGGCTCACCGCGCTGGACTCCATCGCGGGCGCCGACGAACAGCCGTGGCGCGGCTCGCTGCTGGAGGACTTCGAACTCGGCGTCCACCTGCTCACGGCCGGCTGGCGCACCGGGTTCACGCCGGATTCCCATGTGGCGCAAGAGGGTCTGTACAGCCTGCGGCGCTTCCTCGTGCAGCGCACCAGGTGGGGGCAGGGCACCATGCAGTGCGCCCGGTACCTGCGCCGGATCTGGGATTCGCCGCACGTCAGCACGCTCGGGGCGGCGGAGATGATGTACTACCTCGCCCAGCCGTGGCTGCAGCTGCTCGGCTCGCTGCTGTACCCGATCCCGTTCATCCTGCTGGTGACGAGCACCGCGGGCGACCCGGCGCAGATGTGGACGTGGTTCACCGGCGGCGCGTGGATCCTCTTCGCCATCTACGGCTCGTTCGGGCTGCTGCCGTTCCTGGTGTGGGGCCCGATCTACCAGCTGAAGTGCTTGCGCAGCCGCAACGTGCTGCGCGGGATCGGTCTCGGTTTCGCTTACGCGGCCTACATCTACACGTTCTACGTGACGTCGTGGCGCGCGCTGTTCCGCTTGGTCCGCGGCCGCAACGGCTGGGCGAAGACGCGCCGCAACACCGAACAGGCGGCCGGGGTGAAGGTCGCGCTCGACGCGTGAGCGCGACCCCCACCACCGGTCAGAACGCCGGCACGAGCCGGACGTCGTCCGCCTTGACGAACGCGATCCGGTGCCCGAACTGGATCTGCACGTACTTGAGCTTGCCCTTCACCACCACGTGGTCGGCCAGGTCGAACGTCGTGGCCGAGTAGTACTCCGAGCCGACCGTCCCGGCCGAGGAGTACTTCTGCCCGGCGGAGAGCGTGTACGGCAGCGGCGTGATGGCCTGCACGGTGACGTTCGCCGGGTAGGCCTCCGGCTCGGGGTAGGCGCGGCCGTACACCGGCACGGTCGCGAGGCCGGGCTTCGGCGTCGCGACCCAGCCGAACGCGGGCTTCGCGACCCGGGCGCCGCGCGGGTTGGGGAACCAGCCCTTCTGCCCGAGGTACCAGATCGCCGTCCAGTCGCCGCGGACGTCCGCGACGGCGTACTGCTGCCCGGTCGCGGCGCGGCTGCCGACGTCGGAAACGTCCATTGTGGACGGCGTGCCGTCGGTGTGCAGGCCGGCGTCCTTCAACAGCGGCGAGGATTCACTCGGCTCCGAGTGCAGCACGACGGCCTCCGAACCGCGTGGCGCGCACGGCGTCCCGGGGCTGTCGCAGCCGGTGAACACGGGCTGGTTCTTCGCGAAGTCCGGGTCGATGGTGACCAGCGACGAGCCGGGCAGGCCGAACCCGCCGAGCGGCGCGCCCAGCAGGTCGAAGTAGTGCGACCAGTCCCAGTAGGGGCCCGGGTCCCAGTGCATGCCCTTGATCGTCGACGGGATCGTGCCCGGCACGTTGTCGTGGCCGATGATGTGCGCCCGGTCGAGCGGGATGCCGTACTTGCGCGCGAGGTAGCCGACGAGCTTCGCGCTCGAGCGGTACATCGCCTCGGTGTACCAGGTGCCCTTGGCGGCGAAGCCCTCGTGCTCGATGCCGACGGACTTGGCGTTGACGTACCAGTTGCCGGCGTGCCAGGCGACGTCCTTGGTCGGCACGTGCTGCGCGATCAGGCCGTCGTTGGAGCGGATCGTGTAGTGCCAGCTGACGTAGGTCGGGTCCTGCGCGAGGTCGAGGACGTTGTCCCAGTAGCCCTCGGTGTCGTGGATGACGATGTGGTCGATCTTCTGGCTGACCGGGCGGTTGGCGAGGTCGTGGTTGCCGTAGTCGTCGTCCGGCAGCTCCTGGTAGGGAGCGGGGACGGACTCGCAGGTGACGGTCCGCGGGCACTCGACGTTCGCCGGGTTCCCGCCGTGCTGCGGCACCGTCGTGCCCGGGCTGGGGCTCAGGCTGACCTGCTGGCCGTCGTCGGTCGTGCGGGCGACGCCGGTCTTGATGGTGTCGTAGACCTCGTCGGCGAAGGTCCGCGCCGCGTCTCCGGTGGATCCGCTGTACTTCGCGACGGCGTCGTACCAGGTGCTGCCGGCGTGGTACTCCGCGAGGAGAGCGGCACCGCCTCGGATGTTCTCCGCAGGGTCGGTGCGGAGGGTTTCGGCGGTTCGGCCGACGAGCCGGGCGGCCTCGTCGACGGTCTGCAGGCCCGGTGGGGGAGTCGCCGGCCCGGCCTTCGGGTGCAGGGCCGGACGGGCGTCGTCGCCCCGGGGGTCCTCGGTGCCTTCGTCGTGGTGGGTGGTGGCCACGCCGGCTTCGCGGACGTCGGTGAGGTGCATCGGGCCGTAGCCGGCGGACGTGCTGGGTGTGCCGGCGTTGGAGTCCCAGCGGGACTCCAGGTAGGAGACGCCGAGGAGGACGTTCTCCGGGACCCCGAACTCGGCCGCGGCGGCGGTGAAGTCGCGTTGGCGCTGATCGGTGGTGGCGGCTTGCGCGGGCGCGGCGGCCAGGCCGGTGGTGAGGGCGACGGCGGCGAGGAGCGCGGCCGATCTTGGGAGGGACATGGGCATAAACCCCCAGGGTTCAGGTGCCAGACGTCAGAACCTAACCAGAAACTCACGCTGGGGGTAAGAGGTGCCGCTGACCTGCTCTATTCGGCACCCGCTCGCAGCAACGCGGGAAACTCCGCAAGCCCGGCCCAGTCGTCGACAGCGGCGGTGAGGATCTTCTTCACTCGTTCCTTGGTTTCATTCAGCGCCAAGTCGATGAAGCAAGGGCAACGGGTGAGATCCCGGCCCCCGGCGATGCACACCACGATGCCGGTCAACTGAACTCCGCGGGCGACCGCGGTGATCTTTGCGTCCACCGGCAGGGGGAGGTTCTCGGCGAGTTCGCGCGCGACAGTCTCCGCCAGCCGGCCGCGGCGCAGGCGTCGCATGAACCACGCCGCGACCCACCCGATCGCACTGTGCAGCTTCTTCTTCGTCGCGAGAGTCTCAGCGGCCAGCTCGGCCAGTGCCTTGCACAGCTCGTAGCGACCGGGCTTGAACAGCTTGTTCCAAGTCTTGTCGGTGACGTAGTCGGTGGCGCGGCCGGCGACGGTTTCCTGCCAGCCATCGGTGGCCACTTCCCGGCAGACCTTGACGGCCGCATCGATGCGCTTTTGCTTCTTGCGGTTCTCCGCTGTCGACGCCGTGGGCCTACCCTTGGCGGCCCTGGTGGTCGGCTTTCGAGGCCGGGATCCGGTTCCTGAAGACGGCTTGCGCTTCGGCGATGCCTTCGCCGCCCGCTTGCGCGGTGGTTTGGGGTGGCGAGGTCCTTCGGCTTGCATCCCGCTGTGCAGGGAGCACCGGTCGCCGTCGCGGGTGACCCGATTGCGGCACAGCGTGTTCGTCTTGGTTCGAGCGCGGCATCGGGGCATTCATCGAGGCTGGCTTGTCGGGGAGCGGGTACGCGACGACCGAACAGGTTGCTTTGAGTTCGAGGCCGGCTACTTTCCGTCGCTCGCCGGAGGTCTGCTCGGCCAAACGTCGTTCGGGGTCGTACGTGCTGGGCGTCCGGGGTCCTCGATCTCCGAAGCGGCCGGTCAGAGCCCTTCCGGGTGCATTCACCACGCCCGCGTGGACCCTCCTTGCACGACTGGCACTCACGTGGCTAGAGTGCTAATCGCACGGCCCGACAGCCCCGGCACCCGCGACGGCGGGGGTGGTAGAGCCGTAACCACAACCTGCCAACGCTTTCGACGACCGTGGAGGTCAACCCGGTGAGCGTGAACATCAAGCCGCTCGAGGACAAGATCGTTGTCCAGACGAGCGAGGCCGAGGAGACGACCGCTTCCGGCCTCGTCATCCCCGACACCGCCAAGGAGAAGCCCCAGGAGGGCAAGGTTCTGGCCGTGGGCCCGGGCCGGATCGACGACAAGGGCAACCGCGTCCCGCTCGACGTGAACGTCGGCGACGTCGTCATCTACTCCAAGTACGGCGGCACCGAGGTCAAGTACAACGGTGAGGACTACCTCATCCTGTCCGCCCGCGACGTGCTGGCCGTCATCAACTGACGTCCGCTCGCAGCGCATGACGCCCCGGGCCCCGCACAACGCCGGGGAGCGGGGCGTTCTTGCGTTTCAGACCCACCGAAAGGTAAGCGGAAACCGCTATGCCCAAGCAGATCAGTTTCGACGAGGACGCTCGTCGCGCGCTGGAGCGCGGGGTGAACAAGCTCGCCGACGCGGTCAAGGTCACCCTCGGCCCGCGCGGTCGCCACGTCGTGCTCGACAAGAAGTTCGGCGGCCCGACCATCACCCTCGACGGCGTGACCGTCGCCCGTGAGATCGAGCTCGACGACCCGTTCGAGAACCTCGGCGCGCAGCTGGCCAAGAGCGTCGCCACCAAGACCAACGACGTCGCCGGTGACGGCACCACGACTGCGACCGTGCTCGCGCAGTCCCTGGTGAAGGTCGGCCTGCGCAACGTCGCGGCCGGCGCGAACCCGACCTCGATCGGCCGTGGCATCGAAGCCGCCGCGGAGAAGGTCATCGAGGTCCTCAAGAGCAAGGCCACCCCGGTCAAGGGCCGCGAGAGCATCGCCCAGGTCGGCACCGTGACCTCGCGCGACGCCAACATCGGCGCCCTCCTCGGCGAAGCCGTCGAGAAGGTCGGCGAGGACGGCGTCATCACCATCGAGGAGTCGTCGACCCTGGCGACCGAGCTGGTGATCACCGAGGGCGTCCAGTTCGACAAGGGCTTCCTCTCGGCGCACTTCGCGACCAACCCGGAGGAGCAGAAGGCGATCCTCGAGGACGCCTACATCCTGCTCGTCCGCGAGAAGGTCTCGTCGCTGGCCGAGCTGCTGCCGGTGCTCGAGAAGGTCGTCGAGGCCAAGAAGCCGCTGCTCATCATCGCCGAGGACGTCGACGGCGAAGCGCTGTCCACCCTCGTGGTGAACTCGCTGCGCAAGACGATCACCGCCGTCGCGGTCAAGGCGCCGTTCTTCGGCGACCGCCGCAAGGCGTTCCTGGACGACCTCGCGGTCGTCACCGGCGGCGAGGTCATCTCCACGGAGATCGGCCGCAAGCTGGCCGACGTCGACCTCGGCGCGCTGGGCAAGGCCCGCCGGATCGTCGTCACCAAGGACGACACCACGATCGTCGACGGCGGCGGCACCAAGGACGCCATCTCCGGGCGGGTCGCGCAGATCCGCAAGGAGATCGAGACGACCGACTCCGACTGGGACCGCGAGAAGCTGCAGGAGCGGCTCGCGAAGCTCGGCGGCGGCGTCGCGGTCATCAAGGTCGGCGCGGCCACCGAGACCGAGCTGAACGAGCGCAAGCACCGCATCGAGGACGCCGTGGCTTCCACCAAGGCGGCCGTCGAGGAGGGCATCCTGCCCGGCGGCGGTTCGGCGCTGGTGCACGCGGTCAAGGAGCTCGAGGGCGGCCTCGGCCTCGAAGGCGACGAGGCCACCGGCGTGCGCATCGTGAAGGACGCGCTGTCCGCCCCGCTGTTCTGGATCGCGACCAACGCGGGCCACGAGGGCGCGGTCATCGTCAACAAGGTGCGCGAGCAGAGCTGGGGCCACGGCTTCAACGCCGCCACCGGCGAGCTCACCGACCTGCTGGCCGCCGGCATCGTCGACCCGGTCAAGGTGACCCGGTCCGCGGTGGCGAACGCCGCCTCGATCGCGCGTCTCGTGCTGACGACGGAGTCGTCGATCGTCGAGAAGCCGGTCGACGAGGAGCCCGCCGGCGCGGGCCACGGCCACTCGCACTGATTTCCGACGAGACGGGGCGGCACTCCAGCTGGGGTGCCGCCCCGTTCCGTTCCCGGAGAACGGCGCCTGCGCAGTGGCGCCGGCCGACTTCGCGAGCTACGCCGAGTGCCGGCCGTTCCTCTACCCGAGGCGCGGGTTCTGCCTCGGGTCTGCTGGCGCGGGCCATGGCCACCTGCACTGATTTCCGACGAGACGGGGCGGCACTCCTGCTGGGGTGCCGCCCCGTTCCGTTTCCGGTAACACCCGGAAAGCACGGAGGGCGGCACCCCACCCGGTGCCGCCCTCCGATGTCTGTGGCCGCTCAGCCGCCGGACATGCTGAGCGCGCGTTTGTCCGCCTTGATGAGGTGCTCGCGTTCGGACTCCGAGAGCCCGCCCCAGATGCCGTACGGCTCGTGCACCGCCAGCGCGTGGCTGCGGCACATCTCCAGGACCGGGCAGCTCAGGCAGACCGCCTTCGCCCTCGCCTCCCGTCGTGCGCGCGCCGGGCCGCGCTCGCCGTCCGGGTGAAAGAAGGACGCGCTGTCCATCCCCCGGCACGACCCTTCGAGCTGCCAGTCCCACATGTCGGCGTTGGGTCCTGGGAGCCTGCGCGTGTCTGCCATCCTGACCGCCTCCGTCATCCGGTCGATGCCGCTAGCTGCTCTGCTGTGGTGCCGATACTCCATTCGGTGCAACGGCGGTAACGTTAGAAGCGCGCCAATAGTTGTTCAAGCGATTCGGCCCGATTCAGCCGTTAGGCATCCCCCGGATGTGTGAGCAGGGGTTTCGCCTCCGGTTGCCGACTGCGCTGGGTGCCTGGATATTGAGGCTCGTGGGAGCTGGGTCGGGCACCGAAGAACCCACCCTGCCGGTGGCCTCGGTCGCCCGCCGGCTCGGGGTCGCCCCGTCCACCCTCCGAACCTGGGACCGCCGCTACGGACTGGGCCCCAGCCGCCACACGGACGGCCGCCACCGCCGCTACGGCAGCTCCGACATCGGCCGCCTCGAACTGATGCAGCGAGCGCTCCTCAGCGGCGCTTCGACGGCCGAAGCCGCGAAGTACGCCCTCGAGCAGATGCCGCGCTCCGGGCCCCCGCAGCCGGAGGAGCCTTCGGCACCCGCCGACGCGGCCGCGGCCGACGACGGGCTGGAGGTCCGCTCCCGGCTCGCCCGCCGCTTGAGCACGGCGGCACTGGCGATGGACGTCGGCGCGGTCCAGCGCATGCTCGCGGACACCATCACCGAGCTCGGCGTCCTCCCCGCGTGGGCGGGCGTGATCGAGCCGGTGCTGTCGGCGCTGGGTGCCCGCTGGCGCGGCGCGAGCGCGGGGGCGGAGGTCGAGTACCTGCTCGCGGAGTGCGTGTTCGCGGCACTGGTGCGCGCGACACCGGTGCTGGACGAGCCCCGCAACACCCGCCCGGTGCTGCTCGGCTGCGTCCCGGAGGAACGCGACTCGATGCCGATGTACGCGCTGGCGGCGTCGCTGGCCGGCCGGCGGATCGGCGCCCAGCTGTTCGGGGTGCCGCTGCCGGCGGACGTCCTGGCGGTCGCGGTGCGCCGGAGCGCGCCGTCCGCGGTGGTGCTGTGGGCCCACCGGCGCGGGGTCGCGGACACGCGGCTGTTCGCCCGGGTCTCGCGGGGGCGGCAGCGGAGCCGGCTGTTCGCGTGCGGCCCGGGCTGGGACCCGGCGGCGCTGCCGGACAAGGTGGAGCTGCTCACGGACCTCCCGGGCGCGGCGGACCGCATCGAGCACGTCCTGGTGGGCGGCCCGGGCTAGCCGGCTTTCGTCCGGTGTCGGCAGTGGCCGGCGCGCCGAAACGCCATGAACGACCCGTTCATGACGTCCGAGCTCGTGCCCGGGCACTTCGATCATGTTTTTGTCGGTGCGAACCGCTAGAAAGGACGGGTGCACGAACCCGCCCTCAGGGCCGCCGCGTTCGGGAGCGATCCGCTGCCCGATCCCGCCGTCCTGCGCGGCGCGGGCACCCCGCGGGAGCGGCTGCTCGCCGCCATCGTGCTCGGCGCCCAGGGCCGGTACGCGGCCGCCGCTGCCCTCCTGGAGCGGCTCCGGGGCGAAAGCAACCCGGTGACGGCGTCGCTCGCCGCCAGCACGCTCGCCTCGCACCGGCGGCAGCTGGGCGGGCACCGCCGGGCCCGCGCGCTCGACGGCGAGGCCTTCGCGAGGGTTGCCGAGCTCACCGGCGACCCTGATCCGAGCGGCCTCGACGCGGCCGGCGCGAGACCTGCCGCGCTCACCGGCGACCCGGACGACCTCGCCGCGGCCGCCTCGCTCTCCGGCGCCTCCGACCGCGCCGGCTTCGTTGCGGCGGCAGCGCTCTCCGGCGACTCCGACCCGGACAGCCTCGCCGCGGCCGCCTCGTTGACCGGCGCCTCCGCCCCGGCCAGCCTTGACGCGGCCGGCGCGAGACCTGCCGCGCTCACCGGCGACCCGGACTGCCTCGCCGCGCCCGCCTCCCTCTCCGGCGACCCCGGCGCCCCCGACCCCGACGGCCTCGACGCCGCCGGTGCGAGGGCCGACGCGCTCCTCGGCCTCGCCGCCGACAACCTCGCCCTCGGCCGCCTCACCGCCGCCCGCAGGCTCGCCGCGAGGGCCGCCGAACAGCGCGCCGGCTGGCGGGCGGGCGTGCGCGGGGGCTGGGTCGGTGCCGAGATCGAGCTCGCCGCAGGTCAGGGCGCTGCCGCCGTGCCGCACGCCGAGCGCGCATTCGAAACGGCGGTCGCGCGGGGGGCGCGGCGGCACGCGGTGAAATCCGGGATTGTGCTGGCTGTCGCCGTGTCGGCGGCCGGGTGTCCCGATCACCGGGAGATTTCGGACGGTCTTGTCGGAAATGCGATGGCGACCGCCGAGGAATGCGAACTGCTTTCACTTTTGTGGCCCGCAGCCCTCGTCGCGGCCGACCTGCGCCCAGGACACGCCGAGGAGTATCGATTCAGAGTGGCTCAGGTGTTGCACGCAGTGTTACGAAGCGCAGATCCTTGCGGGAGGAGGATCGCGGGGGAATCGCCATGGGTGCCCGACCCGGGTGGTTGAGCCGTCGGAATGGGGTGTTCCGGCATCCGGGCTAAGAAACTTCAAAAAAAGCCACCGGATCGTGTCAAGGTTCGGGCTAAAGCGTCCGATAGGGGAAGAGGAATGTCACCCGGCTGCAGGAAGGAAACCCCGTGACGACGGTCTTGATCTGCGATGACCGACGCAGTGTCCGTGAAGGGCTCACCCGAGTGATGTCCGCGGTCCCTGGGGTCAGTCGCATCGACTGCGTAGCGCACGGTGACGAGCTGCTGGCCCGGTACTCCCGTCAGCCCGTCGACGTCGTGCTGGTCGGAACGCAACGCGCGGTTCCGACAGGTGTCGAAGCCACCCGGCGGCTCGTCTCGGCCAACCCCCAGGCGAACGTCATCGTCTTCGGCGCCCCCGACGACGCGGGCAGCATCGCCGCCGCGATCGCCGGCGGCGCGCGCGGCTACCTCCGCTGGGACGCGTCCCGGCCGGAGCTGGTCGCCGCCCTCGCCCACACCCTCGCGAGCACTTCGGTGCCCGCGCCCCGTCAGCCGTCCGACCCGGGCGTCCAGCTGACCGAGCGCGAGCTCCAGGTGCTCCGGGGGATGAGCCAGGGCAAGAGCAACGGCCAGATCGGCCGCGAGCTGTACCTGTCCGAGGACACGGTGAAGACCCACGCCCGGCGGCTGTTCCGGAAGCTCGGTGTGCGCGACCGCGCGCAGGCCGTGGCCCACGGCTTCCGCCGCGGTCTGGTCAGCTGACCCGTCCCCGCGGCAGTTCTCCTCGATCCTGACACGGCCGGAACACAGGTGACGACGGGCCAGGGCGCACCGCCCTGGCCCGTACCTGCGTGGTCCCCATCACACTCCGGCGCCCTTGAGGCAGCCGCCACGGCGGATCGACGCCGTGGCACCCGTCCCTCCGACGGATCTCGTACCCGTGGCCCCGCTCGCTCGTTGAATCGTCGGATCCGGCCGCGGGTCTGCAGGAAAATCCGTATTTTCGCGGCTCCGGCGAGTACGGCGCGCCGGGGAGCACCGCGCGCGTCGGTCCGGAGCGGGCCGACGGTACGGTAGCGGTCACCGGTTCGAGGCGGAGGCGACCACGGGCCGGGTTCTTTGCACACCTACACGTAACACTGGGACTGTTGTCTGCGATGGCCAATGTGGGGGATGGACTGGATGAACCGGTCGCCGCTGCTGTCGAGGGAGATCCCCAGGCAGTGGAGCGGCTGCTGGCTGCTATCCGTCCACTGGTAGTGCGGTATTGCCGCGCCCGGGTTGGCAGGCAGGAGCGATCGTTCGCTTCGGCGGACGACGTTGCGCAGGAGGTGTGTCTCGCGGTGCTAACGGCATTGCCCTCGTACCGCGACCAAGGCCGCCCGTTCCTGGCCTTCGTCTACGGGATCGCCCAGCACAAGGTGGCCGACGCGCACCGCGCGGCGGCGCGCAACCGGGCCGAGCCGGTGGCCGAGATCCCCGACGAAGTCGAAGGCGGGGTCGGCCCCGAGCAGCGGGCGCTGCAAGGTGAACTGAACGAGCGGATGTCCCAGTTGTTGCAGGTGCTGCCGGACAAGCAGCGGGAGATCGTGGTGCTTCGCGTGGTTGTCGGACTGTCGGCGGAGGAGACCGCGGACGCGGTCGGCTCCACTCCCGGCGCCGTCCGCGTCGCCCAGCACCGCGCCCTCGCGCGGCTGAGAAAGGTCCTGGCCGCGGAGGAGGTGATCTGAGTGACCGGTCATGACAGAGGTTTCCAGCCGGACGACGTCTTCGGTAGTGGCTTGTCGGCTTCGGAGGCGGAATTCGCCGCCGACCTGTCAGCTGTGCAAGCCGATGACGCGCTGCTCGACGCGCTCGGCGGGTCCGACCCGGCGCTGGCCGACGGCCTCGGCGACCAGGAGCTCAACGCGTTGCTGGTGGCGTGGCGAAGAGACATCGACAGCGAGCCGCTGGCCGAGCTCGTCGACGTCGACACCGCCGTGCGCACCGTCAGCACCGCCGCTCTCGCGAAGCGGCACGCCTCGAGCGGACGCCGCCGCAGGCTGCTCGTCCCCATCGCCGTCGCCGCCGCCGTGCTGGCGATCGCGTTCACCGGGACCGGGCTGGCCGCGCGCTCCGCGGAACCGGGCGACACCCTGTGGGGCCTCGCGAAGGTCCTGTACTCCGACCACACCCGCTCGGTCGAGGCCGCCGCGAACGCGAAGCTCGACCTCGAGAAGGCGAACCTGGCCATCGCCGGCGGCAACCTCGACGCCGCGCGCGAGGCCCTCGACGCCGCCCAGGCCGCCTTGTCGCAGGTCAGCGACGAAGACAACCGCGACCAGCTGATGGAACAGCACCGGCAGCTCGCCGCGCAGCTGCAGAACCCCGAGGCCCCGGTCCAGGGCCCGATCCAGACCTCGGTGCCGTCGGTGCCGCCCGGCGCGTCGTCGACGCAGGTGCCGCCGGCGGGCTCGGCGACGTCGATCCCGGGCAGCGGCAGCGGCACGACCAGCCTGCCCGGCAGCGGGACGCCGACCCCGACGCCCCCGCCGCCGACCAGCGAGACCCCGACCCCGACGCCCACCCCGCCGCCGACCACCACCGGCGCGACGGGGAACGACCCGGGCACGCCGCGCAGCGAGTCCGCCGGCGGGCAGTCCCAGAGCGTCGGCGAAGGCCAGTAGGACGTACGAAAAAGCCCTGGTGAGCAATCTCACCAGGGCTTTTTCGTGGGTCAGGGGCGCTCAGTACGCGCTTTCGTTGGCCGTCACGCCGTCGGCGAAGCCCCGGCAGTAGTCCCAGCTCACGTAGTCGCCGGGGTTCGGGTCATAGGCCGGCTCGTGCGGGCGCATCCGCCCGTCGGCCAGCAGCTGCTCGAGGCTGGCCCGCAGCAGGTGCCAGTCGTGGTAGTGCGGTTCGTCGCATTCACCGCAGTCCACGACGATCCCGCGGACTCCGCGGGGTTCGAGCAGGGCCTGGTAGACGGCCAGATCCGAAAGGTCGGCCAGCAGTTCGGTGCGTTCGGAATCGCTGATCGGCTCGTCCAGCCGGTCCTCGTCGTCACCGAAGGCGCGGGCCGGGTCGTCCGGGTCGTCCGCGAACGGGTCTGGGGGCAGGACATCGTGCGCCACGGCCTGCACGGTACCCGGCGGTCACGACGGCTCGCCCACCGCCCGGGGCGGGCACGGCGCCCGGATACCATGAGGAGAAGGCTCCGAGTCGCCACAGCGACCCCGCTCATCCCGCGCCAGGAAGGCCCTTCACCCGCTATGACCAGCGACGGCACCACCCCCGTTCCGGCCAAGTTCGCCATGCTCGGCCTGACCTTCGACGACGTGCTGCTGCTGCCCGCCGAATCGGACGTCGTCCCCAGTGCCGTCGACACCAGCTCCCGGCTGAGCCGGAACATCACCCTCGGCGTCCCGCTGGTGTCCGCGGCGATGGACACCGTCACCGAGGCCCGGATGGCGATCGCCATGGCCCGCCAGGGCGGCATCGGCATCCTCCAGCGCAACCTGCCGATCGACGCGCAGGCCGCCGCGGTCGAGGTCGTCAAGCGCTCCGAGGCGGGCATGGTCACCGACCCGGTCACCTGTTCGCCGGACGCGACGCTGGCCGAGGTCGACGCCCTGTGCGCGAAGTTCCGCATCTCCGGCGTGCCGGTGACGGACGCGGCCGGCGCGCTGGTGGGCATCATCACCAACCGCGACATGCGGTTCGAGGTCGACCACAGCCGCCCGGTGTCCGAGGTGATGACGAAGCCGCCGCTGGTCACGGCGCAGGTCGGGGTCTCGGCGGACGCGGCGCTCGGGCTGCTGCGCCGCCACAAGATCGAGAAGCTGCCGATCGTCGACGGCGCGGGCAAGCTGCGCGGCCTGATCACGGTCAAGGACTTCGTGAAGACCGAGCAGTACCCGAAGGCGACGAAGGACCCGGACGGCCGGCTCATCGTCGGCGCCGCGGTCGGCGTCGGCGTGGACGGGCACCAGCGCGCGATGGCGCTGGCCGACGCGGGCGTCGACGTGCTGATGGTGGACACCGCGCACGGGCACTCCCGCTCGGTCGTCGAGACCGTCGCGCTGCTGAAGAAGGAGCTGGGCGACTCGGTCGACATCGTCGGCGGCAACGTCGCGACGCGGGCGGGCGCGCAGGCGCTGGTCGACGCGGGCTCGGACGGCATCAAGGTCGGCGTCGGCCCGGGCTCCATCTGCACCACCCGGATCGTGGCGGGCGTCGGCGTGCCGCAGATCTCGGCCATCTACGAAGCCGACCTGGCCGCGCGCCCGGCGGGCATCCCGGTCATCGGCGACGGCGGCATCCAGTACTCGGGCGACATCGCGAAGGCCATCGCGGCTGGCGCGTCCACGGTGATGCTGGGCAGCCTGCTCGCCGGCACCGCCGAGTCGCCCGGCGACCTGATCCTGGTCGGCGGCAAGCAGTTCAAGGTCTACCGCGGCATGGGCTCGCTGGGCGCGATGCAGTCGCGTGGCCAGGGCAAGTCCTACTCGAAGGACCGCTACGCCCAGGACGACGTGCTCAACGAGGACAAGCTGGTCCCGGAGGGCATCGAAGGCCGGATCCCGTTCCGCGGGCCGCTGGCGAACGTCGTGCACCAGCTGGTCGGCGGCCTGCGCGCGGGCATGGGCTACGCCGGTGCCGAGACGATCGCGCAGCTGCAGGACGCGCAGCTCGTGCGGATCACCGCGGCCGGGCTCAAGGAGAGCCACCCGCACGACATCACCATGACGGTCGAGGCGCCGAACTACACGACCCGCTAGTCCGCCCTTCCGGGCATTCCCCCCGATCGCCGCGGCCGGGAGACTCGGCCGCGGCGACCGAGGAGGGGAACGCATGGCGGTGCCACGACGGACTCTGGTGACGGCGGTGGCGGCGGCGCTCGTCGGGCTGGGCGGCGGCATCACGGCGTCCGCCGCCGACACCCCGGCCACGCCCGCGGCCGCCCGGGTGCAGTCGCCGGGGGAGCTCTGGAAGCGCACCGAGCTGTTCTTCGGCACCGGCAAGCCGGACGGCACCGAGGTGACCGACAAGGAGTTCGCCGCGTTCTCCGACCGGGAGATCACCCCGGCGTTCCCGGACGGCTTCACCCGCCTCGACGGCAGCGGCCAGTGGCGCGGCGGGTCCGGCGCGATCGTGCGCGAGCACACCCACGTGATCGTGCTGCTGTACCCGTTCGCCGATCGTGCGGCCGAACGGGAGATCGAAGGGATCCGCGCCGACTACCGGAAGCAGTTCCGGCAGGAATCCGTACTGCGTTCGGACTCCGTGGAGCAGGTCTTCTTTTGAGTCACCGTGACCTAGCGTGCTTACGGTAATCGGCCTATCGCCTTGCGTGGTGCTCGTGGTGTGCACTGTGGGGCATGACGGTCGGCCGCTTGACGCGGGTGCTGCGCACGGTGTTCTTCACGGCCGTCGCCCTGGTGTCGCTGTTCCTGGGCGGCATCGTCTGCCTGATGTGCCAGGTGCTGGCCGGTCGTGACGCGCCGACCGACCGCGTCGAGGGGTACATCGTGTCCCACGAGCGGGGCGCGCTCCCGGTCGGCGGGGAGGGCGGGATCAGCCACACGCTCTCGATCGTCGCCGGCGGGCGGGCGTACCGCGTCACCGCCGTCGACCCCGGCCTCGACCTGCCGGCCGGGCAGACGGTGGCGCTCGACGTCTCCACGGCGGACGGCGGCATCGCCTACCTGCACGCGGGCGGCGGGGTGGTCGACCTGCGCCAAGGCGTCGTCCGGCCGGTCCTGCTGATCGCCGCGGCCCTGCTCGCCCTGGGTGCGGTGTACTTCGGCGCGGTCCGGCTCAACGTCTACCCGCCGGTGGCGACGTGGCTGGCCCTCGCGCTGGGGGCGGTGCTGGCGCCGATCGCCGTCTTCGTCCGGGTGTAGTGCCACCCCCGTGCGCAGGTCACCCACGCGGACTAGCGACAATGGGGCACGGCAGATTGTCGTCGTCGGAGGAGGCTTCACGTGCGGGACCTGGTCGAGATCGGGATGGGCCGCACCGCGCGGCGGGCGTATGACCTCGACGACGTCGAGATCGTGCCGTCACGGCGGACCCGGTCGTCTTCGGTGGTGTCCACCTCCTGGCAGATCGACGCCTACCGCTTCGACCTGCCGCTCGTCACGCACCCGACGGACGCGATCGTCTCGCCCGGCACCGCGGTCGCCGTCGGCGAGCTGGGCGGCCTCGGCGTGCTGAACGCCGAGGGCCTCTGGGCGCGGCACGCGAACGTCGAGGAAGCCATCTTCCAGCTGGTCCGCGCGGCCGAGGACCTCGAGGACCCGACCGCGGTCGGCCGCGTGCTGCAGGAGCTGCACGCCGCCCCGGTCCGGCTCGACCTGCTGAGCGAGGCCATCAAGACGGTCCGCGAATCCGGCGTCACGGTGGCCGCGCGCGTCAGCCCGCAGCACGCCGCCGAGCTGACCCCGGACCTCATCGCGGCGGGCGTCGAGATCCTGGTCGTGCAGGGCACGATCATCTCGGCCGAGCACGTCCAGCGCGACGCGGAGCCGCTGAACCTCAAGGAGTTCATCGGCCGCCTCGACGTCCCGGTGATCGCGGGCGGCGTCAGCGACTACCGCACGGCGATGCACCTGATGCGCACGGGCGCGGCCGGCGTCATCGTCGGCCACGGCTACACCCCGGGCGTCACCAGCACCGACCGCGTCCTCGGCATCGGCGTCCCGATGGCCACGGCGATCATCGACGCGGCAGCGGCCCGCCGCGACTACCTCGACGAGACGGGCGGCCGCTACGTCCACGTCCTGGCCGACGGCGGCATGACGACGTCGGGCGACATCGCGAAGGCCATCGCGTGCGGCGCGGACGCCGTGATGCTGGGCTCACCGCTGGCCGCGGCTTCGGACGCACCCGGGCAGGGCCTGTACTGGACGGCGGCGGCCGCGCACCCGTCCCTGCCGCGTTCGCGCGTGGCGGCGGGGCCGGATTACGCGGTCGACCTGAAGACCCTGCTGTTCGGCCCGTCGTCCGACGCGGAGGGCGTGGTGAACCTGTTCGGGGCGCTGCGCCGGGCGATGGCGAAGACGGGCTACTCGGACCTGAAGGAATTCCAGCGGGTGGGCCTCACCGTCCGTCGCTGACGGCGTTGCCGTCCTGGTCGCGGCCGCGCTCGACCACCCCACCCACCGCCGTGCCGGCGGAGGTGATCGCGAGTCTCACTGGTTCGGGCCCGCCTCCGCCGCGCGGTGGCGAAGACGGGCTGTCCGGGGAGCCGGCCTCACCGTCCGTCGGTGAGGTGGTCGAGGAACGCGGTGAACGCTCTCGCCGAATACACGAGCACCGGGCGGGCGGCCATTGCCGCCTGCTTGGTGTCCCGCACACCGACCACGCCCGGGCCGGTGCCCACCTCGACGCAGGCGTTCTCCTCGAAGTGGCTGTGGCTCGACTTGCGCCAACCGGTGAGCTTTCGTGGGCTCATCGTGGTGCCTCCTGGGATCGTGTCCCGCTCGGCGGTGAATCGCCGACGTGGACATCGAGCACTCTGATAAGTACCCACCCGCGGCGCTCATGTAAGCGTCCAGAAGAGTGACTGGCGAGTAACTTACCTCTGGTCAGAACTGGGACCCCGGGTTACGCTCCCAGGTGTGACTGCCAGTAACACCACCACCAGTGCGGGTGGCCCCGACTACGACGTCGTCGTGGTGGGGTCGGGGTTCGGCGGCAGCGTCGCGGCGCTGCGGCTCACCGAGAAGGGCTACCGGGTAGCCGTCGTCGAGGCCGGGCGGAGGTTCGCCGACGACGAGTTCGCCAAGACGTCGTGGGACCTCAAGCGCTACCTCTGGGCGCCGCAGGTCGGCTGCTACGGGATCCAGCGCATCCACATGCTCAACGACGTCATGGTGCTCGCGGGCGCCGGCGTCGGGGGCGGGTCGCTCGTCTACGCGAACACGCTGTACCGGCCGCTCAAGCCGTTCTACCGCGACCGGCAGTGGTCCCACATCACCGACTGGGAGGCCGAGCTCGCGCCGCACTACGACCAGGCGAGCCGGATGCTGGGCGTCGTCACGAACCCGACGATCACGCCGTCGGACGTCGTGATGCGCGACGTCGCCAAGGACATGGGCGTCGGCGATTCGTTCCACCCGACGCCGGTCGGGGTGTACTTCGGCAAGCCGGGGGAGCGCGCCAAGGACCCGTACTTCGGCGGCGCCGGACCCGAGCGCGTCGGCTGCACCGAGTGCGGCTCGTGCATGACCGGCTGCCGCGTCGGGGCGAAGAACACGCTGGTCAAGAACTACCTGTACCTCGCCGAGCAGGACGGCGCGCAGGTCATCCCGCTGACGACGGTGACGTCCGTGCGCCCGGTCGAGGGCGGCTACGAGGTCGACCTGAAGAAGACCGGGACGACGTCGAAACGGTTCCGGACGACGATCACGGCCGAGAAGGTCGTCTTCGCGGCGGGCACCTGGGGCACGCAGAACCTGCTGCACAAGATGAAGGACACCGGCACGCTGCCGAAGCTCTCGCGCCGGCTCGGCGAGCTGACCCGGACGAACTCCGAGGCCATCATCGGCGCCGCCCGGACCGACGTCGACGAGAGCCGGAACTTCAGCCGCGGGGTCGCGATCACGTCGTCGATCCACCCGGACGAAAACACCCACATCGAGCCGGTCCGCTACGGCAAGGGCAGCAACGCGATGAGCCTGCTGCAGACGATCGCCACGGACGGCGCTTCGCCGGTGCCGCGCTGGCGGCAGGCCGTGAGCTTCATGGTCAAGCACCCGTTCCAGACGGCGAAGCTGCTCAACGGCTACCGCTGGTCCGAGCGCACGGTGATCCTGCTGGTGATGCAGAGCCTGGACAACTCGATCACGACGTACACGCGCCGCGGGCTGTTCGGCCGCCGCAAGTACACGTCGAAGCAGGGCCACGGCGAGCCGAACCCGAGCTTCATCCCGGCCGGCCACGAGGCCAACGAGCGCACGGCGGGCCACATCGGCGGCATCGCGGGCGGCACGTGGGGCGAGATCTTCGACATCCCCCTGACGGCCCACTTCATCGGCGGCGTCCCGATCGGCGCGACCCCCGACGAGGGCGTCATCGACCCGTACCACCGGGTCTTCGGCTACCCGGGCCTGTCGGTGGTCGACGGCGCGGCGATCACGGCCAACCTCGGCGTGAACCCGTCCCTGACGATCACGGCGCAGGCGGAGCGGGCGTTCTCGTTCTGGCCGAACAAGGGCGAGGCGGACGCCCGGCCCCCGCAGGACGCGGCTTACGCCCGGCTGGAGCCGGTGGCCCCGAAGAACCCGGCGGTGCCCGCGGACGCCCCTGCGGCCCTGCGGCGGAGTTAGCTGATCGTGCCTACAACCTGCCCGTGACCGAGAACACCGGCAGCTGTTCGGGCTGGGTGACCCGATGGCATCCACCATCAGGTGAAACCTGCAGCTCAGGCGGCAGATTTTGTTCACGCCACAGGACATGGCATCGCTCGGAAGTGGCTCGCGTTGAACGGCTACGGTCCTTCGGGTCGACCTCGGAAGCCTCGGCGCGATCCGCGGGGGCCTTCGAAAGCCACGTGGCGCCCGAAGATCCTCGACGCGCAAGCGGAGGAAGACATGGCCCCGAGCGGGACGCGCTGCAGGAAGTGCAGCAGCACACACAGGCTTCTGGTGGTGATCAGCCTGTTCTGCACACCAGGTGCGGGGCCGGCTCCGCACCGCCGCAGAATCGCATTCGGCGGCGTCACCGATCGGTTTGCCTCCTAGACTCGGGGCCGTGACGACGGCATCGGAGAAGGCGCACGCGCTCCTCGAAGGAGTGCGCACACTCGACGACGAATGGGCCCGGGCCATCGGTGGCCTCGGCGAGCCCGAGCTGCGCGCACCCAGTGCGCTGCCCGGCTGGTCGCGGGCGCACGTGCTCGCCCACCTCGCCCGCAACGCCGACGGCCTCAAGAACCTGCTGGGCTGGGCGGACACCGGGGTCGAGACGCCGATGTACGCCAGCGTCGAAGCCCGGGAAGCCGACATCGAGGCCAGTTCCCAGCACTCCGCCGCCGAGATCCTGGCCGACTTCGTCGCCTCCGCCGGGCGGTTCGAGCAGTACGCCGCGGGCATGCCGGACGACGCCTGGGCGCGTGAGGCCCGCAACCGGCAGGGGGCGCCGGTCACCGGGGCCGTCGTCGCGCGGATGCGGTTGTCCGAGCTGACCATCCACCTCGCCGACCTCGACCGTGGGTACGACCTCGATCGCGTGCTCGGGCTGCTCGGCCCGCTCACCGAAGACGTCGTGCAGCACGCCATCAGCTCCCGCAGCGCGCACCTGCCCGCGTTGCGCCTGGTCGCCGACGGCTTCGAATGGACCATGGGTGCCACGCCCGGCGCGACCGTCACCGGGACCGGCGGGCAGCTGCTGGCCTGGCTCAGCGGGCGCTCCGACGGGTCGGCGCTCGACGGCGCCGTGCCGCGGATCCCCGCCTGGTCCTGACCGCCACCGCCCGGCGCCGCCGTGGTGCGGGCCGCCGTGCCGCCGACCTAGACTGGGCGTCCCGGCCCCGAGGAGTCCGCTGTGGACAGTGAGCACGACCAGGCGCAACCCGCCGGACGGCCGCGCGTCCACCACCGTGTGGACAGAAGGACGTTCCTCCGGGTGGCGGGGGTGTCGGCCGCCGGTGCCGTCGCCGCCGCGTGCGGGCCGGGCGGCTCGCCGTCGCCCGTCGCTTCGAGCGCGCCGGTGCCCACGACCTCCGCGCCGCCCAGCTCGCGGCTGCCCACCGGGCCGCCGAACTGGGACGACCTGCGCGGCAAGCTGACCGGGAACCTGCTGCGCCCGGGCGCCGACGGCTACGACACCGCCAAGCGCGCGTTCAACCAGCTCTTCGACAACAAGAACCCGGTCGCGGTCGTGACGGCGTCGACCGCCCAGGACGTCCAGGCGAGCGTCCAGGCCGTGGCCGGGCGCGCGTCCATCGCCGCGCGCAGCGGCGGCCACAGCTACGCCGGCTACTCGGTGCCCGACGGCGGGCTGGTCGTCGACGTCGCCGGGCTGGACAAGGTCGAGGTCCAGGGCAGCCAGGCCGTCATCGGCGCGGGCGCGAAGCTCAAGGACGTCTACGCCGCGCTGGGCCGCGCCGGGCGCGCGCTGCCCGCCGGGTCCTGCCCGACGGTCGGGATCGCCGGGCTGACCCTCGGCGGCGGCATCGGCGTGCTCTCCCGCAAGTACGGCCTGACCTGCGACCGCCTGAGTTCGGCGCAGGTCGTCGTGGCCGACGGCCGGCTGGTCAAGGCCTCCGCCGACACCGAGCCCGACCTGTTCTGGGGGCTGCGCGGCGGGGGCGGCGGCAACTTCGGCATCGTCACCGAGTTCACCTTCGACACCGACCCGGCGCCGGACTTGACGGTCTTCTCGCTGCACTTCCCGGCCGGGTCCGCGGCCGACGTGCTGAACGCGTGGCAGCAGTGGATCGCCGCGATGCCGCCGGAGCTCTGGGCGAACTGCGTGCTTTCGGGCGGTTCGCCGGTCCAGTGCCGCGTCGGCGGCTGCTACGTCGGCGGGGCGGCCGGGCTGAACACGCTGCTCACCAACCTGACCACCAACGCCGGCGCGCGGCCGACCCAGCGAACCGTGAAGAGCCTCGACTACCTCGGCGCCATGAACTACTTCTCCGGCAGCTCGAACCGGCAGTCGTTCGTGGCGTCGTCTCGGATCGTCACGAGCCCGGTGGACGCCGCGAAGGTCGTCGCGCTCGCCGACGGCCGCACCGGCACCGACCTGCTCATCGACGGCCTCGGCGGCAAGGTGGGCGAACCGGCGAAGGACGCGACGGCGTTCTGGCACCGCGACGCGCTGGCCAGCGTCCAGATCTACGCGCCCGCGACGGCGAAGACCCAGCAGAAGGTCACGCAGTCGGTCGGGGAGGTCGCCGCCGGGCTCGCCGCGGCCGGTGCCGGCGGCGGGTACGTCAACTACATCGACCCGGCTCTGCCCGACTGGAAGACCGCCTACTACGGCGACAACGCCAAGCGGCTGCAGGACGTCGCCAAGAAGTACGACCCCGACAACGTCTTCCGGTTCGGGCAGAGCGTTCAGGCTTAGAGGTCGATGCCGGTGAAGACCGTCACGCGTTCCTCGGTCAGGTCGTGCATGGCCGCGAGCACGCCTTCGCGGCCGACTCCGGAGCCCTTCACCCCGCCGTACGGCATCTGGTCCGCGCGGTAGGACGGCACGTCGCCGATGATCACGCCGCCGACCTCGAGCTCGGCCGACGCGTGGAACGCCAGCTGGACATCCGTGGTGAAGACGCCGGCCTGCAGGCCGTACGCGGAGTCGTTGACCGACCGGAACGCGGCGTCCACACCGTCCACAACGGACACCGCGAGGACCGGGCCGAAGATCTCTTCGTTCCACGCCTTGGTGTCCGGCGGGACCTCGGTGAGCAGCGTCGGGGCGACGGTCGCGCCGTCGCGGGTGCCGCCGGTCAGCACCTTCGCGCCCGCCTCGACGGCTTCGCCCACCCACGCGACGATCCGTTCCGCGGCGGCTTCGTCGACGACCGGGCCGACGTCGGTGTTGCGGTCGTACGGGTCGCCGGTGCGCTGCGCCTCGACGGCTTCCAGCAGGGCGGGCACGAACTCCTCGGCCACGGCGGCGTCCACGATCACCCGCTGCACCGCGATGCAGGACTGGCCGGCCTGGTAGTTGCCGAAGGTGGCGATGCGGTGCGCGGCGCCTTCGGGGTCGGGCCAGTCGCGCAGCACGACGGCCGCCGCGTTGCCGCCGAGTTCGAGCACGACGTGCTTGCGCGGCGCCGCGTCCTTCAGCGACCAGCCGACCGGGCCCGAGCCGGTGAACGACACGACGGGCAGCCGCGGGTCGGCGACGAGTGCCTTGGTCTCCTCGTTCCCCAGCGGCAGCACCGAAAACGCGCCTTCCGGCAGGTCCGTCTCGGCCAGGATCTCGCCGAGGACCAGCGCCGACAACGGGGTCCGCGGCGCGGGCTTGACGATGATCGGCGCGCCGATCGCCAGCGACGGCGCGACCTTGTGCGCCACCAGGTTCAGCGGGAAGTTGAACGGCGCGATGCCGAGCACCGGCCCGCGCGGGACGCGGCGGGTCAGCGCCAGCCGCGCCTCGCCCGCGGGGTCGGTGTCGAGGCGCTGGACGTCGCCGGTGAACCGGCGGGCCTCCTCGGCGGCGATGCGGAACACCGAAACCGCGCGGGTGACCTCGGCCTCGGCCCACTTGAGCGGCTTGCCGTTCTCGGCCGTGATCACCTCGGCGATCTCCTCGGCACGCGCGGCGAGCACCCGGGAGACGTGGTCCAGCGCGCCCGCGCGGACGTGCGCGGGCGTACCGCGGAACTCGCGGGCGACCGACGCCGCGGCCGCGACCGCGCGCTCGACCTGCTCCGGCCCGGGCACGGCGACCGTGGCGACCTCGCTGCCGTCGTACGGGTGGTGCACGACGAGGGTGGTGGCGCCCGCCTCGGGGCGGCCGGCGATCCAGGCGGGGCGCGGCTCGGGGGTGATCATGTCCATGCGCACCAACGTAATCCGGGTGGCGGGCCGGGCGTGGGACCCCCACCCGGACGGGTCACGGCTTGATGAGCACCTTCAGCGCTTCGCGGTCCGCCATCGCGCGGTAGCCGTCCGGCACGCCCTCGACGTCGATGGTCCGGTCGAAGACGCGACCCGGCTGGTACCTGCCCTCGAGGACGTCCGGCAGCAGTTCGGGGATGTAGTGCCGGGCGGGCGCGACGCCGCCGGTGATGGTGACGTTGCGGCGGAACACCCCGACGCCGGCGGGCGCGTCTTCGTACTGCGGCAGCCCGACGCGGCTGACCGCGCCGCCCGCGCGCACGACGCCGACGCCCATCTCGAACGCGCCCTTCGTGCCGACGCACTCGAGCACGGCGTGCGTGCCCTGGCCGTTCGTCAGTTCGCGCACCTTCTCGATGCCTTCGTCCCCGCGCTCGGCGACGACGTCGGTCGCGCCGAACTCGCGGCCCAGGTCGGTGCGGGCCTGGTGCCGTCCCATCAGGACGATCCGGTCGGCGCCCAGGCGCTTCGCCGCGAGGACGGCGGAGAGCCCGACCGCGCCGTCGCCGATCACGGTGACGTTCTGGCCTTCGCGCACGCGCGCCTTCACGGCGGCGTGGTGGCCGGTGGAGAAGACGTCCGACAGCGTCAGCAGGGACGCGAGCAGGTCGTCGTCCTCGGTGTGCGGCAGCTTGACCAGGGTGCCGTCGGCCTGCGGCACGCGCACGGCCTCACCCTGGCCGCCGTCGACGCCCTTCGCGCCCCAGCCGCCGCCGTGCAGGCAGGACGTCTGCAGGCCTTCGCGGCAGAACTCGCAGGTGTTGTCGGACCAGACGAACGGCGCGACGGCGAGGTCGCCCTTCTTGACGGTTTCGACGTCGGCGCCGGTCTCTTCGACGACGCCGAGGAACTCGTGGCCGATCCGCCGCCCGTGCTCGCGCGGCGGCATGTCGGCGTAGGGCCAGAGGTCGCTGCCGCAGATGCAGGACCGCACGACCCGCAGGATGACGTCGGTGGGCTCGGCCAGCTCCGGGTCCGGCACGGTCTCGACCCGGACGTCGCCGGCGCCGTAGATGACTGTCGCTCGCATGGTGGTGCCTTCCCTGGGCTGAACGTGACAAACGTCGGGGGTGTGGCGGCGGGGACGCGCCTAGATTTTCGTCCATGAGCACGCGCGCCGCATCCCGCAACCCGTTCGCGGCCCTCACCGGGGCCACCCGCCGCCCGTACCTGACGGCCGCGGTGTTCGCGGTGACGCTGGCGTGCGGGATCGCGCAGCTGACGGCCCGCGGGCTCTACGACCACGTCGTCCGCGACGCGGCCCGCATCGACGCGGGCGAGTGGTACCGCCTGGTGACGGGCATGTTCTTCCAGGACGCGCGGGCGTTCGGCCTGGTGTCGAACCTGCTCTGGCTGGTGGTGTTCGGCACGCTCGCCGAGCGCGTGTTCGGCCGCGCCCGCTGGCTGCTGCTGTACTTCGGCTGCGGCCTCTTCGGCCAGTTCACGAGCTACGTGTGGCTCAACCCGGTCGGGGCGGGCAACTCGATGTGCGTGGCGGGCCTGATCGGCGGCCTGGCGGCGGTGGTGATGACGGCTTCCCGCCGCTACGGCGTGGTGCTGCCGATCCAGTTCCGGGTCATGGCGTTCGCGGTGCCGGTGCTGGCCGTGGTGGACACGGTCGCGCACGACAACCACGGCGTCCCGGCCCTGCTCGGCCTGGCCCTCGGCTTCCTGCTCCTGCCCCGCCGCCCGGTCGTGGGTGTTCAGGAGGGTCAGACCCCCTGAACACCCACGAGGCGGTCCGTCAGTCGGGGTAGTGGCCGCCGAGCCGGCACCAGTGCGCGACCAGGTGCGGCTGCGGCGGCACCGCCAGGAGCTCGGCGAGGTCCGCTTCGGCCTGGCGGGCCGCGGCCTCGGCGCGGGTCCACTCCAGGTCCTCGTCCGCGCTCTCGCACCGGTCCGCCCGGGCCAGCGCGGCGGCGATCCGGTCGCAGCGCAGCTCGTCCGCCCGGCCCAGGTCCTCGGTGTGCCGGGCGTCGAGGATGATCCCGCTGCCCGAGCGCGCGCCGTACCGGACGGCGATCCGCAGGAGGTCGGCGCTGAACTCGCGCGTCTCCGCGGGCACCCACGACAGCCGCTCCCAGTCGGGCGGGGGCTGGTCGTCGGCGCGGCAGACCACGTAGCCGGGCACGTCACACCAGGTCAGCACGCCTTTCGGGCGGAGTCGGTAGAGCATGCGCAGGTCCCCCTCGGAAGCCGTTCTCGATACCCGTGAATCGGGCCGACGGTGACTCCCCGTTACAGCTCACCGGCTGCGGTACAGGTCGCGCAGCAGGAGGACTTCGGCGCAGTGGTGGATCATTTCGCGGTGGATGTGCAGCACCAGCGTCGCCATCGGGTACTGGGCGTACGGCCCTTCGGCCGGTCCGCACGGGCGTGCCAGGGCCTCCTCGTCGAGTGACTTCACCCCTTCGACCCACCGGGCGTAGTACTCGTCCAGCGCCGCCATCGCTTCCGCGGCCGTCCCCGGGTACGGGTAGTCGTCGTAGGTCATCGCCGGGCCGCCGAAGTGCGACGCCGTCCGCATGCCCAGGACGCCGACCAGGACGTGGTTGAGCCGCCACGCGATCGTCGTGACCGGCGGCGGAGCCGGTTCGGGGAAGGCGAAGTCGATGGTGAACGGGCCGGTGCCGGGCTCGTCGTCCGACTTGCGCGGCCGCACGGTCCAGCAGGCCGCGACCGGCTCCCAGAGGTACTCCTCGTCGGTGAGCCCCCCGAGCTTCGGGCGCGTGTGCACGTTCCAGTGGAAGTCGAGCTGGTCGGTCAGTTCCTTGGTCCAGTTCACAGCCATACGCGGACCGTAGGCCCGATCGCGGACAGGGGCGGCCCTGAATCCCGGGTGACCCAGCCCACCTGGGACGATGGACCTCGATTCCCGCTTCTCGCCAGGAGGTCGTCAGGTGCCCAACCCCACCGGTCCGGTTCTCGTCGTGGACTTCGGGGCGCAGTACGCGCAGCTGATCGCCCGGCGCGTCCGCGAGGCGCAGATCTACTCGGAGGTCGTGCCGCACAGCGCGTCCACCGAAGAGATCCTCGCGAAGAACCCCGCGGCCATCATCCTTTCCGGCGGCCCCTCGAGCGTGTACGCCGAAGGCGCCCCGGGCATGGACCCGAAGCTCACCGAAGCGGGCGTCCCGATCTTCGGCATCTGCTACGGCCACCAGCTGCTCGCCAGCGCGCTCGGCGGCGTCGTCGAGCCGACCGGCGTCCGCGAGTTCGGCCGCACCGAGGTCCGCGTGACCGGCGACGGCGGCGTCCTGCACGCCGGCCTGCCCGCGCACCAGCCCGCGTGGATGAGCCACAACGACAGCGTCACGAAGGCCCCGGAGGGCTCGGTCGTCACGGCCTCCTCCGACGGTGCCGAGGTCGCCGGCTTCGAAGACGTCAAGCGTCGCTTCGCGGGCGTCCAGTACCACCCGGAGGTCGCGCACTCGCCGCACGGCCAGGAGGTGCTGCGCCGGTTCCTGCGCGACATCGCCGGCATCGAGCCGCAGTGGACGACGTCGTCGATCGTCGAGGACCAGGTCCAGCGGATCAGCGACCAGATCGGCGACGGCCGGGCGATCTGCGGCCTCTCCGGCGGCGTCGACTCCGCCGTCGCGGCCGCGCTGGTCCAGCGCGCCATCGGCGACCGGCTCACGTGCGTGTTCGTCGACCACGGCCTGCTGCGGGCAGGCGAGCGCACCCAGGTCGAGCAGGACTTCGTCTCCGCCACCGGGGTCAACCTGGTGACCGTGGACGCGCGCGAGCGCTTCCTCGGCGCGCTCGCCGGCGTCACCGACCCGGAGCAGAAGCGCAAGATCATCGGCCGCGAGTTCATCCGCGTCTTCGAGCAGGCCGAACGCGACCTCAAGGCCCAGGGCGACTACAAGTTCCTGGTCCAGGGCACGCTCTACCCGGACGTCGTCGAGTCCGGCGGCGGCGAGGGCGCGGCCAACATCAAGAGCCACCACAACGTCGGCGGCCTGCCGGACGACCTCGAGTTCGAGCTGGTCGAGCCGCTGCGGCTGCTGTTCAAGGACGAGGTCCGCAAGGTCGGCACGGAGCTGGGCCTGCCCGAGACGATCGTCCAGCGCCAGCCGTTCCCCGGCCCCGGCCTGGGCATCCGCATCATCGGCGCGGTCGACCAGGAGCGCTTGGACACCCTGCGCGCGGCCGACCTGATCGCGCGCGAGGAGCTGACGGCGGCCGGGCTGGACCGCAGCATCTGGCAGTGCCCGGTGGTGCTGCTCGCGGACGTCCGCAGCGTCGGCGTCCAGGGCGACGGCCGGACCTACGGGCACCCGGTGGTGCTGCGGCCGGTGTCGTCCGAGGACGCGATGACCGCGGACTGGACGCGCCTGCCCTACGACGTCCTGGAGCGGATCTCCACGCGCATCACCAACGAGGTGGCGGAGGTCAACCGGGTGGTACTGGACGTGACGTCCAAGCCGCCGGGCACCATCGAGTGGGAATGAGTCCACTGTAGACAGGACTCGAGGCCCCGGCGTGGGATCCGGGGCCTCGAGAGTGAGTGGTGTTCCTGAATCAGCGTCGGCGTTTGCCGCCGAAGGAAGCGCCGAGGAGCAGCAGCCCCACGAACACCGCGCCGCCGGCGATCACCCAGCGGAAGTCGAACGAGGGCAGCCAGCTCGCGCCGTCCGAGAGGACGTAGGCCGAGACCAGCAGCGTCGCGATGCCGACGATCAGGGTGAAGACGTTCACGCCGCCGCGCTTGGCGGGCTGGGTGTCCGCCGGTTCGTCGTAGACGTAGGGGTTCTGCTCAGCCACGTCGCACCTCCACGCTGCCCACGCTGTTGTCCACCTTCAGGGTGATCTTCTGGCCGCCGACGCCGTCGGAGCCGTTGTCCGTGCCCTTGAGCGCGCCCTGGCTGATGCCGTCGGTCGAGTGGTCGAAGCAGTCCGCCGAGCCGGCGCCGGTGTGGCACTCGTAGGTGACGTCGGCGTCCTTCGGCACGATGACCTTGGTGTCGCCGGCGCCGTTGGTGATCGTCGTCGAGTACGGGTCGCCGAGGGGCAGCTGGGTCAGGTCGATGTCGATGTCGCCGGCCGCGTGCTGGTAGAGCGGCCGGACGTCGGCCACCGTGCGCGGGGTCTCGGTGATGTCGCCGACGCCGCCGCGGAAGTCGAGGTTTTCGAACGGCGCCGTCGTCAGGACCATCCCGACGATCGCCAGCGGCACCGCGAGCCCGATCAGGCCGCCCCCGCCGCGGGCGAAGGCACCGGCGACCAGGCCGATGCCGACCACGCCGAGCACGAGCCCGATGATGTGCTGCGCGGAAAACCAGTCCGCGCCGTTGAGGTTCAGCAGCACGCCGGCGCCGGCGGTCAGCACGGCGACCGCGAAGGTCACCGAACCCACCTTGGAGTGCGGCCGCCGCTCAGGGGCCCGGTAGGACGGCGGCGGCGTCGGCCGCGGCGGCTCGGGCGCCGCGTCGGGCAGGTCCCAGCCGGCCGGGTCGGCGGCGAGGGGGTCGAACCCCCGCGACGGCGACGGCGCCTCGGCGGTGTCGGTCATGGTGAAGGCTCCGTTCCCGGTGAAGGCCTCGGTCCGCGCCCTGGCCACGACCGGCGCTGGCCGGTTCAGGTGCCCGCGGCTGCGGTGCAGCAGGTAGAGAGCGGTGGAGATGAGCGCGAAGCCGATCAGGCCGCCCCCGTCGAACCAGGTGGAGCTGAACATCCCGCCGGCACTGACGACGGTGAGCACGGCCAGCACGACGGCGAAGGCGGGCGACACCGACGACCGGCCCCGACCGATGAGGCCTTCGAAGCCGGACACCTCGTCGTTTTCGCCGGGCAGGAACAGCCACGCCAGCAGGTAGAAGGTCAGCCCGAAGCCCCCGAAGACCGTCGCGACCACCAGCGCGATCCGCACGACGACGGGATCCACCCCGTACCGGTACCCGATTCCGGCCGCCACCCCGGCGACCTTCCGCCCCGCCTGCGGCCGCCGCGGCCGGCTGACCCAGAAGTCCTTGACGGTCTCCTCGAAGCCGTTCAGCACCCCCGGCTTCGACGACCGGCTTTCACTCGCACCACTCATACCGAAGAGCATGCGGCACGGGCCGCGGCGGGACATCCGGGATGGTCCCTGAGGTTTCCCGGAGAGGGTCGCGCAACGGCCGGCTCCCCGGCGCGACGATCCGGGGGATCGCGCTGTGGCGGCGAAAACAGGCCCGTGAAGCGCGGCAGGCGTGCCTGCGCACCCGACGGACGCTTCGGCGGTACCTGCTACTCCGTGCACGGCGCCCGCGTCGCCGCTGTAGTCACGACTTCGACGTTCACGAAGGGCCACGCAATGGATCAGGGGTTTCCCCGATGGAACCCCAAGCCCCTGCGTGTGACCATGGAGCACGTGCAGGACTCCCTCGACCTCGTGACCACCGAGCAGGCGGTCGTCGTCTCGGACAAGCCCAAGATGTTCCGGCGGCGGTCCGGGCGGGCGATCGCCGGGGTCGCCGGTGGGCTCGCCGATCACCTCGGGGTGCCGGTGCTCTGGGTGCGGACGGCGTTCGCGCTGCTCGCCGCGCTCAACGGGGCCGGGTTGCTCGCCTACGGGCTGCTCTGGGTGTTCGTGCAGCAGCAGGCCCAGGAAGCCGCGGAAGCACCGGCGCCCAAGGAACGGCAGCAGGCGTTCGGCCTGATCGCGCTGGGGGTCGGCCTCGCCGTCGCCAGCGGGACGCTCACCGGGTTCATCAGCGGCTGGGTCGCCGTGCCGCTCGCCGTCGCCATGATCGGTCTCGCGGTCGTCTGGCGGGAGGCCGACGAGTCGCAGCGCCGCCGCTGGCGGGTCGGGGCGAAGGACGGCTTCGCGGGTGCTTTCCTCGGCGGGGGCGGCTGGTCGGCCGCCATCCGGATCGTCGCCGGCGTCGCGCTCGTGATCACCGGCATCACCGTCGTGGTGCTGCGCAGCGGAACGCTCGACCAGGTCCAGTTCGCGCTGATCGCCGTCCTCGCGACGTTGATCGGCGTCGCCGTGCTGACCGTGCCGTTTTGGCTGCGGCTGGTCCGCGACCTCTCCGACGAGCGCAAGGCCCGCATCCGCACCGACGAGCGCGCCGAGATCGCCGCCCACCTGCACGACTCCGTGCTGCAGACCCTCGCCCTCATCCAGAAGCAGAGCGAGCAGCCCCGCGAGGTCGCCCGGCTGGCCCGCAGCCAGGAACGCGAGCTGCGCGGCTGGCTCTACGGCCCCAACGGCTACGGCAAGCCGGTCGAGAACGCGGAGGAAGCGACCGGCCAGCTGTCCGAAGCGCTCGCCACGGCGTGCGGCGAGGTCGAGGACACCTTCGCCATCTCCGTCGGCCAGGTCGTCGTCGGCGACGCCGAACTCGACGACGCGCTGGTCGCGCTCGTCCAGGCCGCCCGCGAGGCCATCGTCAACGCCGCCAAGCACGCCGGGGTCGACGAGGTCAGCGTCTACGCCGAGGTCGAGCCGACCGCGGTCACGGTGTTCGTCCGCGACCGCGGCAAGGGCTTCGACCCCGACCTCGTCCCGGACGACCGCCACGGCCTCGCCGACTCCATCCGCGGCCGGATGACGCGGCACGGCGGCACCTGCAAGGTCCGGACCGCGCCGGGCGAGGGCACCGAGGTGCAGCTCGCCATGCCGGTGAAAGCGGGCAAGGGAGCGGCGTGAGGCGGCTATGCTCGACGACGTGACGGACAGCCAGCGTGAACCGGTCAAGGTGTTCCTCGTCGACGACCACGCCCTGTTCCGCGCGGGGGTGCGCACCGAGCTCGACTCGATCACCGACGAAGTCCGCGTCGTCGGTGAGGCCGGGTCGGTCGCGGAGGCGGTCGCCGGCATCGCGCGGACGAAGCCGCAGGTCGTGCTGCTCGACGTCCACATGCCCGACGGCGGCGGCGCCGAAGTGCTGCGCCGCGTCCGCCCGGAGCTGCCGGACGTCGTCTTCCTGGCGCTTTCGGTCTCGGACGCCGCCGAGGACGTCATCGCGGTCATCCGCGCCGGCGCCCGCGGCTACGTGACGAAGACGATCTCGTCGAAGGAACTGGTCCGCGCGGTGGTCCGCGTCTCCGACGGCGACGCGGTGTTCTCCCCGCGCCTGGCCGGCTTCGTCCTGGACGCGTTCGCCGACCGCCCGGGTTCGGCCCCGATCAACGACCCCGAGCTCGACCTGCTGACCCCCCGCGAGCGCGACGTCCTGCGCCTGCTGGCCCGCGGCTACGCGTACAAGGAAATCGCGTCGGAGCTGTTCATCTCGGTGAAGACGGTCGAGACGCACGTGTCGAGCGTGCTGCGGAAGACCCAGCTTTCGAACCGCTACGAGCTCTCCCGCTGGGCCTCCGACCGCCGCCTCGTCTAGACCCGTTCCAGCACCGGCTCCACCGGCGCCCGCTTCGGGAGCCGCGTCAACGCGACGCCGCCGAGCACGACCACCATGCCCGCGATCACCCGCAGGTGCAGCTGCTCGCCCAGGAACAGCGCGCCGAGCAGCACCGAAACGATCGGCAGCAGGTAACCCACCACCGAAGCCGCGACCGCGCCCTCGCTCGCCAGCAGCTGGTAGTTGAGCGCGAACGCGAAGCCCGTCGACCCGATCCCCAGCACCAGGATGGCGAGCAGCGGCCCGGTCGACACGTGCACCGGCGTGAACCCGCCCGCCGGCAGCGCGAGCACCAGCATCCCGCTGGCCAGCAGCATCTGGCCCGCCGAAGTCGCGTACGGCGACAGCGACGAGTCCGACAGGTACTTGCCCTCGTAGACGAACGCGAAGCCGTAGCTGGCCGCCGCCGCGAGGCACGCCAGCGCGCCCCAGCTCAGCAGGCCCGACGCCTGCCACGGCGCGAAGATCAGCAGGATCCCGCCCAGCCCGATCAGCAGCCCCGCCAGCCGCGCGCCGCTCATCCGCGACGACGTCCCCATCAGCGGCGCCGCCAGCAGCACCCACAGCGGCGTCGTCGAGTTCAGCACGCCGGTGATCCCCGAATCGACCGTCGTCTCGCCGATGGCGAACAGCAGGAACGGCAGCGCGTTGTGGAAAAAGGCCGCGACGGCCAGGTGCCCCCACATCCGGCGGTCGCGCGGCAGCTTCGCCCGCTGCAGCCGGCACAGCACCAGCAGCATCGCCGCACCCAGCACGAGCCGCGCCAGCACCAGCTGGACCGGCGAGAACATCCCCAGCCCCAGCTTGATCCAGAAGAAGCTCGAGCCCCACATCAACGCCAGCGCGCCGATCCGCAGCAGGGTCTTCGTCTCGCCCACCCGGTCCTCCTTCATGATCCGACGTCAGCTTCACGCCAACCAGACGTAAGGACAAGCGAAATTAACTGCAGGAACACTTAAGCTCAGCTGTACGATCGGGCCATGCTCGACGTCCGCCGCATGCAGGTCCTCCGCGCCGTGATCACCAGCGGGTCGATCACCGCCGCGGCCCGCAACCTGGGCTACACGCCGTCCGCGATCAGCCAGCAGCTGTCCGCGCTGGAACGCGAAGCCGGCACCGAACTCCTCGAACGCGTCGGCCGCGGTGTCCGGCCGACGCCGGCGGGCGCGCTGCTGTCCGAGCACGCCGAGACGCTGAGCACCGAGCTCGCCCGGGCCGAGGCGGCGCTGGCCGAGCTCAAGGAGGGCCGCACCGGCCGCGTCTCGATCCGCTACTTCGCCACGGCGGGCGCGTCCCTGGTACCGCCCGCGATCGCCGCGGTCCGCCGCGAACACCCCGGCGTGCACCTCGACCTCAAGCTCGTCGAACCCGACGACCCGATGACGGACGTCGAGGCGGGCAAGGCCGACGTCGCGATCACCGTCTTCCCGCGCAAGACCCCGCCGGGCAAGGGGGTCGAGCTGATGCACCTGCTCGACGACCCGTACCGCGCCGTGCTGCCGAAGGCGCACCCGCTGGCCCGCAAGCGCGTGCTGGACCTGACGGAGTTCGCCGAAGAGCCGTGGGTCGGCGTCGACGGCCTGCCCGGCATCTGCCGCGACATCCTGGACAGCGCCTGCGCGTCCGCCGGGTTCGCGCCGAACGTCGTCGTCGAGTCCGAGGACTACCAGACGGCGCAGGGGTTCGTCGCCGCCGGCATCGGCGTCGGCCTGATCCCGGAGCTCGGTCTCGGCGCGCAGCACCCCGGCGTCGTCGTCCGCCGGATCCGCAACCCGGAGCCGGTCCGCGCGATCCACGCCGCCGTCGCGTCGCGCGCGGCGGGCCACCCGGCCGTCCGCACGCTGCTCGACGCCATGCGCGCGGCGACCGCCAAGGCGGCCTAGACGAAGAACAGCTCCGAAACGAGGATGCCGACCAGCACGGCCGCGAGGATCGCGGCCACGGTGACCAGCGTCTTCTTCGACACCGGCAGGTTCCACGCCTCGGCGGGCCGGGCCGGCGCGGCCGGTGCCGGCGCGTACTGCGCCGTCGGCGGCGGAACCGGCTGCATCCGCTGGGTTTCCTCCGCCGCGGAGAAGCCGGGGGGCGGCGGGGAGACCGGGATCTGCTGCTGGAACTGCGGGCCCGACGGCGGCATCGGCGGCGCCGCGGGCACCAGCCCCGGGTTGAACGGCGGGGCCGGCGGGGGTGGGGGCGGCGGCATCCCGGGCGCGGTCGGCGGGATGAACGCCGTCTCGCGGCCTTCGGTGATCGCCTTCAGCGAGCGGACGGTGTCCGCCATCGTCGGGCGCGTCTTCGGGTCCGGGCGCAGCATCTTGCGCAGCGCCTCGGTGAGCACGCCCGCGTTCTGCGGCGGGCGCTCGGACGACTGGCCGTCGTCGCCGAACGGCGGCACGCCCTCCACCGCGGTGTAGAGCGTCGCGCCGAGCGAGAAGACGTCCGCGGCCGGCGTCGGCGGCAGCCCGCGCACTACCTCCGGCGCCACGTACGCCGCGTGGGGCCCGCCGCCGCTGATGCCGATGTCGGTGAGCTTCACGCCGCCGTCGTCGGCCAGCAGGACCGTGCCCGGCTCGAGCGTGCGGTGCACGAACCCGGCGGTGTGGATCGCGGCCAGCGCGTTCCCGAGCTGGATGCCCAGCGCCGCCGCCTGGTCCGAGGTGAGCCTGCCGTGCTCGGCGAGGAACGTCGCCATGCTGCGCGAGGGGATGTACTCCATCACGAGCCAGACGTCCTGGCCCTCCGGCAGCACGTCGAACACCTTGATCGCGCTCGGGTGCTCGATCCGGGCCGCGTCCTTTCCCTCCTGCATGGCGGCCGCGCGCGCCTGCTCGGCGCGGTCACCGCCGCCGACGGGCAGGTACATCCGCTTCATCGCGACGGTGCGGAACAGCCGCGTGTCGAACGCCAGCCACACGATGCCCGCGCGGCCGCGGCCGATCGGCTGGTCCAGCCGGAACCGGCCGCCGACGATGGTGCCTTCAGAACTCAACTCGGATCCTCGGTCATCCGCCGGCTGGAGGTGTGGTTGTAACCGGCGTGGTCGTCGGGACTTCGCTGGTCGTCGGTTGCTCCGAAGTCGTGGGCTTCGGCGTCGTCGACTTCGGCGTCGTCGGCCTCTCCGTCTCGGTGGCCCGCGACGTCGTCTTCTTCGACGACGACGTCGCTTCCTCCGTGCTCGACGGCAGGTCGACCGTGCTGGTCGGCAGGTCCGTCGTCGACGGCAGCGACTCCGACGTCGCGGCGGGCTTCGGCTTGCTGCTCGACACCGGCGCGGCCGGGGCCTCCGGGTTGTTCGGGCTCAGCAGCCAGACGACGAGGGCGACCAGGCCCACGACCACGACGCCGCCGATGATCGCCGGGCGCTTCCACGCGCCGGGCTTCTCGTCGTCGTCTTCGGGCCGCTGCTGCGGGCGGGGCCGCGGCGGGGGCGGCGGGGCCGGCTCGTCGTCGTAATCGTCGTAGTCGTCCGCGTACGCGTCCTGGCCGTGCGGCGGCACCGGGACCGCGCGGGTCGCGGCCAGCCCGGGCGGCACGCCACCGTGGCGGTTGTCCTCGGGGTAGGGGTCGTACCCGTCGTAGTCGTCTTCCGGGTAGCCGGTGCCCTCCGGGTAGTCGTCCTCGTCGTAGTACGGGACGGCCTGCGTCGGCGCCTGCCCGTCGAGCAGGCTGCCCGAGTGCCCGGCGGGGATCTCGTCGAACATCTGGGTCGCGTTCGGGTCGGCGAGCGCGGCCCCGCCGAGGACGCCGGCGGCCGGCGCGAGCATGGTCTCCTCCGCCGGGCCGCCGAGCGGCGTCTCGCCGCGCGCGACGGCCGCGAGCAGCTCCTCGCACTCCTCGGCGGTCGGCCGGTGCTCGACGTCCGGGTGCAGCAGCACGGCCAGCACGCTGGCCAGCGGCCCGGACTGGCGCGGCGGGTTGATCTGCCCGGCCGCGACCGCGTGCAGCAGGCTCAGCGTGTTCTCGGACAGCCCGAACGGCGGCTGGCCCTCGCACGCGGCGTACAGCGTCGATCCGAGCGAGAAGACGTCGGACTCCGGGCCGGGGTCGCCGCCGATGGCGACCTCGGGGGCCAGGTAGGCGGGCGTGCCGGCGATCATCCCGGTCTTGGTGACCGTGACGTCGTCCTTGGCGCGGGAGATGCCGAAGTCGGTGATCTTCACCGTGCCGTTGCCGGCGAGCAGGATGTTGCCCGGCTTGATGTCGCGGTGGACGATGCCGACCGCGTGCGCCTCGCGCAGCGCCGCGGCGACCTGGGCGCCGATGCGCGCCACCTCGGTCGGCGGCAGCGTGCGGCGTTCCTGCAGCACGGCGGCCAGGCTGGTGGAGTTGAGGTACTCCATGATCAGGCAGGGCTGGCCGTTGTCGTCGGTGACGACGTCGAAGACGGAGATGGCGTTCGGGTGGTGCAGCCGCGCCGCGATCCGGCCCTCGCGCATGGTGCGCTGGCGGGCGTCTTCCTTGTCGTGCTCGTCCAGGTGCGGCTGGAGCAGGAGCTGCTTGATCGCCACGGTGCGGCCCAGGACCTCGTCGTGCGCCTGCCAGACGGCCCCCATCGCGCCCGTGCCGATCCGGCCGACGATGCGGTATCGATCGGCGACCAGACGACCCTCGTCGCTCACGCGACCTCCCTTTGGGCTCCGACTTCACCAGGGCGTGAGGATAGGTGCCTGGTGACGCGGCCGCGAACACGCCGCGTCGCTGGAGCGTATGCACATGTCGTGGGCTCTGTGCCGGCTTTTCCGAGACCGGCCCGTGACAAGGCTAGGCGCTCACTCTGCGCACACGAATCCGGCACGGGCACTTGAACCAGGGGTGAAGGGATGATCGCCGAGGGCTACATGTACTGGGCCGAAACGAGCTCGGCCTCGGTGATCAGCCCGCCGGTGTCGGCGACCCGGAACAGCTGGGTGACGCGCACCAGCGCGCCGTCCGGCCGGTGCAGCGTGGCGACCGCGAGGATCGAGCCGTCCGGCTTGATCTGCGTGTCGGCTTCCTGCACGTCGATGGCGTCCATCGAGCTCCAGGTGCGGACGAGCTCGCCCGCCGCGCCGCCCGCCAGGTCCGGGCTCAGCAGGGCGAGCGCGCCCCTCGAGTCCCGCGCGATGGCGGCGTAGAAGTCCTTGACCGCCTGGATCTTCCGGCTCGCGCTGCGCGCGTCGGCCGCCTTGTCCGGAACCGGCTCGGCGGTGCTCGGCGTCGTTTCCTGCCGCGCGTCCTCGGTCGTCTTGGTGGCCGTCGTGCCGCCGTCGGCGGGCGAACCCTCCGTCGACTGCCCGGGCCGCGCCGGGGTGCCGCCACCGGCCTGGTGCTGCGGCACGGCGAGACCGCCGAGCTCCGCGGCGCCGCTGAAGCCGGCGGGGGTGGACTGGCCGCCGGCGGACACCGCGCGGTGCGAACCGGTCAGCATCGGCGCGGCGATCACCGCGCCGGCGACGAGCGCGCCCGCGGCGACGAGGCCGGTCAGCTTGGCGCGGCGGGCGAACCGGCTTTCGGGCTCACCGTCGTCCACGGCCTGCTCCGGTTCGCGCACCGGCTCGGGCCGCGGCGGCAGGAACTTCTGCGGGTCGCGGAAGACCTGCTCGAGATAGTCGCGGTCGGCGTCGCCGACGCCGTCGAGAATCTCGGCCGGGATGACGTCCTCGACGCGGACGGCGTGGGGTGTTTCCCGCCGTGTGCGCTGCCGATCAAGCACGAAAGTCCTCGCTCTGGGTTCCGGGGACGGTCGCTCGGCCGTTCAGCCGAGCGTCCGTTGGTCCGGTCGGCCGACTCGTGGCCGGTTCCGGATCCGCTGTCGTCAGGTAACCCTGTGCGGACGGCGACCACCAGGCTCTGTCGCCGGAATGCCGTCGCGATACGACGAGCGGCAGCTTATGTCACCCACCCGGACCAGGCATAACCGTTCGGCGATCCGCACGTGCATCAGAACGGGCGAACCGCACGTGCACATACGGTTACTGGCCGTCAGCCGCGATCTTGTCGCCGTCGCCGAACGTCAAGGTGCGCTCCTCGATCGTCTTGGTCCCGTCTGTGTGGGTGACCTCGACGGTGTTGACGGTGACGCCGCGTTGCTGGTCGATGCTGACCTTCTTGACCTCGAAGTAGGCGATGCCGGCGTACCGCTCCGCGAGCGCGTGCGGCCCCTGGTCGTGCAGGTCGCCGGTGGTCACCGACGACGCCGACGCGGGGTCGGTGGTGACCGTGTTGAAGAACTTCTCCGAGTTGTCGCCCATCGTCTGGGCGTCCGGCGGGAAGGAGTACCACCACGGCGGCTTGACCGGGTTCTCGCGCTGGGCGGGCGTGACCGGCGGCTTCTGCGGCGCGCTGGTCGGCTTGGTCGTGCCGGCCGTCGTCCCCGAGGGGCCGGCGGAGGTGGTGCTGCCCGGCGCGGAGGCCGAGTCGTCGACCGGCCCCGGGCCGCTGCCGCCACTGGTCTTCTTCTCGCCGGCGTTGTCGTTGTCCGGCCGGGGCGAGCTCTCCGGCCCGGGCGCGGAACCGCCCTCGGAAGGCGGCTGGTCCCCGCCCGTCGGGTCGACGACCGTCGGCACGCCCTGGTAACCGGGCCACGACCCTTGGACGGCCTGGTCCACCGGGGGTTTCCCGACGAGGAAGGACCCGGCGCACAGCAGCCCGACGACGACGGCGCCGGACGCGCCGGTGGCGAACCAGGCGGCCTTGCGCCACGTCTTCGGCGGCGTCACGGACGCGGGCACCGAGCCGATGGTGAAGCCGCCGAGCCCGTCGATCGGGGGCGCGCTGTAGATGCGGACGTCGTCTTCGTCCAGGTCGACGCCGCGCGGCGGCGGCGCGGCCAGCGAGACACGGGTGCGGCGCGCGGCCTGGTCGGCGCGGGACTCGGCCGGTGGGGGCTCGAAGTCGTCGTGGTCGTCGGGGACGGTGTCCACCGGGAGGCTGCCGTGCGCGGCGGGGAACAGCGGGCCGCCGTCCCGCGGCTGGGGCAGCGGGAGCGAGCCCGAGAGCGAGCCGCCCCCCGGCTGCGGGAGCAGCGGGAGCGGGCCGGACGGCTGCGTGGCGGACAGGGTGCCCGGTCCGCCTTGCCGCCGAAAGGGACGTGAGCCGGGGTCCGGCGCCGCCGCGCGGTACAGGGGGAGTGAGCCGGACACCGGCGGGTCGACCGGGGTCGCGCGGTGGCGCACCGGGCGGTGCGGCGGCAGCGGCGGCGTCCAGTCTTCCGCGCCGCCGGGCCGGTGCCGTCCGGGGTGCGCGGGAGCGGCGCCGCGTCCGTGGAACTCCGTGCCGTTGCTCATGTGGGCTCGACCACCCGGCCGACGAGTCCTGACGCCATCCGGCGGCGGGACGACCCGAACGGAGCACCCTCACGAGCGGAATCGCGTTCGGAATCCTGCGCAGATGCACGCGCATGCGACAGCGGACGCGCGGGGCCGGTGCCCCCGCGCGTCTTCCGGGCATCGCCCGACCCAGACGCAAGGGTCCTCACGACGCCAACCCTAAAAGCATCCGGCGGCGAAAGTCGCCCCCAAACCTGCAAGTTGCAGAGGTTTCACTCGGTCGGGCGCGACCGATCGGGCGAAGGTGACGCTATGGAGTTTCACGCTGCGCCATCAGGCCGGTTCAGGGGATTCAGCCGCCGGTGCGGTAACGGTTCCGGGTGGATTGCAGGGCCTTCGTGGCCACCGCACCGCTACCCGCGGCGATGAGGATCGCCACGATGTCGAGCGTCGTTCCCCCGGCCGTGAGCAACCAGGCGAAGAGCGAAGCCGCGGTGGTGCCGCCGGCGACGGCCCACCGGCTGCGGACGTACTGCCCGACCGGGGCCCCGCTGGCACCGCGCTTGCCCGCCGCGCTGTTCAGCAGCGCCAGATAACCCACATGGCCCAGTGCGGCCAGCACGCCGGCGAGCGCGACGATGACGGCGATGAGGTTCACGAGCGAGTCCATGTGCCCAGTCTGCCTGTGCCCGGGCCACCGGTGCCTCCGGGAAGTCCCCGAATTCGGCCAACCGTTACCGGCCGAGCCTGCCCCGGCCCAGGTTCAGCAGCGCCATGGCGAGCTGGCGGCCGTCCGGCCCGAGTTCGCGGTAGCGCGCGAGCACGTCCATCTCGCGGTTGTAGACGATGCGCGTGCCGCCGGCGGCCATCCGCGCGGCCCCGATCGTCTTGGACACCTCGACCCGGCGTTTCACCAGCCGCAGGATCTCCTTGTCCAGCCAGTCGATCTCCTCGCGCAGCGCGGAAATGTCGTCGCCCGCGGGGGTGTGCTCGGCGGGCTGGCCGTCGGCGTTCGTCGCTTGTGCGTTCATCGGGACCTCTTCCTCGAATCCCGGACCCGGCCCCAGGGACGGCGACAGCCCCGGGTCCGTGGACTCCGGGGCTGGCGGTGATGGCGGTAGTGGCACTACGCGATCACGGGAGCCGGAGTCCGGGTCCCGTAAAAAAATCGCTCAGCGTGGTGCCGCATGCGCTCAGTATGGCACAGGGGCACCGGCGCGCTCCCGGAACGACCGCGCGCCCGCGTGCACCACGAGGCTGACGGTGAGCCAGAACATCGGGAAGGCCGGCCAGAAGAAGCCGGCGCCGAGCACCGCCCACCGGACGATCGCCACCACCGAGAGCGCGACCACGACGGCGAGGTGGAAGCGCAGCGCCGGGTGCCGCCGCAACGCGTCCCGGGTGAGCGGGAACCCCGGTCGCGGCGGGGCGGGCCGCGGCAGGTCGGTGGTGAGCGCGGTCAGTTCGTCGGTGAACCGCGCGGCGTAGACGCCGGAGAGGCGCTCTTCGACCTCTTCGAGGGTGAGCCGGCCTTCGGAACCGGCGGACTGGACGGTCTTGGCGACGCGCTCGCGATCGGCGTCGGCGGCCCGGATGCGGGCGGGGTTCGGTGCGTTCATGTCCACCGATGCTCCGCGCGGCGCGGCGTCGGCGCGTCGGGCGGCAGGCGACACTCCCCGCTACGCCCGGCGCGGTACCCGGGTCCGGACCGCGCCACCGGACGGGCGCCCGGCTCGGCTGCGCCCCGCCAGCCCGCGTCCCGACCGCCTCGGTTCTCCGGCCACCTTTCGCCCCGCGCCCGCAACCGAGCGGCGCACGCCGCTTCGCGCGCGGACACGCGTCCGCCCGCACACGCGCCCCCGCGCGAACCCCGACACCGCGGCCCCGCGCCGGGCACGCTCTGCCGTCCTCCTGCCCGCCCGGGGTAGCGTGGACGGACGATGGACACCCTCTTCGATCTCCCCGCCGCGACCCCTGCGCGCAAGCCCGCCGCCGGCGGGCAGGCCGAGCTGCTCGACGACCTCAACCCCGCCCAGCGCGAAGCCGTCACCCACGCCGGTGGCCCGCTGCTGGTGGTGGCGGGCGCGGGATCGGGCAAGACCAGGGTGCTGACCCGCCGGATCGCCTACCTGCTCGGGCAACGCCGCGTGCACCCGGGCGAAATCATGGCGATCACGTTCACCAACAAGGCCGCCGCCGAAATGCGCGAGCGCGTCGCCGCGCTCGTCGGGCGCCGCGCGAACGCCATGTGGGTGTCGACGTTCCACTCGATGTGCGTGCGGATCCTGCGCCGTGAAGCCAAAACGCTCGACATGTCGTCGAGCTTCTCGATCTACGACTCCGACGACACCAAGCGGCTGATCACCTTGGTGGCGCGGGACCTCGACATCGACCCGAAGCGGTACGCCGCGCGCACGCTCGCCATCCACATCTCGAACCTGAAGAACGAGCTCACCGACCCGGAGACGGCGGCGGCGAACGCGGGCAACGACCTCGAGCGCCGCGTCGCCGAGGTCTACGCCGAGTACCAGCGGCGGCTCAACCAGGCCAACGCCTTTGACTTCGACGACCTCATCATGCGCACGGTTTCGCTGCTGCAGGCGTTCCCGGCCGTCGCCGAGTACTACCGGCGCCGGTTCCGCCACGTGCTGGTCGACGAGTACCAGGACACGAACCACGCGCAGTACACGCTGGTCCGCGAGCTGGCCGGGACCGTGCCGAACGACGCGGGCGTCGAGCCGGCCGAGCTGGTCGTGGTCGGTGACGCGGACCAGTCGATCTACGCCTTCCGCGGCGCGACGATCCGCAACATCGAAGAGTTCGAGCGGGACTTCCCGAACGCGCACACCATCCTGCTGGAGCAGAACTACCGCTCCACGCAGACGATCCTGTCCGCGGCCAACGCCGTCATCGAGCGCAACCCGAACCGCCGGGCGAAGCGGCTGTGGACGGATTCGGGCGACGGCGAGAAGATCGTCGGCTACGTCTCGGACAACGACCACGACGAAGCCGCGTTCGTGGCGGGCGAAATCGACGCGCTGGCGGAACGGGGCGAGGCCGACTACTCCGACGTCGCCGTCTTCTACCGCACCAACAACCAGTCCCGCGTCTTCGAAGAGATCTTCATCCGGCTCGGCCTGCCGTACAAGGTCGTCGGCGGCGTGCGGTTCTACGAGCGGCGCGAAGTCCGCGACATGATCGCGTACCTGCGCGTGCTGGCGAACCCGGAGGACACGGTCAGCCTGCGGCGCGTGCTGAACGTGCCCAAGCGCGGCATCGGCGACCGCGCCGAAGCCGTCGTGGCGACGCACGCCGAGCGTGAGCGGATCTCGTTCGCGGCCGCGTTGCGCGACGCCGTCGAAGGCAAGGTGCCGCTGCTGAACCCGCGCTCGGTCAAGGCGATCACCGGGTTCGTCGGGCTGCTCGACGAACTGGGGCTGCTGGTCGAGCAGGGCGCCGAGGTGCACGACGTCCTCGAAGCCGTGCTGGAGAAGACCGGCTACCGCATCGAACTCGAGGAATCGGAAGACCCGCAGGACCACACGCGCGTGGAGAACCTCGACGAGCTCGTCACGGTCGCGCGCGAGTTCACCGAGATCACCGCCGAGGTCGTCGCGGACGAGAACGCCGAGCTCGTCGTCGAGCCCGGGGTGCCGGCGCCGGGTTCGCTGCCCGCGTTCCTGGAGCGTGTTTCCCTGGTGGCGGACGCCGATTCGGTGCCTTCGCCGGACGGCGGCGAGGAAGGCGACGGCGGTGCGGGCGTGGTCACGCTGATGACCGTGCACACCGCGAAGGGCCTGGAGTACCCGGTCGTGTTCTGCACCGGTTGGGAGGACGGCGTTTTCCCGCACATGCGGGCGCTGGGCGACCCGACGGAGCTGGCCGAAGAACGGCGGCTCGCGTACGTCGCGATCACGCGGGCGAGGAAGCGGCTGTACGTCTCGCGCGCGATCACGCGCTCGGCGTGGGGCCAGCCGTCGATGAACCCGGCTTCGCGGTTCCTCGACGAGCTGCCGGCGGACCTCGTGGACTGGCGGCGCCTGGAACCGTCCAGCCCCGGTTTCGGCTTCGGCGGCGGCTCGCGCGGCACCCCGCGCGCGGCGACGACGTGGGGCGGCAGGCGGACTTCGTCCCCGTCGGCTTCGTCGGGCACACCGTCGTTCGGCAAGGGCTGGAAGGACACGGTGGCGCTGAAGCTGGACGTCGGCGACCGGGTCAGCCACGACAAGTACGGCCTGGGCACGGTCATCTCCTGCGACGGTGTCGGCCCCCGCGCGACGGCGACGATCGACTTCGGCGCGGCGGGCAAGGTCCGCCTGATGCTGATCGGCAGCGTCCCGATGGTGAAGCTCTAGCGCAACCCGGACGAGTGAATCCGGCGGCGATCCCCGCGATCGCCGCCGGAATCGTCGTACCCACCCGGTACAACTGACCCCGTAATCGAACAAAGGTTCGATGGAGGGGGTAGTGTGGTGTGGACGCGGTGCTGTTTCACCTGTTGGCCGAAGGGGTACAAAAATACCTGCGAGGAGTCCTGCGGACGACGGTTTCGGATCGGGGTTCGGAGCCTTCGGGGGCCTCAGGAAGCGCCTCGCGTGCGGGAGCGGAGGCGTGCCGGCTGGCCGCCGCCTGGCGAGCGCTGCTCAGGCAGCACGAGCTCGGCGCGGACGGGCACTGCGTCACCTGCGGCCGGGGACGCCGCTGGACGACCAGGGCCCGGAGTGCCGCGCGTGTCCGCTCCGCGGGGGGCGCACGGGGCGTCGTGCCCTGGGGCTGGCTGCCCGTGCGACGGCCGGCCGAGCTGTGCTCGGTGTGGCAGGTCGCGGTGGCGTATTTCCTTCGCCGGCTGCCGGGCGGGTACCGCTAATGCGTTGCGGGCGCTGAGAAGCCGGTGGCGGGCTTTTCGGGGCCCCGCTGTGGTTCCGGACGTTCCGGTGGGTTCCGGCGGCGCTGAGGCCGGTTCCGCGTCCGATGAGGTCCGGACCACTGCGCGTACGGCTTTCCCGAGGGACGGCCGGGGTGCGGCCGCCTCGAAGGGTGGCCGGGGTGGGAACGGATCAGAGAACGATGCCGCGCGCGGCCAGCCACGGCCGGGGGTCGATCTTCTTGGTGCCGTTCTGCCACACCTCGAAGTGCAGGTGCGGGCCGGTGCTCTGCCCGCGGTTGCCGATCTCGGCGATCTGCTGGCCGCACTTGACCTTCTGCCCCTCCTTGACGGAGAAGCTGTTCATGTGGCCGTAGACCTGGATCGTGCCGTCGTCGAGCTGGACGCGGACCCAGAGGCCGAAGCCGCTGGCCGGGCCGGCCTCGATCACGGTGCCGTCGGAGGCGGCGTAGATCGGGGTGCCGATGGCGTTGGCGATGTCGATGCCGAGGTGGCTCGTGCCCCACCGGGCACCGAAGCCCGAGGTGAAGGTGCCGTGCGCGGGCAGGCAGGTCTTGGGGCGAGCGGCTTCTTCGGCGGCCTTGCGGGCGGCGTCGGCTTCGCGCTGCTCACGGGCCTGCGTGATGGAGGCGGAGTCCGCGATCTTGGCGGCCTCGGCGGAAGCGTCGACGGCGTGGCCGGTCGGCAGGAGTTCCGGGGCGCCCCCGGTGCCCGCACCTCCCGCGGTGAGCGAAGCGCTGGCGTCCTGGCTGTTGGCCAGCGGCGTCACGGCCGCGTCGGAGTCGGTGACGGTCTTGAGGGTCTGCCCCGCCGCTGCGGCAGCGAACGCTCCGGCAGCAACAGCGGCGACCACGACACGGCCGCGAAGGGCCGAGGAGGGCGGGGCGATGCGGTGCGCACCCCGGACACGAACGACCGCACCTTCCAGTGCGTCCTTCAGTGCCGGGGAAGGAGCTTGGCCGCCGGGGGAGCGGTGTGAAGCCAAGACAGGGCCTTCCATCGTCGGGGAGCCGGGTCGAGGACTGCGGGCGGGGGAACCCGGTGAGCCAACCTCGGGGGTGGTTTGCTCGGTGTCCTACTTCGTGACCTGACTGTAATGGGGACCCCGGGACAGTAACGAAGGGGCACCGCTATCGGCAAGATCTGCCCCATCCGGCGGCCGATCGGGTGGCAGCCGGGCGACGCTCACCTGTGACAATTACCCAAAGTTAGAGGGGGTTTACTGCTTTGGTTGTGACTTGCCTTACAGCTCTTGCGGGCGGTTTAAGCCAACCAAGCTCCGGGGACGCCCCTGAGGGTCGGAATAAGGGTTTGCCAGGGGATGTTTAAACATCTTCGACTCCATCGGGTCGGTCGAGGAGCCTTTCCGGCCTGCTCGCAGGCGCGTTGAGCCGCGGGCGGATGTGACCGTTCATCGACGCAGGAGAACCGCTCGCCGACTGATTGAGCAAGATCGCGGTTGACTGCCGGATTTGTCCCCTTGCGCACCCGTGATCGGCCCCCCAGAGGCACGCGCGGTGCGCCCGAGGTCCGCGATGCAGCTCTCGCGGGCCGAAGGCTTCTCGTGCACCTCGCTTGATCATCGACTCGCGCCCGAACCGGTCCGGTACGCGCCTCACCTCGCCGGTCCGCGCAGAACCCGACTCAAGCCGAGCGTCGGTGACTTCACCCGGACCCGTTCGCCGACTCGTGGCCCGCTGGCCCTTCCCTCTCGTTGCGGGCTTCGCCAGCCAGCCCACGCGCCTCTCGCCCGACCTCGCCAGACCCTGTGCCCACCTCTCCCGGAGCTTCCCGCACCCGCCTCGCTCTCTCGCCCTTGCCGGTCCGGCGCTTTCGATCACCCGTGCCCTTCGGCCTTGCCGATCCGGCGTCCTCGGCGGTCCGCGCCCTCTGGCCTCGCCGGCCTGGCGTCCTCTGCGGTCCGCGCCCTCTGGCCTCGCCGGCCTGGCGTCCTCGGTGGTCCGCGCTCGCCGGCCCGGCGCCCCCGGATTGCCCGCGCCCTCCGGCCTCGCTGGCCTGGCGGTCTCGGTGATGCGCGCTCTTCGGCCTCGCTGGCCTGGCGGTCTCGGTGATGCGCGCCCTTCCGCCTCGCCGATCCGGCGCCCGCTCTCCGGCTCCGCCGGCCCCGCCCCAGGTCGCCCGCGCTCTCCGGCTCCGCCCCCCAAGTCGCCCGTGCCCTGCGGCTTCGCCGATCCGGCGCCCCCCGGGTTACCCGCGCTCTCCGGCCCGCCGCCCCCCCGCCGGTCGCCCACGCCGTTCGCCGCTTCCCGTGTCCGCCCCTCCCTCCCCTCCTCCGCCTGCCCCCACCGCACCCCCGGTCACTCCACCCGGGCCCGTTCGCCGACTCGTGGCCCGCTGGTCCCTCCCGCTCCGCCCAACCTTGCTAGCGTCGCCAGCAATGCCCCCACGCTCAGAACCCCCAGGCCGGAGCACCCCCGGCGCCCCGGCCACCCCGCCGGCTCCCGCGGCCCGTCCCACCAGCGAGCGGACCCCACCGCAGACCTGGGTCGAAGACGACCGCCCCCAGACCCTCGCCCTCGGGCTCGCCGCCGGCGGTGCCGTCGCGCTCGCCGCCGGTGCCGTCGCGCACGTCTCACCGGACGCCGCTCCCGGGTTCACCAGCTGGCCCTGGCTCGCCGTTCTCGCGCTGGCTCCCGTCGCCGCCGCCATCTGGGCCGCCGGAAAGCGGCCCGCGCTGGCCGGGGGCCTGATCCTCGGCCTCGCCGCCCTCGCGCCCGGACGGCTGGTCCTCGACCTCCAGTTCGCCGTCAACGGGCCGCTCGCCGTCCGGCCGGAGCTCTACCTCGCCGACCGGTTCGTCGGGGGCTCGGCCGTCGGTGCCGGGTTCTGGCTGCTCGTCGCCGGGCACCTGCTCACCGTGGCCGCGGGCGTCGCGGCCTGGCGGGCGAGCCGGTCCGCCGAAGAACCCGAACGGCGGCGGTGGCGGCTGCTCGTGCCGCTGCTCGCCGTCACCGCTTCGGTCGGGTTGCTGACCGCTCCCGTCTCCGCCACCAACGGCTTCCTCCTCGCGCGCTCGTCCTTCGAAGGACCCTGGCCCGCCCTCGGCGGCTACCTCCTGCTCGCCGCCGCGCTTCCGCTGGCCGCCGCGCTCGCGCTCGCCGCGCCCGCCGAACGGACCGCTCGCGGGGCTTTGCTCGGGCTGGCCGCCGGTGCTTTCGGCGTCGCCGTGCCGCCCGTGCTCGCCGGGCTCCTGCGGGCCGACCTCGGCGTCACCTGGGGGCCCGTCCTCGTCCTCCTCACGACGGCTGTCATCGGGGGGCTCGCCTTCACCCGGCTCACCGAACGGCCCGCGATCGACGAAGCCGACCTGAAGATCCCCGGCCTCTTCTGGTGGCGGCTCGTCACCGGGCTGCTCGGCCTCGTCACCGCGGTCGCCGCGCTGATCGGCAGCTTCGCGCCGCAGGTCGCCGTCACCGCGCTGAACCCCGGGGCCACCGCGCCGGTCAGCGCCGCCGCCGAAAGTCCGGCTCGCTGGTTCCTGCTCGTCGCCGCCGTCGTGCTGGCCGTGACCGCACTCGGCGTCCTCGTCCCGAAAACCGCGCCGGGCGCGCGGCCGCTGCTCGGGCTCCTCTGGGCCGGGATCGTCCTCGCGGGCACCGCCGTCCTCAACACCGCGCTCACCGCCACCCAGGCCGGCAACCTCGGTGGCTTCGGGGGCACCGCCGCCCCCGCCTTCAGCTACGACCTCGGGGCCGGCGCCGCCTGGACGTTCGCCGCGCTCGTGCTCGCCGTGCTGACCGCCCTCGCCGCCGTCGGGACCGGGGTCGTCGAACGCGAGGACGCCGGGAGCGCCGCCGAGGCGGACAAGAACGTGCTCACGCCCGTCGTCGCCGGGGCCGTGCTGGCCGTCGCCGGCTTCGGGCTGCCCGTCTTCACCGTGCCCGGCTACGTCGCGCCCGGGCTGTGGTCGGACTTCGACACCCCGTCGTGGGGGCTGCTGACCGCCGCCGTGGCCGTCGTCGGTGCCGCCGCGCTCGCGCTGCGCTCCCGGCCGAAGCCCGCGGCGGCGCTGCTGGCCGGCGCCGCCGTGCTCACCGGCCTGCACGCCGCGGAGCTGCCGCTCGTCGGCGGGACGCTCGGCGGCGCGAGCCCGGCGACCGGGTTCTGGCTCGCCCTCGCCGCCGCCGTCGCGCTGCTGATCGCGGCCGGGCTGGCCGCCGCCGGCGGACGCCGTGGCGCGTGAGCGCCGCCGGGTGCTGCTCGTCGAGTTCGCCCGGCCCGACCCGGCCGCCGTCGCGCTGGGCCGCCTCCTGCGCGACGAAGGCGTCGAGGTCGTCCACGCCGGACCGCTGGCCACCGAAGAGCAGATCCTGCGCACCGCCGAGCAGGAGGACCCGGACGCGGTGGGCGTCCTCGGCGACCCGCCCTCGGCGGAACTCGAGGCCGCGCTGAGCGACTTCGCCGTCTTCACGACCCCCGAAGAAGCCGTGGAATGGCTGCCCGGTGGGCGGTCTCACACCTCGGGAACACCGTCTGACCGCGCACGGTGACCGACTTCACCAGGTGCGGAGTCCCCGCCGTTCACGCAGGTCGCTAACCTCGACTGGTCCGACAGCGCGGTCCGGTAACGCGGACCACCACAGTGGCGTGTCGTCAGGAGACTGGAGTAGTGGACCTCTACGAGTACCAGGCGAGGGATCTCTTCGCCGCCCACGGAGTACCGGTTCTGCCGGGCTCGGTGGCAAGCACCCCCGAAGAAGCCAAGACCGCCGCGGAGCAGATCGGTAACCAGGTCGTCGTCAAGGCGCAGGTGAAGGTCGGCGGCCGTGGCAAGGCGGGCGGCGTCAAGCTGGCCCAGACGCCGGACGAGGCGAAGGAGAAGGCGGAAGCCATCCTCGGCCTCGACATCAAGGGCCACATCACGCGCCGCGTGCTCGTGGCGGAAGCTTCGGACATCGCGTCCGAGTACTACTTCTCCTTCCTGCTGGACCGCGCGAACCGCACGTTCCTGGCGATGGCGTCCTCCGAGGGCGGCATGGAGATCGAGCAGCTCGCCGTCGAGCGCCCCGAAGCGCTCGCGAAGATCCCGGTCGACTCGATCGCCGGTGTCGACAAGGCGAAGGCGCTCGAGATCCTGAAGGCCGGCAACTTCCCGGCCGACATCATCGACGAGGCCGCCGACGTCGTCGTGAAGCTCTGGGAGACCTTCGTCTCCGAGGACGCCACCCTCGTCGAGGTCAACCCGCTGGTCCGCGACCCGCAGGACAAGATCATCGCCCTCGACGGCAAGGTCACCCTCGACGAGAACGCGGACTTCCGCCAGCCGGGCCACGAAGCCCTGGTGGACAAGGAAGCCGAGAACCCGCTCGAGGCGAAGGCCAAGGCCAAGAACCTCAACTACGTCAAGCTCGACGGCCAGGTCGGCATCATCGGCAACGGCGCGGGCCTCGTCATGTCCACTTTGGACGTGGTGGCGTACGCGGGCGAGAAGCACGGCGGCGTGAAGCCGGCGAACTTCCTCGACATCGGCGGCGGCGCGTCGGCCGAGGTCATGGCGGCCGGGCTGGACGTCATCCTCAACGACACCGACGTGAAGAGTGTCTTCGTCAACGTCTTCGGCGGCATCACCGCCTGCGACGCGGTGGCGAACGGCATCGTCGAGGCCCTGAAGATCCTGGGCGACGAGGCCAGCAAGCCGCTGGTCGTCCGCCTGGACGGCAACAACGTCGTGGAGGGTCGCCAGATCCTGGCGGACGCGAACCACCCGCTCGTCACCGTGGTGGACACAATGGACAACGCGGCCGACAAGGCTGCCGAGCTCGCCGCGGCAGGTGCGTGAGATGTCGATCTTCATCAACGAGAACAGCAAGGTCATCGTGCAGGGGCTCACCGGCTCCGAGGGTATGAAGCACGCGACCAAGATGCTGAAGTCCGGCACGAACATCGTGGGTGGCGTCAACGCCCGCAAGGCCGGCCAGACCGTCACCATCGAGGGCAAGGACCTCAAGGTCTTCGGCACCGTCGAAGAGGCGATCAAGGAGACCGGCGCGGACGTGTCGGTCATCTTCGTGCCGCCGAAGTTCGCGAAGGACGCGGTCATCGAGGCGATCGACGCCGAGATCCCGCTGGCCGTCGTCATCACCGAGGGCATCCCGGTGCACGACTCGGCCTACTTCTGGGCGCACGCCGTCGCGAAGGGCGGCACGACCCGGATCATCGGGCCGAACTGCCCCGGCGTGATCAGCCCGGGCAAGTCGAACGCCGGCATCATCCCGGCCGACATCTCCGGCCCGGGCCAGATCGGCCTCGTGTCGAAGTCCGGCACGCTGACCTACCAGATGATGTACGAGCTGCGGGACATCGGCTTCTCCACCGCGGTCGGCATCGGCGGTGACCCCATCATCGGCACCACGCACATCGACGCCCTCGAGGCGTTCGAGGCGGACCCCGAGACCAAGGTCATCGTGATGATCGGCGAGATCGGTGGCGACGCCGAAGAGCGCGCCGCGGCCTACATCAAGGAGAACGTGACGAAGCCGGTCGTCGGTTACGTCGCGGGCTTCACCGCGCCCGAGGGCAAGACCATGGGTCACGCCGGCGCCATCGTGTCGGGTTCCTCCGGCACGGCCGCCGCGAAGAAGGAGGCCCTCGAGGCCGCCGGCGTCAAGGTCGGCAAGACCCCGAGCGAGACCGCCGTCCTCGCACGTGAGCTGTACAACAGCCTCGGCTGACGACAGCGGGTAACCGCAGGTGGAGCCGGGCACTCACAAGGTGCCCGGCTCTCCTCCGTTCGAGCACGAAACCTCCTGAGGTATTCACGCGTCTGGTGGGCTGAGGGCTTGCGAGTGCGCTAGCGTTCTGCGCACACAAGCCGCCTCGTCTTCCCCCGGGTGCCCGCGTGCCCCGGAGTGCCGGTCGAACCGACAGGAGTGCATCCGATGACCTTCCCCAGCGGCGGGCCTGGCTACCCCCAGCAGGGTGGCGGCCAACAGCCCCCCGGTCCCCCGTCCAGTGGCTTCCCGGCGCAGCAGTCCCACGCGCACCCGGCGCCGTCGGGCCCCGGCGGCCTGCCGCAGAACCTGCCGCTGCTGCTCGCCCTGGTCGTCACCGGCCTCAGCCTCGTGCAGTACTTCCTCGGGTTCGTCGACACCGGCGAAGTCGGCCTCGGCGGGGTCTTCCTGCTCGGTGGCGGTCTGCTCGCCGCGCTCCAGGTGCTGCCGAAGGGGCCGCGGACGCTGCCGTTCGCGGCGCTGTTCAGCGTGCTCGGCATGCTCGACGTCCTGGACACGCTGATCAGCCTGCAGACGACGCCCGGCGTCGTCATCGTCATCCTGATCCTGGCGTTCCTGCAGGCGGCCGCCGCGGTCGGCGCGCTGCTCATCGAGCACGGCGTGATCAAGCCGCCGTCGCCGAAGCCCGCCGCGCCGTCTTACGGCGGTCAGCAGCAGTTCAACCAGCCCGGCCAGCAGCAGCAGTACGGCCAGCCGGGTCAGCCGGGGCAGCAGTTCGGCCAGCCGGGCCACGGCCCGGGCCCGGTCGCCCAGGCCGGAGAGCCGTCGGCGCCGTTCTCGCAGCCGGGCCAGTACGGCTCGCCGAACCCGCCGTCGACCACGCCGCCGCCGGGGCAGCAGGCCACGACGTACGCCCCGCAGCAGGGCTCGTTCTTCCAGCAGCCGCCGTCGGACAACCCGGGCACCCCGCCCGGTGGCTTCGGCAAGTCGAACTGACGCGGTAGTCCGAAACACCCGCTGTGACGCAGAGTGTCACAGCGGGTGTTTTGCGCTCCGGGGGTGACTCGACCGGGTGGGTTGGCTTTCCCACGTCGGACGGCGGCGGCGTGGCTCACCCGGACGGACCAGCCCGGGTGTCAGGGTGCGGATCATGGACCTGCTCACCGATGCCCGCGAAGAGCCGGTGAGCGACCTCGAACCCGGCGTCGGACTCTCCGGGGCGGCGCGGGTGCGGGTGTTGCTCGCCGCCGCCCTCGGCCCGCTGGTCACCGGCTACGCCGCCGTCGCGGCCGTGCTGACCCTGGTCGCGCTCACCGCCGACCGCGCCGTCTTCTCCGGCACCGGCGTGCTGCTGGCCGCCGGCCCCGGCTGGCTCGCCGCGCACCAGGTCCGCCTCGGCCTCGGCGGCCACCCGCTCGGCGTGCTCCCGCTGCTGCCGACGCTCGGCGTGACCCTGCTGGCTGCGCGGACGGCGGCCGGCGCCGCCCAGCGCCTCGGCTGCCGGTCGGCCCGCGAAGCGCTCCCCGTGCTGCTCACGATCACCGGCGCGCACGCGGTGTTCGGGCTGGTCGTCGCGCTCGTCGCGCAGGGCTCGCCGGTGACGGCGAACCCGCTGGTCGCCTTCGCCGTGCCCGGGCTGCTCGCCGCCGCGGCCGCGTTCGTCGGCGTCACCCGGTCCTGCGGGCTGCCGGACGTCGTCGCGGAGCGCCTCGACCCCCTCGCCCTGCGCGGGCTCCGCGCCGGCGCGCTCGGCTTCGCGGTGCTGGTGGCCTGCGGTGCCGTCGTGTTCACGGTCGCGACCGCGGTGTCCTGGGCGACCGTGTCCGACATCTACGAGCCCGCCTTCGGCACCAGCTTCGGGCTCTTCCTGCTCTCGGTGCTCTACCTCCCGAACGCTGTCGCCGCTTCGCTGTCCTTCGTCACCGGGCCCGGGTTTTCGATCGGCGACCTCAACGTCGGGATGTTCGGCTACCGCGGCGGCGCCGTGCCCGGCGTCCCCCTGCTCGGCGGCCTGCCCGACCACCACGCCGCCTGGTGGCCGGCCCTGCTGGTGCTGCCCGCGGCGACCGGCGCGCTGGTCGGCTGGTCGCTGCGCAAGGTCGACGCCGACCCGGCGCAGCGCATCCGCGCGGTCGCGGTGGCCGGTGCGGTCGTCGCGCTCGGCTGCGTCCTGCTCGGCACGCTGTCCGGCGGACGGCTCGGCGACGGCCCGTTCGACCCGGTGAGCGTGCCGGTGGGTGTCGCGTCCGTCGTCGCGTTCTGCTGGATCGTCATCCCGGGTTCGTTCGTCGCGTTCTTCACCGGCGAGCACGAGCCGCCCGCGCCGCCGCCGGAAGCGCTCGAAGACAACGAAGCCTTCGAAGACGCCGACGACGTCGACACCGAGGCGGCCGCCGAAGCCGTCGAGGAACTGGAAGCGTCCGAAGAGGACGATGAAGAAGCCGCCGAGGACGCGGAGTTCGAGGCCGAAGCCGACGCCGAGCTCGGCCTCGAAGACGAGCCGGCCGAGGACGAAGCTGTGACCGGAGGCACCGAGACCTGCGGCGACGTCGAGCCGGACGAGACCGACCGTTAGGGTTGACGCGACCTGGTGAAGCGCCGTGCGCACCGGCTGCGCACCGCCCGCGGCAAGGAGCCCGCTCTGTCTCAACGGTTGGAGCTGCCCACTCCGGTGAAGCTCGTCGTGCTCGCGTCGGGCTCCGGAACCCTCCTGCAGGCGGTGCTGGACGCCACCGGGCGGTCCGGCTTCCCGGCCAAGGTCGTCGCCGTCGGCGCCGACCGCACCGGCATCGAAGCCCTCACCCGCGCCGAGCGCGTGAGCGTCCCGTCGTTCACCGTCCGCGTCGCCGACCACCCCGACCGGGCCGCCTGGGACAAGGCGCTGACCGAGGCCGTCGCGGCGTACCAGCCCGACCTCGTCGTCTCGGCCGGGTTCATGAAGATCCTCGGGAGTGAGTTCCTCGGCCGGTTCACCGTGGTCAACACGCACCCGGCGCTGCTCCCGTCGTTCCCGGGGATGCACGCGGTCCGCGACGCGCTGGAGGCCGGCGTCAAGGTCACCGGCTCGACCGTGCACTTCGCGGACGCCGGGGTCGACACCGGGCCGATCATCGCCCAGGAAGCCGTCGTCGTGGAGCACGACGACACCGAAGACGTCCTGCACGAACGGATCAAGGCCGTCGAACGCAGGCTGCTGGTGGAAACGATCGAGCGACTCGGCCGCGGTGGCTGCACCGTGGACGGACGAAAGGTGACATTTCGTGAGCACTGACCTGGGACGGCGCCCGGTCCGCCGGGCGCTGATCGGCGTCTCGGACAAGGCGGGCCTGCTGGACCTCGCGACCGGCCTGCACGCGGCCGGCGTCGAGATCGTCTCCACGGGCGGCACGGCGAAGGTCATCGCCGACGCGGGGATCCCGGTCACGCCGGTCGAAGCGGTCACCGGCTTCCCCGAATCGCTGGACGGGCGCGTCAAGACGCTGCACCCGAACGTGCACGCCGGCCTGCTGGCCGACCAGGGCAACCCCGACCACGTCGAGCAGCTGCGCAAGCTGGACATCGCGGCGTTCGACCTGCTGGTGGTCAACCTGTACCCGTTCGCGCAGACCGTCGCGTCCGGCGCGAGCGCCGAGGACTGCGTCGAGAACATCGACATCGGCGGCCCGGCCATGGTCCGCGCGGCGGCGAAGAACCACGGCAGCGTCGCGGTCGTCGTCGACCCGGCCCGCTACGGCTGGGTGCTCGAGCGCGTCGCCGACGGCGGCTTCGACTTCGAGGACCGCAAGCGGCTCGCGGCCCGGGCCTACGCGCACACGGCGGCGTACGACACGGCCGTCGCTTCGTGGTTCGCCAGCGCGTACGCCCCGGACGAGGCCACCGCCGCCGCCGGCTTCCCGGACTTCCTGGGCGCCACCTGGGAACGCGCCGACGTCCTGCGCTACGGCGAGAACCCGCACCAGAAGGCCGCGCTGTACAAGAGCGACCGCCCGGGCCTGGCGCACGCCGAGCAGCTGCACGGCAAGGCCATGTCCTACAACAACTTCGTCGACACCGACGCCGCCCGCCGCGCCGCGTTCGACTTCGCCGAGCCCGCCGTCGCGATCATCAAGCACGCCAACCCGTGCGGCATCGCGGTCGGCGCGGACGTCGCCGAGGCCCACCGCAAGGCGCACGCGTGCGACCCGGTTTCGGCCTACGGCGGCGTCATCGCGACGAACCGGCCGGTCACCCGCGAGGCGGCCGAGCAGATCGAGAAGGTCTTCACCGAGGTCGTCCTGGCCCCGGACTTCGACGCCGAAGCGCTGGAGATCCTGCAGCGCAAGAAGAACATCCGGCTGCTGAAGCTGCCGGCGGCCCCGGCGTCGTCGATCGAATTCCGCCCGATCTCCGGCGGCGTGCTGCTGCAGACCGCCGACGCGATCGACGCGCCGGGTGACAACCCGGCGTCGTGGCAGCTCGCCACCGGCGCCCCGGCCGACGAGCAGACCCTGCGCGACCTCGAGTTCGCGTGGCGCTCGCTGCGCGCGGTCAAGTCGAACGCGATCCTGCTGGCCGCCGACGGCGCCACCGTCGGCGTCGGCATGGGCCAGGTCAACCGCGTCGACTCCTCGCGGCTCGCGGTCTCGCGGGCGGGGGACCGGGCCAAGGGTTCGGTGGGTGCGTCCGACGCGTTCTTCCCGTTCCCGGACGGCCTGGAGGTGCTGGTCGAGGCGGGGGTCCGCGCGATCGTGCAGCCCGGTGGCTCGGTCCGGGACGCCGAGGTCATCGCGGCCGCGGAGAAGGCCGGCGTCACCATGTACCTGACGGGGACGCGCCACTTCGCGCACTGACCGCTTTCGGGGGCTCCGAGGCGAAGCCCCGGATGTCAGCGTCCCCGCGCTTCGAGAGGGAGGGCTCGATGCAGCAACCGCCGCAGTACGGACAGGGTCAGCAGGGGTACCCGGGTCAGCAGCCCGGGTACCCGCCCCCGGGTTACCCGCCGCAGCAGGGGTACCCGCCGCCCGGCTATCCGCCGCAGCAGGGCTACCCGGGGTACGGCCCGCCGATGCCGCCGCCGAAGAAGAAGCGTCTCGGGTTGATCTTCGGCATCGTCGGCGGGGTCGTCGTGCTGCTCGGTGCGGGCATCCCGCTCGCGATCGTCGCGAGCGACTACTACGCGAGCACGGGCAAGGCGCCGAGCGCGGTGCCGCCGCCGGCGGAGTGCTCGATCCCGGCGCAGGTGCTGGCGCAGGCCGGGTTCCCGAGCTACGTCGGCGGCAACCCGGGCAGCGCCGACACGCTGCCGGGGCTGAAGCAGATCGGCTGCGGGTTCAAGCCGGGCCCCGACGAGAACGTCCGCGACGCGACGATGAACATCCGCGTCGTCGAGTACTCCGGTGAAGACGCGGAGCGGCAGGCGAAGGACAACTTCATGCCGACGAAGCCGGAGGTGCCGCCGGTCGACGTACCCGGCCTCGGCGACAAGGCGTCGCTGGTCCGGCTGGTCACGAAGAGCGCGTTCAGCGGCGCCGAGCTGCACGTGCTCGCCGGCGCGAACGTCGTCACGGTCGAGATTTCCGGCTGGGACAAGGGGTTCTTCTCGAACTCGCCGATGCCGCAGGAGGAGTCCGACGCGGCGGTGAAGGCGGTCGGCGCCGAGGTCGTCAAGAAGCTGCCGCGCTAGGCGGGCGCGGGCAGCGCCTTGCACAGCGCGACCGGGAACTTCGGGTCGGCCGCCCGGATCTCCCCGCAGCCCGCGGCCTTGGTCTGCGCGAACGACGTCCAGCCGCCGTCGCCCCAGCGGAACGCGGTGCGTGAAGGCGCTTCGGTCTGCTTCACCAGCAGGTCGACGACCAGCCAGGCCGGGTCGCAGGCGCGGGTGGTCCCGGCGCTTTCGGCGCCCGCGGCGGACACCGCGGCGCCGATCCACGCGGGGTCGCAGTGGTCGGCGGGCGGGGCGCAGGTGCCCTGGCGGTCGCAGTGGCCCCAGCCGGCACCGAGCTTGTGCCAGGCGTTGCCGGTGTCGGAGTTGAGGATCACGGTCCGGTCCGCGACCGGCTCGGACGTGCTCAGCCGCAGCTCGGCGGGCACCTTGTCCTGGCAGCCGCCGGCCGCGGGCCGCGTCGAGTAGACGACGTCGGCGCGGATGTCGGCCTTCGCCTCCACGAGCTGCTCGATCCGCGGCTCCCGGACGCAGCCGGGGTCCTTGCCGGGCAGCGCGACCTGCACGAACAGGGTCGTTGCGTCCGGGCCGGGACGGATCCCGGTGACGTCGGCGCGGAACGAGCGCCACTCCGCGCCCATGGTCGTCGGCCCCGGGGCCGCGGCCGTGGCCCCGGGCACCCCGCCACCGGCGGTCAGCACCACGGCGGCCACCGCACCCGCCGCGACGAGCGCGCCGGCGATCCACAGGACCGGCCGTCTCAGCCGTTCGGTCATCGCCACCCCCAAGTCCACCGGGCAATCTAGCCGACCCCGTCGCACCCGGTGGGCGGACCGGGCTATTGGCGGTCCTTCTCCAGGTACACGGCCCCGGCGATGTGGCCGCCGGCTTCGGGTGGCTCGGTCAGCCGGTAGCCCGCGCGCTGGTACATCGTGATGTTGCGGGTGCTGCGCGCCCCGGTGAAGAGCGAGAACCGGCGGGCTTCGGCGGGTGCCTGCGCTTCGGCGTGGGCGAGGAGCCGGCGGCCCAGCCCGCGGCCGGCGAAGTCCGGCGCGACCATCAGCCTGCCGAGCTCCCAGTGGTCCCCTTCGAGCCGGGCGCGGACGGCGCCGATCAGGCGGTGGTCCTCCCGCAGGAGCCAGACCGACCACGTCTTGGTCCAGTCGCGCACGTCGTCGAGGGATTCGTGCAGCGCGGGGATGTCGAGGGTGTCGTTCAGGAGGGCTTCCTGGACCCAGCAGCAGCGTTGCAGGACCAGCAGTTCCGGGGCGTCTTCGGGCCGGGCGTCGGTGAGCTCCACGGGCGTCTGTCTAGTTGTTCCGCGGTGGCTCGGGCAACTGGTTTGTGTGCCGCTTTCGGGTGACTTGACAGGGTCTTCGGTTCGGGGTTTCATGGTTCATGTCGAACAGGTGTTCGACGATGGTTGATAGATGCAGTGCCGCCGCCTTCCCCGCGGCGGACCAGTGCCGTCGGTCGCGTTTTGGGAGAGGCCCGACCGCCGGCCCAGTCCGTGGTGGGGAGGTGCGTGCGGTGACCGCTGTGGTGGAGCCGCCGGTGGCCCGGCTGGCGGCCCTGCCCGGGGTCAGCACGGCGAGCCGGGTGGCGGCCCAGGCCGAGCGCGCGCGGGCGACGGGAAGGGTGCTCCCGGTCGCCCCGGCACTGGCCGGGCTGCTGCCCGCCGCCGGGCTCCGGCGCGGGAGCACGGTGGCGGTCCACGGCTCGACGTCGTTGCTGCTCGCCCTCCTCGCCCCGGCCACGGCGGCGGGTTCCTGGGCGGCGGTGGTCGGCATGCCCTCCCTGGGGCTGGCGGCCGCGGCCGAGTACGGAGCCGACCTGACCCGGCTGGCCCTGGTGCCTCGCCCGGGCGTGGAGTTCCCGGCGGTGGTGGCAGCGCTGCTGGACGGCGTGGACGTGGTGGCGGTCCGTTCCGAGACGGTGTCTCCGGCGGTGGCCCGCCGCTTGTCGGCCCGCGCCCGCCACCGCGGCGCAGTGCTGTTGACGGGGGGAGCCTGGCCGGGAGCGGACATCGAGCTGTCCTGCCGCCGCGAGGCCTGGACAGGCCCGGAGAACGGCTACGGCCACCTCCGCGAGCGCCGGGTCCTGGTCCGAGCCCACGGCCGCGGCTCGGCGGCCCGCCCCGTGACGGCGGAGCTGTCCCTGCCGGGCCCGGCTACCGAAGCGGTCAGCGCGACGGAACTCGGCGAGGTGGCGACGGCATGAGCGTTGCTTCGCCCTTGGTTCGGCCGGCCCTGCCCGAGCGGCGGTCGAGTTGGGCTGTTCTGTTCCCGCCTGAGCGGCGCTCGATCTGGGCTGTTCTGCCCTCGCCCGAGCGGCGCTTGAGTTCGGCTCTTCTGTCCTTGCCCGAGCGGCGCTTGAGTTGGGCTCTTCTGCCCTCGCCTGAGCGGCGCTTGAGTTGGGCTCTCCTGTCCTCGCCTGAGCGGCGCTTGAGTTGGGCTCTTCTGTCCCTGCTCGAGTGGCGGTCGAGTTGGGCTCTCGGGTCCTCGCCCGAGCGGCGCTCGAGTTGGGCTGCCCGGCCCGCTCTTCCCGAGCAGTGGTCGAGCTGGGCTCTTCCGTCCTTCCTCGGGGCGGGCCGTTGCCCCGGCTCGCGCTTGCCCCCGGCGGCTGGGACCGACCACGCCGGACTCGGCGCGCGGTGGTACTCCGGCCGCCCGCGCTCGGTCCAGGGACAGGGGGCCGCATGACCGTCCCAGCCCAGCGCGGCACCCCCGAAACCCCCACCCGCATGCTGGTCCTCTGGTGCCCGGACTGGCCCGCCGTCGCCGCCGCGGCCGTCGCCGGCACTGCCGTCACCGAACCCGCCGCCGTCTTCAGCGCGAATCGGGTCGTCGCCTGCAACGCCGTCGCGCGGCGGAGCCGGGTGCGGCGGGGGATGCGGCGGCGGGAGGCGCAGTCGAACTGTCCCGAACTCGTCGTCTTCGCCGCGGACGACGGGCGCGACGCCCGGCTCTTCGAGGCCGTCGCGCGGGCGGTCGAGGCGCTCGTCGTCGGCGTCGAAGTCGTGCGGCCGGGTCTCGTCGCGGTGCCCGTCGACGGCGCCGCGCCGTACTTCGGCGGCGAACACGCCCTCGTCGAGCGGCTCGTCGACGAGGTGTCGGCCGCGGCCGACGTCGAATGCCAGGTCGGGATCGCCGAAGGGCTCTTCGCCGCGACGCTCGCCGCCCGCTGCGGAGAGTTCGTCGAACCCGGGCGCGTCGCCGAATTCCTCGCCCCGCTGCCCGTCACCGAGCTCGACCAGCCCGGCGCCGAGCGCGCGGAGCTCGTCGACCTCCTGCGCCGGCTCGGGTTGAAGACGCTCGGCGCGTTCGCCGAACTGCCGGAGCGCGACGTCGCCAACCGGTTCGGCACGGCCGGGCTGCTCGCCCACCGGCTGGCGCGCGGCCGCTCCGAACGGCCGCCGCTGCGTCGCCGTCCGCCGCCGGAGCTGACGCTGACCGAGGAGTTCGACCCGGTCGTCGAGCGGATCGACGTCGCCGCGTTCCTCGCGAAGGGCCTCGCGACGCGGTTCTGCGCGGGCCTCGCCGGCCACGGCCTGGCGTGCACGCGCCTCGGCATCTACGCGGTCACCGAAGAAGGCGAACACCTCGGCCGCGTGTGGCGCTGCGCCGAACCGCTGACCCCCGCGGGCGTCGCCGACCGCGTCCGCTGGCAGTTCGAAGGCTGGCTGCGCGCGGCACCGGGTGAGCGCCCGACGTCCGGCGTGGTGCGGCTGCGGCTCGAACCGGAGGAGACGGTCGAAGGCCGGTCGCTCCAGCTCGACCTCTGGCAGAACGGCGGCTCCGAGGAGGAGGACGAGCGGGCGGCGCGCGCGTTCGTCCGGATCCAGGGCCTGCTCGGCCCCGAAGGCGTGCTCACCCCCCTGCTCGACGGCGGCCGCGACCCCGCGGGCCGCGTCCGCCTGGTGCCCTGGGGCGACCCCCGCGAGCGCACCACCCCGCCGGACGCGACCTGGCCGGGCCGCCTGCCGTCCCCCTCCCCGGCGACGGTCTTGGACCGGCCGGTCCCCGCCCAGGTCTACGCCGCCGACGGCCGCAAAGTGGGACTCACGGCCCGGGACAGGATCACGGCACCCCCGGCCGGCCTGACGATCGCCGGCGGCGCCCGCCGCACCGTCGTGGGCTGGGCCGGCCCGTGGCCGCTGACCCCGGACCGCCGCCACCCGGGCCCCCGCCGCGCCCGGCTCCAGCTGGTGCTCGCCGGCGAGGGCGACGAGCCACCCGAAGCGGTGCTGGTGCACTGCGCGGGCACGGAAAATCCACTGTGGACGGTCGAGGGAGTGTACGACTGAGCATGGACGAGGACTACGCACGACGCCTGCGCGCCTGGCTGCGAGCCGAGCCCGGGGCCGCACCCCACCAGTGGCTGCGCGACATCCCGGCCCCGGACGGAACGCGCGAACACCCACCGGCGGAACGCTGGTCGGTCCGAGGCGAGCTGCCGCCCGCCGAGGAACCCTCCGCCGGTGACGCGGGCCTGGCAGTGGTGATCCCGCTGCCCCGACCCTCCGGGGAGAACGGCTGCCGCCTGAGCGAACCCGGCCGCCGAACCCGCCGCAAGGACACCGCCCACCCGAGCGACTCCGGCCCGTCGAGTGCGCGCGGGGCGGATTCGCGCCGCCGCGAGCAGGCCGCCGAGCCGCAAAGCCCACACCCGATGAGCGAGGCCGAGGCCCGCAGCCGCTGGAACCACCCGTCGAACTCGCTGCGCCGTGCCGAGGCCGCCGAACCGCAAGACTTCTCGCGCGACTCGGACCCGAACCCCCGCCGCCGGGAAGCCGCTGCTGCACCGCAAGACCTCTCGCGCGACCTCGCCCCGAACCCGCATCGCCGCGGCGACGCTGCTGCACCGCAAGACCTCTCGCGCGACCTCGCCCCGAACCCGCATCGCCGTGAAGCCCCTGCTGCACCGCAAGGCCCTTCGCACGATTCCGAATCGAACCCTCGTCATCGCCGTGAAGCCCCTGCTGCACCGCAAGACCCTTCGCACGACTCCGACCCGAACCCGCGTCGCCGTGAAGCCGCTGCCGCACCGCAAGACCCTTCGTCCGACTCCGACCCGAACCCGCGTCGCCGTGAAGCCGCTGCCGCACCGCAAGACCTCTCGCGCGACCCCGACCCGAACCTCCACCGCCGCCGCGAAGCCGCCGTCGAGCCGCACGAGCCGCACGAGCCGCGGCCCATCTCCGAAGCCCGCAGCCGGTGGAACCACCCCTCCAACTGGCACCGCCGTCGCCGCGCCGCCGAAGAGCAGCGGCGGGACGATCCCGGGAGCAGCTGAATGGGCTGGAACAACCCACCCGTCCGCTGGCAGGACCTCGCCCGCACCCTCGCCGGCGACCTCCCGCCCGGCGACCACGGCGACAGTCCCGCCTGGGGCCGGCACCGCGAGGGCTACCAGCGCCCCGAAGACCTCCCCGCCCGCGGCACCGACGACGGCGGCGAGGCCGTCCGCGTGCCCTACGCCGAGCTGCACTGCCACTCCAACTTCAGCTTCCTCGACGGCGCCAGCCACCCCGAAGAGCTCGTCGAAGAAGCCGCGCGGCTCAAGCTCGACGCCATCGCCCTCACCGATCACGACGGCATGTACGGCGTCGTCCGCTTCGCCGAAGCCGCGCGGGAACTCGGGGTCGACACCGTCTTCGGGACCGAGCTCAGCTTCGGCCTGCGCAACCCGCAAAACGGCGTCCCGGACCCCGAAGGCGAGCACCTCCTCCTGCTCGCCCGCGGTGACCAGGGCTACCGGGCCCTCTGCCGCGCCATCACCGCCGGGCAGATCCACCACGACGCCGAAAAGGGCAAACCCAGTTACGACCTCGGTGCGGTCGCCGAGGAGGTCGCCGGGCAGTGCGTCGTGCTGACCGGGTGCCGCAAAGGGGCGGTGCGCTCGGCGCTCGTCACGCACGGCCCGGCGGCCGCCGCCGAACAGCTGCGAGAACTCGTCGGACGCTTCGGGCGCGACCACGTCTACGTCGAGCTCACCGACCACCGCCAGCCGCTGGACAGCACGCACAACGACGTCCTCACCCGGCTCGCGGAGGAGTTCGGCCTGCCGACCGTCGCCACCACCGCCGCGCACTACGCCCGTCCCGAACGGGCGCCGCTGGCCGACGCGCTCGCCGCGATCCGGGCGCGGCGGGGGATCGACGAGCTCGAAGGGTGGCTGCCCGCGGCCGGGACGGCGTTCCTGCGCAGCGGCGCCGAAATGGACGTCCTGTTCCGCCGCTACCCGGGCGCGGTCCGGCGCAGTGCGTTGCTGGGCATGGAATGTGCGTTCCCGCTGAAGCTGCTCGCCCCGAAGCTGCCGCCGTTCGACGTCCCGGCGGGTGAAACCGAAGCGATCCACCTGCGCAAGCTGACCGAGGAAGGGGCGAAGGAACGGTTCAAGGGCAAACCGCACGAAGAAAAGGCGAAAGCCCAGATCGAGCACGAACTCCGGATCATCGAAGAACTCGGCTTCCCCGGGTACTTCCTGATCGTCTGGGACATCGTCCGGTTCTGCCGCGAGAACGACATCCTGTGCCAGGGCCGCGGCTCGGCGGCGAACTCGGCCGTCTGCTACGCGCTCGGCATCACGAAGGTCGACTCCGTCGCCTACGAACTCCTCTTCGAGCGCTTCCTCGCCCCGGACCGCGACGGCTATCCCGACATCGACCTCGACATCGAGTCCGACCGCCGCGAAGAGGCCATCCAGTACGTCTTCGCGAAGCACGGCCGCCTGCGCACCGCCCAGGTCGCGAACGTGATCACCTACCGCGCCCGGTCCGCGGTCCGCGACGCGGCGCGGGCGCTCGGCTACTCACCGGGCCAGCAGGACGCCTGGAGCAAGCAGATCGACCGCTGGGGTTCGTTGCGCAGCACCGAAAAGGACCACGACCACGACATCCCGGACGACGTCGTCCAGCTGGCCTTCGCCCTCGAGGACTTCCCGCGCCACCTGGGCATCCACTCCGGCGGCATGGTCATGTGCCAGGAGCCGGTGAGCCAGGTCGTGCCGGTCGAGTGGGCGCGGATGGCCGACCGCAGCGTCATCCAGTGGGAGAAGGAGGACTGCGCCGCCGCCGGGCTGGTCAAGTTCGACCTGCTCGGGCTCGGCATGCTTTCCGCGCTGCACTACATGATCGACCTCGTCCACGACTACAAGGGCGAGCTCGTCGACCTCGCCGAACTGGACCTCGCCGACCAGCAGATCTACGGAATGCTGTGCCGCGCCGACGCGATCGGCGTCTTCCAGGTCGAAAGCCGCGCGCAGCTGGCGACCCTGCCTCGCCTGCGGCCCACGGAGTTCTACGACCTCGCCGTCGAGGTCGCGCTGATCCGGCCCGGCCCGATCCAGGGCGGCTCGGTGCACCCGTACATCCGCCGCAAGCAGGGGCGCGAGGAGTGGAGCTACGACCACCCGCTGCTGGAGAAGGCGCTGCACAAGACCAAGGGCGTGCCGCTGTTCCAGGAGCAGATGATGCAGATCGCGCTCGACGTCGCCAACTTCACCGCGGCGGAGGCCGACCAGCTGCGGCACGCGATGGGGTCGAAGCGCTCGGACCGCAAGATGGACCGGCTGCGGCAGCGGTTCCTCGAAGGCGCCGCCGCGAACGGCGTCGACGACGAGCTGGCGCAGAAGATCTTCCTGAAGCTCAAGGCGTTCGCGAACTTCGGCTTCCCGGAGAGCCACGCGCTGAGCTTCGCGCACCTGGTGTTTTCCAGTGCCTACTTCAAGTTCTACCACCCGGACGCGTTCCTGGCGGGCCTGCTGCGCGCGCAGCCGATGGGGTTCTACTCGCCGCAGTCGCTGGTCGCCGACGCGCGGCGCCACGGCGTCACCGTGCACGGCCCGGACATCAACCGCAGCTTGCCGCACGCGACGCTGGAACCGTTGCCGGACGGGGGAAAGCTGCACGCGGTGCGGACCGGGCTGAGCACCGTGCGGAAGATCGGCGAAGACGTCGCGAAGCGGATCGTGGCCGAGCGGACGGAAAACGGCGACTACCGCGACATGGCCGACGTCGCCCGCCGCGTGCGGCTGACCACCCCGCAGATCGAGGTACTGGCGACGGCCGGCGCGTTCGCGAGCTTCGGCGGCGACCGCCGCCAGGCGTTGTGGACCGCGGGCGCGGTCGCCGGCGAACGGCCGGAGAAGCTGCCCGGCCTGATCGGCGCCCAGGCACCGGCGCTGCCGGGCATGGACGGCCTCGACCTCGCGGCGGCGGACGTCTGGGCGACGGGCGTGTCCCCGGACAGCTACCCGACCGAGTTCATCCGCGACCACCTCGACGAACTGGGCGTGGTCCCGGCGAGCGGCCTGGCCGCCCTCGACGACGGCGCCCGAGTCCTGATCGGCGGCGCGGTGACCCACCGCCAACGCCCCGCGACCGCGGCCGGCGTCACGTTCCTCAACATCGAGGACGAAACGGGGATGGTGAACGTGATCTGCACATTGGGCCTGTGGCAGCGCTACCACCGCGTGGCCCGCGGCAGCCCGGCGCTCCTGATCCGCGGGGTGGTGGAGAAGGCCGACGGCGTGGTGAGCGTCCTGGCCCACCGCGTCGAGCCGCTGCAGATGCGGATCAAGGCGAAGTCCCGCGACTTCCGGTGATCGAGGCCGTTCTCGAAGGGACCGGCGTCGTTCCACGACCGGACGGTGCTCCCGTCGGCCGTGACCGCTTCCCCCACGGTGGCCGGTCATCACGGCGAAGTCGGATTCAGGAGCCTGGTGCAGCAAAGAACCGGTGCCGCAGCCGATGTCCGGCACCGACGAGACCGGGATCGGCGAACTGCTCGTCGGGCATACCGGCCAACCCAATCCTCAAGCCAGTCCCAGCAGTTCGGGACGCGTGGCCAGCGCCCGCCAGTGCGCGCCGGGATCGCTCACCAGCCGCCGGTGGTCGAGGTCCAGCAGGCCCGACACGGACGTCACCGATGCCACCAAAGTGCCGTCCGGGGTGTGGAACTCCTGGGCCACCCGCGATGTCTTCCCCGTGCCCCACTCGAACGCGCAGCTGACCGACACCTCGCCGCCCGGGGTGAGCTCGTGGTGGAAGCGCAGCGTCGTCTCCAGGTTGACCGGGCCGATGCGGCGCGCGGTCAGCTCCGCCGGGTCGATGCCCGCCGCCTGCACGCACGCCCAGCGCGCGTGATCGGCGTACGCCAGGTAAGCCGGGCCGCGGACGTGGCCGTTCGCGTCGATGTCGTCACAGCGGACCGGGATCGTCACTCGGAACATGCCGCTGATCGTGGCCCGGCGGCACCGCGCCGGTCTGGAACTTTTCGGCCACCCGGACGAGCGCCGCGGGGGACGAACCCGACAGGCGGCGGCAGTCGCGGCCGAGGTGGGACTGGTCGGCGTAGCCGAGGTCCGCCGCGACGCCCGCCAGCGACGTCCGGCGATCTGCCAAAAGCTCGAGCCGGCGCAGGAAAAGCTGGAACCGCCGGACCCGGTGGACCTGCTTCGGCCCGGCGCCGACCGCGTGCACGAGGTGCCGCCGCAACGCGCGTTCGCTCACGCCCACTTCGGCGGCGACGTCGGTGGCGCGCACCGAAGGACGGCCCAGCGCGTCGATCGCGGCCAGCACCCGGCGGTCCGGCACCACGCCCCGGCCGGCGACGAGCTTCTCGAGGATTCCGCGCTGCGCCAAGGGATCGGCGGCGGCGAGGGCGTCTTCGGCACGACGGGCCTCGGCGCCCCAGAGGTCGCTCAGCCGGGTCGCGCCCGCGGGCAGCTCCGGCATCGGCGTCCCGAGGACCGCCGCCGCGGCACCGCAGCGCAGCCGGACGCCGACGCGGGTTTCCGCCGCCGGGAGCCACAGCCGCAGCGGGGCGCCGACGGTGCCGACCACGGTGAGCGCGGTGCCGTCCCAGACCAGGTCCGCGCAGCCGTCGGGCAGGACGCGCAGCGGCCGCGCCCAGCCGGTCCGCCCGTGCCAGCCACACGCCAGCACCGCCGCGAGCGCGGGCGGCGGCGCGACCTCGCGGTACACCGACCGCGCCCCGGCCACCGCCAGCGGCCGCAGCGGAACTCCCATGGACCCCAGTATGCAGCGGAAGCGCGCCTTCGACGCCGAAGAGCTCGGCCGGGTCGTCGGCGAGGACGGGAAGGTCGGGCACGCCGAGGTCCGCATCGGCGACGCCGTCGTGATGGCGTTCGACGCACCCGGCGACGGGGCCGACACCCCGGCGTTCCTGCGGTCCACGTGCCCGACAGCGAGGAAACAGCTGCGAGAGCACGTCGAGGCGATGGCCTGCGTCCAGGGTGCGAAGCTCTGACGGCGGGCGCGTGTGACACCCTGGGGCCCGTGCTGGAGACCGGGGAGGACTACCGCGAAGCGGTGTTGTCGGGGCAGTGGTGGGAAAAGCGCCGGTTCACCGGCTGCGACTTCACGGGGGCGGACCTCAGCGGGTTGCGGACCCGCGGGTGCACGTTCGACGACTGCGTGTTCAGCCGGGCCGATCTTTCGCGCTCGCGCCACGACGCGTCGGCGTTCCGCTCGTGCACCTTCGAGCGCACGGTGCTCGCCGAAAGCCGCTGGACGTCGTGTTCGCTGCTGGGCACCTCGTTCACCGACTGCGGGTTCGCCGGGATCGCGCTGACCGAGTGCGACCTCTCGCTGGCGTCGCTCGCGAAGGCGCGGCTGCGCAAGCTGGGCCTGTCCGGGCTGCGGCTGCGGGAGGCCAACCTGACCGACGCCGACCTCGCGGGCGCCGACCTCCGCGGCAGCGACCTGACCGGCGCCCGCTTGCAGGGCGCGAAGTTCGACGGCGCCGACCTGCGTGGCGCACGCCTCGACGCGAACGCGCTCGTGCAGGCCGACCTGCGGGGCGCCGACGTCGACGTCGAGACGGCGCTCGCCTTCGCCGCCGCCCACGGGCTCGTCATCCGCTGAAACGCCGGAACCGGCGGCCGCGGCCGCCGGTTCCGGGGTGAACGTCAGTCGACCGGGGGTTCGCCCGGGTCGAGTTCGATCAGGTCGCCCTCGGCGAGGAGTTCCTCGATCGACGCCGGCAGCAGGTACGCCGACCCGCCGCCGGGCTGGTTGAACCACGGGATCGCGACGCCGGCCAGCGTCTCGAGGGGCCGCTGCACGCGGTAGACGTGGTACGGGCGGTTGACCCACTCCGGCACCAGCGACCGTTCCGCGAACGGCGTGCCCGCCGCGTACGTCAGGTTGCCGGTCGGGCCGCCGAAGCGGTCCAGCTCGCTGCCCGCGGGCAGCTCGCGCAGTTCCTTGCCGCGGAACAGCGTCAGCGGCGGTTCGCCGGCCATCGGCCCGATCGGCCACTGCTGCTGGCCACCGCCACCCCCGCCGTTGACGGCCGGGCGAGCGGGTTCCGGGCGCGGCGGCACCGGCGGCGCGGCCGGGGGCTGGACCGGCGGCGGCACCGGGGCCAGGACGGTCGGTGCCGACGGCGGTTCACGTCGCGGCGGCGCGGGCGGCGGGGCGACCTGCTGCTGCGCCATCGGCGGCGGCCCGGCCGGGACCGGCGCGGGCGGGACGGGCGGGCGCGGCGGGGCCGGCGGCTCGTCGTCTTCGAGGTCGCCGAAGAGCTCGTCGGCGCTGGTGAACGCCGTCTGCTCCTGCGGCGGCACCGGCTCCGGCTTGCGGACCGGGTACGAGCCGGTGGCGACCTCGGGCGACAGCGTCGCGACGACCCGCTGCGGCGCCGGCTCGGGCTCGGGTTCCGGTTCGGGCTCCGGCGCGGGCGGCTCCTCGGGCGGCACGTGGCCCTCCGGGTTGAGCAGCAGCTTGCCGAGCATGAACGCGGCCGCGTCCTCGGCGTCGCCGAACACCGCGGGGTTGCTGAGCTTGCCGTCGTACCAGCCGACGCGCCAGCCGTCCTCGACCTCTTCGACGCTCCAGCCGTGCTCGGCCGGCTCGCCCAGCTTGTAGCCGCTTTCGGGCACGTCGAGCTCGTCGAGCTTGGTCTGCAGCCCGGCGAGCACCGGGTGGTCCGGGGTCTCGCGGCGCAGGGCCCGGCGGCCCGACCGCGGCGCGGGAGCGGCCGGCTCCGGCTGGGGCGCCGGGGGCTCTGGCACCGGCAGGACGCCGGGGACCTCGGGCTGGGTGATCATGGTCGGCGGGCCGGGGTCGAACGCGGGCGCTTCCTCGCGCCGCGACGGCCGGCTCGGCTGGAAGGAGGCCGCGGCCTCGTCCCGGCTCGGCTGGAAGGGAGACGCCGCCTCGTCGTCACGGTCCGGCTGGAACGCCGGCTCGTCCTCGTGCCGGGCCTGGCCGGGCGCGAAGGCGTGCGCGGGCTCCTCGTCGTGGCGCTGGCCGGGCTGGAACGCCGGCTCGTCGTCCTGGGGCTCGAACGGCGGTTTCTGGTCCGCCGCGAAGGAGTGCGCGTCGGCGTCGTCGTGCCGGCCCGGGCCCTGGTGGGTGAACAGGTGTTCGTCGTCGTGCCCTGCCTGGCCGGGGGCGAAGGCGTGCGCGTCCTCTTCGTGCCGGGCCTGGTCCGGGGCGAAGGCGTGCGCGTCGTCTTCGTGCCGTGCCTCCCCGGTGGCGAAGGCTTCGCCGTCGCTCCCCGTCTGGAAGCCCGCGTGCTCTTCCTCGTGCCGCGGCGGCTGGAAGGCGGAGCGCGCGGCTTCCTCGTCGTGCCGGGGCGCCTGGCCGGCGTCGAACGCGTGCCCGGCCTCGTCGGGGACCGGCTCGGCGTCCTGCTCGTGCCCGATCGGCCGGTCGGGCACGTACTCCGCGGTCTCGTCGAGGTCGGGCACCCGGCCCGGCTCCGGCGAGGAGCCGTTCGTCCCGGCGGCGTGCCCGGCCTGCTGGTCGTACTCCTCCCCGCCGTACTGGTCGTCCTCGGCGAAGCGGTCGTCGAACTCCTGGTCGTCGTAGCCGTCCTCGGCGTATTGACCCTCTTCGGCGTACTCGTGCTCCTCGGCCGGGGCCTCCGGCTCGACCGGCGCGTGCGCGGCGAGGGGAGCCTCCACCGGCGCGGGCGCCTGCGGAGGCACGACCGGGGACGGGACGGCGGCGGCGGGCGGCGGGCCCGCGGGAGCCTGCTGCGGCGGCGGGCCCTGGTGCGGCGGCGGCCCGGCCGGACGCTGCTGCGGCGGGGGCGGCGGCTGATTCCCCCGCGTGAGGTACCCCGCGGCGGCCTGCAGCGTCGGCTCGTCGACCGGCGGCAGCTTGAACCCGACCGCGCGGACGTGCTCGACGAGGTCCGGTTCGGGCGAAACGCCGTACTTGTGCAAGTAGAAGTTGACGGCGGCGGGCCAGATCCACTGGCCGTCGCTGTGGAAGGCGACCGGGACGGTGGCCTCGGGGGTCGCGGCCAGCCGGTCGATGTCGTACCCGCGTTCGGGCACCACCAGCGGCGCGCGTTCCAGGTACTCCAGCAGCCGGTCCTGCTCGTCGACCTCGAGGTCGGGCCGGTTGATGACCGGGCGGCCGGCCGGGCCGACGGTGTCGAAGATCCGGGCGATCCGGAAGTGCGGCCCCGGCTGCTCCGGGCCGAGCCCGGACATCCGCCGGATCAGCCACTCGGGCACGTTGTCCTCGGTGCGCGGGAACATCCGCAGCTCGTCGGAGTAGGCCTGGGGCGGCGGCGCGAGGTTCCACACGGGTTCGTCGCGGTTGTACTCGAGGTTGTAGCTCGAGGGGTGGTCGAGCTGGTAGCGCGCGTTGAACCACGTTCCGCGCCCGTCCCGGTACATGCCGCCGCGAAGCCTGCCGAAGAGCGTGGCGATGTCGTGGGTGGCGAGCCACTCGTGGACCGTCCCGTCTTCGGTGACGATCTCGCCGGTCAGCTCGTGGTACCTCCCGACCGCCCGGTACTCCGCGGTGACTTTGCGCCAGTCGCGCGGGGCGGCACGCAGCAGGGCAAGTCCGATCTGCTTGACCAGGGTGTCCTGCTCGGTCGCGTTCAGCTGCGTCGTCGGTTGTGCCACGGGGACATTTTGACTGTTCGCGCGCGCGTGTGCACCCCGCATGTGGGTTTTGCCGCTCGACGACCCGGCGGCACCCGGTCTGACCTCGCGTGATGCGAAGTGCGGTAGATCACAGGTTGATCGCGGCGAGCGTCGCGAATGGACCGTGTGGGGTAGCGGCCAGTCTACGGGCAGCGACCACGCGCGCCTGGAAGCGACGCGCGGGGGCCGCTTTGCCAGAATGGGCACCGTGACGGCGAAGATTCTCGACGGCAAAGCCACCAAGAACGCCATTTTCGCGGAGCTCGAACCCCGCGTCGCGGCGCTGGCCGCGAAGGGGGTGACGCCGGGCCTGGGCACCGTCCTGGTCGGCGACGACCCGGGGTCGCACTCGTACGTGCGGATGAAGCACGCCGACAGCGGCAAGATCGGGATCAACTCGATCCGCCGCGACCTGCCCGCGGACATCACCCAGGAGAAGCTCGAAGCCGTCGTCGACGAGCTGAACGCCGACCCGGCGTGCCACGGCTACATCGTCCAGCTGCCGCTGCCGAAGCACCTCGACGCGAACCGCGTCCTCGAGCGGATCGACCCGGAGAAGGACGCCGACGGCCTCGCCCCGGTCAGCCTCGGCCGGCTCGTGCTGGGCCAGCAGGGCGCGCTGCCGTGCACGCCATACGGGATCATCGAGCTGCTCAAGCGCCACGGCGTCGAGCTGAACGGCGCCCAGGTCACGGTGGTCGGCCGCGGCATCACCGTCGGCCGCACGCTGGGCCTGCTGCTGACCCGCCGGAGCGAGAACGCCACCGTCACCCTGTGCCACACCGGCACCCGCGACCTCGCCGCCGAGGTCCGCCGCGCCGACGTCGTGATCGCCGCGGCCGGGGTGCCCGGGATCATCACGCCGGACATGGTCGCGCCGGGCGCCGCGGTGCTCGACGTCGGCGTGTCCCACGTGGACGGCAAACTCACCGGCGATGTTCACCCGGACGTGGCCGAGGTGGCCGGCTGGCTTTCGCCGAACCCCGGCGGGGTCGGCCCGATGACGCGGGCGATGCTCGTCAGCAACGTCGTCGAAGCGGCGGAGCGCACGCTCCGAGGCCGATGACGATGACCGAAGACCGGCGGGACGTGGGCGACCGCCGGAGCGGGCAACCCCGGTTCACGCAGCTGCCGTTCGCGCTGGTGCTCCTGGTCGCGGCCGTCGCGGCGCTGCGCATCGTCCAGTACCACTGGCGGGAGGGCGCGGCGCTGATCGGCGTCGCGCTCCTCCTCGCGGGGATCCTGCGCGCGGTGCTCCCGGCGGCACGCGCCGGTCTGCTGGTGATCCGCGGCAAGGCCGTGGACATCGTGACCTACACCGGCCTCGCGGCCGGCGTCCTGTTCGTGGCCTTGACGATCATCGGCGGCCCGTTCGCCTCCTCTTAGGACGCACCAAGCGCCACTTTCATAGGGAAAGTGGCGCTTGGGGGAGTCGCGGTCAGGAAGCGAGGGCCAGTTCGCGGCGTTCGGCCTTGGCGTCACGCCGGTCGAGCCCGCCGGACACGACCGCGAGCGAGAGCCCGAAGACGGCCAGCAGCGCGCCGACCCAGTTGGGTGCCACCAGGCCGAGGCCGCCGGCGATCACCAGCCCGCCGAGGTACGCGCCGATCGAGTTGGCGATGTTGAACGCGGACTGGACGGCGGCCGACACCAGGGACGGTGTGCCGCCCGCCTTCTCCATGATCCGCGCCTGCATCATCGGGCCGATCATGAACCCGGCGACGCCGACGAAGAAGATCGTGATCGCCGCGCCGACCTTGCCCTGCGCGGTGATCGTGAAGATGCCCAGCACGCACGCCAGGGACAGCAGCGCCGCGTACAGGCCCGGCATCAGCGCGCGGTCGGCCAGGCGGCCGCCGAGCAGGTTGCCGATCGTCATGCCGACGCCGGCCAGCGACAGCAGCAACGTGACGTTCGACGGCGAGTAGCCGGCGACATCGGTCAGCATCGGCGTGATGTAGGACAGGCAGGCGAACACGCCGCCGAGCCCGAACGTGACGATCGCCAGCGCGAGGTGCACCTGCGGCCGCTTGAACGCACCGAGCTCACCCCGCAGCGACGCGTCGGCGGGCTTGCCCTGGTGCGGCACCAGCTTCGCGATGGCCGCGGCGGCGACCAGGCCGATCACGGCGACGACGCCGAACGTGGCGCGCCAGCCGACCTGCTGGCCCAGCAGCGTGCCCAGCGGCACGCCGATGACGTTCGCCAGGGTCAGGCCGAGGAACATCATCGACACGGCCTTCGCGCGCTGGCCGGGTCCGACCAGGCTGGACGCGACGACCGCGCCCGCGCCGAAGAACGCGCCGTGCGGCAGGCCGGCGAGGAACCGGAACGCGACGCCGAACTCCTGGTTGGGCGAGAGCGCGAAGAGGGCGTTGCCCAGCGTGAACAGGCCCATCATGGCCAGCAGCATGGTCTTGCGCGGCAGCCGGACGGCGGCCGCGGTGAGCAGGGGGGCGCCGATGACGACGCCGAGGGCGTAACCGGAGATGAGGTAGCCGGCGGTCGGGATGTCGACGCCGAAGTCGGCGGCCGTCTGGGGCAGCACGCCCATCATGACGAACTCGGTGGTCCCGATGCCGAAAGCTCCGATGGCGAGCGCGAGCAGCGCGACGGGCACGGCACTCCTTCCAAGGTGGGAAATCGATTGCTCAGCCGATCTCTGGATCGGTTCAGTTCGGAGTCATAAAGAAAGGCAGCCGTTCGGCCCCAACGCCGTGAGCTGCCTACGGACAGTCCAACAAGCGAGGGGGGTCGTTGTCATCCCGGAAGCGGGTGACGATCCACACCGTAACGCCGCGATCAGCGCGGAGCGGCCAGAACTCCGGCGAGCAGGCCCGGGAACAGGGCGTCGAGGTCGTTGCGGCGCAACGAGTTGAACCGGGTCGTGCCTTCCTGGCGGCCGGCCACGACGCCGGCCTGGCGCAGGATGCTCAGGTGGTGGGTGATTGTGGACTTGGTCACCGGGACGGTCAGTCCGCCGCACGCGATCTCGTGGTCCGCGGCCGCGAGCTGGCGCACGATCGCCAGCCGCACCGGGTCGGCGAGGGCGCGGAGCACGCCTTCGACGGTGATCTCGTCCCGCTCGGGGTGGACGAGCGGCGGCAGCGTGACGGACTTGGCCATGAGCCCATTGTACGACGGCTGTCGAAATTGTCGCGGCGGCGTAGTACGGTGACTGTCGAACTACGACGTTCGTCGAACCAATCCTGCTTCGCTTGGGGGCCTCAGCCCATGTCCACACCCACGTCTCCGCGGATCTCGGTCCTCGCGTTCGGCGCGTTCGGCGTCGGGACCAGCGGTTACATCGTCGCCGGGCTGCTGCCCGCGCTGACCGGCGAGCTGCACGTCACAGCCACGGCCGCCGCCCAGCTCGTGACGGCCTTCGCCATCGCGTACGCGATCGGGTCGCCGATCTTCGCCGCCGCCACCGGCGGCTGGGAGCGCCGCGCGCTGCTGGTCGCCGCCCTCGTCGTCACCGGCGCCGGCAACCTCTTCGCCGCCCTCGCGCCCGGCTACGGCTCGCTCCTGGTGGCCCGGGTGGTGACCGCGATCGGCGCCGCGGTGTTCACGCCGGCCGCGAGCGCGGTGGCGGCCGAGCTGACCGCGCCCGAACGCCGGGGCCGTGCCGTCGCGCTGGTGTTCGGTGGCCTCACGGTCGCGCTCATCTTCGGCGTCCCGCTCGGCAGCCTGATCTCGCAGCACCTCGGCTACCGGACGGCGTTCGCGCTGGTCGCGGCGTTCTCGCTGGCGAGCGCGGTGGCCGTGCGCGTCGCACTGCCCGCCGTCGCCGCGCCGCCGAAGGTCCGGCTGGCCGAGCGGTTCGCCGCCGGCCGCGACCCGCGCGTGCTCGTCATGCTGGCCGTGACGGTCCTCGGCTGCCTCGCCGCGTTCATGGTCTACACGTTCGTGTCGCCGCTGCTGGCCGCGACCGCGGGCGTCCACGGCACCACCGTCACGGTGCTGCTCTTCTGCTACGGCGTCGGCGGCGCGATCGGCAACTTCGCCGCCGGCCGGGCGACCGACCGCTGGGGTTCGCGCACGCCGCTGCTGATCGTGGTCGCCGCGCTCACCGTCGTGCTGGCGCTGCTGCCGGTCGCGACGGCGACGCCGATCGCGGCGGGGGTCGCGCTGTTCGTGTGGGGCGTGGCGACCTGGTCGTTCAGCCCGCCGGTGCAGCACCGCCTGATCGAGCTGTCCCCGGGCCACGCCGGCCTGGTGCTCTCGCTCAACGCGTCCGCGATCTACCTCGGCGTCGGCCTGTCCGGCATCGTCGGCGGCGCGGTCCTGAGCTCGGGCGGCCCGCTGCTGCTCCCCGAGATCGCGGCCGCGCTCACCCTCGTCGCCCTGGTGCTGGTGGGCTTGGCGTGGGGGCGGGTCCGCGAGCCCCGGGAACAGGTCGCGGTCGGTTAGTCGGCGCGGGCTTGGACTTCGCAGTCGGGCCCGGGGTAGACGAGCGCCTCGTGCCCGTCGGCGAACCGGACCAGGTAGGGCGGCGCGCCGTCGGGCCCGCGGACTTCGAGGATCTCGCCGTGCTGCCCGGCCGACCCCACCGTCCGGCCGTGCACCCGGATTTCGTCTCCTGCTGTGGCGTGCATGGGGTTTCACCTCCGCATCCAGGGTAGGAGCGAAAACCGGCGCCCGGTCCCGGCGAACGGGTTAGGATCTGGGGCGTGATCAGCGAAATCGGAGGCGCCGCGCCTCGGCGCCGGTGAGCCCCTCGGTCCGGGTCCGCACCCCACGGGAGTTGCGGCAGACCCGGCGGAGCAAAGCGCATCCCTGTTGGGGCCACCTGGTGGCCGCCCCGCTCTGGCCGTTGCACGGCGCGAACCTCGGCACACTGCTGCGCACGTGCGACGCGGTCGGCGCGTGCCTGGCCGTGCCGAGGTTCCCGTGGGTCCCGGAGGCCCTGCGCCGCGGGAACACGTTGCGGCGCCCGGCATGCGTGCACTGGGTGCACGACCCACCGGCCTGGCTCGACCGCGAACGAGCGGCGGGCACCCGGGTGGTCGGCGTCGAACTGGCGGAGGAAGCGGTGCGGCTGGCCGACCTGCCCACGGCCCGCGGCCGCACGATCGCCGTGCTCGGCCACGAGCAGACCGGCATCCCGCCGGAGGTGCTCGACCTGCTCGACACCGTGGTCGAGATCCCGATGGTCGGCATCGGCGCAAGTCTCAACGTCGCGGTGGCGGGCAGCCTGGTGCTCTACAAACTCGCCGGACTGGTGTGAGAGGGCCTCGATGAGTCTGAAGTGGACGGTCGCGGAGAACGCGTCCTGGTGCGACCTGGTGTGCGGCGGGCAGTTCCGCCCCCGGGCGTGGACGAGCCCCACGCGCACGCGGGCGTACTACCCGGACGCGGTCACCCTGACCCGCGACGCCACCGCCGCCGACGTCCTCCCGTACATCGACGATTCCGCGGGCTGCTCGGTGAAGGACAGCTTCGCGACCCTGGACCTGCCGGGCTTCTCGGTGCTGTTCGAAGCGACGTGGCTCGCGTGCGGCCCGGGCGTCCCCGAACCGGGCTGGCACCGGACCGCGTCCCCGCTGGGGCCGTCGGTGGCGCTGCTGTCCCACGGCGAGCACCAGGTGGTGGCCCACCGCGGCGACGGCGTGGCCGGCCTGTCCAACTTCTCGGGCGCACCGCAAGCCTGGCCGGGCGCGGTCGCGGCGGTGGCTGCGGCGTTCCCGGGCGTCCCGGTGGTCGGCTACGAACACGGCGACACCTTGCGGCACGCCCTCGACCACGGCGCGCGGTCGCTGGGCCCGCTGCGCGTCTGGGTGCGTTAGCCCGCCTTGGCCGCGGCACTGCAAGCCGGAGGTCCCGTCCGGCGTCACAGCCTGCCAAGATGGCCCGTATGACGCGTGAACTGCACCTGACCGGCGAAGAGGCGGCCGACAAGCTCCTGAGTGAAGACCCCGTGGCGCTGCTTGTCGGTATGCTGCTCGACCAGCAGATCCCGATGGAGGTCGCGTTCATCGGGCCGCGGAAGATCGCCGACCGGATGGACGGTTTCGACGTCCGCAAGATCGCTGAGTCCGATCTGGAGCACTTCGTCGAGATGTGCGTGACACCGCCGGCCATCCACCGCTACGGCGGCTCGATGGCCCGCCGGGTGCACGCGCTGTGCCAGCACATTGTGGAGCACTACGACGGCGACGCCGAGGCGATCTGGACCGCGGGCCGGCCAAAGCCTGACGGCTCGGAAGTGTTGAAGCGGTTGAAGGCGCTTCCGGGCTACGGCGAGCAGAAAGCGAAGATCTTCCTCGCGCTGCTGGGCAAGCAGTACGGCGTCCACCCGAAGGGGTGGCGCGAAGCGGCAGGTTCGTATGGTGACCGGGGCTCGCGCCGGTCGATCGCTGATGTGGTCAGCGCGAAGACGTTGCAGGAGGTTCGCACCTTCAAAAAGGCCCAAAAGGCCGCCGCCAAGGCCCAATAGCCGGGAGGCCGGACCGGCGCGAGGCCGGCCCGGCCCCGGATCACGGGATCAGGTGGTTCCACACCCCGCCGGCGCCGGCGTTGTCGATCGCGGCCTGGTCCACGGCCGTTGTCGGTTGCACACCGCCATACGGTGACCAGTCGTCGACGACCGCGGCGTGTCCGCCGGAGACTCGGTACGGGCGACCGGTCTGGCCGCCGCTGACAAAGGTGCCGTCGGCGGGGCGGTAGCGGGTGTGACTCCAGACACCGCCGAGATCGCCGTTGTCGAGGGCGGCTTGGTCGACGACGGTGGTCGGTTGGGTGCCGCCGAACGCGGACCAGGTGGAGACGTACAGCGGCGCGCCGCCGGCGAAGCGGTAGACCTGGCCGGTTTGCGCCCCGGTGACGAACGTTCCGTCGGCCGGCCGGTACCGGAGGTGGTTCCACACCCCGCCGGCGCTCGCGTTCTCGATCGCTCCCTGGTCGATCGTCGTGTAGGGCTGGTTCCCGCCGAACGCGGACCAGGTGGAGACGTACAGGGGTGCGCCGCCGGTGATGCGGTAGACCTGGCCGGTCTGGCCGCCGTTGACGAAGGTGCCGTCTGCGGGTTGGTAGCGGAGGTGGTTCCAGACGCTGCCGGCGTCGCCGTTGTCGAGGGCGGCTTGGTCGACGACCGTGGTGGGTTGGGTGCCGCCGAACGCGGACCAGGCCGAGACGTAGACGGGTGCCCCTCCGGTGATGCGGTAGACCTGACCGCTCTGGCCGCCTGTCACGAAGGTTCCGTCCGCCGGGCGGTAGCGGGTGTGGTTCCAGACGCTGCCGGCGTCGCCGTTGTCGAGGGCGGCTTGGTCGACGACCGTTGTGGGTTGGGTGCCGCCGAACGCGGACCAGGTGGAGACGTACAGGGGTGCGCCGCCTGCGAAGCGGTAGACCTGGCCGGTCTGGCCGCCTGTCACGAACGTGCCGTCTGCGGGTTGGTAGCGGAGGTGGTTCCAGACGCTGCCCGCACCGGCGTTGTCGAGGGTGGCTTGGTCGACGACCGTTGTGGGTTGGGTGCCGCCGAACGCGGACCAGGTGGAGACGTATAGCGGTGCGCCGCCCACGATGCGGTAGACCTGCCCTGTCTGGGCGCCGGTGACGAAGGTTCCGTCCGCAGGCTGTTGCCGCAAGGAATCGAACTGGGCCTGGTTGAGTGCGACCGTCGGCTGGGTGCCGCCGAAGGCCGACCACGTCGACACGTACAGTGGTGCGCCTCCAGCGATCCGGTAGACGTTTCCGGCGTAATTGACAAATGTGCCGTCACCTACCGACGGCGAGATGTCCCGGAAATGGATGAAACCGGTCGGATAGTAACCGCCGGGTGTGAGCCTGACCCAATGGAAATCGCCCCCGTAGTTGTCTTCGGAGGTCAGGATGTAGCCGTTGCCGACCTCCTCGACGTAGGCGACGTGTCCGAGCGAACCGGATCCGTTGGAGTTTGCGGCCCACCACGCGACCGCGCCGACGGCTGGTGTGCCGTTGACCGCGACTCCGTGCGCCTGGGCCTGCCCGCCCCATTCGTAGGCGTTTCCGTGGCCGCGCAAGTAGCTGGCATCCACGCCGTTCCGGATTAGCCGGTAAGCGGCGTAGTTCGTGCAGTTGTGGCCGGGGTACATCCCCCAGTACGACGTGCCGGCGCTGCCGCTGTACCCGCTGTCGCTCCGGCCGGCGGAGGCGCAGCCGCCGTAACCCGAGCAAAGCGTGGTTCCCGTGGCCGACGAAGTTCCGGCGAGGGCCGCGGACATCAGGAAGAGCAGGGCGGTGAGGCTCAACACCCTGCGCAGGAGAAAGCCGTGCTTGTCAGTCATTTCGCGCTCCGATTACCCCGGTGAACGGCGATTCGCCTGGCTGGCGTCGTCGTGCGAAAAACCTTTGTTACGGTGTTCACCCGCCCGGCCGAACCGTGCGGAGCGGTTCGGTGGCGGAGTTACCTCATTCCGGCGCTTTCCGGTTTGTGGTTCTCCGTCAAGTGCTCGACGACCGGTCCCACTGCGGCCGATCCTCGCGAGGATCCGCACATCCGGATTGCGCGCAGGTCAACGAGCCTTCGGGTACCGCGATGGGGTCGTACCCAGGTACCGCTTGAAGTGCCGCGTCAGGTGGGCCTGGTCGCTGAACCCGGCCGCCGCGGCCACCTCGGCCGCCGGGGCGCCGTCGAGCAGCAAGCGGCGCGCGCGGTCGACGCGGCGGCCCGTCAGGTAGCGGTGCGGTGGCAGCCCGAACTTCGCGCCGAAGCAGCGGACGAGGTACGCCGGGTGCGCGCCGAGCGTCTCGCCGGCTTCGGCGAGCGTCAGCGCTTCGGGCAGCTTCGCGTCGAGGAGGTCCCTCAGCTCGTCGGCCAGCCCGCGCTTCGGTTCGTGGCGCGCCGGCCGGCCCAGGTGCGTCTGCAGCCGGTCGGCCACCAGCGCGAGCCGGCTCTCGGCCTCCAGTGCGTCACCGGGGTGGGCTAGGGACTCGTGCAGCTGGTGGATGCGGGTGCGCAGCAGGTCGTCGGCGAGGCTCGGCCGGTCGACCGCGGCCCCGATCAGGTCGTCGCCGAGCACCGACGTGTCCAGGTACAGCACGCGCTTGCGGAAGCCGTGGCTGGTCGCGGCCCGCCCGTCGTGGGCGACGTTCGGTGGCAGCAGCGTCACCGCGGGCCCGAGCGCGCCGTGGTGGTGGCGGTCGAGGTCGTAGCGGATGACGCCGTCGTCGACGATCAGCAGCGTCCACGTGTCGTGCGTGTGCAACGGGTAGGCGTGCGTCGTGAAGCGGGCGTGGAAGACCTCGGCGATCCCCGGGACCGCCGGCCGCCAGGCTTCGACGTGCGCCATGTCAAGAACGTACAAGACGCGCGGGTGGCCGGCGGGTGAGTCTTCGGTCATGAGTTCCTTCGACACGAAGATCGCCGTCCTGCTCCGCGACGACCTGGCGTCCTGGCAGCGGCTGAACGTCACCGCGTTCCTGGTGAGCGGCATCGCCCACGTGACCCCGGAGCTGATGGGCGAGCCCTACGCGGACGCCGACGGCACCGAGTACCTGCCGATGTTCGGCCAGCCGGTCATGGTGTTTTCGGGTGGCGCGGACGTGCTGACCGCGGCGCACACGCGGGCGCTGGGCCGCGGCCTGCGGATTTCGATCTTCACCGACGAGCTGTTCCACACGGGCAACGACGCCGACAACCGGGCCGCGGTGCGCGCGGTGCCGGGGGAGAAGCTCGCGCTGGCCGGGCTCGCGGTGCACGGCCCGAAGAACGCGGTCGACAAGATCCTCAAGGGCGCGTCGCTGCACCGCTGAGTAGAAACCCCCTGTACGGCGCCCAGGCGCGCTGCCAGCATGATCGGCGTGCCGCGAAAAAGCGGCCGGAAATGGGGAGAATCCGTGAAATCACTGCATCGCGCCGGCGTGGTCCTGACGGCGGCGGCCGGGCTGGGCTTGGCGCTCGTCCCGGTCGCTTCGGCGGACCCGCTGCGAACGGTGGACTACACCTCGGAAGCGGGCGCCTGGCCGATGACCGGCAGCGCCCACTACACGTCGCCGGGCGCCGAAATCACCGTGTGGCAGCGCGACGGGAAGCTGACGGTCGACGTCGACGCGAACTTCGACTACCTGCGCGTCGTGCTGAGCGCCCCGGCGGGGGAAACCCTCCACACCGGGACGTACACGGGCGCGCGCTACCGCGGCCAGGACGACCCGGCGCTGAGCACCCCGGGCTTCTGGGCGGTCACCGCCGGCTTCGGCTGCGGCGACGACTACGCGGACTTCACCATCGACCGCCTCGACGCGACCGGCGTGGACCTGACGTTCGTCCAGCACTGCGGCAGCCCGGACGGCCCGGCCACCCGCGGCGAGGTCCACTTCACGGCCTGAGCCGCTCGACCGGTGGCAGCGCCCCGGTGGTCACCCAGGTGACCCAGTCCGCGGGCTCGAACACGCAGTTCCCGGACGACACCCGGCGCGTGTCGCGGCCGAGCAGCTGCACCGCGCGCCACAGCTCGTCGTCGGCGTCGTGGCGCTCGAACACCACCGGGTCCGTCGCCCGGCAGAAGACGCCGGTCAGCGAATTCGCCAGCCGGTCCCGGCGCTGGAGGAACCAGCCGCCGGGGTCGGCCGGCGTGCCCGGCTCGCCGCCGTAGGTGCGCCACACGACGCCCGGATCCAGCAGCGTCGCGAGGTCGAGCGCGTCGGCGGACTCGAAGGTGCAGCGCCTCGGGTCCGGCCGGGGCGGCACCGGCCGCGGCTCGACCCCCAGCGACTTCAGCTCGAAGGCGGCGCCCGTCACGCGGATCCGCAGCGGGGCGAAGAACTCGACCGTCACGAGGCCGTCGTGTTCCCAGCTCCACGGTTCTTCCAGCGCGTGGTCCGCCGACGGCGGCTCGGCCGCTTCCAGCTCGGCCGGGTCGGCGCTCAGCTCGAAGACCTCGACGACCGAGATCTCACCCGGCACGAGCCGGTACTCCACGTAGGCCTCGAGCCGCAGCGAAACCCGGCTGCCGTCCGTGGTGACGTCCGTCAGGTGCCCGTCGGCGAACCGTTCGAGGTTCACGGCGCCGTCGCGTGCACCAGGAACACGCTCCGCACCCGATCCCCGCCAGTCATGGTGAACGTCCGCGCCGAAGCGTCCACGAACCCCGCCGACGACGCCAGCGCCGCCGCCCCGGCCTCGTCGGTCGGGAACGACAGGTCACGGGGCACGAAGTCCGCGAACCGCCCCGACGGCTTGAACCGCGCCCCCGAAACGACCGAGAACGCCAGCCGCCCGCCCGGCCGGAGCACGCGCAGCCAGTCCGCGAAGGCGACCGCCCCGAGGAAGTGCAGCGAGGACGCGCACAGCACGACGCCGGCCGACCCGTCCGCGGCCGGCATCGGCACCGCGGGCGCGACCTGCCACGAGATCACCCTGTCCGGATCCAGCGAAGGCGCCTTCGCGGAAGCGCGGGCGAGCATCGCCGGCGACAAGTCGACAGCCAGTACGCGCGACGGCTTCAGCGACAACGCCGCGTACGCCGCGAAGCCGGTCCCGGTGGCGACGTCGAGCACCAGCCCCGGCGAGCCGGGCAGCGGCGAAACCAGCGCCTCGGCCACCGAAGCGTGGAAGGTGTCTTCGTCGTAGTGCTCGGCCGTGCTGTCGAAGAGGGCTGCCCTCGAGTCGTGGTCCACCGACCCAACCTAGCCGGGCCCACCAGCCGTTTTCAGCCGGCGACGACCGGCGAACCCCAGGTCGGTGCGGTGGTACCAGCCCAGCTCGTGATCACCCTCGAGCCAGCACAGCAGCACGTCGGTGCCGTCGAGCTCGGCCGGGAAGTCGACCAGCAGCGGCGCGAACCCCTTGAGCTCGGCGCCGGTGCGCTGCACCGTCGTCATGAGGTCGTCGAGGCGCGCCTGCGCGGCTTTCCACTCCGGCAGCCCGCCCAGCTCGGTGGCCCGGCCGCCCGGGCGCAGTGCCGCCGCGAGCTCGGCCGCGTCGGCGCGGACGCGCACCAGTTCGTCGAGGACCGGCCGCAGCCGCGCCAGTTCGTCACGCGCTTCCGCGACGGTGAACAGTCCCATCCGCCGATTTTGCCACCGGCGGGGTTCAGCTCTCGCGGCGCCGCCGCACCAGCGCGTTCGCCAGCCCGCTGCCGACCAGCAGGAAGCCCACCCCGAGCAGTGCGCCGATGAAGAGGAAGTCCATGACGCCGTACGCGATGTCGCTCTTCGGCATCAGGTTGACCAGCCGGAACCCCCACTCCGGCACGGCCATCGCGGCGACGCCGGGCAGCACGCCGTAGATCAGCCCGCCCAGGATCGGGCCGACCGCGGACAGCGCGCCGAGCGCGGCCACGACCAGCAGCAGGATCGCCCCGCCGGCCAGCAGCGCGATGCCCAGCGCGTCGCGGTTGGTGCTGAGCGTGGCCTGGATCAGCTGCTGCTGGCGCAGGCCGCCCCAGCTCAGCAGCCCGAGGGCCACCGGCGTGAGCACGAGCCCGCCCAGCGCGCTGACGACGTGCGCGGCACCTCGGCGCGGCCGTTCGTCGCGGACGTCGGTGCTGTCTTCGTAGTCCTCGTAGTCGTCTTCGTAGTCGGCGTACCGATGGGTCGACATGGCCGTCACCTCCCGCATGATGGGTTCACGGGTGGCATCGTGCCTTGGTTCACCGCGGAACGCGACGCTCGCTCGACGAGCGGTCGGCCGGGCCGAGCGGTCGGCGCGGCCCCGTGAGCTGCGCCACAACCGGCGGGTGGAGACTTGATACCGGCCACTACTGGAACCATCCAGCTCGGTCAAGCAGTACGCTTGTACCGCTACCGGCGAGACTTAAAAGAAGAACGCGAAGATCCGCGGAAGGAGCACCGCTGCTCATGGCCAAGATCAAGGTCCAGGGCACCGTCGTCGAACTCGACGGCGATGAGATGACCCGCATCATCTGGCAGTTCATCAAGGACAAGCTGATCCACCCGTACCTGGACGTGAACCTGGACTACTACGACCTGGGTATCGAGGAGCGGGACCGCACCGACGACCAGGTCACGGTCGACTCCGCGAACGCGATCAAGAAGCACGGCGTCGGCGTCAAGTGCGCCACGATCACCCCGGACGAAGCGCGCGTCGAAGAGTTCGGCCTCAAGAAGATGTGGCTGTCCCCGAACGGGACCATCCGCAACATCCTCGGCGGCGTGATCTTCCGCGAGCCGATCGTCATCCAGAACATCCCGCGGCTGGTGCCGACGTGGACGAAGCCGATCATCATCGGCCGCCACGCCCACGGCGACCAGTACAAGGCCACCAACTTCAAGGTGCCGGGCCCGGGCAAGCTGACCGTCAGCTACACCCCGGACGACGGCTCCGAGCCGATGGAGTTCCAGGTCGCGCAGTTCCCCGAGGGCGGCGGCGTCGCCATGGGGATGTACAACTTCAAGAAGTCGATCGAGGACTTCGCGCGCGCGTCGCTGCAGTACGGCCTCGACCGCGGCCTGCCGGTGTACCTCTCCACCAAGAACACGATCCTCAAGGCCTACGACGGCCAGTTCAAGGACGTGTTCGAGGAGATCTTCCAGGCCGAGTTCAAGGCCGACTTCGACGCCAAGGGCATCTCCTACGAGCACCGCCTGATCGACGACATGGTCGCGGCGGCGATGAAGTGGGAGGGCGGCTACGTCTGGGCGTGCAAGAACTACGACGGTGACGTCCAGTCCGACACGGTCGCGCAGGGCTTCGGCTCGCTCGGCCTGATGACGTCGGTGCTGCGCACGCCGGACGGCCGGACCGTCGAGGCCGAGGCCGCGCACGGCACGGTCACCCGGCACTACCGCCAGCACCAGCAGGGCAAGCCGACGTCGACCAACCCGATCGCGTCGATCTACGCCTGGACCCGCGGCCTCGAGCACCGCGGCAAGCTGGACGGCAACCAGGAGCTGATCGGCTTCGCGAACACGCTGGAGCAGGTCGTCGTCGAGACGGTCGAGGCCGGTCAGATGACCAAGGACCTCGCGCTGCTCATCAGCAAGGACCAGCCGTTCCAGACGACCGAGGAGTTCCTCGCGACGCTGGACGACAACCTGGCGAAGAAGATCGCCCAGGGCTGAGTTCCCAGTCGCTGAGAAGCCCCCTTCCCGATTCGTCGGGAAGGGGGCTTTCTTCGTGCACAGCGCGTCACTTCGCGGTGACTTCGTTGGCGCCTCCGGGTGGTTGCTGCGTACGGCGCTGTCGGTCCGGGTAAAGGATTGCCTACCCTTGGCGGAGGACGGGGTTCTCGGTTGGAGGAAGGCATGTCGAAGAAGACTCTGATCATCTTGGGCGCCATCGTCCTGGTCATCGTCGTGTACGCCATGAACACGGGGAAGCAGGCTTCGGGTGCTTCGGCCACCGGCTGCAAGGTGACCGTGACCGCGGACGTCCTGAACGCCCGCGAGACGGCGGACGGCAACGCCAAGATCGTCGGCAAGTACCTGCGCGACGCGCAGTTCGACGCCCTGCCGGGCGTGCAGAACGGCTTCCGCAAGGTGGCCGACGACAAGTGGGTGGCGGCCGCCTTCACCCAGCCCGTCGAGGGCTCCACCTGCTGATCCGCCGGACTTGAGCCGTCCGGGCTCGAACTGTCAGACGCCGAGCAGGTCGGCCGCGAGGGTGGCGACACCGAACACCGCGGCCGACAGGCCCAGCGTGCGAGCGCGCTTCGGATCGCGCTTCGCGGCGGCGCGCCAGTAGAGGCCGATGCCGATCGCGAGCATCAGCAGCTCGACGACGGCCGAGACGGTGGGCAGCCGCCAGAGCCCGAAGCCGAACGTGGGCAGGTCACCGGCGTTGCCGGGCAGGATCGGCAGGTCGGCGCGGTGCACGACGAGGTCGAGCACCCAGTGCGAGAACACGACACCGGCGAGGACCAGCCCGACTTCTTTGCGGGGGTTCCGGGTGGCGGAGCCCCCGGCCTGGGGCGAAGCCGCGGATGTCACGGCTTCGCGGCCCAGCCACTTGCCCGCGACCGCGCCGAAGAGGGCGGCGAGCGCGAGCGCGCCGACGAGGGAGTGCGTGTAGTCGGCGTGGATGACGCCGCCGCCGTAGCCCGCGCCGTCGACCGTCTCGATGCCGCTCAGGTAGAGCGGCGCGAAGACGACGTCGAGCCAGGCGGTGGCGAGCATGAGCGTCCAGACGGGGATCGCCGGCCGCCCGGCCTTGACGGCGGCGGCCAGCCCGAAGTGCCCGGCGATCATCTGCGGGCCTCCGTCCACGGGAAGCGGGCGTCGAGCACACCCAGCCCGACGGTGAAGAAGAGCACGGCGAGGATGAAGGTCATTTCCTGTCCTGTTTTGCGTAGTTACCGAGGCCCTGGACGAGCATTTCCTTGAGCACTTCGAAGCTCTCGCCGATGTCTTCCGGCCGCCCGAACCCCCCGGAGGCTTCCAGCCCGGCGAACCCGTGCACGGCGGCGCGGATGCAGCGCGTGGCGTGCACGGCCCGGTCGTGGTCGAAGCCGAACGGCCGGAGCACGGCGAAAGCGACTTCGGCGACGGCGTGGGTCGCGGTGCTGAGTTCGACGTCGGCCGCGTCCGGCGCGGTGACGAGCGCTTGGGTGCGCATGGGGTGTTTCCGCAGGTAGTCGCGGTAGGCGTCGGCCAATGCGGCAACGGCTTCCCCGCCTTGGCGCCCGGTTGCGGCGCTGCGGAGGGCGTCGGCCATTTCCTTGACGACGCGGAGGTCGATCAGCCGCCGCAGGTCGGCGAGGCTCTTGACGTGCTTGTAGAGCGAGGGCGCGGCGACGTTGGCGCGTTCGGCGACCTTGGCGAGGGTGAGCGAGTCGGGGCCGGTTTCGTCGACGACGGTGAGGGCGAGGGTGACCACGGCGTCGGTGGTCAGGCCGGCTCTAGGGGACATCTTGGCTATCCTGCATAGCTTTAAAGCTAAGTCTCATAGCTTGAGGCGTCAAGGGCCCGTTTTTGTCGGTGGTGGGTGCTAGAACTGATCACGTCGAAACGCACAGGTGGCGGGCTTGTCCGCCGGAGAGGAGGGGAACGCCCGGGGACGGGCGACAACTGAATGCGGCACGAGCCGGAAGTGACGTCCGCGGGGTCTCCAGGGGGAGTTCCGCGGGCAGCGGAAGCCGGGCGACGGTGTCGGGTGCTGGTGCGGCCTGGGTGGGATCGAGCGTGGGGAACGTGCTTCGACGGGGGTCGGAGCACGATCGCGAGGTCCTCCTGGGCGACCGGGGCCTTGGCGCGGGGACTCTACGTGAGCGGCTGGGGTCTTGGTGCCGGGCCAGGGGCGGATCAGAGGGCGTTCGCGAGGTCCGCGTTCGCGTCTGGCAGTTCGCTCCGGTCTCGGCTCGGGCGTCTGCGGCGGTGTGAGCGAGGCGAGGGTCAGAGGGTGTTCGCGAGGTCCGCGTCCGCGACTGGTAGCTCGCCCGGGACTCGGCTCAGGCGTCTGCGGCGGCGCGAGCGAGGCGCGGATCAGAGCGCGATCGCGAGGTCTTCCTCCGCGACCAGCACCTCACCACCGAACTCGGCACGGGCCTCCTCGGCCGCGGCGGCGCGATCGGTACCGGGCCAGAAGTGGGTCAGCAGCAACCGCCGGGCCCCAGCTTCCTCCGCCCAGTACCCCGCTTCGGCGGCGGTCATCAGATAGCGAGGCTCCCCCTCCGCCGGTGGGGTGCGGAGGGTGGCGTCGCAGATGACCAGGTCCGCGTCCCGGCCGAGCTCGGCCAGCACCGGCGAAGGCCCCGTGTCCCCGGTGTAGGCCACGGTGAGCCCGGGCGCGCTGAGCCGCACGCCGAAGTTCGGCAGGTAGTGCGGCAGCGGGTACGACGTGAGCCGGAACGGCCCGACCTCGGCCGGCGCGCCGAGATCGTGCACGGCGAACAGCTCCGCCGGGTGCGGCCGCGGCTCCATCGCCTCGAGCCGCCGGACGGTGCCGGGCGTGCAGTGCAGCGGCAGCCGCTCACCGGGCGGTCCGGTGTAGTGCCAGGCCCGTCCGAGCGCGCTCACGTCGGCGCAGTGGTCGGGGTGCTCGTGCGTCACGACGACGGCGTCCGGCAGCCGGTCGCCGCAGTGCGCGAACAGGCGCGAGGCGGCGCCGTACCCGAGGTCGAGCACGACGCGGAAACCGTTGTGCGAGAGCAGGAATCCGGCGCACGCCCGGCCGGGCTCCGGCCACGCACCGCAACTGCCGAGCACGGTCAACTGGCTCATGCGCGGCAGTCTCGCAGAGCGCGTGCGCCGGCGCGGAGCGGTTTTCGCCGACCGGCCCCGCCGGCCCGGACGCGCCCGCCCGGCCGGTAGCGTGCAGGACGTGCTGACCGTCTCCACCGTGAACGTCAACGGCCTGCGTGCCGCCGCCAAGAAGGGCTTCGTCGAGTGGCTCGCCGCCACGAAGGCCGACGTCGTCTGCTGCCAGGAGGTGCGCGCCACCGCGGATCAGCTGCCCGCGTCGGTCGTCGAGCCCGAAGGGTGGTTCGCGGCGCACGCGCCGTCGGCCGCCAAGGGGCGCAACGGCGTCGCCGTGTACAGCCGCGTCGAGCCCGACGAGGTGCGCGTCGGCTTCGGGGAGCCCGAGTTCGAGGACAGCGGGCGCTACCTCGAAGTCCACCTGCCCGGCGTCGTCGTCGCGAGCCTGTACCTGCCCAGCGGGGACGTCGGCTCCGAACGCCAGGACGAGAAGGAGCGCTTCATGGCGGCGTTCCTGCCCTACCTCGTCGAGCTGCGCGCGAAGGCCGCCGCGGCCGGGCGCGAGGTCGTGGTCGTCGGCGACTGGAACATCGCCTACGCCAACGCCGACCTCAAGAACTGGCGCGGCAACCGCAAGAACTCCGGCTTCCTGCCCGAGGAACGCGAATGGCTCGGCCGGGTCTACACCGAGGCGGGCTACACCGACGTCCAGCGCCGGCTCGACCCCGAAGGCCCCGGCCCCTACACCTGGTGGTCCTACCGCGGCCAGGCCTTCGACAACGACTCCGGCTGGCGCATCGACTGCCAGCTCGCGACGCCGGGCCTCGCCGAGAAGGTCGTCGACGTCGTGGTCGAACGCGCGGCCGCGTACGACCAGCGCTGGTCCGACCACGCGCCGGTCACCGCGACCTACGACGTCGACTTCCCGGCCTGGAACGGTTAGCCCGGCGCGAAAAGGGCCTCCCCGGCGCCAACCGGGAAGGCCCTTCTCGCCGCGCCCGGCTCAGCAGGAAAGGTTGCTCCCGGCCGGGACCCCGAGGATCCCGGTGATCTGCGTGTACTTGTCGATCCGGCTCTGCACCTGGGCGGGGTTGCCGCCGTTGCACTCGATCGAGCCGTTGATGCTGCGGATCGTTTCGCCGAACCCGCGCTGGTTGACCATCGCGTCGTGCGGCGTCATCGTGCCCGGCCCGGTCTGGGTGTTCCAGTACCAGAGGCCGGTCTTCCAGGCGACGGCCGAGTTCTGCTCGACCTGGTACGGGTTGCCGAGCAGGTCGATGCCGAGCGCGTCACCGGCGGCCTTGTAGTTGAAGTTCCAGCTGAGCTGGATCGGGCCGCGGCCGTAGTAGGCGGCCTGGCCGGCCGGGCAGCCGTAGGGCTGGCTCGCGTCGCAGTAGTGCGGGTAGTTGGCGGTGTTCTGCTCGACGATGTAGACGAGCCCGCCGGTCTCGTGGTTGACGTTCGCGAGGAACGCCGCCGCTTCCTGCTTCTTGACCGTGTCGTCGCCGGTGTTGGCGAAGCCGGGGTAGGCCGACAGCGCGTCGGTCAGGCCGCTGTAGGAGTAGAAGCTGTTGCGGTCGGGGAAGATCTGGTTGAACTGGGCCTCGCTGACGACGAACGAGGCGTCCGCCGCGGCGGACGCGCTGGTGGCCGGCAGCACGACGGCGGCGGCCGCCGCGGCGAGCACGCTCACCGCCACTCCGGTGCGCTTCAAGAACCGTGCAATCGACATCCGGGACTCCTCTTGATCACGCCGGTCGTGCGCGGTCCGACCGAGCCGAACGGGCTACTCCAAGAGGTATAGACCAATCACTATTGAGTGAAAAGTTTTCCGATTAAGACGACGCGATCGGACCAGCGAGCGCTGCGGCGAATGGCACGGCGTGAGCCGATATTGCGACGAACGGGCGACAGCTGAGCGGACACAGATCGGCCAAGCTCTACTTTGAGTACGAGCGTTCCGTCTTCCGCAACACCCACTTGGGTGGTTGGAGTGATCCGCAGGGGTGCCCGGACCGTGTTCCTGGTTGGGCGCTACTCTCGGCCCCCGAGCCGATCGGGCCGCCAGGTCTTGACACGCTCGGTAGCTTTTTGACCAGCAGCACGCAGCGTCTCACTCGTATGGGTGAGCGTTTCGCTCGTCAATCGCGGGAGGCACTCCGGTGCGCAACCCAGGTCATCTCCTGTTGCGGTCCACGCTGCGCGGCTTCCGCGCGGCCGCAGTGGTCGCGCTGATCCCGGCCACCCTGCTCGTCGCAGGCGGCGGAAGCGCGTTCGCCGACGTCACGACGACCGCACAGGCCGAAACGACCGCGGAGAGCTTCGGCGTACTCGGCCCGGTGGGCCTGGTCGCGGTCGCACTCGGCATCGTGGGCATGACCTTGGGCGTGCTGCGCCAGCGCCGCAAGAACCGAGTCGCCGAAGCCGCCCCGGCGGCCCCCGAAGCCCCGGGCCCGGTCACGGCGATGGCGGAGGCCGTCCTCGGCGAGCCCGAGGCCACGCCGACCCGCCCGTTCCTCACCCAGCACCCGCACGCCTGACCCCGGCGCCGCAAGCGCCCACCTGACTGCGGGAGTCGCCGCGCACGTCGGCGGATTCGCAGGCCGGAACTCGCGCATGCCCGTGTGGCAGCTGGCCGAGCCCGTCCCCTTGAGCTGTCGAGGTCGCTCACCTGTCAAGCCATCCGGTGCCGCCTGGCCGCCGCGAGCCCGCATGCCAGGGCCGCTGACCTGCCGGGCCGTTCGCCGCCCCGCGGTCGAACCGCCCGCCGCGAGCCTGCTTGCCAGGGCCGCTGACCTGCCGGGCCGTTCGCCGCTCCGCGGTCGAACCGTCCGCCGCGCAAGCCGTCGTGAAGCCAGGTGCCTGCTTGCCGGGGGCCGCTGACCTGCCGAGCCGTTCGTCGCCCGCGGTCGAACCGTCGCCGCGCAAGCTGCCGTGAACCCCGGGTGCCTGCTTGCCAGGGCCGCTGACCTGCCAAGCCATCCGTCGCCGTCGAGCCGCCTGTCCGCGGCGAACCCGGCCCGCCCCCACCCCGGACCCGCCCGCCGAGGGCCCTCGCCGCCTGTCGCTCGGCTCGGCCTGGAAGAATCCCGGTGTGTCCGAAGAGCAGACCGTCGCAGCCGCACGCCGTCCGCGGGTCCTGTCCGGGATCCAGCCGACCGCTGACTCGTTCCACCTCGGGAACTACCTCGGTGCCCTGCGCCAGTGGGTGCGGATGCAGGACACGCACGAGACGTTCTACTGCGTGGTCGACCTGCACGCGATCACCGTCGAGCAAGACCCGAAGGTGCTGCGGCAGCGCACCCGCGTCTCGGCCGCGCAGCTGCTCGCCATCGGCATCGACCCGCGGCACAGCGCCCTGTTCGTGCAGAGCCACGTGCCGGAGCACGCGCAGCTGAGCTGGGTCCTCGAATGCCAGACCGGCTTCGGCGAGGCCGGCCGGATGACGCAGTTCAAGGACAAGTCCGCCAAGCAGGGCTCGGACCGCTCCAGCGTCGGCCTCTTCACCTACCCCATCCTGCAGGCCGCGGACATCCTGCTCTACCAGGCCGACGCCGTCCCGGTCGGCGAGGACCAGCGCCAGCACCTCGAGCTCACGCGCGACCTCGCGCAGCGCTTCAACAACCGCCTCGGCAAAACGTTCGTCGTGCCCGAGCCGTTCATCATCAAGGACACGGCGAAGATCTACGACCTGCAAGACCCGACGAGCAAGATGAGCAAGTCGGCGTCCACCGCGAACGGCCTCGTCGAGCTGCTCGAGGACCCGAAGCGCTCGGCGAAGAAGATCCGCTCGGCGGTCACCGACACCGGCCGTGAGGTCAAGTTCGACGCCGAGAACAAGGCGGGCGTCTCGAACCTGCTGACCATCTACTCGGCGCTCACCGAGCGGCCGATCGCCGACCTCGAAGCCGCCTACGAAGGCAAGGGGTACGGCGACCTGAAGAAGGACCTCGGCGAGGTGTTCGTCGAGTGGGTCACGCCGATCCAGGACCGCGTGAAGTCCTATTTGGACGACGTCGCGGAGCTGGACAAGGTCCTCGCCGCCGGCGCCGAGCGCGCCCGCGAGGTGGCGTCGAAGACGCTGGCCAAGACCTACCAGCGGATCGGTTTCCTCCCGCCGGTGCGGTGAAGCTGCTCCTGCTCGACGGCCCGCCGGGCAGCGGCAAGTCGACGCTCGCCCGGCGCTACGCCGACGACCACCCACCCACCCTGGCCCCGGACGTCGACCGGGTCCGAGCAACGCTCGGCGGCTGGCGCCCACCGACGATCCAGGCTTTCGCGGCGCTGCGCGGGCCGGTTGTCCACAACCCCCGCGGGATGTGGACAACCGGCGGTCAGGAGGCGCTGCGGGTGCCCGCCGAGCCTGGTCGCCTCCCTCACCTGAGCCGCTCGCGTTGCAGGAGTCACCGGGCGTGGTTAGCGTTTTACAGTGCCGAACGAAGAGAAGGAAAAGCTCCTGCCGCGCCTGCGCAGGAAATACCCGTGGCTCGATCACCTGATCCGCGCCAACGAAGCCTTCACCGAGCGGTACGGCAACCACTACGCCGCCGCGATCACCTACTTCAGCGTGCTGTCGGTCATCCCGTTGCTGATGGTCGCCTTCGCGGTGGTCGGCCTGGTCGTCAACAACGACCCGGCGATCATCAAGCAGATCTCCGACAGCATCAACAACTCCGTGCCCGAAGGCCTGCGCAGCCTGGTCAAGGGCATCGTGGACGCCGCGCTCAAGTCCGGTGGCGGGGTCGGGATCTTCGGTCTGCTCATCGCCCTCTACTCCGGCATCGGCTGGATGGCGAACCTGCGTGACGCGCTCACCGCGCAGTGGGGCCAGGAGAAGCAGCCGCAGCCGTTCCTCAAGCAGACCGGCAAGGACCTCGTCGCGCTGGTCGGGCTCGGTGTGGCGCTGGTCGTTTCGTTCGCGCTGACCGCGGTCGGCGGCGGGGTCGGGCAGTTCCTGCTCGAGCTCGTCGGGCTCGAGCAGCAGACCTGGGCGATCGTCCTGCTCCGCGGCGCGACCATCGTGCTCGGCCTGGCCGCCAACACCCTCGTCTTCCTCTGGGTGATCGCCCGGCTGCCACGCGAACGCGTCGCCCTGCGCAGTGCCGTGAAGGGTGCCGCCTTCGCCGCCGTCGGGTTCGTCATCCTGCAGCAGGCCGCCACCGTCTACCTCGCCAGCGTGACGAAGTCGCCGGCGTTCGCGCTGTTCGGGCCGGTCATCGGCCTGCTGGTGTTCGCGAACCTCGTCTCCCGCTTCCTGCTGCTCGTGACGGCGTGGACGGCGACGGCGACGGAGAACCAGCGCAAGGTCGTCGAGCCCCCGCCGCCGGTGCGGCTCGAACAGAGCGTCACCGTGCAGCGCGGGCCGGGGCTCGGTGCCGTCGCGGGTGCGTTCGGGGCCGGCGCTCTGCTCGCGTGGTTCGGGGGCCGTCGCAAGCCTTGACAGCGAGCAGGGCGGTAAAGAAACTGAACCGGTAAGAAATCCGAACCGGAGGTTTCGTGCTGGACGCCGCCCGCGAGTGCGCCGCGCTCGCCAAGACACTCGCGCCGGTCACCGAACGGCAGCGTGCGCTGCCCGCCGAGCTCGTCGCGAAGCTGACCGACGCCCAGCTCCTGCGCAGCGGCGTCCCCGGCTACCTCGGTGGGCCCGAAGCGCCGCCCGCCGTCAGCCTCGAGACGGCGGAGACGGTCGCGCGCGGGGACGCGTCGGCCGGCTGGTGCGTCTCGATCGCCGTGACGAGCAGCCTGCTCTCGGCCTACGCCCCGCGAAAGTGCGCCGAAGAGGTCTTCGGCGACCCGCGCACCGTCGCTGCCGGGGTCTGGGCGCCGCGCGGCACCGGCGAGCGGGTCGACGGCGGGTACGTCGTGTCCGGCCGGTGGGCGTTCTGCAGCGGGATCCCGCACTGCGACTGGCTCTTCGCCGGGTTCGTCCACGAAGGACAGCTCTACGTCGCCGCGCTGCCGAAGGCCGGGATCACCGTCCTCGACACCTGGCACACCAACGGCCTGCGCGGCACCGGCAGCCACGACTGCGTCGCCGAAGCGCTGTTCGTCCCGGAGCACCGCGTCTTCTCGGTCATGGGTGGGCCGCCGCCGGAAGCCGTTGCGCTGCACCGGTTTCCGCTCTTCGGCTTCTTCGCGCTGTCGGTCGCCGCGGCCGCGCTCGGCAACGCGCGCGGCGCGATCGACGACCTCGTCGAGCTGGCCGCCACCCGCAAACCGCTCGGCTCCCGCCGGTCGCTGGCCGAGCGGTCGCAGACCCAGGCCGCCGTCGCGGAGGCGGAAGCCGCCCTGCGCGCCGCGCGGCTGTTCTTCTACGCCAGCATCGACGACGCCTGGCAGGCCGCGCAGGGCACCGAACCGGTGCCGGACGCGCTCAAGCTGGGCCTCCGGCTCGCCGCCACGCACGTCACGCGCACGGCCGCGAAGGTCGCCGAAAGCATGTACGACCTCGGTGGTGGCGCTGCGATCTACGAGACTTCGCCGCTGCAGCGCCGGTTCCGCGACGCCCACACCGCCACCGCCCACTTCCAGGTCAACCCGGCCAGCTTCGAGCTGTCGGGCAAGCTGCTGCTGGGCGTCCCGGCCCGCACGGAGCAGCTGTGACCGACCTCGGCCACCGGTTCACCGCGGATTCCGTCGGGCGCGCGCTCGACCTCGTCGGCGAGCGGTGGAGCCTGCTCATCCTGCGGGAGGCGTTCTTCGGCGTGCGCCGCTACGGCGAGTTCGCGCGCACGCTGTCGATCCCGCGCCCGACGCTGTCCGCCCGCCTGAAGACCCTCGTCGACGCGGGCGTGCTCGACCGCGTCGACCCGGTGCCCGAATACCGGCTGACCCCGGCCGGACGCGACCTGTTCGGCGCCGTCGTCACGCTCATGCAGTGGGGCGACCGGCACCTCGCCGGGCCGGCCGGGCCGCCGATCCTGTTGCGGCACCACGACTGCGGCGAGATCGCCGAGACGTTCGTGGCCTGCGGGCACTGCGGCGGCGCGATCACGACCGACAAGGTGACCCCGGAGCCCGGGCCCGGGTTCCGCTAGTTCGCGGCCTTCTTGCGCTGGTGCCCGACGACGAACCCGCCGACGATGACCAGGAACACGAGCAGCGTGATGATCCACCCGGTGACGCCGAACGGGTCTTCCTTGGTGCCGGCGGCCGTGGAGGACGTCCCGCTGTTGCCGGTGTCACCGTCGGCCAGCACCGACGGGTCGGTCCCGGGCGCGCTGGTCGCGGGCGCCTGGTAGCTGATCTGGCCGACCGGTTCGGCGCGGTCGTCCTCCAGCGCGAAGCCGTAGTCGAGCAGCTTCCCGGCCTGGTCGACCACCTTCGTCGGCTTCTGCTCGGCGCGCAGCATCACGACCGCGAGCCGCTTGCCCTTGCGCTGCGCGGAGCCGACGTAGGTGTGGCGGGCGTCGTCGGTGAAGCCGGTCTTGCCGCCGAGGAAGCCGGGGTAGACGCCGAGCAGCTTGTTGTCGTTGAAGATGGGGATCGCGGGCTTGCCGCCGGCCGGCGGGATCTCGAAGTTCTTCGTCGCGACGACCTTCGCGAACTCGGGCTGCTTCATCGCGTAGTGGAAGATCAGGCTGAGGTCGTAAGCCGAGGTCGACATGCCCGGCCCGTCGAGGCCCGACGGCGTCGCGGCCCGCGTGTCCAGCGCGCCGATCCGGGCCGCCAGCGCGTTCATCTTCGCCACCGCGGAGTCCGGCCCGCCGAGCGCCGTCGCCAAGGCGTGCGCGACGTCGTTGCCCGAGTGCATCAGGAGGCCGTGGAGCAGCTGGTCGACCGTGTACTGGCCGCCGGCGGCGAGCCCGACGCAGGTGCACTCCTGCTCGGCGTCCTCCTTCGTCGCGACCAGGACCTGCTGCGGCGTCAGCTGCGTGACGACGACGAGCGCGAGCAGCGTCTTGATGAGCGACGCCGGCCGCTGCCGGGAGTGCGGGTCCTTCGCCGCGACGACGGCGCCGGTGTCGAGGTCCTGCACCAGCCAGGACGCCGCCGTGTTGCCGTCCGGCGGGTTGAGCGCGCCGTCCGGGGTGATCAGGCCGCACTCGGCCATCCGCGGGCCGCCGACCGGGGCGGCGGGCACGGCCAGCGGCGCCGGGGCCTGCTTGCCGGGCGCGGGCTTCTCCGACGTGTCGACCGGCGGTGGGGGAGCGAGGTGGTTGGCGCACTGGCCCTGCTGCTGCGGCGCGGCGCCCGCGGCGACGGGGGTGCCCAGGGCCAGGAGGGCGGCGGCGAGCGTCGTCGTGAAGACCTTGAGCGACCGGGAGACAGCGGAGTGCACCCACGCAATCTAGCGCCGTTGCCGTCGGCGCATACTCAGGGGCATGCGCCTTTCCCGACGAACCTCGCTGTTCCTGCTGGCCTTCGGCGTGTGGTCGTGGATCATCTGGATCACGTTCGCCAAGAACCTGTGGGAAAGCGACCGGGCGTGGACCGCGGACGGCTCGCCGACCGCGTACTTCGTCGTGCACGCGGTGCTGACCGTCGTCTCGTTCGTGCTGGGCACGATCATCGGGGTGCTGGGCTGGCGCGGGGTGCGCACCCGCACCGCCTCCTGACTTTGGTCGGTGGCGCGCTCTCCGGGGCCGGTTTAGGTTGACGCCACTGACTCTGGAGGTGGAATGTCCCGTTTACGCCGAATGGCGGCCCCGCTCGTGCTGGCCGTCGGGGGCGGCCTGTTCGCGGCGGCGCCGGCCGCGGAGGCCGCGCCGGTCACCTGTGACACGACGAGCACGCCGTACACCTACGTGGTGACGTACCAGCCGGGCACGCGCGCGTCGGCCGTCGACAAGGAACTGGCGGCCAAGTGCGGCACGAAGGTCGCGTACTACGCCGAGATCGGCGTCGCGATCGCCAGCTCGCGCAACGCGGACTTCCAGCAGAAGATCGGCGTCTACCGGGCCTACTCGGGCGGCAAGGACGTGGCCTCCCAGGGTGCGACGGCATCCGCCCGTTCGCTGGGCGCGGTGCGGACGCTGGAGGACACGCGGTCGACGGCCGCCGCAGGTGACCTGTCGGCGCAGCAGTGGGACATGAAGGCGATCCACGCGCCCGAGGCCAACAAGATCAACCAGGGCAGCCGCTCGGTGACGGTCGGCGTGCTCGACTCGGGCATCGACGCGACGCACCCGGCCCTGAAGGCGGCGGTCGACGCTCGTTCGTCGGCGGGCTGCATCACGGGCGCGCCGGACCTCACGCCGGCGTCGTGGGCACCGACGACGTCCGACCACGGAACGCACGTGGCGGGCACGATCGCGGGCAAGGACCCGGCGGCGGGCTTCACGGGCATCGCCCCGGGCGTCCGGCTGGCCTCGGTGAAGGTCGTCAACGACGACGGCTACATCTTCCCGGAGTCGGCGGTCTGCGGGTTCGTGTGGGCGGCCAAGCACGGCTTCCAGGTGACGAACAACAGCTACTACATCGACCCGGGCATGTTCTTCTGCTCCCGCGAGCCGGGCGACGCGGCCGCGTACGAGGCGGTGCGCCGCGCGATCGAGTTCTCGACCCACCACGGCGTCCTGAACGTGTCGGCGGCGGGCAACTCGGGCTTCGACACGACGAAGCAGACGACGGACCCGAACCGCCCGCACCCGGTGGACTCGTCCTGCGGCATCCTGCCGAAGGCGATCGACGGCGTGGTGACGGTGTCGTCGGTGGGTTACGCGGGCACGAAGTCGTCGTTCAGCAACTACGGCGAGATCGACGTGACGGCCCCGGGCGGCGACTTCGTCCAGGCCCCACCAGCCGGCGAAGGCCCTGCCTGCCCCCTGTCGACAACGGTGTTCGGCGGCCAGTACGGCTCGAAGTGCGGCACGTCGATGGCATCCCCGCACGCGGCGGGCGTGGCGGCCTTGCTGGCCTCGAAGTTCCGCGGCCTTCCCCCGCAGCTGCTGGCCCGCATCCTCACGGGCGAGGCGGACGTGGTGAAGTGCGCGTCGACGGAGACGGAGTGCACGGGCCCGGCGAAGAACAACTCGTACTACGGCCACGGCCTGGTCAACGCCCTGGACGCGGTCAGGTAGGAGTTTCGGTCATGAGGGGCACCCTCATGGACTTAAAGTCCATGAGGGTGCCCCTCATGGCGTTGTCACGCGGCTTCTTCTTCCACCAAGTAGACCGGGGGACGCGAGCGTGCAGCGGCTGCGGCGTATGCGGATTCGAGCTCATGCAACACCTCTTCGGGGGCGTCTCTGATCCGAGTGGGGAGCGTCTGGACGACCTTGATCCCAGCGGCTGCGTAGCGGTTGTTCCGGCGGAGGGTCCGGGCGTAGTCATGGCGCGTGTAGTGGAATTCGAACGAATCGATTTCCCAAGCGAGCGCGACTTCGTCCCACCACGCGTCCGGGCGCCCGACGAAACCACTGGCCGTCCGCACGCCTGTGTTCCAATGGGTTGGCTCGGTCGTAAGCCGGGCTGACAGCTTCTTGGCGTGGATCTCGGCCACCGAGCGGAGGTCCGTCCACTCCTTCAGCAACCGGCGCGGGATCGCGGTGCCGCGTTTTGTTCCCACATCGAGTTCGCTCGTCAGCTCCGCAGGCAGACAGCGGCCATGCTGGATGGCTTCCACCAGCAGGTGGCTGATCGGTTCCTCGGCACGGATCCGCCGGACCGCGTCGGTCGTCGCGCGCACCAGAGGAGCAAGGGGGAGCCCGCGCCGGATCCAGGCGCCGGGAAGCCGTCTGGTGCGCTCGGCGACAACGTATTCGGAGCTCAATACCCTGCGTTCGTGCGGGATCAGAAGGTGGATGTCTTGAGCGGGAAACTCGTCCGGTACGCGAAGGTCGTACCAGCGACATGCGTCTGCGCCGGTGATCATAGCCCCGGGGCCGCCGTAGAGGAGGGCTGCCAGGGCTCGCTGGCGGTGGGTTACGCCGCCGTTGTGCAGGAGGATGATCCCGGGTAGTAGCCGTTGCCAGGGACCTCCGGGCAGGCACTTCCGGTAGATCGTCCGCGGGTCCATGTCGAGCGATTGCAAGTCGCGCGCCGTGATCACGCCTTCTCGGCTCCGGTGCGTCAGCAGTTCGGGATGCTGTTCCCACTTCCCGCGTCTGGGCATGGATTCATGGTGATCGGTTGCGAGTCCCGGGCACCAGGTCGTTCTACCGAACTGTGGACAACTCTCACCGTTGTCCACAGGCCCGCAAAAGCCATGAGGGGCACCCTCATGGCCTTAAAGACCATGGGGGTGCCCCTCATGACAAACGAACTGGGCGGAGCGGAGGTCAGACGCGCTTGAACAGCAGGGCGCGCTTCACTTCCTGGATCGCCTTCGTCACCTGGATCCCTCGGGGGCAGGCGTCCGTGCAGTTGAACGTCGTCCGGCAGCGCCAGACGCCCTCGCCGTCGTTGAGGATGTCCAGCCGCTCCTCGGCTCCCTCGTCGCGGGAGTCGAAGATGAACCGGTGGGCGTTCACGATCGCCGCCGGGCCGAAGTAGGACCCGTCGTTCCAGTACACCGGGCACGACGAGGTGCAGCACGCGCAAAGGATGCACTTGGTCGTGTCGTCGAACCGGTCCCGGTCCGCCTGCGACTGGATGCGCTCCCGCGTCGGCTCGTTGCCGTACGTGATCAGGTACGGCTTGATCGCCCGGTACGCCTCGAAGAACGGGTCCATGTCGACGTACAGGTCCTTCAACGTCGTCAGGCCCTTGATCGGGGCGATCGTGATCGTGGTCGGCTTGCCCGACGCCGACAGGAGATCCTTCATCAGGACCTTGCACGCCAGGCGGTTGATGCCGTTGATCTGCATCGCGTCGGACCCGCACACGCCGTGGGCGCACGAGCGGCGGAACGAGAACGTGCCGTCGATGTAGTCCTTGACGTAGAACAGCAGGTTCAGCAGGCGGTCGGTGCGCTGCGCCGGGACGTCGTAGGACTCCCAGTGCGGCTCCGTGTCGACCTCCGGGTTGAACCGCAGGATCTTCAGCGTGACGGTGATCGGCGTGTGCTCGTCCGAAGCAGCGGGAGCGTCCTCAGTGGTTGCCGCAGTCATCAGTACTTCCGCTCCATCGGCTCGTAGCGGGTGAAGGTGACCGGCTTGTAGTCGAGCCGGATGTCGGACGCCAGGCCGGTGCCCTGCTTGTAGGCCATCGTGTGGCGCATGAAGTTCGTGTCGTCGCGGGTCGGGTAGTCCTCGCGGGCGTGGCCGCCGCGGGACTCCTTGCGCGCGATCGCGCCGACGACCAGGACCTCGGCCAGCTCCAGCAGGAAGCCCAGCTCGACGGCCTCGAGGAGGTCGGTGTTGTAGCGCTTGCCCTTGTCCGACACGGTGATCCGCTGGTAGCGGGCCTTCAGCGCCTGGATGTCGGTCAGCGCCTGCTTCAGCGTGTCCTCGGTCCGGTACACCGACGCGTGCGAGTCCATCGTCTGCTGCATTTCCTTGCGGATGTCGGCGACGCGCTCGTCGCCGTGCTCCGACAGCAGGCCCGCGAGCTGCTCCTCGACCAGGGCCGTCGGGTCCGCGGGCAGCTCGACGTGCTCGTGCGCCAGCGCGTACTCCGCGGCGGCGATGCCGGCGCGGCGGCCGAACACGTTGATGTCCAGCAGCGAGTTCGTGCCCAGGCGGTTCGAGCCGTGCACGGACACGCAGGCGACCTCGCCCGCGGCGTAGAGACCCGGGATGACGTTCTCGTTGTCCCGCAGCGCTTCGCCGTGGATGTTGGTCGGGATGCCGCCCATGACGTAGTGGCACGTCGGGAACACCGGCACCGGCTCCTTCACCGGGTCGACGCCCAGGTAGGTCCGGGAGAACTCCATGATGTCCGGGAGCTTCGCGTTCAGCGTCTCCTCGGGGATGTGCGTGACGTCCAGGACGACGTAGTCCTTGTTCGGCCCGCACCCCCGGCCCTGCAGCACTTCCTGCACCATCGAGCGCGCCACGATGTCGCGCGGCGCGAGGTCCTTGATGGTGGGGGCGTAGCGCTCCATGAACCGCTCGCCGGAGGCGTTGCGCAGGATCCCGCCCTCGCCGCGGACGGCTTCGGAAATCAGGATGCCCAGGCCCGCGAGGCCGGTCGGGTGGAACTGGAAGAACTCCATGTCCTCCAGCGGCAGGCCCTTGCGGAAGATGATGCCGAGGCCGTCACCGGTGAGGGTGTGCGCGTTCGACGTCGTCTTGAAGATCTTGCCCGCGCCGCCGGTCGCCATCACGATCGACTTGGCCTGGAAGACGTGCAGCTCGCCGGTGGCCAGCTCGTAGGCGACGACGCCGGAGGCGACCGGGTTGCCGTTCTCGTCCGGGCTGGTCACGAGGTCGAGCACGTAGAACTCGTTGAAGAACTCGGTGCCGTACTTGACGCAGTTCTGGTAGAGCGTCTGCAGGATCATGTGACCGGTGCGGTCGGCGGCGTAGCAGGCGCGGCGGACCGCGGCCTTGCCGTGGTCACGCGTGTGCCCGCCGAAACGGCGCTGGTCGATCTTGCCCTCGGGCGTGCGGTTGAACGGCAGGCCCATCTTCTCGAGGTCGAGAACCGCGTCGATGGCCTCCTTCGCCATGATCTCGGCGGCGTCCTGGTCGACCAGGTAGTCGCCGCCCTTGATCGTGTCGAAGGTGTGCCACTCCCAGTTGTCCTCTTCGACGTTCGCCAGCGCGGCGCACATGCCGCCCTGGGCCGCGCCGGTGTGGGACCGGGTCGGGTAGAGCTTGGTGAGGACCGCGGTGCGCGCGCGCTGGCCGGACTCGATGGCCGCGCGCATCCCGGCGCCGCCGGCGCCGACGATCACCACGTCGTACTTGTGGAACTGCATGGTGGGGGGTCTCCGGGTGTCAGTTCGCGGGCATGTTCGGGTCGAAGGTGAAGATCACCATCGTGCCGACGGCCAGGATCAGCACCATCGAGACGTACAGCACGATCTTCAGCCAGAACCGCGTGCTGTCCTTGCGCGCGTAGTCGTCGATGATGGTGCGCAGGCCGTTGCCGCCGTGGATCTCGGCGAGCCAGAGCATGGCCAGGTCCCAGAACTGCCAGAACGGCGAAGCCCAGCGGCCGGCGACGAAGCCCCAGTTGATCCGGTGCACACCGCCGTCGAGGATGTTCATGATCAGCAGGTGGCCGAGCACCAGGATGATCAGCGCGAGGCCGGAGATCCGCATGAACAGCCAGCTGTAGAGCTCGAAGTTGCTCCGGCGGGCGGCGGGACGCTTCGGCGCGCGGGGGTTCGCGAGGGCGAGGTCGGCCATGTCAGTTACCCCCGAAGAGCGTTTCGACGGTGCGCTTCAGCATGAAGAAGGCACCGGGGACCATCACCACGACCCAGACCACGCCGATCACCCACAGCATCGCCTTCTGCAGCTTCGGGCCCTTCGACCAGAAGTCGACCAGCATGACGCGGATGCCGTTCAGCGCGTGGAAGAGGACCGCGCCGACCAGGCCGACCTCGAGGAGGTTGACGATCGGGGTCTTGTAGGTCTCGATGACCTGGTCGTAGGTGTTCGGCGACACGCGCACCAGCGCGGTGTCGAGCACGTGCACGAACAGGAAGAAGAATGTGAGCACGCCGGTGATGCGGTGCAGCACCCAGGACCACATGCCGGGGTCGCCCCGGTAGAAGGTTCCCTGCCGGCGTGAGGCACCCGCCCGATCGCTCGCCCCTGCCGAGGTGGCAGTGCTCGCCGTGGTGGACATCGGTGAACGGCCTCCAACGTCTGACTATGTGCCCGGGTGACCGGTGAGGTCCGCACTGATCGTCGTCGTCCACCTGGGACGACTACGGCGGCAATGCCGAGATCAAGGGTCATCGAGCGTGGATGAAAAGGATGCTAGACCCGACCCGGACGGTCGGCTCACCTCCGGGTTCCTCTCTGTGATGGACCAGACACCTGGGCGCACACCGGTTGTGGGCGCCGTCACAGCTTGGGTCGTCCACTGTGGACGCACCGCGCCGGTCCGGCCCCGGCTTGCCCGTCCGGCTGACACCTGATCGAGTGGTGACCGCCCGATCCGGCACTGGAACGATTCGGACGAGCAGTGGATCCGGGTTCGTCTCACAGAGTGATCGGGGTGGTCCACTCCTCGGTCGGCCTGGCACACTGGGTGACAGCAAACGGCAATTCGGCCGTCCCGCGGTGCGGGGTTTCGGCCGAAAGAAGCGCCCGGTGAGCCTTTTGATCACAGTGGGTGCTCGCCCGGTCGCGCGTGCGACTCGTGAGTAAACGTTTGTGTTACGTAGCGTGCCTTTCCTATGGCGCTTTCCTGTCCGCCGGGTACGGTCTGGCGGTCGACCCGGCAGTAGGGCCGGGTCGTGCCCTTGACCATCCGCTGGATCAGCGGGGAGGGAGAAACACGTTGCGTCGCATGCGTGGAACCGCGCTGGCCGCTGCGGCCATGGCCGGGGTGCTCGCCCTGGCCGGGTGCGCCAAGGACTCCAGCGGTGGTAGCAGCTCGAACAACACCGCGGCCTCTTCGGGCGGTTCCGACTGCGTCACCGCGCAGAAGCCGCCCGCGGCGCCCGCCGCCGCCAGCAGCTCGACCGCGGCCGGCGGCAAGGTCGACGGCAGCGCGCTGAAGATCGGCCTAGCCTTCGACGTCGGCGGCCGGGGTGACGCGTCCTTCAACGACGCCGCCGCCGCGGGCACCGACAAGGCGAAGGCCGAGCTCGGCGTGACCACGGTCAACGAGAGCACCGCGTCCGCCAGCGAGGCCGAGTCGGCCAAGCAGCAGCGCCTCGACCAGATGGCCGCTTCGGGCATGAACCCGATCGTGGCGGTCGGCTTCGCGTACGCGCCGTCGGTGAAGGTCGTCGCGGCCAAGTACCCGAACACCAAGTTCGCGATCGTCGACGACGACTCGATCACGCTCCCGAACGTGACGCCGCTGGTCTTCGCCGAGGAGCAGGGCTCGTTCCTGGCCGGCGTCGCCGCCGCGTACAAGAGCAAGAGCTGCCACGTCGGCTTCGTCGGCGGTGTCAACACCCCGCTGATCCAGAAGTTCGAGGCCGGCTTCCTGCAGGGCGCGAAGACGGTTTCGTCCAAGATCAAGATCGAGGACGACTACCTGACCCCGGCCGGTGACTTCTCCGGGTTCCAGGACCCGGCGAAGGGCAACGTCAAGGCCGCGGCCGAGATCGCCAAGGGCGCGGACGTGATCTACCACGCCGCCGGCGCCTCCGGGAAGGGCGTGTTCGACGCCGCCAAGGCGGGCAACGCGCTGGCCATCGGCGTCGACTCCGACCAGTACAACCAGAAGACCGTCGCCGCCGACAAGGACGTCATCATCACGTCCATGCTCAAGCGCGTCGACGTCGCCGTCTTCGACTACGTCCAGGCGCTCGCCAAGGGCGACCTGACGACCCTGCCGAAGCGGTTCGACCTCAAGGTCGACGGCGTCGGCTACGCCACCTCCGGTGGCAAGGTCGACGACATCAAGGACGTTCTGGACGGCTACAAGGCCCAGATCATCTCGGGTGCCATCACCGTCTCGGACAAGCCGCAGAAGTAACTGACAACGCGTCGGGGCTCGGAGGAACTTTTCCTCCGGGCCCCTCACGCGTTTGGACGAGATATGGAATTCTCCCGCCCATGAGCACTGCCGAGGCCCCGGCCGAAGCCGTCCCCGACCGGGGCGCCCCCGCCGTCCAGCTGACCGGGATCACCAAGCGCTTTCCCGGCGTGGTGGCCAACTCCGACGTCAACCTCACCGTCACCGCCGGCGAGGTGCACGCCATCTGTGGCGAGAACGGCGCCGGCAAGTCCACCCTGATGAAGATCCTCTACGGCATGCAGCCGCCGGACGAGGGCACCATCGCGATCAACGGCGACGAGGTGAAGCTGCGCAACCCGCAGGACGCGATCCGGGCCGGCATCGGCATGGTGCACCAGCACTTCATGCTCGCCGACAACCTCACCGTCGGCGAGAACGTCTTCCTCGGCGCCGAGGGCCTGCACGGCATCGGCCGCGCCGCCCGCGCGCGGCTGGCCGAGCTCGCGGAGCGGACCGGCCTGCACGCCGAGCCGGACACGCTGCTGGAGGAGCTCGGCGTCGCCGACCGCCAGCGCGTCGAGATCGTCAAGGTGCTCTACCGCGGGGCGAAGATCATCATCCTGGACGAGCCGACCGCGGTGCTGGTGCCGCAGGAGGTCGACGCGCTGTTCGCGACCGTCCGGGAGATGAAGGCCGACGGCTACACGTTCCTCTTCATCTCGCACAAGCTCGACGAGGTGCGCGCGATCGCCGACACCGTCACGGTGATCCGGCGCGGCACCACGGTCGGCACCGCCGACCCGAAGACCATCACCTCCCGCGAGCTCGCGGAGATGATGGTCGGGTCCGAGCTGCCCAGCCCGGAGACCCGCGAGTCCACGGTCACCGACCGGGACGTGCTGCGGCTGACCGGGCTGACGCTCGGTGCCGAGGGCTCCGACCGCAACGCGCTCGACGACGTCACCTTCACCGTGCACGCGGGCGAGGTGCTCGGCATCGCCGGCGTCGAGGGCAACGGGCAGACCGAGCTCGTCGAAACCATCATGGGCATGCGCAAGCCGTCCGGCGGCACGATCGAGCTGGTCGACGCCGACGGCAAAGCGCGCGACCTCACGAAGGCGGGCACGCTGGCGCGGCGCGAAGCCGGCATCGGCTACATCGCCGAAGACCGCACGCGGCACAGCCTGCTGCTCCAGCAACCGTTGTGGGTCAACCGGATCCTGGGTTACCAGACCCGCGAACCGGTCTCGAAAGGACAGTTGCTCGACATCGCCGGCGCCCGCGCCGACACCGAGCGGATCGTCCGCGACTACGACGTCCGCACGCCGGGCATCGACGTCCCGGCCGCCGCGCTCTCCGGCGGCAACCAGCAGAAGCTGATCGTCGGGCGCGAGCTGTCCGGCAACCCGGTGCTGCTGGTGGCTTCGCACCCGACGCGCGGTGTCGACGTCGGCGCGCAGGCGCTGATCTGGGAGCAGATCCGCCTGGCCCGCGCCGCCGGGCTCGCGGTGCTGCTGATCTCCGCCGACCTCGACGAGCTGATCGGCCTGTCGGACACGATCCGGGTCATGCTGCGCGGGCGCCTCGTCAGCGAGGCCGACCCCGCCACCGTGACCCCGCAGGAACTGGGCTCGGCGATGACCGGCGCCGGGGAGGGTGACGAAGCATGACGTCCTGGCGCACGAAACTGCTGCCACCGCTGCTGGCGATCGTCTTCGCCGTGCTGCTGTCGGCGATCGCGCTGATCATCTCCGGGGCCGACCCGCTCAACGCGTACGGCACGATGATCGGCCAGATGTTCAAGGGCTCCACCGCGGTCGACACGGTGAACCTGGCGACGGTCTACTACCTGTCCGGGCTCGCTGTAGCCATCGGCTTCCAGATGAACCTCTTCAACATCGGTGTCGAGGGCCAGTACCGGTTCGCCGCGGTCGTCGCGGCCATCGCCGGCGGTGCCCTCAAGCTCCCGCCGGTGCTCCACACGCTGGTCATCCTGATCGTGGCCGTCGTCGCCGGTGCGGCGTACGCGGCGATCCCGGCGATCCTCAAGGTCACCCGCGGGGTGAGCGAGGTGATCGCGACGATCATGCTCAACGCGATCGTCGGCGGGATCATCGCCTTCCTCATCAACGCCGACCAGTTCGGCGTGCAGACCGGCAACAACATCGGCACCCGCGTGATCGAGCCGTCCGGCCGGATCCCGGGCATCCCGCTCGGCTCGGGCACGCTGTTCGGGTTCGTCTTCATCGCCGCGCTGATCGGCGGCGCCTACTGGTTCATGCTCAACCGCACGCGGTTCGGCTTCGAGCTCAAGGCCTCCGGCGAATCCACCACCGCGGCCGCCGCGGGCGGCGTCAACGCCAAGAAGATGACGCTGATCGCGATGCTGCTCTCCGGCGGCGTCGCCGGCCTGGTCGCGATGCCGGAACTGCTCGGCCGCGACTTCAGCTACGGCATCACCTCGACCCAGATGTACGGCTTCACCGGCATCGCGGTCGCGCTGCTGGGCCGCAACCACCCCGGCGGCATCGCGCTCGGCGCGCTGCTGTGGGCGTTCCTCGACACCTCCGCGGTGTCGCTGGAGCAGATCAACGTGTCCAAGGAGATCGCGACGATCATGCAGGGCATCATCGTGCTGTCGGTCGTCGTGGCGTACGAGATCGTGCGGCGCGCCGACCTGGCCGCCGAGCAACGCCGGGTCGGCCGGGCACTCGCCGGCCGCAAGGGTTCCACGGTCGCCGAAGGGGGTGCGGTCTGATGGCCGTCACCGACATTTCCCGGCCCGACGCGGGCAGCTCCGGCACGATGCCGGTGCACCGCAAGCGGTCCCGGATCCCGGGCTGGCTGCGCGGGGTCATCTGGGCGGTCATCGCCATCGCCGTGCTCTCGACGGCGTCGTACTCCACCGGCGTTTCCGCGCTGACGTCGTCGAACACGGCGCAGACGGCGTTGCGCCTGGCCCTGCCGATCCTGCTCTGCGCGCTGGGCGGCCTCTGGGCCGAGCGCGCGGGCGTGGTCAACATCGGCCTCGAGGGCATGATGATCCTCGGCACGTGGGGCGCGGCCTGGGGCGCGTACTACGGCGGGGTGTGGGCCGGGCTGCTGGCCGCGCTCGTCTTCGGTGCGCTCGGCGGCCTGCTGCACGCGGTGGCGACGGTGACGTTCAACGTCAACCACATCGTCTCCGGCGTCGCGATCAACCTGCTCGGCCTCGGCGTCACGAAGTACCTGGCGAACCTGATCTTCGAGCCGCTGTCGGGCAACCCGCGGCAGTCGCCGGTGGTGCCGAAGTTCGACACCTACTCGGCGAGCGGCCTCTCGGACTGGCTCGGCGACCTGGAGAAGGAGCAGCGCGTCGGCATCTCCGACGTCGCCGGCATCCTGCGCGGCCTGGTCACCGAGGTGGCGCCGCTGACGATGATCGCGATCATCCTGGTGCCGGTCAGCTTCTGGGTGCTCTGGAAGACCCGGTTCGGCCTGCGGCTGCGCTCGTGCGGCGAGAACCCGGTGGCCGCGGAGTCCCTCGGCGTCAACGTCTACCGGCACAAGTACATCGCGATGCTGATCTCCGGCGCCTTCGCCGGGATGGGCGGCGCGTCGCTGGTGCTGCTGCGCGGCGGCGCGGACTACCTCGAAAACCAGACCAACGGCCGCGGGTACATCGGCCTCGCGGCGATGATCTTCGGCAACTGGCGCCCGGGCGGCCTGCTCGGCGGCGCGGCGCTGTTCGGCTACGCGGACGGCCTGCAGCTCTCCGGCGGCGGCGAAGCGGTGCTCGCGCTGCTGTACGGCGCGGTCATCCTGGTCGGCGTCATCGTCGTCGTGCAGCTGTTCCGGCGGCAGTGGATCGCGGCCGGGCTCGGCGTCGTCGGCGCGGGCGTGCTGTACGCGATCTACTACGCCAACGACACGCTGCCGTCGGACCTGATCCCGTACACCGCGCACTTCGTGACGCTGATCGTGCTGGCGGTGGCTTCGCAGCGGCTGCGGCCGCCGAAGGCCGACGGCCAGCCGTACCGGCGGGGTGAGGACTGATGACGTCCACTGTGGACTGGGATGCGCTGCGTTCCCAGGCGATTGAGGCCGCTTCCCACGCGTACGCGCCTTATTCGGGCCTGCACGTGGGCGTCGCCGGGATCGTCGACGACGGCCGCGTGGTCACCGGGTGCAACGTCGAGAACGCGTCCTACGGGCTCGGGCTCTGCGCGGAGTGCACGATGGCCGGCCAGCTGCGGCTCTCCGGCGGCGGCCGGCTCGTGGCGGTCGCGTGCCGCAGCGGTGCCGGTGACCTGCTGATGCCGTGCGGGCGCTGCCGGCAGATCCTGTTCGAGCTCGGCGGGTCCACGTGCCTGGTGGACACGCCGAGCGGGATCCTGCCGATGTCCGACGTCCTGCCGGACGCCTTCGGCCCGGACGACCTGCCGTGAGCGCCTTCGCCGCGGTCGACGTCATCCGCACCAAGCGCGACGGAGGCCGGCTTTCGGACGAGCAGATCGACTGGGTCGTCGACGCGTACACGCGCGGTCTTGTGGCCGAGGAGCAGATGTCCGCCTTGGCCATGGCGATCTTCCTGCGGGGCATGGACTCCGGGGAGATCTCGCGGTGGACCGGCGCGATGATCTCGTCGGGGGAGCGGCTCTCCCTGGACGTTTCCCGGCCGACGGTCGACAAGCACTCGACCGGCGGGGTCGGCGACAAGATCACGCTGCCGCTGGCGCCGCTCGTGGCCGCCTGCGGTGCGGCGGTGCCGCAGCTGTCCGGGCGCGGGCTCGGGCACACCGGCGGCACGCTCGACAAGCTCGAGTCGATCCCCGGCTGGCGGGCTTCGCTGACCACCGCGGAGATCGCGCGGCAGCTCGAAGACGTCGGCGCGGTGGTCTGCGCGGCGACGTCCGGGCTCGCGCCGGCGGACAAGAAGCTGTACGCGCTGCGGGACGTCACGTCGACCGTGGAGTCGATCCCGCTGATCGCCAGTTCGATCATGAGCAAGAAGATCGCGGAAGGCGCGTCCGGGCTGGTCCTGGACGTGAAGTTCGGGTCGGGCGCGTTCATGAAGACGCTTTCGCAGGCCCGGGAGCTGGCCTCGACGCTGACGTCGATCGGCGTCGACCACGGCGTGCCGACGACCGCGCTGCTGACCGACATGAACGTCCCGCTGGGGCGCGCGGTCGGGAACGCGGTCGAGGTCGCGGAGTCCGTCGACGTGCTCAAGGGCGGCGGCCCCGCGGACGTGGTTTCGCTGACGCTCGCCTTGGCCCGGGAGATGCTGGCGCTGGCGGGCATTTCCACGGACCCGGCCGCGGTGCTGGCCTCCGGCGAGGCGTACGAGGTCTGGTGCCGGATGATCACCGCTCAGGGCGGCGACCCGTCGGCGCCGCTGCCGAAGCCGTCGCACGTCCACACGGTGGTCGCGCCGGCTTCGGGCGTGCTGGCATCCCTGGACGCGTACGCGGTGGGCGTCGCGGCCTGGCGGCTGGGCGCGGGCCGGGCCCGCAAGGAGGACCCGGTCCAGGCGGCGGCGGGCGTGCTGTGCCTGGCCAAGCCCGGCGACGCGGTCACCGAGGGTGAGCCGCTGCTGGAACTGCACACGGACACCCCGGAAGCGGTCCCGGCGGCCTTGTCAGCGCTGGAAGGCTGCTTCGCGGTCGCATCGGCCGCGTCGGCGCCGGAGCCGATCGTGCGGGAGACGATCCGCGGCACGGTGTGACAACCATCGCGAAGATGATCACCCACCCGAGTGACCCTCGCGCATCTTTCCCTACGAAAGCTCCGCCTCCGGCCCGGACCCAAGCCGCACTTTCACGTGAAAGTGCGGCTCTGGCCCGGCCCGAAGCGGAGCTTTCGTAGGGAAAGTGGCGTTTCGGAACGTAAGAGGCCCCCGCCGGCGGACCGGTGGGGGCCTCTTCGTGGGGCTGGGTTACTCCGTGGCTTCTTCGGCGCCTTCGCCCGTCTTGGCCTTGACGTCGGCCGGCTTCGGGGCGCGGCCGTTGCGGGAGGTGCGACGCGGCTGGCGCGGGGCCGGCGGCGGCGGGGCGATCTGCTGGACGGCCGGGCCGCCGCCGAGCATCAGCTCCGCGAACGTCGCCATCGCCTCGTCGAGCTGGCCGCCGATGCGGCGGACGCTCTCGTCGTTGCTCTTGCGGACCAGCGTGTCCACCGAGTCGGTGTCCGGCTGCTTGGACAGCGTGCCCTCGACCTTGGACAGCCCGGCCTTGAGCGCGCCGTCGAGGTCGCCGATGCCGGAGAGGAAGCCGTCCTCCACCTTGTCGAGGCGGCCGGCCAGGTCGTCGAGGCGGGTGGTGACCGTTTCGAGGCGGTTGCCCAGGTTCTCCAGGCGGTCCGAGGCGTCGATCATCTCGCCGGTCTCGGTCAGCGCGACCTTGAGCGCCTCGGTGTTCGCGTCGATCCGCTCGTGCGTGGTGCGGCCCAGCTCGCCGACGCGCTCCTGCGTGACGCGGCTGAGCTCGTCGACCTTGCCCCGCAGCTCGTGGTCGGAGCCGTCGACGCGCTCGCGCAGCGTGTGCTCGGCCTGCTCGATCCGCTCGCGGACCGGGCCGGTGACCGACTGCGGGATCGAGTCGAGCTTCGCGTCCTGCTTGTCCAGGTGGCCGCCCAGCTCGTCGAGCCGGCGGTGGATGTTCTGGAGCTTGTCTTCGAGCCCGTCCATCCGGCCGCCGACGCCCTCGAGGCGCGCCGCCATGCCGTCGAGCCTGCCGTCGAGCTGCGCGAACGGCTTGGCCAGCTTGTCGACGATGCTCTCCACCGCGCGGGTCAGCGCCGAGAGGGCGTTGTCCTGGGCCTCGAGCCGGGACATCGTCTCGTCGAGGCGCTCGGCCAGCACGCCGACCTCGGTGCGGTCGGGGAGCTCGGACAGCCGCTTGCGGACCGCGCCCAGCGAGTCCACCGGCGCGAGGCGGGCGTAGATGTCGTCGAGCGCGTCGAAGATCTGCTGCTGCTCGCTCTCACGCACTTCGGCCGCGCGCACCAGCATGTTGCGCATCCGGTCGAAGGACGGGGCCGCGGCAATGTGGTTGTCAGTGGTCACTGCTGTGTCCTTCGTCGGCGGGGAAATGGAGGGACGTGCCACGAAGCTTATCGATTGCAAAAATTGCTGTCTGTATGGCCCCCGTGAAGAGCCTATTGCGGAGGCTGCCCCCGGATGGCCGATTCGTTGCCCGATCCTCGACGCTCAGGGTTAGCCCGAGGCTGAGGGTTACGGCCATGTAGGGGAATGACAACGAGGTTACCGTTGGGGGATGCCTGACGAAAGCCCTGTTCTGACCGGCGAGACGCTCCGCCGCGCGCCCAAGGTGCTGCTGCACGACCACCTGGACGGCGGTCTCCGCCCGGCCACCGTCGCCGAACTGGCCGAGCGAACCGGCTATACCGGACTGCCCACCAGCGACCCGGCCGAGCTGGGCAGCTGGTTCCGCCGGGCGGCCGATTCCGGGTCGCTCGTGTCCTACCTCGAGACCTTCGCGCACACCTGCGGGGTGATGCAGACGGAGGATGCGCTGGTCAGGGTCGCCGCGGAAGCGGTCGAGGACCTGGCCGCCGACGGCGTCGTCTACGCCGAGGTGCGCTACGCACCGGAGTTGTTCGTCGAACGCGGTCTGTCACTCGATGCGGTGGTCGAGGCCGTCCAAGCGGGGTTCACGGAGGGCACTCGCCGCGTGGCCGCGAACGGCGGCAGCATCCGCGTCGCGACGTTGCTCTGCGCGATGCGCCAGCACGCCCGCGCCCTCGAGATCGCCGACCTCGCCGTCCGCTACCGCGACGCCGGCGTCGCCGGGTTCGACATCGCGGGCCCGGAAGACGGATTTCCCCCGACCCGCAATCTCGACGCGTTCGAATACCTGCGCCAGAACAATGCGCATTTCACCATTCACGCCGGCGAAGCGTTCGGTTTGCCGTCCATTTGGGAGGCGATTCAGCACTGCGGCGCCGAGCGGCTCGGGCACGGCGTGCGCATCGCCGAGGACATCAAGACCGACGCGGACGGCACGGTCCACCTTGGACGGTTGGCCGCGTATGTCCGCGACCGCCGCATCCCCCTGGAGATCTGCCCGACGTCGAACGTCCAAACAGGCACGGTCCGCTCGATCGCCGAGCACCCGATCGGCCTGCTCGCCAAGCTGCGCTTCCGGGTGACCGTGAACACGGACAACCGGCTGATGAGCGGATGCACGATGACCAGCGAATTCGCCGCGCTGCACGAGTCCTTCGGGTATGGCCTGGACGACTTCCGCTGGTTCACCATCAACGCGATGAAATCCGCGTTCATCGATTTCGACGCGCGGATCGCGCTGATCGACGGCGTCATCAAGCCCGGGTACGCCGCGCTGGCCTGACCCGCGCGCCGGGAGGACCGCGGCCGCCGAACGGTGGTTGCGATCCTTAGCCATGCCAACTATCGTTCACCATGTAGGAATTCTTTCCCGGTATTTGGGACGGTGGCGAAGATGGCGCAGGTCGTGGACGGCTCGGTGGAGCGGGTGCAGGCGAGTTCACGGCGGTGGCTCATCCTCGCGCTCGGCCTCGCCGCGCAGACCGCGAGCTGCTCGTTCCTCTACGGCCTCCCGTTCCTGGTCCCCGCCATGCGCGCGGGGGAGGGGCTCACGCTGGCGGAGGCCGGCACGGTCGTCGCGGCCCCGAGCATCGGGCTGTTGTTCACCCTGATCGTGTGGGGCGCGGCTGCGGACCGTTACGGAGAGCGCCTGATCATGGCTCTCGGACTGGGTGCCTCGGGGTTACTCCTGGTGTACGCCGGAGTCGGTGATCACTCGGTCGGGCTGCTCTTTGGGGTGTTCCTCGCGGCCGGTGCGTGCACGGCCTCGGTGAACGCGGCGAGCGGCCGCGTGGTGATGGGCTGGTTCGCGAAGTCCGAGCGCGGCGTCGCGATGGGGATCCGCCAGACGGCCCAGCCGCTCGGCGTCGGCGTCGCGGCGCTGGGGCTGCCGCCGCTGGCCGCGCACTTCGGGTTCCGCGCGGCCGTGCTGCTGCCGGCCGGGCTCGCGATCGTCGTCGCGCTGCTGGTGGCGTGGCTGGTGACGGACCCGCCCCGGCCCCCTCGGGCGGCCGGCGGGGTCAAGCCGCCTTCGCCGTACCGGCACGCGACGCTGTGGCGGGTGCACGGGGCGAGCGCGCTGCTGGTGGTCCCGCAGTTCGCGGTGTCGGCGTTCGCGCCGGTGTACCTGGTGTCGGTGCAGCACTGGAGCGCGCTGTCGGCGGGCTGGTACCTGGCGGTGGTCCAGGTGCTGGGCGCGCTGGGCCGCCTCGGCTCGGGCTGGTGGTCCGACCGCGTCGGCAGCCGCCTGCGCCCGATGCGGCAGCTGGCGGTGCTGAGCTGCGCGGTGATGCTGCTGGTGGCACTGGGCGACGTCTCGTGGCTCTGGCTGGTGCTGCTGGCACTGGCGCTGGCGGGGATCATCACGGTGGCCGACAACGGCCTGGGCTTCACGGCCTCGGCCGAGCTGGCGGGCCTGGCCTGGTCGGGCCGCGCGATGGGCACGCAGAACACGGGCCAGAACATCGCGGCCTCGCTGACCCCGCCCCTGCTGGGCCTGGTGATCGGCGACAGCCGCTACGCACTGGCGTTCTGCGTGGCGGCGATCTTCCCGGCCCTGGCGGTGGCGGTGGTCCCGGTCCGCGCGGAGCACCACGAGTCCTGACACCCGCCCGCGGGGGCGCCCCCCGTCTCCAGCGTATCGGCGGCCACTGACGAAAACCGGCCGTCCACGGCCGGGCCGACCCAGGTTGTCCACAACCGGCTGGGCCTGTGGACCGCTGCTTCGCGTCCGGGCGGCGACGTCATGAACGACCCTTTCATGACATCCGGGCACCCCCGGACACGACGAAGGCCGCCTCCCCGAACCAGCGGGGAAGCGGCCTCCGGAGTGAAAGATCAAGCCACCGTCAGGCGGTTCTCGAACGTCTCGACGAGCTTGCGCCAAGCGCTCTGCTCGGCGTCGAACGGCGCGCTCGGCTCGAGGCGCGTCGGGTCCGGGCGGAGCACGAACGACACCAGCCAGCCCAGGCTTTCGTTCGACGCCAGCGCCGTTTCGACGCTCTCGTCGCCCGCCCAGTCGGCCGCGTCCGTGATCAGCTCGACCGCCAGCTCCAGCTGCGTCGGGTCGATCGCCTCCGGGCCCTCCGCGATGTCCGCGTCGAGGCCGGTCAACACGTACGTGTTCTCCGCGTCGACCTCGATCTCGAGCTCGCCGGCCGTGGCCTTCGCCAGCACCTCGTCCCACGTGGACACGTCGGCGAGGTCCGTGTCGGCCAGGTCCTTGCCGTCGGCCAGGGCCCGCGCCAGCGCCTTCTCGGACGTGAACACGTCGATCTCGCCCTCGCTGCCGAGGAAGACCGGGGTGTCGTCGAGGTAGCAGCGCAGCGTGTAGTACTCCGCGCCGGAGGTGATGATCTTGATCGGGTCGATGCCGACCTCGGCCCAGAAGCCGACCGGGCCCTCTTCCTCGTCTTCGTCGTCGTCCTCGTCGTCCGAGTCCGCGGCGTCGATCGCCTCGAGGTCCTCTTCGCCCTCCGCGCCGGCCTCGGCCTCGGCGGACTCCTCGTGGAACGCCGCCAGCTCCTCGGCGGTCTGCTCCAGCACCTTCTCGTCGACGTCCGGCGCCGTCACCAGGCCGTCGATCGCGTCCAGCACGGTGTCCCACTTCGTCGACACCGTCTCGGACAGGTCGTTCCACACCTGCACGCCGACGCTCCCGGTGAACGGGAGGGTGCCCTGGTCGAGCAGCGAGAAGCCCTCGGTCGAGTCGAGGATCTCGTGGACCTCTTCGAGGTCGCAGACGTCGGCGAGCGAGCGCACGATGCCGACGATCTCGGCCAGCTCGGCGATGTGCCAGACGTCCGGCTCCTCGGCGACGAGCTCGGGCACGCCGACGAGGTCGTACGTGTGGTCCTCGTCCGGGATCAGCTCGGGCACGTTCAGCGACGGCACCGCGTCCCACGCCGGGTGGTCGAGCAGGTCGTGCCGCTCGGACGTGCGGACGAAGGCGGCCAGGTGCGCGGCGTCCGGGAAGGCGTACAGGTCGTCCTCGTCGCCGAGGAACGCTTCCCACTCCTCGCCGTCTTCCCGCCAGCGCGGGGCCCACAAGGTGACGACGTCGCCTTGTGGCAGCCCGAGTTCGATCGGGATGATGTCCTGTGCCATTCCTAAGCCCTCCGGAGTACCGCCCGTGTGCGCGCGACACCGTATCTGCCGGTCGAAGCGCGGTAACGCGAAGCCTACGGGTTTACCACTCGTGATGCGATCGCCCCTGCCGACTTTGCGACGAGCGGATGGCACGATGGACCCCTGATGACTCTCACAGACCTCCTGCCTGCGGATCCCGACCCCGACGCCCTGTTCGAAGCGTTCACGACCTGGACGGCCGATCGGGGCATCGAGCTGTACCCGGCGCAGGAGGAGGCGGTGATGGAGGTCGTCTCCGGATCGAACGTCATCCTCTCGACGCCGACCGGCTCCGGGAAGAGCCTCGTCGCCGTCGGGGCGCACTTCACCGCGCTCGCCCAGGGCCGCCGCAGCTACTACACCGCGCCCATCAAGGCCCTCGTCTCGGAGAAGTTCTTCCAGCTCATCGAGATCTTCGGCGCCGACAACGTCGGGATGATGACGGGTGACTCCAGCGTCAACCCCGACGCCCCGATCATCTGCTGCACGGCCGAAATCCTGGCGAACATCGCGTTGCGCTTCGGCGCCGAAGCGCCGGTCGGGCAGGTCGTCGCCGACGAGTTCCACTTCTACTCCGAGCCCGACCGCGGCTGGGCGTGGCAGGTGCCGCTGCTCGAGCTGCCGAAGGCCCAGTTCGTCCTGATGTCGGCGACGTTGGGCGACGTGTCCTTCTTCGAAAAGGACCTCACCCGCCGCACCGGCAAGCCGACGGCCGTCGTCACGTCGGCCCAGCGCCCGGTGCCGCTGACCTTCCGGTACGCGCTGACGCCGTTGCACGAGACCATGTCGGAGCTGCTCCACGGCGGTCAGGCGCCGGTGTACGTCGTGCACTTCTCGCAGGCCGCGGCCATCGAGCGGGCGCAGACGCTGATGAGCATCAACGTCACCACCAAGGCCGAAAAGGAGTCCATCGCCGAGCTGATCGGCGACTTCCGGTTCGCCGCCGGCTTCGGCAAGACGCTCTCGCGGCTGGTCCGCCACGGCATCGGCGTGCACCACGCCGGGATGCTGCCGAAGTACCGCCGGCTGGTCGAGACCTTGGCCCAGTCGGGGCTGCTCAAGGTGATCTGCGGGACCGACACCCTCGGCGTCGGCATCAACGTGCCGATCCGGACGGTGGTCTTCTCCGCGCTGACCAAGTACGACGGCGTCCGCCAGCGCCACCTCAAGGCGCGCGAGTTCCACCAGATCGCCGGCCGCGCCGGGCGCGCGGGCTACGACACCGACGGCTACGTCGTCGTGCAGGCGCCCGACCACGTCGTCGAGAACGCGAAGGCGCTGGAGAAGGCGGGCGACGACCCGAAGAAGAAAAAGAAGATCGTCCGGAAGAAGGCGCCGGAGGGCTTCGTCAACTGGACCGAGAGCACGTTCGACCGGCTGATCGCGGCCGAGCCCGAGCCGCTGACGTCCAGCTTCAAGGTCACGCACTCGATGCTGCTCAACGTGATTTCGCGGCCGGGCAACGCCTTCGACTCGATGCGGCACCTCCTGGAGGACAACCACGAGGACCGCGCGTCGCAGCGCAAGCTGATCCTGCGCGCCATCGCGATCTACCGCGCACTGCTCGCCGCCGGCGTCGTCGAACGGCTGGACGAGCCGGACGAGCAGGGCCGGATCATCCGGCTCACCGTCGACCTGCAGTTCGACTTCGCGCTCAACCAGCCGCTTTCGCCGTTCGCGCTGGCCGCGATCGACCTGTTCGAACTGGACTCGCCGAGCTACCCGCTCGACGTCGTGTCCACCGTGGAATCCACTGTGGACAACCCGCGGCCGGTGCTGTCGCAGCAGCAGTTCAAGGCGCGCGGCGAGGCCGTGAACGCGATGAAGGCCGAGGGCATCGAGTACGACGAGCGGATGGAGCTGCTCGAGAACGTCAGCTACCCGAAGCCGCTGGAAGAGCTGCTGCAGGGCGCGTTCCACAGCTACCGCCAGGGCCACCCGTGGGTCGACGACTACGAGCTCTCGCCGAAGTCCGTGGTGCGCGACATGTACGAGCGCGCGATGAACTTCGTCGAGTACATCGGTTTCTACCAGCTCGCCCGGTCGGAAGGGCTGGTGCTGCGCTACCTCACGGACGTCTACGACTCGCTGCGCCACACGGTTCCGGACGAGGCGAAGACCGAGCCGCTGCAGGACCTCATCGAGTGGCTCGGCGAGCTGGTCCGGCAGGTCGACTCGAGCCTGCTGGACGAGTGGGAAGCCCTGCGGCACCCGGACGAAGAGGGCCCGGTGTCGACGCGGCCGCCGTCCGAACCCCCGGCCGTCACGCGCAACGAGCGCGCGTTCCGCGTCCTGGTGCGCAACGAGCTGTTCCGCCGCGTCGAGCTGTTCGGGCGGCGGGCGTGGTTCCCGCTCGGCGAGCTGGACGCGGCTTCGGGCTGGGACGCCGACGCGTGGCAGGAAGCCATCGAGGACTACTTCGAGGAGTACGACTCGCTCGGCACCGGCCCGGACGCGCGCGGCCCGGCCCTGCTGCTGATCGAGCAGCAGCCGGACGTCTGGAAGGTGCGGCAGATCTTCGACGACCCGGCCGGCGACCACGACTGGGGCATCAGCGCCGAAGTGGACCTGGCCGCGTCGGACGAGGCTGGGTCCGCGGTGCTCCGGGTGATTGCGGTAGGGGCCCACTGACGCTTTCGGGGGTTCCGGGTGGCGAAGCCCCCGGCCCGGGGCGAAGCCCCGGATGGCACCGATCGTTGCGGATTCCCGACCTCTCAGTCATCGTGAGCACATGGTGGCGACAGTGCGGGAGCACCGGATCGGCGACGTGCGCTGGACGATCGTCCGGGGGCCCCGGGAAGCCGCTTTCCGCGAGCTGGGGGCGTACGCCGCCGACGACATCCGGACCGTCCTCGACGGACTGCCGTCGTGGCCGGTCGCCGCGCGGGCCCGCCGGTCGCCGGTGCGGTTCCGGGCGATCGAAGCGGCGTCGCAGGTCGAGCACCCGGACGCGTACGCCGAGCTGACGGCGCTGGCCGCGGGCGCGGGCGTCCCGTTCGACGACCTGCTGCTGGCCAACCTGCGCGGCGACCTCGGCGCGGGCGACGGCACCGGCTGCACGGACCTCGCGTGGGCGGGTTCGCCGTCGCTGCTCGGCCACAACGAGGACGGCGCCCCGGTGTTCGACGGCATCGGCCGCCTGCTGACGCTGCTGCTCGACGGCGAGCCCGGCGTGTGCGTCTGGTGGTACCCGGGTTTCCTGCCGTCGAACACGTTCACGCTGACGACGCACGGACTGGTGTGGGGCATCGACAGCGTGAGCGTGGTGACGCCGTCGCCGTGCGCCGGCCGCCACTTCGTGGCCCGCACGGCCCAGCGCGCGACTTCGGTGCCGGAAGCGGTTTCCCTGTTGCGTTCCCACGCTTCGGCGGGCGGCTTCGCCTACACGATGGGCCGGCTGGGCGCGCCGGCGGTGACGGTGGTGGAGAAGGCGGGCCACGACACCGCGGTGTCCACTGTGACCAGTGGGCTTTCCTGGCACACCAACCACTTCCGCCAGCTACCGCACCTGGACGTCGCGGGGGAGGAGAGCCTCGACCGCGCGGAGGTGTGCGCGCACCTGGCCCCGACGTCCCCGGACGCGAAGTGGCTGGTCTCGACGTTGACGAACGACGTCCACCGCACCGCGACCGGCGGCGACGAGCTGCTGACGTTGAGCACGGTGGTGACGGACCTCGGTTCGGGCGAGGTGACGCTGGTACCCCGCGGCGGGGCGCCGCTGCAGGCGCGGGCACCGGACCTGGCCGCGGGGAACGTCGACGCCGTGGGCTGAGCTACGCGGTCCGCGCCGGCCGGATCTTCGTTGCCGCCATCGAACACGGTCTCTGCGCTCAGCTGGAGCGTTGCCCCATAGCAAGCGACTTCGCCGCTTTGACCAGCTCTTCCGGTAGGTCGACCACGGCGTTGGCTTCTGCCGCGAGCAATTACTCCGAGACCGCGGCGGCGTCTAAGGTGTAGACGACGACGGGGATTGTGTTCCCAGCTGCTCTTGTCTCTCGGAGGAACTCCTGACAGGCCCTCGGGTCCCCGGCGCGGGTGAGGTCGGTGACGACGATGGCGAATTCCAGGTGCGTCAGGTAGGTGCGTGCGGCCTCTGTCGACGTCGCGACGGTGACGAGCTTGCCGATGCGTTCGAGGGCGATCGTCTCGTACACGTTGTTGTCCGGAACGTCGTCGACCCACAGGACCCGGGCGAGCACGCTCGTCGTGCCGATCGAGGCCAGATCGGGCCGGACGGCTCCCCGCCCCTTGTCCTTGGCGGCTTCCAGCGCCGCCTCTTCGGCCTTTGCCGTGTTCACGGGTGAAAGGCTGAGGTCCATTTTGAAGATTTCCCCGAGCGAGACCCTGAGGGTGCTGTGCTCGCGGCCGTGCTGCCCGCGCCAGAGGAGGGTAAGCACGCCGATCACCAGGACCAAGCCGATGACCAGCAAGGACGAGTTTCGTGTCCACCGCTATTGCCTCCCGAAACTGTCGTCGGAGCCACCGGCCAGGGCGGCGCCCAGTTCGATCGGCACGCGACCGATGGGGCTGAGGCCACGCCCGTCCGGCACGTCGGCCAACGCGCTCAGCAGGGTGTCCCGGCCGAAAGTCCTGCTCGTCAACGCGGCGATCCCACCGATGTCCAGGTCGGCGATGTCCACTGGAGCCGCTCCGTGCCCCCACAGGTAGGTGTTGGTCCGGGCGAGGCTGATCGTCTCTTCGTACGCCCGGCACATGGCGACCACGTGCCGGGCGATTTCGTAGACGTCTTCGGGACCGCCTCGGAGCAACCGTCCGGCCACCGACCAGAAGCGGTGGATCGGGGTGCCGAGACTGCCCACGGGCAGTACACCAGAGCGGTGTGGAGAGGAGGTGAGCATGCCGATGAGAGGTTCAGTGAGAGGATCATCTTCCACCCTCGCTTGCAAGGTCTCCGCCCTGCTCGCGACGGCACCGGCAGTCAGTACCAGGTACGCCTGCTGTTGTTGCTGAAGGTGGATGCCGGGCAGTGGCCCGGGAACCCCTCTGGTTTCGGTTCTTTTGGTTCGCAGTCCGGACGCCTGTATGACGGCTTGAGCCAGAACACCGCGGTCCGCGTCTTGACCCTGTCCCGTGGCCACCAACCCGAGGTACATTCCGAAAGCCTGGCCCAGCCGGCGGAAGAGGTTCCCGGAACGCTGGAGGAGCTGACGCGCCTTCGCCGGATCCAAGAGCAGTGCCCACTGTCCGGCTTCGCGCCACGCGCTCGCCGCATCGGCGATCAGAATAAACGTGAGGTCGTCCTCCCGCGAGCGATCTTTCGACGAATTCGCCGGGTATGCGGACTCGAGTTCGAACTCCGCGGTCCTCGCGTAGGCTTCATGGAACTGTGCCGTCCTGCGAACCTGCTCCGGATCGAGCCCGAGGTGTTCTAGGTGTTCAAGTGACACTCAGATCAGCTCCCGGACGTTCGTCAAGACCTCCGGTGGGGTGAATCGCGGGTTGCGCCAGGTCCAGGCCTTGACGAACAGCTTCCTCTTACGGTGAAGCTCCCATTTTTCACAATGGCTGATCTGGTTGTCGGGCACGATGATCTTGGCAGTTACCTCGCCCTCGGTTTGGTAGGCCGAGTATCGTCGATAAGCGTTGAGATCACGGATCTCCTCGGCCACTCCTTCTATTCCCACCGCGCTGCGCGGCGCCAAGATGACCCAACAGGTGTAGAGGTATGCGAAGTCATGTCGACCGGACTGGGTGCCGAAATCGAGCGCCGTCTTGCGGGCGCGGTGCACGAGGTTCGTCGTGGTCAAGACGTCCCGTTCGACCGTGCCCGCGGAGAGCGAGATGAACGGGCTGTGCTCTGAGAAGGGACTCCCGGTCGAGGGGTCGATTTCGTCGAAATGATTGACGTGCCGGTCCAAGTTCGCCGGCGTGAGCTTGTCCCTGATCTCCGGTGGGCTGATCTCGTCGACTCTTCGCCACCAGTTGCAGAGCAGACCGCATCCCTTGTCGATCACCTGTTTGGCTTCGTGGTCGCTGGGCAGGTGAACCCCTTTGACGCACCATTGAATGATCATCCTGCCCGGCCGCCCCTCGGCTGACGATTCGTCGAGTCCTAGGTCGCGTCCGGGACCGGAAATGTTTCGCCTCCTGGCGTCGAGTTCGTCGATGCCGGCTGTTCCTCCTGGCCCTCACCCCACCGGGGTCAGGATCGCCTGGGCGTCTTCGCCCGCGAACCACAGCCCGATGGCGAACGCCGCGGTGGCCTCCAGCAGGGCCGCGCGGTCCAGACCACCCGCGACCACCGGCTTCGCGCCGACGTCCCGCACCAGCGTGCTCACCGCTTCCAGCGCAGCCGGGTCGTCGCCGCACAACGGAACCGACAGCGGGCGGCCGCCGAACACCGGGGGTGTCATCCGCCAGACGTCGACGTGGGCGAGGTTGAACGCCTTCACCACGTGGGCGTCCGTGGCGATCCGCGCCGCCACCGGTGCCCCGGTCAGCGCCGGGTCGTTGGTGCAGTCCACCAGCACCTTCCCGGCCAGGGGACCCGCCGCCGCGACGACCTCGCCGACCGCGGACGACGGCACCGCCAGGAGCAGCACGTCGGCGAACTCCGCCGTCTCGCGCCAAGAACCGGGGGAAGCGCCGAGTCGCGCCGCCAACGCGGCGGGGTCGGACCGGCCGCTCACCCGAAGCTCGTGGCCGGCCCTCGCCCACTGCGTGCCGAGCGCGTCCGCCATCCCGCCCGTGCCGAAGATCCCGATCCGCATGCGTCCTCCTTGTGCTTGGCTGGTACCAGCACGACGGTAGGAACCCGGGAAGGAACCGAACGGTAACCATGGACTTCCTCGCCGACTGCCGGACGCGGCTCGCGTTCGACCTGGTCGCCAACACCTGGAACCCGGTGGTGCTGTGGGCGCTGCGCCACGGCCCGCGCCGGCACGCCGACCTGCGGCGCGAGATCGGCGGGATCAGCGCCAAGGTGCTCACCGAAGCCGTGCGGCGCCTGGAGTCCGACGGGCTCGTCGAGCGCCGCGAAGGCGCGTACGCGCTTACGTCGCTGGGCACGAGCTTCCTGGCGCCGATCGAGGGCTTCGGGCGGTGGGCTGCCGAGCACGGCGACGCCGTCGTCGCCGCTCAAAACCGAGCGCGATCAGCATGACCAGGGACAACGCGGGCAACGGGTAGCCGAGCAAGAGCCCCGCGACGACATCGAAAACCGGCGCGGCGACCCCGGCCACGAACACCCACGTCGGCGCGGTCGGCGGTTTCGCGGCCGGCGACCACGGCGTCTTGCGGCCCGGCTTCGCGACCGAAAGCCACGCCTGGAACGCCAGCGCGCTCGCCATCGCCGCCGCCCCCGCGATCTGCGGCCAGGCGACCGCGCCGGTGTCCGCGGATCCGTGCAGCGCGGGGGAGAGCAGGAAGATTCCGGCGTAGAGCTGCACCAGTGTCAGGACGAACTTCGTGAGCACCCACCAGTGCCGGAAGTAGCCCCACGCGGTCGCGCCGGCGAGCAGGAGGCCGGTGAACGCGGAGGCGTTCGCCATCGGCGCGAGCAGCACGGTGTCGAGCCGCTCCGCCATCGCGGGCGCGCCCGTGGCGGTCAGCACGACCAAGGCGAGGGCCTGGCTCATCCAGGCGACGGACGACACGACGTGCAGCCAGACGACGGCCTGGCGCCAGCGGGGAGAAGTCTTCACGCCGTTCAGGCTCGCCGAACCGGCGACCACGGCACATCGGGCGCGACCCGGGTTTCGCCCCGGAGCCCGGGAGGCCGCGCGTACTCCCGGCGGAGTACGAACCCGCGGCGGCCGTACGCCTCAGGTGGTCGCGACCGGGTTCTTCGCGGCCAGGGCCAGGAGGGGGACCGCGGCGGCCGCGTCGGTGATCAGCGTCGACGCCATCCCGGACCGCAGCACCGCGTCCACCGCCGCCGCCTTCGGCTTGCTGTAGCCCAGCGCGATCACCTCCGGCACCGCCATCAGCTCCTCGTGGCTGATCGCCAGCACGTGGTGCGCCAGCCCGGTGGACAACGCGTTCCCGGCCGCGTCGAACAGCCGCGCGGCCACCTCCGCCGTCGCCCCGCGGGCCGCGATCGCCGCGCGCTCGGCCTCGTCCAGCGCGTCGTACACCGTCGACTCGCCGGGCTGCCACGCCCCGATGCTGACCACGGCTTTGGTGAGGTTCCGGAACTGCCCGAACGTTTCCGCGATCCCGGGCTGGCGCCGCAACGTCTCCGTCGTGCGCCGGTCGGGCAGCACCAGCGGGCCGAAGATCGGGTAGGCGTCGCCGCCGGACACGCTCGTCACGCGGCTGACCGTCTCCACCGAGCGGCCGCGCATGTCCACCCCCGCCTGCACCCCGCACAGCTGGACGACCGGGCAGCGCGGCAGCTTCCGGATCGCCTCGGTCATCGCGTTGACCGAGCGCGCCCACGACAACCCGATGACGTCGGACGGAGTGGCGATCTCTTCCAGCAGCCGGGCGGCCAGCGCCCCGATCTTCGCGCGGACGACCTCTCGCGGTTCTCGCTCGGTTGAGCGTTCGAGAACGAGGGCTCGCTGCAGGCCGTACGCCGAGCGCACCTCGTCGGACAGGGCGAGGTCGACCGGCGCGGGCAGTGAGAACTCCACTCGAACGAGCCCGGACTCCCTGGCGGTGTCGAGCATCCGCGCGACCTTGAACCGGCTGACACCGAACTCGTCGGCGATCTCCAGCTTGGAACGTCCCTGCACGTAGAAGCGCCGGGCGACGGTCGCCAGCAGCATGGCTTCGGTCAAGGCCACCGGTTTGTTGGACGTGCTCATATGAGCACTATAGTCAGAAATTCCTGCAAAAGGTTGACGAATCACACACGTCAGACCTGTAATGCCTTCACATGTTCTCGACGCCATAGGTCACTGCCGCTCATATGAGCGCGAGGAAAGGGGCTAGGCATGCGTGCCGCCATCATCGACCGGCCCGGCGAGATCAGGGTCGGTGAGGTGCCCGATCCGAAGCCGCGGGAACGCGAGGTGGTCGTCAAGGTCGGGGCCTGCGGGATCTGCGGGACCGACCTGCACATCGCGGACGGGCACTTCCCGCCCACCCCGTACCCGATCGTCCCCGGTCACGAGTTCGCCGGGGAGATCGTCGAACTCGGCTCGGACGTGCCGGGCGGCTGGCAGGTCGGCGACCGCGTGGCCGTCGACCCCTCGCTGTTCTGCGGCTACTGCGGCCCGTGCCGCTCCGGCCACGGCAACCTCTGCGCCAACTGGAACGCCACCGGCGACACCGTCGACGGCGCCTTCGCCGAGTACGTCGCCGTCCCGTCGGCGAACTGCTACCGCATGCCCGACGCGATGACCTGGGAACAGGGCGCGCTGGTCGAACCTGTTTCCTGCGCGGTGCACGGCGTGCGCCGGGTCGGGGTCGAAGCCGGAGAGCGCTTCCTCGTCGTCGGGGCCGGCACGATGGGCCTGATCATGCAGCAGCTGCTGCAGCGGGCCGGCGCGCACGTCACGGTGGTCGACCGCAACGCCGAGCGGCTGCCGCGCGCGTCCCGGCTCGGCGCCGTCGCCACCGCGGCGGACGTCGGCGAGCTGAACGACGAGAAGTTCGACGTCGCCGTCGACTGCACCGGCGCCGCGCCCGCCATCGAAGCGGCGTTCGACGCCACCCGACGCGGTGGCCGGCTGCTCGTCTTCGGCGTCGCACCGGCCGAAGCCCGCGTCGCGCTCTCGCCGTTCCGCATCTACAACGACGAGATCACCATCGTCGGCTCGATGGCCGTGCTCGACAGCTACGGCGTCGCGCTCGACCTCGTCGCGGACGGCGCGATCGACACCGGAGAGCTGCTCACCGACCGGCTGCCGCTCGAGCAGTACCCGGACGCGCTGGCCAAGATGCGCAGCGGCGCGGGCCTCAAGGTCCAGGTACTCCCCGGAGGTGGCCGTGCGTAAGCTGCTCACCCTCCTCGCCGCGACGACGCTGGTGGCCACGGGGTGCGCGGGTGCCGGCTCGGTCGGCACCGGCGGCTCCACGCTCGTCATCGCGATCGTGTCGAACCCGCAGATGAAGGACGCGATTTCGCTCGCGCCGGAGTTCGAGAAGGCGACGGGCATCAACCTCAAGTTCGTTTCGCTGCCGGAAAACCAGGCCCGCGCCAAGATCACCGCGTCGACGGCCACCGAGGGCGGCGAGTTCGACGTCGTCATGATCAGCAACTACGAGGCCCCGCAGTGGGCGGCCAACGGCTGGCTCGAGAACCTCGAACCGCACATGGCGGCCACCCAGGGCTACGACGAAGGCGACTTCATCCCCAGCATCAAGCAGTCGCTGTCGTATGAGAACCAGATGTACGCCGTGCCGTTCTACGGCGAGTCGTCGTTCCTGGCCTACCGCAAGGACCTCTTCGAGAAGGCCGGGCTGACCATGCCGGTCAAACCGACGTGGCAGCAGGTCGCCGACTTCGCCGCGAAGCTCGACGACAAGGCCGACGGCGTCGCCGGTATCTGCCTGCGCGGCAAGCCCGGCTGGGGGGAGAGCCTCGCGCCGTTCAGCACGGTGGCCAACACCTTCGGCGCCCAGTACTTCGACAAGGACTGGAACGCCAAGCTGACGTCGCCGGAGTTCGAGGAAGCCGCGAACTTCTACGTCGGCCTGATCCGCGACCACGGTGAGGTCGGCGCCTCCAGCGCCGGGTTCTCCGAGTGCGGCACGCGGTACACGCAAGGCCAGGCCGCGATGTGGTACGACGCCACGGTCATGGCGGGCACGAACGAGGACCCGTCGAGCAGCAAGATCGTCGGCAAGTCCGGGTACGCGCCGGCGCCGGTGGTCAAGACCCAGGCCAGCGGCTGGCTCTACACCTGGGCGCTCGGCATCCCGAAGGTCGCCGAGGACAAGGACGCGGCCTGGAAGTTCATGGCCTGGATGACCGACAAGGCGTACGTGCGGAAGGTCGGGGCGACCTACGGCTGGAACCGCGTCCCGCCGGGTGTGCGTCAGTCCACTTACGACATCCCGGACTACGCCAAAGCGGCCGCGGCGTACGCGAAGCCCACATTGGACGGGATCGCGGACGCGAACCAGCAGAAGGCCATGGCGAACCCGGTGCCCTACCCCGGCATCCAGTTCGTCGGCATCCCCGAGTTCCAGGACCTGGGCACCCGGGTGAGCCAGCAGCTGTCGGCGGCGATCGCCGGGCGCGAGTCGGTCGACGACGCGCTGAAGCAGTCCCAGGACTACGCCCGGACCGTGGGCGACTCCTACAAGGCGGTGCAGTGATGTCCACGCTCTCGGTCGACACGCCCAAGTCCCAGGCTCACGCGAAGGCCGTGGAGAAGCGCGGCCTGAGCACCGCGGCCAAGCGGCGGCTGCCGCTGCTGCCCGCGCTGGTCTTCGTCATCGCGGTGACGCAGCTTCCGTTCCTGCTCACCGTGTTCTACTCGTTCCAGTCGTGGAACCTGGTCCGCCCGGGTTCGCGGCACTTCGTCGGTCTCGACAACTACATCGACGTCTTCAGCGACACGACGTTCCTGGTCGCGCTGCTCAACACCGTGGTGCTGACGGTGGTGTGCGTGCTGGTCGCGCTGCTGCTGGGCCTCGGCCTGGCGATCCTGCTCGACCGGAAGTTCTTCGGCCGCGGCGTGGTCCGGACGTTGCTGATCACGCCGTTCCTGATCCTGCCCGCGGCCGGCGCGCTGCTGTGGAAGACGACGATGTTCGACCCGACCTACGGGTTGCTGCACTTCGTCTTCGGCACCGACGTCGACTGGCTTTCGGAGTTCCCGCTGGCGTCGGTGATGGCGCAGATCGTCTGGCAGTGGACGCCGTTCATGATGCTGCTCATCCTCGCTGGCCTGCAGAGCCAGCCCAAGGACGTCTTGGAAGCGGCCTCTGTGGACGGTGCCAGCCGGTGGCGGACGTTCGTGTCCATCACGCTGCCGCACCTGTCCCGGTTCCTGCAGCTGGCGACGCTGCTGGGCGCGATCTACATCGTGAACAGCTTCGACGCGATCTTCCTGATGACGCAGGGCGGTCCGGGTACCGCGAGCACGAACCTGCCGTACTACATCTACCAGCGCGCGTTCGAAGGCTTCGACGTCGGCCAGTCGTCGGCGATGGGCGTGGTCGTGGTGATCCTGACGATGATCGTCGCGACTTTCGCGCTGCGCTTGATGTTCCGCACGTTCTCGGTGGATGGAGGCATCAAGTGACCACGCTCGCCCGCGGCAAGGCCGGCCCCCGTTCGCTCACCGTCGTCACGTGGATCATCGCGATCCTGTTCGTCTTCCCGCTGCTGTGGATGATCCTCACGGCGTTCAAGCAGGAGTCCGACGCCTACACCGATCCGCCGAAGCTGTTCTTCAGCCCGACGTTCGACCAGATCGCCAACGTGCTGAAAGGCGGGTTCCTGCCCTACGTGTCGAACTCCGCGTTCGTCACCGTGCTTTCGACGGTGCTGGTGCTCCTCCTGGGCATCCCGGCGGCGTACGCGCTGTCGCTGGCGCCGGTGAAGAAGACGTCGAACGCGCTCGGCTTCTTCCTCTCGACGAAGATGCTGCCGATCGTGGCGGCGATCATCCCGCTGTACATCATTTCCCAGAACACCGAGCTGCTGGACACGGTGTGGGCGCTGGTCATCCTGTACACGTCGATGAACCTGCCGCTGGCCATCTGGATGATGCGGTCGTTCTTCCTGGAAGTGCCGCACGAGATGATCGAGGCCGGGCGGATCGACGGCGCGAACCTGCCGACGTTGCTGCGCAAGATCATCATGCCGGTGGTCGCGCCCGGGATCGCGGCGACCGCGCTGATCTGCGTCATCTTCTCCTGGACCGAGTTCTTCTACGCGGTCAACCTGACGGCGGCGCGGGCCGGCACGGTGCCGGTGTTCCTCGTCGGGTTCATCACCAGTGAGGGCCTGTACTGGGCCCAGCTTTCCGCCGCCGCGCTGCTGGCCTCGCTGCCGGTGATGATCGTCGGCTGGATCGCGCAGAACCACCTCGTCCGCGGGCTGTCGATGGGAGCGGTGAAGTAGTTCGCGCCGTCGACGGTCTCGACCTCGCGGTGCCGGACGGTGAGTTTTCTGGTGCTGGTCGGGCCGTCGGGGTCGGGCAAGTCGGCGGCGCTGCTGCCGCCGAAGGACCGGGACATCGAGTGCGGACATCAAACCGTTGCGCACCAGGTCGAGCCCGCGCCGGATCGCGGCCCGGTAGCGGTGGTGCGGGAGCTGTGAGATGGCCGAACGGTCCTCGGCGTCCGATCGGACACGCGCGGCAAATCTGTGGATGACCAAGACCGATGTGGATACCTCCGTCGTGAGTGTTGAGGGCGGTTGGAACCGCCCTCAACACTCACGACCGGGCCACGTCACTCCTGCAGCGAGAGGGCCTGGCTGGGGCAGACGTGCACCGCTTCGCGGGCCTTCTCGACCAGTTCGCCCTCGGGCGTCTCGTTCAGCACGATGACCGTGCCGTCGTCCTCGCTCTGGTCGAACAGTTCGGGCTCGGTGAGCACGCACTGACCGGCGCCGACGCACTTGCCGGTGTCCGCGATGATCTTCATGGTTCTTCTCCTGTGGTGGGAGGGCCGTCCGGTCGATCTCTACCAGGTCACCGGCAGCCGGTACAGGCCGTAGATGTTCGCGTCGTCCTTGAACGGCAGGTCGTCGACGTCCGCGCCCAGCGCCAGCGACGGGATCCGGCGGAAGAGCGTGTCGAACACGATCTGCAGTTCCATCCGGGCCAGGTTCTGGCCGAGGCACTGGTGCGGCCCGAAGCCGAAGGCGACGTGGTGGCGTGCGCCGCGCTCGATGTCCAGCTCGTCGGCGTTCTCGAACGCGCGCGGATCGCGGTTGGCCGAATAGCCCAGCGCCAGCACGCCCTCGCCCGCCCGGATCAGCTGGCCGCCGACCTCGACGTCCTCGACGCAGAGGCGCGCGGTGGCCGCGTCCACGATCGTCCAGTAGCGCAGCATCTCCTCGACCGCGTCGAGCGTCTTGCCCGGGTCGTCCTTGATCACCGCGAGCTGCCCGGGGTTGCGCAGGAACGCCACGGTGGACAGCGAAATCATGTTCGCCGTCGTCTCGTGCCCGGCCACCAGCAGCAGGAACCCGGTCGCGGCCAGCTGCTCCCGCCGGTAGGTGCCGTCTTCGCGCAGCTTGACGATCTGCCGCCCGAGCAGGTCGTCCGGCGGGTTCGCCTCCTTCGTCGCGATGAGGTCGGCCATGTACCCGCGGATGGTGTCGAACGCCGCCCGCCGGTCCTCCGGCGACGTCGAGCGCTTGATCAGCTTCGCCGTGTGTTCCTGGAAGAAGTCGTGGTCGCCGTACGGGACGCCGAGCATCTCGCAGATCACCAGCGACGGCACCGGCAGCGAAAGCGCTTCCACCAGGTCACCGGGCTTCGGCCCGGCCAGCAGCGCGTCGATCCGCTCGTCGACGATCTGCTGGATCCGCGGCCGTAGCGCCTCCATCCGGCGGACGGTGAACTCGCCCAGCACGGCCTTGCGGGCCGGCCCGTGCTCCGGCGCGTCCATGGTGATCATGGTGCGCTCGTCGCCTTGGCGCCGGAACCCGCCCTTGACCAGCTGCGGGAAGTCCGGGTGCTGCCGGTCGGCGCTGAAGCGCCGGTTGTTCAGCACCGTCCGGACGTCCTCGAGCCGGGTGACCACCCAGGCCTGGCCGCCGTCGGGCAGCCGGACCCGCGAGACGGCGTCCTCCTCGCGGATCTCCTCGTACGCCGGCGGCGGCGCGAACGGGCACGTGCGGGTCATCGGAAACTCGTGGACGGGCTCTTCGACGGTGGTCATGGCGTCCTCACCAGGTCACGGGCAGGCAGTAGAGCCCGAAGATGGACGAGTCGTGCTTGAACGGCAGCTGGTCGACCGGCGCGGCCAGCTTCAGCTCCGGGAGGCGGCGGAAGAGCGTGTCGAACACGATCTGCAGTTCCATCCGGGCCAGGTTCTGGCCGAGGCACTGGTGCGGGCCGAAGCCGAAGGCGACGTGGTGGCGCGCGCCGCGCTCGAGGTCGAGCTCGTCGGCGTTCTCGAACGCGGCTTCGTCGCGGTTGCCGGAGTAGCTGAGGCCGAGCACGCCTTCGCCGGCGCGGATCAGCTGCCCGCCGATCTCGACGTCCTCGGTGGCGACGCGCGAGGTCGCGAACTCCGCGATCGTGAAGTACCGCAGCAGCTCCTCGACGGCGTCGAGCGTCTTGCCGGGGTCGTTCTTGATGATCTCGAGCTGGTCCGGGTTCTCCAGCAGCGCGACCGTGCCCAGCGAGATCATGTTAGCCGTCGTCTCGTGTCCGGCGATGAGCAGCAGGAACGCCAGCGAGACCAGCGAGTCGTGGTCGACGTCGCCGTGCTCCTCGCGCTGCTTGAGGACCTGGCGGCCGAGCAGGTCGTCGGTCGGGTCGGCTTCCTTCTTGCCGACGAGCTGGTCCAGGTACTCCTGCAGCTCGTCGACGGCCTGGACCCGGACCTCCTGGTCGACGTCCCGGTTGAGCAGCGTCGAGCTGCGGACCTGGAAGAACTCGTGGTCGCCGTAGGGCACACCGAGCAGCTCGCAGATGACCAGCGACGGCACCGGCAGCGAGAGCGCGGTGACGAGGTCGGCGGGCTTCGGGCCGGCCAGGATCGCGTCGATGTGCTCGTCGACGATCTGCTGGATGCGCGGCTCGAGCGCCTTCATCCGGCGGACGGTGAATTCGCCCACGACCTCGCGGCGGGCCGGCCCGTGCTCGGGCGGGTCCATGTTGATCAGCGACGCGGTGAAGTTGCTCCGGCGGACCGGCCGCCCCTGCTTGGTCAGGAACGGGAAGCCGGGGTTGAACCGGTCGGAGCTGAACCGCGGGTCGGTGAGCATCTGCCGGACGTCCTCGAGCCGGGTGATGGCCCAGGCCTCCTGGCCGGACTGCAGCTCGACGCGCTGGACCGGGCCCGCCGCGCGCAGCTTCCCGTAGGCCGCCGGCGGCGCGAACGGGCAGGTGCGTTCCAGCGGGAAGACTTCGTCCTTCGTGGTGGGTTCAGCGACTTCGGTCATTTCGGGCCCCCTAAAGCGGACGTAACGTATGCGGAGGATTACATTCCGGTTCTACGTCCCAACGTACCGAAGCGGAGGGAAGTCGTCCACTAGCTAACGGGTGACTGGTTGCGGAGCCAGTGCGTGGCCGCCTGACCGTGCGAGAATCACTCCGCGCGATTCAGCGAGGAGCGAACGGCATGACGGCAGACCCCGAGACCACCCTGCGGGCGGACGCGCGGCGCAACCGCGACCAGATCCTGGCCGCCGCGAAGAGCATCTTCGCCGTGTCCGGTCCCGAGGTGCCGATGGAGGAGATCGCCCGCGCCGCCGGCGTCGGCGTGGGCACGCTCTACCGGCGCTTCCCGGACCGGGACGCGCTGGTGCGCGCGGTCGCGATGGACAACTTCGAGCAGGTGCTGATCGACGCGAAGCGGATCGAAGCCGAGGAGACGTCGTCGTGGCGCGCGCTCGAGCGGCTGCTGCGGCAGTCGGTGGAGCTGCAGCTGAGCATCCAGCTGGCGATGGTGTCGCACCGGGCGCTGGTGATCCTGAAGAACGATCCGCAGGTCCGGCTGCTGCGGGACGAGATCCTGTCGGTGGTGGACCGGCTCGTGCACGGCGCACAGGCCGAGGGCAAGCTCCGCGACGACGTCGGCGCCGGCGACATCGCGATCCTGTTCGCGACGCTGCTGCGCCAGATGCGCGCGAAGACCGCGGACGTCGCCGAAATGGCGGCCCGCCGCTGCGTCGGCATCATGATCGACGGCCTCAGCGCGCAGCCGGGAACCGAACTCCCGGGCCGTCCGATCACATCCCGTGACCTGGAACCCGGCTGATTCTCCGGATTTCCGTGTTAATGTTCTGCCTGATTCTGGCCGTGGGGCGGGAAAATGCGACGAAGAACCGCGTTGTTGGTCATTCCCTTGCTGCTGCTCGCGGGCTGCGGCCACGACGGCGCCACGCCGGTCGCCGGCGCGGCTCCACCACTGCCGCCGACGTCCAGCGCGTCGCTCGCGCCCGCGACTTCGGTGCCGTCGTCGACGTCCCGACCTGCTATTACGCCGACACCGACCCCCACGCCGGCCCCGCCGTCGGTGACCCCGGCACGCAACTGCGGCAGCCCGGAGTTCACGACGAGCGACCCTGACGGCGGCTGGTCGGATGGCGGCTACTACGTCCACAACAACATGTGGAACGCGGGCGAGGCGGGTCCGGAAACACTGCGCGCCTGCGCGTACGACAACTGGTACGTCGATTCCGTCCAGCCGGATTCGACGTCGGTGAAAACCTATCCGAACGTGCACAAGGACATCGCCGACCAGAACGGGAAGCCGTTCAACGACTATTCGGTGATCAAGTCGACGTTCGCCGGCCGCGGTCCGGGCATCGGCGTCTACGACGTGGCGTACGACCTCTGGCTGAACGGCGTGGGCGACGGCAAGGGCGTCAGCGAGCTGATGGTCTGGACGGAGAACCGCAAACAGGTCCCGGCGGGCGACAAACTGACGACGTACACCGCGGGCGGCTTCACGTACGACGTCTGGGCGGAGGACGAGGGCTACGTGGCGTTCGTTTCGCGGACGACGCAGTACTCGGGAACGGTGGACCTGAAGGCGATGATCGCGTGGGCGATCGGAAAGGGGCTGATCCCGGCGAACCCGACGGTGAACCAGATCGGGTACGGGATCGAGTTCTGCTCGACGGGCGGAGGCAAGGCGCGGTTCACGCTGACGGACTTCTCGGTGTCGATGAGCTAGCGGGCGTAGCGCTGGATCGAGCGCTGGGAGGGGCGGAAGAGGGGCCAGCCGACCAGGAGGTTGACCAGCGTCAAGCCGACCGCGAGCACGGGCAGCAGGAGGAACAGCACAATCGACGGCGTGACCGGGTGGACGTTCACCGGGTGTGGGCCATTGCTCCAAGTGATGTTGGCGGTGTAACTCACGAAGAAGAACAGCGCGGAAAGCATCGAAGCGGCGGCCGCCGTGAACAGGACGACTGTGCCGGTCGCCGCCGGGCGCGCATCAAACAGGAAGTCCGTTCCGCCGGGGTGGCGGCCGAGTGAGACCCAGCCGCGGGCCATGGTCATCGTCACCCCGGAAACCGCCAGGAACAGGCCGAGGAAGATGCCCGCGCTGGTGGTGAGCATGGTGACCGGGCTCGTGGCGGTGGGCAGCGCCGGGCCGATCACCGGCATGCCGACGCCGACCAAGAGCGCGGCGGCCAAGGTAGCTGCCCCGAGCGTCGTGCAAACGCGGCGGATCCGGTGTGCCAGCTTCGGCGGAATCCAGATGCCGGCCGCCGCGGCGGGTCCGATCATCCGACGGTCCGCCAATCACCCGGGTGCGACATGGTGCTCGTGTCGGTCTGGTTCCAGCCGGCGCCGAGGTCGTCGGCTTTGTCGTGGATCGCCACCAGCTCGTTCTGGATGGTGTCCACCGTTGTGTCGATCACGTTGATCGTCGCGAACACCGCGGGGATGCCGGCCGCGATCTCCGCACTGAGGATGCCGAGAGCGGCGGGTAGCCCGACGACGGTCGCCGCACTGACGACGGCCGCCGCGGTCGCCCCGACCAGCCCCCAGATGATCGAGTTGTAGGTGAGCCAGAACGTCTCGACGGCATTGGAGAGGTTGGTGAGCGAGTCGCGCATCTGCCTGCCGAGTTCCTTGGCGGCATCGATCTTCTTGAGCTGTTCGGAAAGAGCGATCTTGTAGGTCTCGGCAGCGGATCCGCTCCAGTGCAACGTGGTCTTCAGCGACCCCGGATCCAGGGTGCCGGCGACCGCGTCGAGTCGCTGGGTGAACTTGTCGCCCCACTCGGCGGCGTAGGCACGCAGTTTGTCGGGGTCACCTTTGTCCCGCTCGAACTTCTCATGAGCGGACTCGAACTCGGCGACCTTGTTCCCGATGAAGGCAAGACCGTCCCGAATCGGCTTCACCAGGTCGGCCAGCGCGTCCGGGATCCAGTCCAGCGTGTCCCGGACCCGCTGGAACAGGTCCTCCACGAGCTGCCTGAACTTTTCGTACCCGGCGAGCGCTTGGTCGATCACGTCGTTGGTCATCGTTCTGGTTCCCCTCGCGCCCTCAGTGTTCGCCTGCTTGACGCAGCTTCCGGCGGCGTTCTTCTTCGGAGACCTGGTACATCGCGGCCCCCCGATGCAGGCTGTCCGATATCCGGTGGAAGTTGAGGGCACCCCGCCGGAGGGAGTCTTCGAGTTTGGCGAGCGTCAACCCGTACTGGTGGTCGAAACCCCGGCCCGCCGCGTAGCTCATGACGTCGGCCGGCGTCAGACCAAGCGGCGCGACCACCGCCCCGGCTTCGCCGAGGCCTCCGGCTGCTTCGTCCCAGGCCGCTGCGTCCGAGCGCAAAGCCTCCAAGGCCACTTCGATGTCACTCATCGGCTTTCAGGACCTCTCGTTGCTTCCGGCTGCCCGTCACGGAGCTGGATCCGGCGGATCAACCGGGCCGGATCGTGGACCAGCCCCAGGAGTTCGGCCGTGGCTCTCCCTACTTCGGGGCCCGTGCCGTCCGGCACCGAATCGCGGTGGAGCGACCTCAGGACCTCGGCCAGTTCGGCCTCGATCTCCGCGTTCCTCGCCATTGATGCCCAGGTCGGATCGATGTCCAGGCTGAGGTAGTGCCCGCTCTGGGCGGTCCCTGTCACGTGTCCGCCGGAACTCGTCGTGGTGACCTGGCGGTCGGCGAGGGCCAAGCGGGCAGAGAGTTCATCGACTTCAGCCATGACGGCATCGCCCAGCCGGAGGATGTCCTGGACGGTGAGCGGTGTCTCGTCCGCATCCCCTCGGCGTGACGAGGGTGGGTTCTCCTGAGCGTTCCGGGTCTGCCGCACCAGGGCGTCGAGAGTCGCTGCATTGGCCGCAGTCAGCACGCTCGAGTGCAGGCCGCGCGGGTCGACCTTGCTCTTCCAGCCCGAGGCGAGCCTGACCTGCCGGACAGCGCCTTCGGCGCTGACGGTCACCGTCACCGCCGAGTCCGGATCGCGTCCCGTGGGATCGGCCGGCTCCGGGTCGTCCTCCCTGGACGTGGCCGGGGCTTCGCCGTCGTCCCACAGGTCGATCTCCGCCTCGAACGCCCACTCTTCGTCGTCCGGCACCTGCACCCTCCCCGATGCGTCACGCTCAGTACCTGGCAGGGACTGTACCGGTGATCGACCTGAGCGTCAGCCGAAAGCCGTGAACGCGACGGAGGCCACCACCCCGGTGCGGGGTGGTGGCCTCCGTTCGTGCACTCAGACGCCCAGGGGGTGCCAGACCGTCTTCGCCTCCAGGTAGCGGCGCAGGCGGGTCAGGTCCGGGGCCGTCGTCCAGTCCGGCTCGGCCTCCGGGACCGTCAGGACCCGCTTCACCGTGTTCGCCGCTTCGCGTGCCAGCTCCGGGCGGTCCGCCGGGGCGGCTCCTGTCGGGTCCAGGGCGTTGACGTCGCCGTGGGAAGCCAGCCACGAGCCCAGCTCGGACGCGTGGCCGGTCAGGATGTTCGCCACGCCGCCCGGGACGTCCGACGTCGCCAGGACCTCCGACAGCGTGATCGCCGGCAACGGGCGCTCCGCGCTCGAGACCACCACCGCCGTCGAGCCTGTCGCCAGGACCGGGGCCAGGACCTCGATCAGGCCCAGCAACGACGAACCCTGGGGCGCCAGGATGCCCACCACGCCCGTCGGTTCCGGGACCGTGAACGAGAAGTACGGGCCCGCCACCGGGTTCGCCGCGCCGAGGACCGTGGCGATCTTGTCCGTCCAGCCCGCGTACCAGACCCAGCGGTCGATGGCCGTGTCCACAATGGACTCCGCCTTCTTTGCCGCCAGGCCTTCGGATGCCGAAACCTCGGCGATGAACTGGTCTCGGCGGCCTTCAAGCACCTCGGCCACCCGGTACAGGACCTGGCCGCGGTTGTACGCCGTCGCCGCGGACCAGCCCGGGAATGCCTTGCGGGCGGCCACCACCGCGTCGCGGACGTCCTTGCGGGACGCGTGGGCCGCGTTCGCCAGGAACTTGCCTTTCGCGTCCGTCACCGGGTAGACCCGGCCGGACTCCGAACGCGGGAACTTGCCGCCCACGTACAGCTTGTACGTCTTCGCGACGGAAATCCGATCAGACATCGAGGTAAGCCTCCAGCCCGGTGCGGCCGCCTTCGCGCCCGAAGCCGGATTCCTGGTAGCCGCCGAACGGTGCGGCGGGGTCGAAGCGGTTGAAGGTGTTGGCCCAGACCACGCCGGCGCGCAGCTGGTTCGCCATCCACAGGATCCGGGAGCCCTTTTCGGTCCAGATGCCCGCCGAAAGCCCGTACGGCGTGTTGTTCGCCTTCGCCACGGCCTCGTCCGGCGTGCGGAACGTCAGCACCGACAGCACCGGGCCGAAGATCTCCTCGCGCGCGATCCGCATCGACTGGTGGACGTTCGCGAACACCGTCGGGGCGAAGAAGAACCCGCGGTCCGGCACCGGGCACGGGCTGGTCCAGCGCTGCGCGCCTTCGGCGTCGCCGGCTTCGACGAGCCCGCGGATCTTCGCCAGCTGCTCGGCCGAGTTGATCGCGCCGATGTCGGTGTTCTTGTCCAGCGGGTCGCCGATGCGCAGCGTCGAGACGCGGTAGCGCAGCTTTTCCAGTACCTCTTCGGCGATGGACTCCTGCACCAGCAGGCGCGAGCCCGCGCAGCAGACGTGGCCCTGGTTGAAGAAGATGCCGTTGACGATGCCCTCGATCGCCTGGTCCAGCGGGGCGTCCTCGAACACGATGTTCGCGGCCTTGCCGCCCAGCTCGAGCGTCAGCTTCTTCGGCGTCCCCGCGACCTGGCGCTGGATCGCCTTGCCGACCTCGGTCGAGCCGGTGAAGGCGATCTTGTTGATGTCGGCGTGCTCCACAATGGACGCACCGATGTCACCGGCGCCCGGGAGGATGTTGACGACACCCGGCGGCAGCTCCGCCTGCTGGCAGATCTCCGCGAAGACCAGCGCGGTCAACGGCGTCGTCTCGGCCGGCTTCAGCACCACCGTGTTGCCCGTGGCCAGCGCCGGCGCGATCTTCCAGGCCAGCATCAGCAGCGGGAAGTTCCACGGGATGATCTGGCCCGCGACACCCAGCGGCCGCGGGTCCGGGCCGTAGCCCGCGTACTCCAGCTTGTCGGCCCAGCCCGCGTGGTAGAAGAAGTGCGCGGCCGCCGTCGGGACGTCGGAGTCGCGCGACTCCTTGATCGGCTTGCCGTTGTCGAGGCTTTCCAGCACCGCCAGCTCGCGCGAACGCTCCTGGATCAGCCGCGCGATGCGGAACAGGTACTTCGCGCGCTCGGTGCCCGGCATCTTCGACCAGACGCTCGTGTACGCCTTGCGCGCGGCCTTGACCGCGGTGTCCACATCGGACTTCGACGCGGTGCCGACCTCCGCCAGGACCTCTTCGGTGGCCGGGTTGATCGTCTTGAGCGGCTCACCCGAGCCGTCGACGAATTCGCCGTTGACGAACGGCTTGTAGTGGTCCTTCAGGTTCGCGATGGCGCGCGATTCGGGCGCCGGTGCGTACTCGAAAACAGGCATCAGTCCACCGTCACGTAGTCGGGGCCGCTGTAGTGGCCGTCCACCTGGGTGCGGCGCTGCAGCAGCAGGTCGTTGAGCAGGCTGGACGCGCCGAAGCGGAAGAGGTCCGGGACCAGCCACTGCTCGCCGGCGACCTCGTGCACCGCGACCAGGTACTTGATCGCGTCCTTCGTGGTCCGGATGCCGCCCGCGGGCTTGACGCCGCGCAGTTCGCCGGTCTGGACGTGCCAGTCGTGCACCGCCTGCAGCATGATGTGGGTGACCGGCAGCGTCGCGGCGGGGGAGACCTTGCCGGTCGAGGTCTTGATGAAGTCACCGCCGGCCAGCAGCGCCAGCCACGACGCGCGCCGCACGTTGTCGTACGTCGCCAGCTCGCCGGTCTCGAGGATGACCTTCAGGTGGGCGTCGCCGCAGGCGGCCTTGATCGCCTGGATCTCCTCGAAGACGGCCATGTAGCGGCCCTCGAGGAAGGCGCCGCGGTCGATCACCATGTCGACTTCGTGCGCGCCCGCGTCGACGGCGATCTTGGTGTCGGCCAGCTTGATCTCACGGCTCGTGCGGCCGGCGGGGAAGCCGGTGGCGACGCTCGCGACGTGCACACCGCTCGTGCCCAGCGCTTCGACGGCGGTCTCGACCATGTCCGGGTACACGCAGACGGCGGCGACGCGCGGGGTGTCCTGGCGTTCGGGGTCGGGGCGGACGGCCTTCGCGGCGAGCGCCCGGACCTTGCCGCGGGTGTCGGCGCCCTCCAGCGTGGTCAGGTCGACCATGGAGATGGCGGTGTCGATGGCCCACCGCTTGGCGTCCTTCTTGATGCTGCGCGTGCCGAGGCCCGCCGCGCGCTGCTCGACGCCGACCTGGTCGACACCGGGCAGCCCGAGCAGGAAGCGGCGCAGGCTCGCGTCGTCGCGAGTCGCGTCCGCCAGTGGCGCCGGGGTGGCCGGCGCCGCTGACGTGCTGGTCGTGGCTGTCATGCGCCTGAGTCTAGGCGGCGGGTACGACAGTGCGAGCCCCCATCGGGTGTGACGCTGGGTGCCGAGCGCGTCACAATTCCGAGGTCAGCCCTTCTCGATGCGCGGTGGGTCCACCCGCTGGGCCGGCCGCCGGTACACGACCACCCCGCCCCAGAAACCCAGGCCGTTGATCTTCACCGTCGGTGCCGTCGGGGGTGCCGGAGGCGCTCCCGACTTGTCCTCCAGCACGAAGCCGCCCATGAAGCCGATGCCCGTCACGTCGACGTTGATGTCGTCCGGGACCGTGATCTGGATGCCGCCCATGATCGCGATGGCCGTGATCGTGCAGTGCTTGTCCGCGAACCTCGCCTGGCGCAGGTCGATCTCCGCGCCGCCCCAAAAGGCGAAGCTCGTGTGCTGCGGGGGCAGGACCCAGCTGCCCTTGCGGACCGCGCCCGACATGACGCCGATCGAGACCGGGGAGCCCGCGTAGCCGCCGATGCGCTGGTCGGGGAAGCCCAGTGCGCGGGACGCCGCCGGCTCGATCACGCCCGGCGACGTGGGCAGGTCCACCGTCACCGGTTTGAGGTCGCCGATGGTCTTGGCCGCGTAGACCGTCGACAGGCGCTCTTCGAGTTCGTTCACCGTGATCCGCCCTTCCGCGAGGGCGTTGTGCAGCACCTGGGCGACGCGCTCGCGGTCGGCGTCGGAGGCCCGCATCTGGTCGGGCGTCAGTTCGCTCACCCGGGGGAGCCTATCGGCGAAAACCACCCTCCGTGTCCACCTTCTGGAGGACACTGCTCCGATGGTGCGATTTCCCGACGGCGTCGAGGTCCGCGGCCGCGGGCTGGGCCGCCCGCGACCCGACGAACCCGAGCCGGACTACGGGCTCTACCTGGGCACGAACCGGTTGCGGCGCAAGCACGGCGGCGGCATCACCTGGCCGCAGGAGTGGATCACCTGGCCGGACTTCCTGCTGCCGCTCGACCGCACGGACGCGATCGCCAAGATCAAGGCCCTCCACGAGCGCGCCGGGGTCGAAACCGTCGAAGTCGCCTGCTACGGCGGCGCGGGCCGCACCGGCACCGTGATGGCCTGCCTGGCCGTCCTCTCCGGCGTCCCGGCCGAAGACGCCGTCGCCTGGGTGCGGGCGAACTACCACGAACGCGCCGTCGAAACGCCCTGGCAGCGCGGCTGGGTGAAGAGCTTCGCGAAACGGCTAGATTGACCCGCATGGATGTGTACGTCGTCGACCACCCCCTCGCGAAGGCCCGGCTCTCCACGATGCGCGACGCGCGCACCGACAGCGCCGCGTTCCGGGCCGCGCTGCACGAGCTGACCGTCATGCTGGTCTACGAAGCCACGCGCGACGTCCCGGTGAAGACCGAGCGGATCCACACGCCGGTCGCGCGCACCGACGGCTTCAAGCTGGCGAAGCCGCCGCTGCTCGTGCCGGTCCTGCGGGCCGGGCTGGGCATGGCCGACCAGGCGCACAAGCTGATCCCGGACGCGCAGATGGGCTTCGTCGGCCTCGCGCGCGACGAGGAGACGCTCAAGCCGACGCCCTACCTCGAATCGCTGCCGGAGTCGCTCGCCGACCGGCCGGTGCTGGTGCTCGACCCGATGCTCGCCACCGGCGGCTCGATGGAGTACACGATCCGGCTGCTCACCGACCGCGGTGCCGCCGACGTCACGGCGATCTGCGCGCTCGCCGCGCCGGAAGGCCTGGCGCACCTGGAGAAGACCGGCCTGCCGGTCCGCGTGGTCACCGCCAGCATCGACGAGCGCCTCAACGACTCGGGCTTCATCGTCCCGGGTCTCGGTGACGCCGGTGACCGCCAGTACGGCGCCGTCTAAGCCCTTGCCGGTCCTGAAGTGGCGGTGGATCGCCGTGACCGCCGTCGCGGTCGCGGCCGTCACCGCCGGGCTGCTGTGGCTGTTCCTCGCCTGGTCCGGGGAGCCGACCGCGCCGGTGCGCATCGACGCGGTCAAGACGGCGTTCGGCGTCGGCGCGGGCGCGGGCGGCGTGTTCGCGCTGTGGCTCGCGACGCGCCGCCAGCGCACGCTGGAACTGCAGCTCGCCGAGACCACCCGCGTCGCCGGGGTGACCGAACGGGACCTCGAGGAGCGGCGGGTCACCGAGCTGTACACGAAGGCCGTCGAACAGCTCGGCAACGACAAGGCGCCCGTGCGGCTCGGCGGGTTGTACGCGCTGGAGCGGCTCGGGCAGGACAACCCGAAGCAGCGCCAGACGATCGTCAACGTCCTGTGCGCCTACCTGCGGATGCCGTTCGACGGCCCGAAAGCGGGCCTGAAGGGCACCGCGGACCTCGATCCGCCCGACTACGACGAGGCCGAGCTGCTGGTCCGCCTGGCCGCGCAGGAACTGCTCAAGACCCACCTGACCCACGGCGAACCCGGGTTCTGGCCCGGGATGGCGATCGACCTGCAGCGGGCCACCCTCGTCGACTTCCGGCTGAGCGGCTGCACCCTGGCCGCCGCGGACTTCAGCCGCGCGCGGTTCGTCGGCGCGGTGCACATCCGCGGCACCACCTTCACCCGCCGGGTGGGCTTCTTCGGCGCGGAGTTCACCTCGGCCGTCAACTTCGACCGGTCGGTCTTCGAGGAGGGCGCGTTCTTCACCTGGGCGCGCTTCGGCGCGTTCGCCCGGTTCACCCGGGTCCGCTCGGGCGGCCGGTTCGAGCTGACCCGCGCGCGGTTCGAGGGCGAAACCGACTTCGAGGGCGGCGAACACCAGGACATCGACCTGACGGATGCCCGGTTCCCGGAGAACGAATAGCAACGTCCCGCCCGGTGCCGGCCACTGAAGGGTGTGACCAGCCATACGACGGGGGTACCGGTGGGTGATCGGGCCCTGTGGGACCGGGCGGCCGGGGGCGACGAAACGGCTTTCGGCGAGCTCTTCGAGCGGCACGCCGAGGCCGTCTGGAACCACGCCTACCGGCTGACCGGCTCCTGGGCCGCCGCCGAAGACCTGACCTCGAACACGTTCCTGACCGCGTGGCGCCGCCGTGCCGACGTCACGCTCGTGCGGGACAGCGCCTTGCCCTGGCTCTACACCGTGGCCGGCAACGCCGCCCGCGACGAGTACCGCGGCGCGAGACGGCGGCGGCTGCTGCTCCGGAAGATCCCGGATCCGCCGGTGGTGTCCGACCACGCCGACGCCGTGGCCGAGCGGCTCGACGGCGAGCGGCGGCTGCGCGAGGTCGTCGAAGCCGTGCGGACGCTGCCGAAGGCGCAGCGCACGGTCGTCGAGCTGTGCCTGCTCGGCGACCTCGGCACCGCCGACGCCGCCGCGTTGCTGGCCGTCGCGGAAGTGACCGTCCGCGCCCACCTGTCCCGGGCCCGTGCCCGGCTGCGCACCCTGCTGGAGGGGAAATGAGCGACGACCTCGGCCTACCGCCCCGGCGCGCGCTGCCCGGCGACGTCCGCGACCGGCTGCGTGCGGAAGTCCGCGCGGGCATCGGGAAACCCAAGCGCGCCAAGCACGTCTGGTACGCCGCCGCGGCCGCGGTGCTCGTCCTGGCCGCGGGCGCGGTCGTCGTGACGCGGCAGCTGCGGCAGCCCGCCGAAGCGCCGCCCGCGGTCCCCGGTGGCCTGACGCTCGACGGCAAGCTCGCGACGACGGCGCTCGACCGGTGCTGGGCCGCGGTCCAGGTGGCGGGCAAGACGGACCGGGTGCCGCCGCGCGCGGAGTGGGTCCCGCTGCTCACCGAGGAACTCGAAGGGGACGCCGTCGTCGCGGCCACCGCCGCGGGCAAGCCGATGTTCTGCGAGACGACCGCGACCACCGTGACGCTCTCGGACCCGGGCGCCACGCCCGCGTACGCGCCGGGCAGCCGGTCCGGGCTGCTGCTGCACAGCGCGACCGGGCTGGTCGGCGGGGTGCTGGACCCGGCGTGGCCGAAGGCGAGCCTCGCGACGTCGACCCCCGGCGGGTCGAGCGGGAGCGACGTCGGGTTCTCGCCGGTCAGCCGCCAGTTCGTGGCCCACACCCGTACCGCGCCGGACCGGACGGCGGTCGCGCTCATCGACAGCGGGCCGGGGCAGCCGCGGAAGGTGGACCTCCCGGCCGCCCCGGCGCCGTTGCTCGCCGTGACCGACCGCCCGGAGCCCGCCGACCGGACCTCGGTGGCGGGCCGGGCCCTCGGTGACTGCCTGGCCGACGCCGAAGAGGTGATCCCGGACGCCGCGGCCTACCGCCCGGGACCGCTGCTGCGGGAGGCCGGCCAGGAGGTGGTCATGGGCCGCCGGGGCGACCGCGTGATCGTCTGCACGCGGGAGCCGGACTACCAGCGGCCGGGGAAGACGCGGGCCCGGGCCTACCCCGATCTGGTGGCGGCCCGGGGAGTCCCGGCGCGGATCCTGCGGGTGAACACGCTCGGCGCCGGCGAGTCGGGCGCCCCGGCCGGGGCGGCCCGCACCCCGGTCGCCGTGGTGCTCCCGGCCGCGGCGATCTCGGCGGGCTTCGAATTCGACGCCGACAACGGCGCCGACCTGGTGGTCACCGACGGCATGGCGCTGGCCTGGCTGCCGCGGAAGATCGCACTGACGCCGGAGGCGAAGGTGCGCGTCCGGGCGTGGGACGCGGAGGGCCGGCTCGTCTACGACGCGTCGTTGCCGCTGTTCTGAGGCCGCAGCCAGCCGGAGGCGTTCGCGCGCAGGGCCCGCTCGTACGAGCCGGTCACGTCGAACTCCTCCGGCAGGTTGCCGGTCAGCTCCAGGGACACCAGCCCGTGCACGACGGCCCAGCAGCCGACCGCGACGGTCGCCGGCGGGACGTCGAAGAAGACGCCGTCGGCGATGGCCCGGCGGATGATCGCCTCCAGGGGCTCCAGCGTCTTGCGGGCCAGCTTTTCGGCGTCTTCGTTGGGTTCGAACCCGGGGACCGACCGGCTGAACATGATCCCGTACAGGTGCGGGTCGGCGAGCGCGCTCGCGCGGTAGGCGCTGCCGAGCGCGACGAGGTCGTCGACGGCGTCCCCGGTCAGCTCGGTGCCCGCCATCCGGGCGCCGAAGCGGCGGAAGCCCTCGGTGTAGAGGGCGTTCACCAGATCGGGTTTGCTGCCGAAGAGGGAGTACACGGCGGTGGTCGACGTCCCCGCGTCGGCAGCCAGCTTCCGCAGGGAAAGTGCCTTCGGCCCGTCGGCGGCGATGAGCTCACCGGCGCGGTCGAGCAGCTTCAGCCGGAGCGCTTCGTCGTGTGTCCGTGGCCGTGCCATCTACACAGCGTAGTAGAACACTGTTACGAATGGCCAGGGTGAAGAGTTGACCTGGAGTGCACTCCAGGTCGTAGTGTCGAGGTCATGAGCTACTCGATAGCGGAAGCCGCTCGACGTAGCGGACTGTCCATCGACACCCTCCGGTACTACGAGCGCATCAAACTGCTCGACCCGCCCGCCCGTGACACCGCGGGCCGCCGGGCCTACTCGGACGACGACCTGAACTGGCTCGGTTTCCTGACCAAGCTGCGCACCACGGGGATGCCCATCAAGAGCATGCGCGAGTACGCGTCGCTGCGCCGCCACGGCGTCGCCAGCGCGGGCCGCCGCAAGGCTCTCCTGGTGGAGCAGCGGCGGTCGGTCGCCGAGCGGATCGCCGAGCTGCAGGGCTGCCTCGACATCCTCGACTACAAGATCGACAACTACGCCCAGGTCGAGCGCAACGTGCTCGGCGTGGAACCCGGCAGGGAGGAAATCTCCGCGTGAAGACCAGGAAGCTCGGCGGACTGGAAGTGGGTGCCCAGGGGCTGGGCTGCATGGGGATGAGCCAGGCGTACGGCGTCCGCGACAACGACGAAGAGTCGATCGCGACGATCCACCGGGCGCTCGACCTCGGCGTGACGCTGCTGGACACCGCGAACGTGTACGCGAACGGCGTCAACGAAGAGCTGGTCGGCCGCGCGATCGCCGGCCGCCGCGACGAGGTCGTGCTGGCGACGAAGTTCGGCATCGTGTGGACCGACGGCGCGATGGGCGCCCGCGGCGACGCGGCCTACGTCAAGCAGAGCTGCGACGAGTCCCTGCGCCGGCTCGGCGTCGACCACATCGACCTGTACTACCAGCACCGCGTCGACCCGGACACGCCGATCGAGGAGACCTGGGGTGCGCTGGCTTCGCTCGTCGAAGCCGGGAAGATCCGGTACGCCGGGATTTCCGAGGCGAGCGCGGCGACGATCCGCGCCGCCCACGCCGTGCACCCGGTGACGGCGCTGCAGAGCGAATGGTCGCTGTGGACCCGGGGCATCGAGGGCGAAATCCTGGACACGTGCCGGGAGCTCGGCGTCGGCGTGGTCCCGTTCTCGCCGCTGGGCCGGGGTTTCCTGACCGGCGCGGTGACGTCGATGGCGGACCTGCCCGAGGACGACATGCGCCGCGGCCTCCCGCGTTTCGCCGAGGGCAACTTCGAGCGCAACATGGCGATCGTCGACGCGCTGCGGAAGCTGGCCGAGGAGAAGGGCGTCACCGCGGGGCAGCTCGCGCTCGCGTGGGTGCAGTCCCACGGCGAGGACGTCGTGCCGATCCCGGGCACCAAGCGCCGCAAGTACCTCGAGGAGAACGTGGCGGCGGCTGCCCTGGAACTGACGGCGGCGGACCTGGCCGCGATCGAGGCGGCCGCTCCCGCGGAGGCGATCGCCGGGGAGCGTTACCCCGAACGCCTCGCCCGCGCCGCCGGCCGCTGAACCCGCACTTTCACGTGAAAGTGCCCACCAGGGGCCCGCACTTTCACGTGAAAGTGCGGGGGGGGGGGGTTTGGGGGGTGTGCGGGGCAGGGGCGGC